>JARRMW010000015.1:0-58079 GCA_037385685.1 Gammaproteobacteria bacterium
TAAAAAACCCCGGCAGGAGCATGTGCCGGGGTTGTCGAATTGGTAGCGGGGGCAGGATTTGAACCTACGACCTTCGGGTTATGAGCCCGACGAGCTGCCAGACTGCTCCACCCCGCATCAATGTTGTGCGTACTATACGGATTCTCCCTTCCAGATTCAACTCTCCCTGTGCAATAAATTCACGAAAAACCGCACATCCCTGTGCAGTGCGGCTTATAGACCGGACAAGAGGCTGTTCAGACGGTGGACAAAGGCAGCCGGATCGTCAAGCTTGCCCCCCTCGGCGAGCAGCGCCTGGTCGAACAGCACGCTGGCGAGGTCGTCGAACTGCTCCTGCTCCTCCGTCTGCTCGAGCTTTTTGACGACCGGATGGTCGAGGTTGATCTCGAGAATCGGTGTCGGCATGGGTGCATCCTGCCCCATCTGCTTCAGCACGCGCGCAAGGTTCTGGCTCATATCGTAGTCCTCGACCACGAGACAGGCCGGCGATTCTGTCAGGCGCTTCGAGACACGTACCTCCTTGCTCCTGTCGCCCAGCGATGACTGGATGCGCTCGAGGAATCCCTCGTGCTCCTTCGCCTGCTCTTCTTTCTCTTCGGCTTTCTCCTCATCCTTGATGAGTGCGTCGTCAAGCTCCCCTTTCGCGACGGACTGCAGTTTCTTGCCCTTGAACTCGTGCAGGTGTGAAACCAGCCACTCGTCGACATGGTCGGTCAGCAGCAGCACCTCGATGTCGTTCTTTTTGAAGACCTCGAGATGCGGACTGAAGCGTGCCGCCGAGAGTGAATCCGCCGTGATGTAGTAGATCTTCTCCTGCTTTTCGGGCATGCGCTCGAGGTACTGGTCGAGGCTGACACTCTGGGTGTCACCCTCGGACTTCGTCGTGACGAAGCGCAACAGGCCTGCAATGCGCTCGGCGTTGTCGTGATCCTCTGCGGGACCCTCCTTGAGTACCCGGCCAAAGGTGTTCCAGAACTCCTGGTACTCCTCTTCCCTCTTGCTCATCTTCTCGAGCAGGCCGAGGATGCGCTTGATGTTGGCCGTGCGGATGGCATCGATCTTGCGGTTGTGCTGCAGGATCTCGCGCGAGACGTTCAGCGGCAGGTCGTCGGCATCCACGATGCCCTTGATGAAGCGCAGGTAGCGCGGCATGAGCTTGTCGGCCTCGTCCATGATGAAGACGCGCTTCACGTAGAGCTTGACGCCGTGCTTCTGGTTCGGGTCCCAGAGATCGAAGGGTGCACGCTTCGGCACGTAGAGCAGCGAGGTGTACTCGTTGGTACCCTCGACGCGGTTGTGGATCCAATCGAGCGGATCATCGAAGTCATGCGCAATGTGCTTGTAGAACTCGCGGTACTCCTCGTCGCTGACCTCGCTCTTTGCACGCATCCAGAGTGCGGTCCCGGTGTTAACCTGTTCCCACTCCTCGCCCTTCTCCTCTTCTTTCTCATCCTCTTCGTCCATGCTCTGCTTGAGCATCATGACCGGAATGGAGATGTGATCAGAGAACTTGTTGATGATGGAGCGCAGGCGCCATTCGTCGAGAAACTCTTTCTCGTCGTCGCGCAGGTGTAGCGTGATGTCGGTGCCGCGGGATTCCTTGCTGATGTTCTCGATGCTGTAGGAGTCCGTCCCTTCCGATTCCCAGCGCACGCCCTCGTCGGCGACCGTACCGGCCTTGCGCGTCTCGATGGTGACGCGGTCGGCAACAATAAATGCTGAGTAGAAGCCGACGCCGAACTGGCCGATGAGCTGGCTGTCCTGTGCCTTGTCGCCTGACATGGACTCGATGAAGGCCTTCGTGCCGGAGCGCGCAATGGTGCCGATGTTACTGACGACCTCGTCGCGGTTCATGCCGATACCGTTGTCGGAGATCGTCAGGGTGCCCTTCTCACTATCAACCGTGAGCCGGATGGCCAGCTCGCTCTGGTCCTCGTAGAGGCCCTCGTTGGAGAGTGCCTCGAAACGCAGCTTCTCAGCCGCATCGGAGGCGTTGGAGATGAGTTCGCGCAGGAAAATCTCCTTGTTGGAATAGAGCGAGCGAATAACGAGATCGAGAACGCGGGAAACCTCGGTCTGGAACGCCTGGGTTTCCTTGTGAGCTACGACAGACATATCTGTTGGACTCCTGATTTATGCAGGTGGTTGGATTCAAAAACGGATCAGCGCTGTGAAATGGGGTCGCCGCACCCGGTTTTCAAGACCCCGGGTGTGGTATTTGCGGCCCGGTCAGCCGATGGAGGCGAGGATTTCCTCGAGGGCTTTCTGCGGATCGGGCGCGCCCGTGATCGGGCGGCCGATGACAAGGTAGGTGGCGCCGGCATCGAGCGCATCACGCGGCGTCATGACACGCCGCTGGTCGCCCGTATCACTGCCGGCCGGGCGCACGCCGGGCGTAACAAGCTCGAAGTCTGGCCCGAGTTCACCGCGGATACGCTCCGCTTCACGCGGCGAGCAGACGATGCCATCCAGACCGCTCTCCTTCGCGAGACGCGCGAGCCTGCTGACGTTGTCCTCGGGCGTGCCGGAATAGCCGATCTCGGCGATCTCTTCCTGGCTCAGGCTCGTGAGAATGGTCACGGCGATCAGTTTCGCCGATGATCCGGAAGCCTTGATCGCCCCGGCAGCCGCCTCCATCATGCGCCGCCCGCCACTGGCATGGACATTCATCATCCAGACGCCCAGGTCCGCTGCCGAGCGACAGGCGCCTGCCACGGTGTTCGGAATGTCATGGAACTTGAGATCGAGGAAGACCTCGAAGCCGCGCTGCATGCAGGCCTCGACCATCGCGGGTCCGAAGCGTGTGAACATCTCCTTGCCGACCTTGACGCGCGTCATGTCCGGATCGAGGCGATCGAGCATACCTGTCGCCATGTCGAGTTCGGGATAGTCGAGGGCGACGATAATCGGGGATTTCATGCGATATGGCTCCTTGATTGGCTATCGATACTGGCCGGGAATTCTACGATGTCCTGTTGCTGCTTTCACGCGGCAACATGCTGCCCCAGGAACGGCAGCCGGGACACTGCCAGTGCAGCGTGCGCGTGGTGAAACCGCAGCGGTGGCACTGGTAGGCCGACTGCTCTTTCAGCAGGCGCTGGAGCAGCTGCTCGATGAGTTCGAGAAACTCGCTGCGCTGCTCCCCTTTCTGGGCCATGCGCATGCGGATCAGGCGGTGCACCCCTGCAAGGCGCGGCGCATCGGACAGCTCGCTGGTGAGATAGTCGGTGGCCGTGGCAAAACCCTCTCGCTCGGCGATCTCGGAGGTCATTTGCAGCAGCACGCCGAGGTTCTTCTTGCGTGCATAAGTCTCGCGCAGCCAGTCGAACCAGTCCTCCTGCCGGTCGCTCCGGATGAAAATCGCGTGCATGGGTTCGAGAACCTCGCCGATGAAGGCCGGGTGCTCGTCAGCGATCTTCTTGTAGAGCGCAATAGCATCGTCAAGCCTGCCCTGCTCCGTAGCGATACGCGCCTGGATCAGCAGCGGCCTGAAGGACTGCGGATCAGCCTTCAGTGCCTGTCGCAGCAGTTTGTCCGCCTCGTCAATGTGACCCTCGACAAGTGCCGCCTCGGCAAGTTCGCAGAGAAAGTGGGCCTGGTCCCTGCCCTGTTCCGTGTCCCCGAGCTTTTCAAGACGCCGGCTGACATCAAGGGACTTGGACCAGTCTTTCTCATGTTGGTAGATGAGCTTGAGATTCGTCAGGGCAGGTTTCAGCTGCTTGCGGTTCTCGACGAGTTCCTCGTACAGCCCCTCGGCCCGGTCCAGCAGACCTGCGCTCATGTAGTCGCTCGCGAGCGCCAGCAGGGCCTGTGCGCGCTGTTCGGCAGAGAGTGTCTGGCGGGCGATGAGGTTCTGGTGAATGCGAATCGCGCGGTCGACCTCGCCGCGACGCCGGAAGAGACCGCCGAGTGCCAGGTGCATCTCCACGGTCTCGCTATTGACCTCGAGCATGCGGACGAAGACATCGATGGCCTTGTCGGGTTGCTCGTTGATGAGGTAGTTGAGGCCGCGGAAATAGTCGGAATCCATCTCGGAAGCGGCGAGGCGCTCTTTCTCCTTGAGCATGGACCTCCTGGCAGCCCACCAGCCGGAGGCAGCTGCAACAGGCAGCAACAGGATCAGCAGTTCCTGCATCGCTGCCCCGTATCGGCAAGGGAAGAGAAACTGCCAGGCAACCTGTCCGCACCTGCATGGCAGGAGATGGCGTGCAGCATCTTTGGCAAGCTATCGACTCCGGAAGAGATAGTGCGGCTAGTTTATCAAGGCTGACAAGGTGAAGCATCAGCCATCATGGCAGGATCGATTTCACCACAAGCGCACGGTTTGAATTACCCGCACCGCTGTTTACACTCAATATAAACAGTCAACAGGACAATAGCATGCAGGAACTCGAAAACAGGATCGTCATCATCACAGGCGCCGCAGGCAGCCTCGGCAGCACCACGGCGGCCACCTTCGCCACACAGGGCGCGACCGTCGTGCTCGTCGATATCAACAGGGAACGCCTCGAAGAGGTGCAGAAGCAGCTGCCAGACGGTGTCGAGTCATTGGTGATCGAGACCAACCTGCTCGAACAGTCCTCGGTGGATGCCATGGCCGAAGCGGTGGTCGCAAAATACGGCACCATCGACATGATTGCCAATATCGCGGGCGGTTTCACCATGGGGCCAAAGGTCCACGAGACTTCGGACAAGGACTGGGATTTCATGATGGACCTCAACCTGCGTTCCATCTTCCATACCTCCCGTGCCGTGATACCGGTCATGCTCAAAAACGGCGGAGGCCGCATCGTGAACATCTCGGCACGCGCCGCCCGCGAAGGCAAGGCCGGGATGGGCGCCTACTGTGCATCCAAGGCTGCCGTGATCACGCTGACCGAGTCGCTGGCCGCCGAGCACAAGTTCGACAACATTAACGTGAACTGCATCTTGCCGGGCACGATCGATACGCCTCCCAACCGCAAGGAGATGCCGGATGCCGATCACGACAAGTGGGTACCGACAAAAGCGCTGGCCGATGTCATCCTCTTCCTCTGCTCCGATGCCAGCCGCTGCGTGACCGGTGCGGCAATCCCGGTTTTCGGCCAGAGCTGACGAGCCTTGAAGCGCGGCCTGGAGTTCGACACGGGCCAGGGCGCCGGCAAGACGCTCGGCCAGGTGCTGCGTGTCTATGTCAATACGGCCTACCCCCGGAACGGTTCGGAGTGTTCCCAGGCAACACGCGCCGCCCTGATCCAGCTCGTGGAACAGATTACACTGGCGAGTGAGGAATCCGGGCCCGTGCTGTTGCAACGTCGCCAGCTGCCGACACTGCGCACGGCTGTCGAATGGTATTTTTCCGAGATCCAGCAAGACATGAACCACGTGCGCGACGCGCTGCTCGCACGGCTCGGGGGAAAAGCCTCCTGAGTTAACGGCGCAGTTACCTCACACCGCGGCAAGATGGGGATGCATCGGGGTTTTTCCCCTCAGGCTGCAAGATTTTCCACTGCCCGCGTGTCTCATAATTCACAAGACTGCAAAACGGCCGCCACCGACAGAAGATGATGGGTAAACAACAACGATTCGAACAGCTCGTGCAGCGCTACTCGACGGATATGTTCCGCTACGCCGTGTGGCTCTGCGGCAACAGGGAGATCGCCGAGGACCTGGTCCAGGAAGCTTTCACCCGTGCCTGGAAGAACCTGCACCAGCTCAAGGACGGCAACAAGGAGAAGGCCTGGATCATGACAATCGTCCGCAACGAAAACGCGCGGCGTTTCCAGCGCATCCAGCCGGATCTCGTGGACATCGAGGACCACGCCTGGTCGATGAGCGCCGACACCGGCCTCGAGCCCGAGGAACAGACCGAGCGCCGTATCCTGCGCAAGGCGATGCTGGAGCTTGAGCAGGAGTACAGGGAGCCCCTGATCATGCAGGTGATCCACGGCTTCAGCTGCCGCGAGATCGCCGAGGCGCTCGAATTGACAGAGAACGCGGTCATGACGCGCATCTTCAGGGCAAAGCAGAAAGTGAAGGCCGCATTGACTGAAACGGCCGAATCCGCGATGGCGAGGTTGTAACCATGAACGAAATAGAATTCAGAAAACGCTGCATCATCAATCCTGGCGACCCGGATCCCGCATTCCAGGCTGCGCTCGACAACGCCGACTACCGCCGACTGCAGGCGGACTGTGCGGGTTTCGATGAAAAACTCTCGGACGCAATCAACGTCCCCGCCCCGGAAGGGTTGCAAGAGCGCATACTCGCTGCCAATCGCAGGCCCTCTTTCCTGGCACGCTGGAAAAAGAAACTCGCCGCGCTGGCAAGCCTGATCGCAACCATGGTCCTGGGCTTGACGCTGCTGCTGCGCCCGCAACTCGCCCTCTCCGACATGGTCATCGAGCATCTTTACCATGACATGGAAGTCATGCACTCACGCGATGTCATCCGGGACGAGCAGGTCGACGAGATCGTGCAACTCTTCGGCGCCGATGTCGAATCCAGCCTTGTTGGTATTATCCGTTACATTGAGGATTGCCGGTTCTCCGACCACAGGAAAGGCATCCATCTCGTTTATGATGGCCAGAGCGGCCCGGTGACGGTCTTCTATATCCCCCATCGCAAAATCGAGCGCATGCAGGCGATTGGAAAGAACGAATTCCAGGGCATCATCTTCCCGCACCACGAGGGGACGATGGCGATTGTCGGCCTCATCGGCGAGGACCTCAAGAGCCAGAGAAGCAAGGTCGAGGCTGCGTTCAACTGGAACCGCACGACCACCAGCAGCTGAACATCAGCCAAAACAACCAGGCCGGCGCATGACGCCGGCTTTTTTTCATCCGGTGGAAATGATTCCGTCAGTTAACAGAGGCTGCTACGACATCGGCAATCTGCCGTGACAGCCGCTCGACCTGCTCGCCTCGCGTTCCCTCGACCATGACCCGGATCAGCGGCTCGGTCCCCGAAGGACGCAGCAGCACTCGACCCTCGTTGCCAAGGTCTGCCTCGGCATCCCTGACAGCCGCGATAACCTGGTCGAGCTGCATCACGTCGCGCGCAACTGCGTTACCCAGCGAGACATTAATCAGCATCTGCGGACACTTCTCGACGCCTTCAACGAGTTCATGCAACGGCTGACCCGTTTGCGCAACTTCCGCAATGACCTGCAGTGCCGAGATGATGCCATCACCGGTTGTCGTCCTGTCGAGACAGATGATATGACCGGATGGCTCACCACCGAGGTTCCACTGGTTCTGTTGCAGACGCTCGATGATATAGCGATCGCCAACATCGGTCCGGTCGAGCCCGACACCGAGTTCCCTGAGCGCAAGCTCGAGTCCAAGGTTGGTCATGAGGGTACCAACGACATTACCGCGCAGCGCATTGTCACGCAGGCGCGCCCTGGCAATGATGTACAGGATGTCGTCCCCGTCGACGAGCCGGCCTTTCCCGTCAACCAGCAACACCCTGTCGCCATCGCCGTCCAGGGCGACGCCCAGATCGGCTTGCTCCTCGAGAACACGGGCCTGCAGCAGCTCCGGGTGGGTAGAACCGACACCGTCGTTGATATTGAGACCATCAGGATCAGCCCCGATCGCAATGACTTTCGCGCCAAGCTCGGTGAAGACCTCGGGAGCAATGTGATAGGTCGCGCCATGGGCACAGTCGATGACGACTTTCATGCCCTTGAGGCTTGTCGCCATGGGGATACTGCTCTTGCAAAACTCGACGTAACGGCCTGCCGCATCGGTGATGCGGCGCGCCCGGCCGATCGACTCTGAATTGATCGTCTTCATCGGCTTGTCGAGCTCCTCCTCGATCGCCAGTTCGACGTCATCGGGGAGCTTCTGACCGGTACCGGAAAAGAACTTGATGCCGTTATCGTAGTAGGGATTGTGGGATGCACTGATGACAATGCCGGCCCGCGCATGAAAGGTCTGGGTAAGATAGGCGATGCCGGGCGTCGGCATGGGGCCTGTCAGGAGCACATTCATGCCGGAGGCGGCGAGCCCAGCCTCGAGGGCTGATTCGAACATGTAGCCCGATATCCGGGTGTCCTTGCCTATGAGCACACTGCCACCGGACTTGCCAAGGACGCGCCCCGCCGCCCAGCCGAGCTTGAGTACAAATTCGGGCGTGACCTTGTCCTCGCCGACCTTGCCGCGAATGCCATCGGTTCCAAAATATCTTTTCGTCATCAGAGCAGAGCCTCTACGATTTTCAATGCGTCAACGGTCTCCCGGACATCGTGCACGCGCAGTATGTTAGCGCCTTTCATCGCTGCTATGACCGCTGCTGCGACCGAACCCTGCAATCGCTGATCCACAGGCACATCACCGAGCAGCTGTCCGATCATTGACTTGCGCGAGATCCCGACAAGGAGCGGATAGCCCTCCCCGGCCAGCAGGTCGATATTTTTCAGCAACGCCGTGTTATGTTCAAGCGTCTTTCCAAAGCCGAAGCCGGGATCCAGCAGGATGCGCGAACGTGCGATGCCTGCCCTCTCGCAGACCGCGGCACGATCAACAAGGAAATTCCTGACGTCGGCGACCACGTCACCATAGCGGGGATTCTGCTGCATGGTGCGCGGCTCGCCCTGCATGTGCATGAGGCAAAGTGCGACATGGCCTGCATCCCTGACTGCCTCGATGGCACCCTGTGCGCGCAGCGCCATGACATCATTGATCATGCCTGCTCCGGCACCGATCGCTGCCTGCATGACCTCCGGCTTGCTGGTATCGACGGAAACGGGAACGGGCAGCTCCGCAACGAGTGACTCGACGACCGGCATGACGCGATCGAGCTCCTGCTGTACAGTGACGGCGGCTGCACCCGGACGCGTCGACTCACCACCGATGTCGATGATCGCCGCACCTTCACTGACCATCGCCAGTGCATGGCTGATGGCACTGTCGCAGTCAGGAAATCGGCCGCCGTCAGAGAAAGAGTCCGGTGTGAGGTTGAGTATTCCCATCACGGCCGGTGACGAGAGATCCAGGTAGAAGTTGCCGCAGGTGAGTTCCATCATAAAAAAACCGCCGCAACAAGTGCGGCGGTGACAGGTTCAGATGTGATTAATGCTGGCTTGCGGGCCCGCCGATCGAGCCGCTTCCGGGCTTCGATGGCTTGGCTGCGGTGTCCTCGGCCTCGACGGCCGAGCCGCTGTCCGAATCGGAATCGGAACCACTGTCCGTCCAGTCTGCCGGCGGACGGACACTCTTGCCGGCCATGATGTCGCTGATCTGTTCCTTGTCGATCGTTTCGTACTTGATCAGCGCTTCTGCCATGACGTGCAGCTTGTCCATGTTCTCATTGAGGATCTTTTCGGCACGCTCGTAGTTCCTGTCGATGAACGCGCGGATCTCCTCGTCGATCGCATGGGCCGTGTCATCCGAGACGTTCTTGTGCGTGGTCACGGAACGACCCAGGAAGACTTCGCCCTCCTCCTCACCATAGGCGAGCGGGCCGAGGCGATCCGAGAGACCCCAGCGCGTCACCATGTTGCGCGCAAGCTGCGTGGCGCGTTCGATATCGTTGGATGCACCGGTCGTGACGCTCTGGGGACCGAAAATCAGCGCTTCCGCGATACGGCCGCCGAAGAGACTCGAGATCTGGCTCTCGAGATACTCCTTGCTGTGGCTGTACTTGTCCTCTTCCGGCAGGAACATGGTGACGCCAAGCGCACGACCGCGCGGGATGATGCTCACCTTGTAGACCGGGTCGTGCTGGGGCACGTTGAGACCGACGATCGCATGCCCCGCCTCGTGATAGGCAGTCAGCTTCTTCTCGTCCTCGCTCATGACCATGGAGCGACGCTCGGCACCCATCATGATCTTGTCCTTGGCCTTCTCCATGTCATCCATATCGACATGGCGCTTGTTGTTGCGCGCGGCAAACAGCGCCGCCTCGTTGACGAGGTTTTCGAGATCTGCACCGGAGAAACCCGGCGTACCGCGTGCGATGACTTGCGGATCGATGTCGTCTGCAGCCGGCACCTTGCGCAGGTGAACCTTGAGAATCTGTTCACGGCCACGGATGTCAGGCATCGGGACGACGACCTGGCGGTCGAAACGGCCGGGACGCAACAGCGCCGGATCCAGTACGTCAGGACGGTTGGTTGCAGCGATGACGATGACGCCTTCATTGCCCTCGAAACCGTCCATTTCGACAAGCAGCTGGTTCAGTGTCTGTTCGCGCTCGTCATGCCCGCCGCCGAGGCCGGCGCCACGGTGACGGCCGACAGCATCGATCTCGTCGATGAAGATGATGCAGGGGGCATGTTTCTTCGCCTGCTCGAACATGTCGCGCACACGGGATGCACCGACACCGACGAACATCTCGACGAAGTCGGAACCTGAAATCGTGAAGAAAGGAACCTTGGCCTCACCGGCAATCGCGCGCGCAAGCAACGTCTTGCCTGTACCGGGCGAACCGACCATGAGCACGCCCTTGGGAATCTTGCCACCGAGTTTCTGGAACTTCGACGGGTCGCGCAGGAAGTCGACCATCTCGACGACCTCCTCCTTGGCTTCGTCAGCACCGGCGACGTCAGCGAAGGTGACCTTGACCTGGTCTTCTGTCAGCATGCGCGCGCGGCTCTTGCCGAAGGACATGGCGCCACGACCGGCTCCGCCACCCTGCATCTGGCGCATGAAGAAGATCCAGATACCCAGCAGCAGGAAGATCGGCAGCAGGTTCACGAAGATGCTCTGCCAGATGGACGCGACTTCAGGTGCCTCTGCCTTGATCTGGACGTTGTTTTTGAGCAGGTCGGACACAAGCTGGTCATCAGCAGGTGCGACCGTATTGAAAGACTCGCCGGAGGAGAGTCTGCCGCTGATAGTGCGTCCGTACTGGTCGATCTCGACGGACTCGATGTTGCCGTCATTGACCTGGGCAATGAAATCGGAATAGTTCATCGCCGCACTCTGGGTGTTGTTGGTGGTGAATGTCTGGAAGACAGACATCAGGACCAGCGCAATCACGACCCACAAGATCAGATTTTTTGCCATGTCATTCAACAGACCGTACCTCTGTTATGTCTTGACGGCCTGTACGTGGCCGAACTCTGTAAATAGTCGTATTCCAAAGCATTATACCTTGAAATCCCGCCCCAGCAGGTAAACCTCGCGGCTTTTACTACGGGATGCCTGGGGTTTTCTCGTGACGACCTTGCCGAAGCTTTCGCGCATCTGTCGGAAGAATTCATCGAAACCCTCGCCCTGGAAAACCTTCACGAGGAAATCCCCGCCTGGCCTCAGTGTCTGACGCGCAAACGCCAGCGCAAGTTCACACAGATACATGGATCTTGGCTGATCGACAGCTGCCACACCTGAGATATTGGGTGCCATATCGGAAATAACAAGGTCGACGGGACGACCATCCAGCATGGCCAAAAGCTTGTCAAAGGGGTCCTGTTCACGAAAGTCGCCCTCGATGATGTGGACACCGGCGATCGGGTCCATCGGGAGGATATCCAGTGCAAGGACCATGCCCTCCTCACCGGCAAGATCCTTCGCGATCTGGCTCCAGCCGCCGGGAGCCGCGCCGAGATCGACCACCACGTGGCCAGGCTTGACGAGATTGTCCTTGTCCTGGATCTCGAGCAGTTTGAATGCGGCACGGGAACGATAGCCGAGCTGCTGCGCCTGCTTGACATAGTTATCAGTGAAGTGACGGTCGAGCCAGTTGCGGCTGCTTTTGGAACGGGCCAAGAATCTACGGATCCGGATGTCTTAATCCTGTAGAATGCGCTGCCTGAAACCATCCGTCAACTGACCCACTCGCATGCCACTCACCGCAGCACAAAAACGCCATCTTCGTTCAAGGGCCCACCATCTGAAGCCTGTCGTCATGGTCGGCCAGCATGGCCTCAACGACAACATCCTTACCGAGGTCGGGATCGCACTCGATGCGCATGAATTGATCAAGGTGAAGATCGCAGCTGACCGTGACGAACGTGCAGCGATCACGCAGGCCATCATCGAGAACAGCGGTGCGGAGCTCGTGCAGACCATCGGTCAGATGAGTGTGCTGTTCAGGCGTAACACGAAGAAACCGAAAATCCAGTTACCGGAAGCCTGATCAAAAAACCGGGAACAGGCCCCGGTTTTTTGTGCCGAAACGGGGTCTCTCCCCGTTTCAGGGCCGATCGTCGATCAGCTCGCCTTCCTTGACCTTCGGCATCAGGTCCTCTTTCCTGATGCCAAGCATCACCACCGCGACACTCGCGACAAAGATCGAGGAGTAGGTTCCGATGATCACGCCGATCATGAGCGCCGTCGCGAAGCCATGGATGATTTCACCACCGAACAGGAAGAGCGACAGCAGCACCACGAAGGTTGTCAGCGAGGTGATGATGGTGCGTGACAGTGTCTGGTTCAGCGAGATATTGATGATATCGATCGGCGAACCCTTGCGAATCTTGCGAAAGTTTTCACGAATACGGTCATACACAACGATGGTGTCATTGAGCGAATAGCCGATGACGGCAAGGATCGCGGCCAGTACCGGCAGGTCGAATGTCGCCCAGAGAATCGAAAAGAGACCGACCGTGAAGATGACGTCATGCACCAGGGCGATGATGGAGCCAAGGGCAAACCGCCACTCGAAGCGCAGGGCGACGTAAATCAGGATGGCAATGAGTGAATACAGCATCGCCAGCCCACCCTTCTCGGTGAGTTCATCACCGACCTGCGGACCAACGAACTCGACCCGGCGTAACTCCGGTTTGTTATCCGTATTGGCTTCAAGCAGTGCAAAGATATCGTTGGAGATCTTCTCGTTTGAGACTTCCTCCTGAGGCGCGACACGGATCAGGATGTCTCGCGGCGTGCCGAAGCGCTGGATCATTGCATCCCCGTATCCACCGTCGGAAAGTTGCCCGCGAATCTCCTCGACATCGACGTCCTGGCTGTAACCGACCTCGATCAGGGTACCGCCGGTGAAGTCGATACCGAAGTTGAGGCTGCGCAGACCCAGCGAAACGATGGCGATGGCCAGCACGATGCCGGAAAAGAACAGCGCGAGCGTACGCTTGCTCATGAAGTTGATGCGCGGCTCCCTGTCGAGGAAGCGCAGCCCGAGCGGCAGGCTCTTGAGACGCTTGCCGCCGTAGAGCAGGTTGACGACAGCACGGGTACCGAGAATCGCCGTGAACATCGAGGTGATGATGCCGATGAAGAGGGTTACGGCGAACCCCTTGATGGGACCTGTACCGAAGCTGAAGAGAAGCACCGCTGCGATCAGTGTCGTGATGTTTGCGTCAAGAATGGTCGAGAGCGCCTTGCCATAACCGGCCTGGATACTCGCCTGCGGCGAACTGCCGACACGGATTTCCTCGCGGATACGCTCGAAGATCAGGACGTTCGCATCCACCGCCATGCCGACAGTCAGCAGGATTCCAGCGATGCCGGGAAGCGTGAGCGTAGCCTGCAACAGCGAGAGGATGGCGATGATCATGACGAGGTTGACCAGCAGCGCAAGGTTCGCAATGAGTCCGAACGCCTTGTAGTAGATCGCCATAAAGATCATGACGAGCGCGAGACCAATCAGGATCGATTTGAAGCCGGCATCGATGCTTTCCTGGCCGAGGCTCGGACCAATGGTGCGTTCCTCGATGATGTCGATCGGGGCCTTGAGCGCACCGGCACGCAGGAAGAGTGCCAGGTCGCGCGCTTCCTGCTGGCTGTCAAGACCGGTCGTCTGGAAGTTGCTGCCGAAGGGTTCGCGCACCGTGGCGACGCTGATCACCTCTTCGACGTGTTTCTTGATCGTTCTGCCTTCGCTGTCCTTCTGACCGGTGGGGCGATCCTCGATAAAGAGGACGGCCATCGGCTTGCCGACGCTCTCGGTCGTAAAACGCAGCATCCTGTCGGAACCGCGCCCGTCGAGGCTGACGAAGACAGCCGGTGTTCCGGACTGCTGGTCCACGCCGGATGAGGCATTGGTGATACTCTCGCCGCTGACGATACGCTCCTTCTTCAGCAGGACAGGCTGTCCCTGGCGGTCGTAGCGAATCTCGGAATCGAAGGGCACCTTGCCGTTGACGGCATCGGCGACACTGTGTTCCGTGTCAACCGGGCGATACTCGAGTGTTGCAGTGGCCTGCAGGATCTCCTTGACGCGCGACGGGTCCTGGACACCGGGCAGCTGGACGACGATGCGGCGCTCGCCCTGCTGCTGCACGATCGGCTCCGTAACACCGAGCTGGTTGACCCTGTTGCTGAGGGTGATGATGTTCTGCTCGAGCGCGAATTTCTTTGCCTGACGGATGCCCTCCTGGCTGAAAATGGCTGTGACACCGAATTCCGTGTCGGTCTCGAAAGTGTCAATATCGAAATCGCGCAGATTGTCCTCGAAGATGCGTTCTGCTCTGTCGCGCTCTTCTTCGGTACGGAACAGCGCACGAACGCCCGTCTCCTCGAGACGCAGCTGGCCGAAAATCTTCTCTTCCCGGAGGGCGCGCTGGATATCCGAGCGCGTGTCGGTGAGCGTGTTCTTGAGTGCCGTGTCCATGTCGACATCGATCAGCACATGGATGCCGCCCCGCAGGTCGAGACCCAGGCTCATGGGATCACCGCCGATTGCCTTGAGCCAGGCCGGCACGTCAGCGACGAGGTTCAGCGCAAAGGCATATTCCCCGCCCATCGTCTCCGGCAGCAGGTCCATCGCCTTGAGCTGGGTTTCCCCGTCATTGAAACGGATGCGCAGCCTGTCCGGTTCACGATCGATCCGCTTGATGGCAAGATCATGCTGACCAAGCGCTGCCTCTACCTGCGTAACAGAGCCGTCGGTGATCTCGGCGGTCTTGCTAAGCGGCGTGACTTCAATTGAGGGATCCTGTCCGAAGAGGTTCGGCAAGGCATACAGAGCAGCGACAAGAATCACTGCCAGAATCATGAGGTTCTTCCACAGGGGATAGCGGTTCATGGCATCCAGCTCGGTCCAGTTGAAGGGAAGTCGGGGTACGGGACGGGATCGTGACGATCAGATGTCCTTCAGCGTACCTTTCGGCAGGACGGCAGCGACAGAGCCACGGCGCATCTTGATCTCTACACCGTCGGAGATCTCTACTTTCATATAGTCATCGCCAAGGTCAGTGACACGACCCAGCAGTCCGCCCTCGGTTTGGACCTCGTCGCCCTTCTGGATGGAGTCGACAAGTGATTTGTGCTCTTTCTGGCGCTTGATCTGCGGGCGAATCAGGAAAAAGTAGAAGATCGCCAGCAACACGAACGGAAAAAGCAGTCCCGTCCAGCCGGCTTCACCACCGGCCGCAGCGGGTGCCTCGGCCATTGCATCGGATATCAGAAAACTCAGCATTTTTGGTATCTCTGGATTGGATTGATGAATTCAAGGTGCCGGATTATGACACAAGCCATTCCTCGCGTCAGTTGGATCTCTCATCCATGAGGATCGGCCACGCGGCCCTGAGATAGACAAACATCGACCAGAGCGTCAGGGCGGCAGCGATGAAGAGCAGCGCCAGGCCGATCTCGTAGACGGGCAGTCCCAAGAGATCAGCCTTCCAGAGTAGCAGTGTGATTGCCGCCATCTGGGCCGCCGTTTTGATCTTGCCGACCATACTGACGGCCACGGTGGCACGCTCCCCGAGCTCGGCCATCCATTCACGCAGCGATGAAATCGTGATCTCCCGCCCGACGATGATGACAGCCGCAATCGCAATCCAGATCCGTGGATCGGCAAAGACGAGAAGTACCAGCGCTGTCGTAACCATGAGCTTGTCTGCGACCGGGTCGAGAAAGGCGCCGAACTGGGATGTCTGGCCCAGCCGACGGGCGAGATAACCGTCGAACCAGTCTGTCACCGCGGCAACGAGGAACACGATCGCAGACGCTTCCCTCGCCCATTCGAACGGCAGCAGGAAGAGCCCCACGAGTACCGGGATCAGGATGATGCGGACCAGCGTTAGGCTGTTGGGGATGTTCCAGAACACGTCAGGGCCTGTCGATGTGGTTGAAAACCGGTTGTTGTGACATGGCAAAGCGTCAAGCGCAATTATTCACCATGCAGATGTTGATAGATGCGTTTTGCCAGCGCCCGGCTGATGCCGTCAACGGCGGCGATGTCGTCTTCGCCGGCACTGATGAGTTCCTGCAAGCCGCCGAAATGACGGAGCAGATCCCTGCGTCTGCGAGGTCCAACACCTGCGATCTCTTCGAGCACGGAGGACTGGCGGGCCTTCGCGCGCTGCTTGCGGTGACCTGTAATCGCGAAACGGTGCGATTCGTCGCGTATTTGTTGCAGCAAGTGCAGCGCCGGAGAATTGGCAGGGAGTATAAGCGCCTGGTTATCCGGGTACAAGAAAAGCCGCTCCATACCGGGCTTGCGATCGGGCCCCTTCGCGATGCCAAGCAGGTTCACACCGGTCACCCCCATCTCGGCGAGCGTGTCGGCAACCCGTGACAGCTGCCCCTTGCCACCATCAATGACCACGAGATCAGGAGGGCTGGCCTCGCCCTGCTGGATGCGTGCGAAACGCCGGCTGATAACCTCCTGCATGGCGGCATAGTCATCTCCGGCTGCTGCCTGGCGGATATTGAAGCGCCTGTAATGCTGGCGTGCAGGCCCCTGCTGGTCGAAGACGACACAGGACGCAACCGTGCGCTCGCCGCGCGTATGCGAAATGTCATAACACTCCATCATTTGCGGTGTCTCGTCGAGGCCGAGTGCGTCCTGCAGCTGCTGGTAGCTCTCGAGCATGCCGCTCTGGTCAGCCAGGCGCGCCCGCAGCGCGGCGGCGGCATTATCCCGGGCAAGCCTGAGCCAGCGCTGGCGTTCACCGCGGACGCGTTGCCGGATTGAGACGCGGCTCCCCTTCTGCGCACTCAGTACATCCTGCAGAAGCTCCCTCTCCTCCGGCTGATGCGAGACCAGGATCTCGCCCGGAACGGGACGTTCCAGGTAATGTTGCGTCAGGAAAGCGGCAACCAGCTGCTCCATCTCCGTATCGGGAGCGATACGCGGGAAAAAGGAGCGGTTACCGAGATTCCTGCCATGCCTGATCGTGAAAACCTGGACGCAGGCCCTGCCCGCCTCCATCGTGGCGGCGACGATATCCAGATCACCCTTTTCGCCACTGACGTACTGACGTTCCTGGATCTTGCGCAGGCTGATGACCTGGTCGCGCAGGCGCGCGGCCGTCTCGAACTCCAGTTGCGCGGAGGCTTTTTCCATCTCGTGTGTGAGTGCCTCGATGACCTCTGTCGCCTTGCCCTCGAGAAACTGCCGCGTATGCATTACATCCTGGTTATATTCTTCCCGGCTGACAAGGCCGACACAGGGCGCGGAGCAACGCTTGATCTGGTACTGCAGACAGGGGCGGCTGCGGTTGCGATAGAAACTCTCCTCGCACTGGCGCACGGGAAAGACTTTCTGAATCAGGTGCAGCGTTTCACGCACCGCACCGCTGCCCGGGTAGGGACCAAAATAGCGCCCCTTCGCCTTGCGTGCGCCACGGTGGAAAGCGAGGCGAGGAAACTCGTCATTGGAGAGATAGATGTAGGGATAGCTCTTGTCATCTCGCAGCAGCACGTTGTAGCGCGGCTTGAGCGACTTGATGAGCTGGTTTTCAAGGATGAGCGCCTCGGCCTCGCTGTTGGTGATGGTGATCTCGATAGCGCAGATTTGCGAAACCATCAGCTGGATTCGGCGATTGAGCGAGCGCGTGAAATAACTGGAGACCCGTTTCCTGAGGTTTTTCGCCTTGCCGACATAGAGGACCTCTCTGTCGTCCGCGAGCATGCGGTAGACGCCCGGACGGGTCGTGAGTGTCTTCAGAAAGCTCTTGTGATCGAAGCGGTCAGTTTCACTCATGACCCGAGCATAGCGCGAATATCCTGGAAGACCGCGTCAAACATCGCTGCCGTGAGACGCCGCGTCTGGGTGTTGTAACGGCTGCAGTGATAGGAGTCGACAAGCCTGATGCCGCGATCCAGCTCCGCCTGCAAGGCGTGACCGAAAGGATACGCCTTCTGCCTCTTGCTACAGGCACGCACCACGGCCTTGTGAGCGATCTGGCCCAGTGCCAGAACGACCCCGCCGTCGGGAACCTGTTCCAGCTCCTGTGCAAGATAGGGATTGCAGTTGTTGATCTCGTCTGCAACCGGCTTGTTCTGCGGCGGCACGCAGCGCACGGCATTGGTTATCCTGCAGTCATTCAGCTCCAGTCCGTCATCACATGCCAGGCTCTCGCTGCTGCTGGCAAACCCGTGCCTGAAGAGGGTTTCATACAGGAGCACACCGGCATAGTCACCGGTAAAGGGGCGCCCTGTTGCATTGGCGCCATGCAGTCCGGGCGCAAGACCCACAATCAGCAGGCGGGCATCGGGCGGGCCGAATGAGGGGACCGGCTTGCAGTAGTAGTCGGGGTATTTCTGCCTGGACTCCTGCAGGAATGTGTGCAGTCGCTCGCAGCGGTGGCAATCAGTCGTAAAACGGGGTGAAGCGGGCAAGATCTGTGGTCAGTGCAGTTCGACGATGTTGTGCCGCAGCGCCCAGTAGGTCAGCTCGATGTCGTTATTGACACCAAGTTTTTCCTGGATGCGCTGGCGATAGGTACTAACAGTCTTGGGGCTCAGAAAAAGGCTCTCGGAAATCTCCTGCACGCGCATGCCCTTGGTAATCATCAGCAGAACCTGGAGCTCGCGATCAGACAGCTCCGACATTTTTGATGCGGTATCGCCCGGGTTTCTGGCAAGCGCAAGCTGCTGCGCGACATCACGCGACATATAGATGTTGCCTTCATTCACTGTACGTACGGCCTCGATCATCTCGTCGGGGTTACTGCTCTTCGACAGGTATCCGCGGACGCCGATCTCCTGCAGGGAGTAGGAAAAGGCCTCGTGGCTCATCGCGGTGACGACAATAATCTGGATCTCGGGATGCTTGCGGCGAATCTGCTTTGCAGCATTGACGCCGCCGATCCCCGGCATGTTGACATCGATCACCAGGACATCCGGCGATAGCTTGTCGGAAAGATCGATTGCCTCTTCACCGGTTGCTCCCTCGGCGATGACCTCGATGTCATTATCCGATTCGAGGATCTTCTTCAGACCGTTCCTGACGAGCTGGTGATCATCAATGAGAAGCACGCGTATCATACGTCCGGGCCAATCCTGTGATTACTACGTATTCTCTGTTGCATGTGGCAGAATTCTACACGATTTCCCTCAACGATAACCCGGGAGTTTTGATTGAAAGCGGCTGATACCACGCCGGGAATCCTGCGCCATCTTGGTGCAATCCTTTACGACCTGCTGCTGATGCTGGCATTGCTCATGGTTGCGACGACCATCGTCGTTGTCCCTTTGAGCCTGCACGGTGAGCAGGTCGCGATTGGCGACTCCCTGCTCTTCAGGCTCTACCTGCTTGCCGTCGGCGGTGGCTACTATCTCTGGTTCTGGAGTCATGGTGGCCAGACCGTGGGTATGAAAACCTGGAAATTTCGCCTGACTGACGCGTCAGGCAGCGTCCCTGGAACCGTTACAGCGCTCCTGCGCCTGTTCCTGGCCATAGTGACAAATGCTTTTTTCCTGGCCGGCCTTCTGTGGCGCCTGTTCGACCGCAACAATAAAACACTCTACGACAGGCTGTGTCATACCCGGCTGACGAGCGACACAGGTCCTCAAAGATAGCGGCGATAGAGAAAAAGGATGGCGGCTGCCAGCAGAAGGACCGGGCTCCATGCGACGACTAGCGGTGAAACGTCGTAGATCATCCCTGCAAAACCCAGCGTCTGGCTGACGAGAAAGAAAATCACGCCGATGAAGATGCCTGCCATGAGATGCTTGCCGATATCGGTACTGCGGATATCACGCATGACAAACGGCAGCGTCATGATCAGCATCATGATGCCAATCAGGGGGCTGGCCAGCTTCGACCAGAAGACAACCTCGTGCTCTGAACTGCGCTGCTCATGCTCGTGCAGGAAGGAGATATAGTTGAACAGCTGCCCGATCGTCAGGAACGATGGCTCGATGCCCAGGTTGACAAGCATCTCCTGGTCCAGTTCCGCTGAAAAAGGACGCTCGGGAAAGATGGACGAGAAGTTGCGCCCTTTTTCGATCTTTGTCTCCTCGACATTGATCAACTGCCAGCCATCGTCGACCTGTGTTGCCCGCTCGGCACGCTGCATGTGCTTCAGGTCGCCATCATCGTCGAAACTGTAGACCGAGATATCAGAGATTTCGCCATCCGGGTTGATCTGGCGGATATTCACGAAGGTATCGCTCTCGCGTATCCAGACGCCGTGCTGGGATTGCAGGATGGTCTGATGATGCAGCAGTTTTGCACGCAGCAACTCGCTCTCCTTGTCGAGATAGGGTGCAACGAACTGTCCAATCAGGATGCTGGCAAGCGTCATGACGACACCGGCCTTGACCAGCGACCGCAGCAGATCAAGTACAGACAGTCCTGCAGCACGCATGGCCATGAGCTCACGCTGCTTGGCAAGTCCACCCAGGCCGAGCAATCCTCCAATCAGCAAGGCGACCGGAAACAGCTCGTAGAAGTAGCCGGGTATGCGCATCAGCGTGATCAGCAGCAGCATGGGCATCGTATAGTCGCCCTGCCCGACATCGCCTATGTCGTCGACGAAATCGGCGATGCCGCGAAACGAGATCAGCACAACGAGGACAACGAGTGTCCAGACAACAAGGAGCTTCAGCAGATACCAGTCAAGCTTGCGCACGCTGCTTCCTCGCTTTTCGCCTGAACCGCAGGGTATCGTAGTTGTCGAGTATCAACCCGATCAGCAGCATCAGCACCAGCACCCACCACATTCCGAGCCATTCGGGTGTCATCTTGCGCAGCATCCACTGATCCGCCGATTTCAGCAACGCCATGAAAACCAGGTAAAGCACGACAGCCAGCACGACATTCAGATAGCTGCTTTTGCGCGGGCTGCTCCGGCTCAGGGGAATCGCCAGCAGGCCGAACGCGATCACGGACAAGGGAAACAGCAAACGTGACTGCAATTCCACGTTGGCCTCCAGTGTTCCAAGATCGAGCAGATCCAGCGTGTGCATATGCTTGGCCCTGGGTTTTCTGGCACGCTGCTCGGGAGCATTGATGGCAATCTCGTATTCATCGAACTGCAGTGCCGAGAAGTCGTTACTGCCGGGTTTGCCGTTGTACTCGCGGCCATTGGTGAGAACAACGTGCCTCAGGCCGCTCACAGGGTTGACATAGTGCCTCCCTTTTTCCGCCGTCACGAGCGAGATCCCGTCGCTTTTTTCGACCTGGATGAAAAGATTACGCAGTTCGTCTGATTGCGACGACTCTGCATAGAACACCAGCTTGCCACCGCGCGCCTCGTAAAAACGGCCACTGCCCATGGCTGCCAGCAGGAGTGCTTCCTGATGCTGGTTCTTGAGATCGTCCGCGATGCTTGCGGAGACAGGATAGACCCAGAGCATCAGCCAGGCAGAGATGAGCGCCATCGGGATGGCGACGAGTATCACCATGCGCCTTACCTTTCCGAGACCCAGGCCGCTGGACTGCAACACTGTCATCTCCTGGTCCTGATAGAGGCGTCCGAGCGTCATCACGGTGGCAAAGAAAAAAGCCGCCGGAATGAGGCGTCCACCGAGGCGCAGGAGTTCGAGAAAAATCAGCGTAAAGACGGAATCGGCAGGGATCACACCACTGGCAGCCAGCTTCAGCACCTTCACGAGGCTGCCACCGAGCAGGATCAGTGAAAGGACAACCAGGATGACGAAGAAGATCCTGAGGATCTCGTATCCGATATAACGTTCCAGTATCGGCAGCTTGAACATGCAGGCGAAGGACCCGGTCACAAAGATTGGACGAAATCAGTCAACTGCTGGCATCCTAACAGATATTGGTTCCAGCACAGAGATCCGTATGAAAATCGACATCGGCAACAAGGACATCCTCGCGAACAGAAGTGATTGCCTCGCCATTCCACTCCTTAACCAGAACCGCCTGACACAGAGCGCCGACCTCGTGAACGAGGCGACGGGCGGTCAGCTGCAGAAGCTGATCAGGCAGAGTCATTTCAAGAGCGAACCCGGCAATACAATCATTTTCCATGCCCTCCAGGGTATCGGCGCGAAAAGCGTGATGCTCTATGGTGTCGGCAATGCCAGCGAAATCCTGCGCGATACATTCCGCAAGTCCATCCAGGCTGTTCCCGGTCGTCTTGCCAGCGAGAACTGCAAGAGCGCCCTGGTCGTGCTGCCGCTCGAGGACGCGACTACCAGTGACGACTATGGTCTCGCGCGCGAGGCTGCCATCGTGACGGCTGCTTCGGACTACCTTTTCGACAGTTGCAAGAGCGAGAAGCCTGATCCGGTTTCCCTGCAGCGCGTTGCGTTTCATGCAGGCAAAAAAGCGCTGCCCCGTGCCAAACGCGGTGTCAGTCATGGCCAGGCGATTGCCGGGGCGATGCAACTTGCAAAGGATCTCGGCAACCTGCCTGGAAACATCTGCACGCCGACTTACCTCGCCGACGAGGCCAGAAAACTGGCGCGCAAGCACCGGAAGTTCACGACCAGCATCCTTGACGAGAAAGAGATGAAAAAACTCGGCATGGGCGCCCTGCTCTCCGTCGCGCGCGGCAGCCGCCAGCCTGCAAGGCTCATCACCATGCACTACAAGGGTGGCAAGCCGAAAGAGAAACCGGTCGTGCTCGTTGGCAAGGGACTGACATTCGATGCGGGCGGTATCTCCATCAAGCCTTCAGCGCGTATGGACGAAATGAAATACGACATGTGTGGCAGTGCCTCGGTCTTTGGTGCGCTCGAGGCGTGCGCAGAGTTGCAATTGCCGATCAACGTCGTGGGCATTATTCCCTCTTCCGAAAACCTGCCGGACGGTGATGCCAACAAGCCGGGGGATATCGTCACCTCGATGGCTGGCCTGACCATCGAGATACTGAACACCGATGCCGAGGGCAGGCTGATCCTTTGCGACGCCCTGACCTATGCCGAGCGGTATGATCCGGCTGTTGTTATCGATATCGCGACCCTGACAGGTGCCTGCATCGTGGCACTCGGCCACCACACCTCCGGGCTCATGGCGAACGATGACCGGCTCGCCGACGCACTGCTGGAGGCCGGTCAGGAGATCAATGACCGCGCCTGGCGACTGCCCCTGTGGGAGGAATACCACAAGCAACTCGAGAGCAACTTCGCGGATCTCGCCAATATCGGCGGCCCGCCAGCGGGCTCTATCACAGCAGGCTGTTTTTTGTCGCGCTTCGCCGAGAAATACCACTGGGCACATCTCGACATCGCAGGAACAGCCTGGATCAGCGGCGATGCGAAAGGCGCGACCGGAAGACCTGTGCCGCTGCTTGTGAACTATCTGCTGAAACGTGCCGGTGCCATCTAGCATTGCCCCATGACCCGGATCGACTTCTACATTCTCGACAGCACTTCAACCCAGGACAGGTATCTCCTGAGTTGCCGCATTGCGGAGAAGGCATGGAAGGAGAATCATCGCGTCATGATACAGACCGACAGTGAACAGGAAGCACGCCACCTTGACCAGCTGTTGTGGACTTTCAGGGATCAGAGTTTCATCCCGCACGCACTGTTACCGATCGCAGATGCCACCACCACGCCCGTGATCATTGGCTGGAATGCGGACGCCGGCGAGGAGAGCGACATTCTCATCAATCTGTCCGGGGAGGTTCCAGCCTGTTTCAGCCGGTTTGAACGTGTCATCGAACCGGTGGATAATGATCCGGAAAGACGCGCGGTCAGCAGGCAACACTACTGCTACTATCGCGATCGCGGCTACCCGCTGAACGACAGGAAGATCAAGAGCTGATGGCACAAGACGAGGACCCGCTCGACCTCTCTCTCGAAGACCTCCTGATGGAGGAGGAACTCGATCCCGGTAAACTTGCACCGGCTATTGCCGAAAAGTTATCCGCCTCCGCGCTCTTTGATCGCCATTCAACCCGTGGCAACAAGCCCGCAGAAACACCAGCAAATCGCGACGGGAAAAAGCCTCATCATGACCAGGCCTCTCCGGATGCGCCGTTCCTGAAACTGCGTTCCGGTCAACCGGCACCGGCATTGCCCGCACATGTCGACCGCGAAGCCCTCGCCTCACGTATCGAGGAGGAGCTGATCGATGAGTTCAACCGCGTCATCCCGAAACTCATGGACCAGGCGCTGGACCACATGGTCGAACGCCTGCCCGTGATCATCAACCGCAAGCTTACCACCCACATGCTCGATTACCTGCTCGAAAACAGGGAGCGTATCCTTCGCGAATCGACGAAAAAACGCGGCAGCTAGCCCTTGCGGTGCGTCACACGGTTGCGCAGGTAGACCGGCATCGCCTCGAAAACCGGGTAGTCGTAAGAGTCAGACAACAGGCTTGCCGCGATGGTCGCCACGTCAAGGGCATGGCAGGCCGTGTCCGGCAGGATGGAACTGACATGCTTCCCGAGCCGCTGCCCGAGAAGATCGGCATGGGCAGACCAGCCGCTCCCTGCAGCAATCCAGCCCTCGCCTTCAGGTTCTGGCACCTCTGACGGCGCGACCACCAGTTCCTCTCCGGCAGGCTGCATCAGTTCATCCTGCAAGCTAAAGGCGCCCCAGTAGACTTCCTGCATGCGCGCATCGAGGGCTGCAAGCACCAGCCTGGCACCAGCCTGACGAAAAGCACCCTGGGCGAGCGCCCGCAGTGTCGAGACCGGGACGACAGGAATATCCAGTGCAAAGCCGATGCCCTGGGCGACGGCTGTTGCGATTCGCACTCCGGTGAAAGAGCCCGGACCGCGACCGAAAGCCACCGCGTCGAGCGAACTGCGCTGCAAGCCCGCCTCCGCCATCAGCCGATCGATCATCGGCAGGATCAGTTCACTATGCTTGCGCGGTTCACTCTCGAAGAGCTCCATGCAGTCACCACCGGTGTGCAATGCTGCAGAACAGGTCTCCTCGGATGTTTCAATGGCCAGCAGGTTGTGCATTGTTTCTGTGCTCGAAGAAAGCCACGACATCGTCAAGCTCGCGCGTGCGTGCGAATGGAGGCATGGCGTTTATAAAGGTCTTCCCGTATGGCTTGGTCAGCAGGCGAAGATCGCAGACCACGAGAACGCCCGTATCATCGTTGCCGCGTATGAGTCGGCCGGCACCCTGCTTGAGCGCGATGACAGCTTGCGGCACCTGGTACTGCATGAAAGGGTTGGCACCACGTGCCTTGAGTGCGTCGAGGCGCGCCTGCATCAGCGGGTCGCCGGGCGCAGCGAAGGGCAGCTTGTCGATGATGACCACCGAGAGCGCATCCCCCTGCACATCCACGCCCTCCCAGAAACTGCCGGTCGCGAGCAGTACGGCATTGCCCGCTTCGCGAAAGCTGTTGAGCAGTTCGTTTTTGGGCGCCGTCCCCTGGACCAGCAAGGGGTAATCGATTCCGTGCTCCTCGAGGATCTCCGCAGCCCTGTTGAGAGCCCTGTAGCTCGTGAAGAGCAGGAAGGCCTTGCCACCGCTCGCCTCGATCACCGGGAGGGATGCCTTCATGACACGGTCGACAAATTCCGTGTGGCTCGGCTCGACGAGCCCCTTTGGCACGTACCACAACGCCTGTCGCTGGTAGTCGAACGGGCTGTCCCATTTCTCGGTTCGGACTTCCTCACCAAGCCCAAGCTGGTTGCAGAAGTGGCTGAAATCATCACCAACCGCAAGGGTCGCAGAGGTGAAAACCCAGGCCCGCGCATGGCGCCACATCTGTTTCTGAAACGCATCCGCGATCTCGAGCGGTGTCTGGCTGAGCCGGAAACCCAGGCGCGATGTTTCGTACCAGCGCACGTTGTTGCTGTCATCATTCGAGACGATACGCTCTGCAATTGCATGCAGCTGGCGGCTGCGTTCCAGCGCGCTGTCAATGGCCTTGTCGCTGCCCTCTGTAACCTCGAGCGCCGCGGCCAGTGCCTGCAGTCTCTCGACAAGAAGGTCGAGCGCGGTGACCTGGCGTTCATCCTGCTGAAGCTCTCTCCATGCAGAACGACGTTCCGACATGCCGAGCAGTAGACGAAAATCCCGCGCGGCACGATCGAGCAGATCGCAGGCATCGGGAATCTCGGACTGTTTCATGGCAGCCTGGCGCCAGGCGATCTGCGTATCGCGTGTCAGCTCCTGCAATTGCCGGCTGCTGATCGAAAGACCGAAAAAATTGTTTGCCACTTCGGGTAGCTGGTGGGCCTCGTCAACGATGAAGGCATCGGTCGTCGGCAACAACTCACCGAAGCCTTCGTCCCTGAGCGCAAAATCGGCACACAGCAGGTGATGATTAACGACGACGAGATCTGCTTCCTGTGCAGCGCGGCGTGCCTCGACGAGGTGGCACGCCGCATAGTCGGGACACTCCTGGCCGAGGCAGTTGTCGGTTGTGGATGTCACAAGAGGCCAGACAGCAGCATCTTCCGGAATCCCGCCGAGTTCGGCGATATCCCCGTGACGGGTCTTGCCGGCCCAGCTGCGGATCTGCTCCAGCATATCGGCGATAACAGGCACGGACGCACGGTTGTCGAAGCCTGCGCTTTGCATGCGATTGATGCAGAGATAGTTGGAGCGTCCCTTCAGAAGCGCGGCTTTGACGCCTCTGCCGGCAAACTCCCTGATCCGCGGAAGGTCACGCCTGAAAAGCTGGTCCTGCAGGTTTTTCGTCCCGGTCGAGATGACGACCTTGCGTTCCGACAGTAGCGCAGGCAGCAGATACGCGAAAGTCTTGCCGGTACCCGTGCCTGCCTCGCAGACCAGGACACCTCCCTCCTCAAGCGTCCCGGAAACGGCCTCGGCCATATCCTGTTGCTGGGGACGGAAACGATAACCATCGATTGATTCTTCGAGTATCCCGCCCTCGCCAAAAAGCTCCCCGAGCCTGCCCATTCCGGTGTTGTCAGTTCGGTTCCCAGATTCCAAATGCACTAGCGGTCTGGGCCTGGCGCTGTTGCGCCTGCTTCTGGTCGGTGTCCTGCATGACATGCTCGATGAATCCGTTCAGTTCGGCCAGGAATTCCTGTTTCTGTGCCGCCGGCATATTCTGGCTGCCAAGCATGTAGCCTGCGATCGCACCGAGATACTGGATCACGAGGCCCGTATCCTGTGCTGCAGCCGGTTCCTGCCTGACGATTGCCTGCTGAATCTCCTGGAAGAGTTGTGGAGAAAGTGAAATACCGCTCATGATGTGGCTCCTGATAGATCAGACGGGGGCCAGTGTACCATCCCGCCTGCACAGGCCGAACGCGCTTCTCCATGCAGAGACAGGGGGAAAATCACTCATCGCGCTCGCTGAATGATTCCGTCCTGTAGCGGTAAACACGAATGCCATCCGCCCAGAAATCGGGCGAAAGGCCAGCCTTCTGTTTGAGGTGGCGAACAAACTCGGCACAATCAGGCAGCGTCTCCCAGACACTTGGCAGGAAAGTACCACGCAGGGAACCGTATTCGAGGATGACGCCATCTGTGCCGGGAACAAGCTGGCGACAGAGGTCCTGCTCGTCACTGATTGTCATCTCCACGGGCTGACCGAGGACGGAGACAGAGATCTCGATCTTGTCGAGTTCATCCTCGCGCAATGGCGGGAAGCGCGGGTCAGAAAAAGCGGCGGCATGTGCATGTTCCGCAACATCGGCGACCAGGGGCTGGTAGCCCTGCAATGTCCCGATGCAGCCGCGGAGTTTGCCATTTTCCAGGAGCGTGACGAAGCAGGCGCCCTGCTCGCCAAGCACGTCATCATATTGCGACGGATCGATATGCAAACGATGGCCCTCTTCGAGACCATGGCGAATTGCATCGCGGGCGAGGCGCAGTAATCTGCGTCGATCCTCCTGACCGAGTTCAATAGAAGAGGTATGCGCCATATCCGACCACCTGGTCGCGGGGCCCGGCCGTATCACCGGAATTACGCTGATCGGCTGTCTTTTCTCGCAGCCCCTTCTTTCGGGCAAGCATCAACAGTCCCCTGACACCGATATAACCACATGCCTCGTGGGGACCAATCCCGGAACCGTTGAATTCCTCGATGGCACGGGTTGTCTCGCTGTCGATGCGGGACGCCGTGTCATAGTCATGGTAATGGCTCAGATCTGAGCTGACCACGATCAGTGTCTCATCACCACCCCAGAGCTGTTCGAGTACGTTAGCGACCTCCGCGGGTTCGGCCTGGCCGACAACGAGGGGGACGAGCGTAAAGTCATCAAGCGTCTTCTGAAGAAACGGCAGATGCACCTCGAGGCTGTGCTCGAGCAGATGCGCGCGATCAAACCGTTCCACACCGTCAAGTTCATTGATTGCCTGCTGGTCAACCGGGATCCTGCCGAGCGGTGTTTCGAACCAGTCGGCAGAGGGTGCCGCGATTCCCTGAAAACCGACCCGGTGGTCGGGACCGATCAGCACGACACGACGGATCATGTGGCGATTCTCCGCAAGCGCCGCATAGGCGGATGCAGCTACCGGCCCCGAGTAAATGTAGCCGGCATGTGGCACGATCATTGCCTTCGGAGAGGCCGGGGCTTTTTCAGCATTGCGCAGAAAACCGTCGATCTGCCTCTCAAGCTCATCCGGATCGGATGGATAGAACATCCCTGCAACAGCGGCCGATCGAACTGTTTGTGGCGATTTTGCACTCAACATCACTCAGTCTCCTGCCTCTTTCTTGATCCAAGTCTGTATCAAGCAGAAAAAATTACAACCGCAAAGCAGCATCTTGTTGATATTCGTCCTGTTCAGGTACATCTTTTAAACAGAGAGCACGAGAAGAGAAGTTCCATGCACATACCAAAAATTCCGGAAACCAGCCATCCCACACAATACTGGCACAAGGTTGACGATGAGCACGTACAGTGCGATCTCTGCCCTCGTGCCTGCCGCCTCAAGGAGGGTCAGCGCGGCCTCTGTTTTATCCGCAAGAATCAGGACGGGGCTGTCGTGTTGACTTCCTATGGGCGATCGAGCGGATTCTGCATCGATCCGGTCGAGAAGAAGCCGCTGAACCACTTCCTGCCCGGAACCTCGGTACTGTCATTTGGCACGGCCGGCTGCAATCTCTCGTGCAAATTCTGCCAGAACTGGGATATGTCGAAATCCCGTGAAATGGATATCCTCATGGACTCGGCCTCACCGGAGGCGATCGCGCGCGTGGCTGAAGAGCATGGCTGCCGGAGCGTTGCCTATACCTACAACGACCCGGTCATTTTCCATGAGTATGCGATCGACACGGCCGTCGCCTGCCACGAAAGAGGTATCAAAAGTATCGCGGTCACGGCCGGCTACATCTGCGAGGAACCGCGCAAGGAGTTCTACGCCCACATGGACGCGGCCAATATCGACCTGAAAGGGTTCACGGAAGATTTCTATCACAAGCTGACCGGCGCACACCTGCAACCGGTTCTCGACACCATTGCCTATGCCGTCCATGAAACCGACTGCTGGATCGAGCTGACCACTCTCCTGATTCCCGGTCACAACGACTCGACTGACGAGCTGGAGCAGCTGACAAAGTGGGTGCATGACGAACTCGGCCCTGACGTACCGCTGCACTTCTCCGCATTCCACCCCGACTGGAAGATGCTGGATGTGCCGTCCACCCCGCCAGAGACACTGACGCGCGCCCGCAAGATCGCACTCGATGCCGGTATCCGCTATCCCTTTACGGGCAACGTCCATGATGAAAGTGGCGCCAGCACCTACTGCCACAACTGCGGCACACGCCTGATCGGTCGTGACTGGTATGTCATCACCGAGTGGAACATGACAGCGGATGGCACCTGCCCGAACTGCGGTACGCAATGTGCCGGCGTTTTTGAAGAAGAGCCCGGCACCTGGGGCGCGCGAAGGCTGCCGCTGCGCATCAACAGCGCCTGACGAAACCGGATATCGATCAGCAAGCCGGGGGGTCAGTCCAGGTCGACCTTACCTCGCAGTTTCTTGGTTTCACCGCGTTTCGACTTGCTGTTCATGCGACGCTGTTTCGATGCCTGTGTGGGCTTCGTCGGCTTGCGTTTCTTCTGTGTAACGGTCGCCTGGCGGATGAGTTCGGCAAGTCGCAGGAGCGCATCCTCCCGGTTCTTCTCCTGCGTCCGGTAACGCTGCGCCTTGATGACGATAATCCCGTCCGATGTAATCCTGCTGTCACGCATCGCCAGGAGGCGTTGCTTGTAAAAATCTGGCAGTGATGATGCCTGGATGTCGAAGCGAAGATGGATCGCGGAGGAGACCTTGTTGACGTTCTGGCCTCCCGCCCCGCTTGCACGGATTGCGGTCAGCTCCAGCTCTTCGTCGGGGATGGTGACATTATTGGAAATCCTGAGCATGGGTAGCACCGGGACCAGCAGACCTGGCGAACCTGGCCGCCAGACCGGGGCCGGTTCCTGGAAGATCTACCTGATAATCATCACGGAACAGTCGGCGTGCCTGACAACATGCGCTGAAGTCGCTCCGAGCGTGTAGAAGCGGCTATGTTCGCGGCTCTGCGAAAGGATGATGAGGTCACAGCCAATCTCATCGGCAATCTTCAGGATGGCGTCCCTGGCCTTGCCCTCCGCGACGTTCGGCTGAACCCGAATTGAGAACGTGCAGGGTCGAGCCACATTGTTGACAGAACTCGATTGCCTGCGCCAGGGGCTTTTCCCAGGAAAAAGGCTTGTCGATTTCCACATACACCAGAATATCTTTGAACATGCTTCTCTCCTGCTATCAGACCGCCGGCGCGGTAATTGCCTGCTTGCGCCGGCGCAGTTGCAACCATGCAATGAATCCCATGAGCAGCAACGCCGGAATGATCATGACCTGTTTCGGCAGCCTGTCACTTTCCATCTGCACGGACGTGATCTCCCAGCCGTAGTCGACACCTGTCTTCTTGATCGCTTCCATTTGCCGGGAGCTTTCGCTGATGTAGTCGATCTGCATAATGCCAGAGTAATCCGATGTCTCGAGCCCCGCCGCCGAGAGACGCTCCTTGCCGGTCTCGCCGGGTCCGAGCTTCATGGTCAGGGTCAGGGTCTTCTCATCGCCCATCATGGTGATTCCGCTGGTGACGAACCTGATCCTGTCACCCTCCTTCATCCCGTCGGCAACCTGGTAGAGCTGCATACCCGGCAGATCATCGTAGGGTTCCTGGACCTTGTCCCAGATTGCCCCCGGCCTGAACAGGATGAAGGCCACCAGTAACAGCCCGAGCGTTTCCCAGAGCCTGCTTTTGACCAGCCAGAATCCCTGGGTCGCCGCGGCAAAAAGCAGCATGGCAATGACAGCTGAAACCACGGTCAGGACGAAATCGATCCAGCTGTCGATGCCGATCATCAACAACTGGGTGTTGAACACGAAGAAGAATGGCAGGATCGCTGTACGGATGTCATAGGCAAAACCCTGCAGACCGGTACGAATCGGATCGCCTCTCGAGATGGCCGCCGCTGCGAAGGCGGCGAGGCCGACCGGCGGCGTGTCATCGGCAAGGATGCCGAAGTAAAAAACAAACATGTGTGCAGCGATCAGCGGGATGGCGATATCAGACTGTGCTCCGAGGCTGACGATGACCTGTGCCATGAGGCTTGAGACGACGATGTAGTTGGCCGTCGTTGGCAATCCCATGCCGAGGATCAGGCTGATGACTGCGGTGAAAAGCAGGATCAGGAAGATGTTGCCACCGGAGACGAACTCGACCACCTCGACCATGACCTGGCCGATACCGGTCAGGGTCACGGTACCGACGATGAGGCCGGCTGCCGCCGTAGCAACGCCGATGCCGATCATGTTGCGCGCGCCATTGACCAGCCCGTGCAAGAGATCACGGAAGCCTTCCCCGAGCCTCTCGGAGTAGTGTCCCGACTTGCGAAAGAGATCGAGCAAGGGTTTCTGGGTGATGACAATGAAAATCATGAACACTGTTGCCCAGAACGCGGACAGCCCGGGTGACAACCGTTCGACCGTCAGCAGCCATACCAGCACAACGACCGGCAGCAGGTAGTGAAGCCCCGATTTGACCGTCGGGCCCACTTCCGGCAACTCGTTGATCTCATGATCATGTGGCAGGTCGGGTACGCGCGAGGCGTAGGCGATCAGGGCAAGGTAGCTGACCACGAGCAACACCGTGATGGCCCACGGCGTGGCGTCACCAAAGATACTCTTGACGCCATTCAGGATCGGGGGCAGCACCCAGACCAGGAAACCGAGTACGATCACGACGCTGAGTATTCCGATCAGCTTCGCCATCTTGTTCATTTTGTTGGTGCGCGGCAGTCCCTGCATGCCGGCCTTCATGGCCTCGAGGTGCACGATGTAGACCAGCGCAATATAGGAGATCACGGCCGGCAGGAAAGCATGCTTGATGACTTCCACGAACGGGATGCCGACATATTCGACCATGAGAAAGGCCGCGGCCCCCATGATCGGCGGCGTGAGCTGACCGTTGGTCGATGAGGCGACCTCAACGGCACCGGCTTTTTCGGCCGGGAATCCCACACGCTTCATAAGCGGAATCGTGAAGGTACCGGTCGTGACCACGTTCGCGATCGACGAGCCGGAGATCATGCCGGTCATCGCCGAGGAGACGACCGCAGCCTTGGCCGGGCCGCCGCGAAAATGCCCCATCATCGCGAAAGCGACTCGAATGAAGTAGTTACCGGCACCGGCCCGTTCCAGCAAGGCGCCGAACAGCACGAACATGAAGACCATGGTGGCAGACACGCCGATGGCGACACCGAATGCGCCTTCTGTCGTCAGCCAGTAGTGCGAGGCGGCCTTGTTCAATGACGCCCCCTTGTGAGCGATCATGTCGGGCATGTACTGGCCAAACAAGGCGTAGCAGAGGAAGACAATTGCGACGACCATGAGCGGTGGACCAAGCGAACGCCGCGTGGCCTCAAGCAGCAGAAGAATACCGACCACGCTGACGATGACATCCATCTGTGTCGGCGCACCCATGCGGTCAGCAAGCGCATCCTTGAAAACAATGAGATAGAGAGCAGATGCTGCGATCAGCATCGCCAGTGCCCAGTCCAGCAGTGGGATATGGTGTCTGGGAGAGTGCTTGAACGCAGGGTAGCTGAGGAAAGCGAGAAAGCCTGCAAAGATCAGGTGAAAACGCTTGACGACGTCCTCGTTCATCCATGGCGAGAATTCCAGCACCAGGGGTGAAGCGACATAGAGCTGGAAGAGTGACCATGCCAGCGCCGTGTAGAATAGGAATGCAGCAATACCCCTGCTGCGCGGTTCCCGTCCACCCAGGTCCGCTTCGGCGATCATCGCCTGCAGTTCGCTGTCGAGCGGTTTCTCTGCGTTGCTTTTGTTCTTTTTCTCGTTCACGAGATCTCCCCCATGCAGAAAAACGGGGTGCTCATGGCACCCCGATCATGGTCCGGTATTATTTCAGGAGTCCGGCTTCCTTGTAGTACTTCTCGGCACCCGGGTGCAAGGGTGCAGAAAGACCATCTTTGACCATCTCCTCTTTCTTGAGGTTCTCAAATGCCGGATGGAGTTTCTTGAAGTCATCGAAGTTTTCGAAAACAGCCTTGACCACGGTGTAGACAACATCGTCGGGTGTATTAGTGGAAGATACGAGGGTTGCACCCACGCCGAAAGTCTTGGTGTCCTCGTCATTACCGCGATACATGCCGCCCGGGATGGTTGCGTGGCGGTAGTAGGGATGCTCGGCAATGAGTTTCTCGATTTCCGGTCCGCTCACGTTGACCAGAACGCTGTCACAGGAGGTTGTCGCTTCCTTGATGGAACCGCTCGGGTGCCCGACCGTGTAGACCATGGCATCGATCTTGTTGTCACACAGCGCCTTGGATTGCTCGGCTGCCTTGAGCTCGGAAGCCAGCTTGAGATCGTCGGTCGTCCAGCCCATGGCTTCCATCACGACTTCCATGGTGCCGCGCTGTCCCGAACCGGGGTTGCCGATATTGACGCGCTTGTCTTTCAGGTCCTGGAAATTCTTGATGCCTGAATCGGCACGTGCAACCACAGTAAATGGTTCCGGGTGGATTGAAAAAACAGCCCTGAGTTCCTTGAAGGGTCCTGCCTCCTCGAATTTGCTGGTGCCGTTATAGGCATGAAATTGCCAGTCGGACTGGGCGATTCCCATGTCGAGTTCGCCTGCTCGAATCGTGTTGATGTTGTAGACGGAGCCACCCGTGCTCTCGACGGCACAATGAATGCCGTGCTCTTTCCTGTCCTTGTTGACCAGTCTGCAGATAGCGCCGCCAGTCGGATAATAGACACCCGTTACCCCGCCGGTACCAATCGTCACGAACTCCCTTGCAGAAGCTGTCGAGGACATCAGCGCGACCGAGGCTGCGACAAGAGCCGTATTCAGGATTATTTTATTGAACTTCATCTTTTTGTTTCCTCCGTTTGAAAATAGCAATGCCATCGACAGGCGAGCTGTTATGGCACATGCTTTCAAACTGTATCACTATAACCGCTGTTTGCAAGGAAACCCGCGAATTACCGAGGGGAAAGACACGCCGCTCACCAGCAGGGCCTGAGGATCTCCCGGGCATCGTCCGCGGTAGCCGGCCGCCGCACTTTTTCTGTATGAATGTGGTCAGCAAGGGAACGAACAAGCGACGCATTGTCAGGTGCGAGCTGGCCGTCATGGCCAACAAGGTTATTCTCGAAACCGATTCGGGCATGTCCACCGAGATCCGCAACCGTTTGCATGATCCGGCCTTCGGCAGGCCCGAATGCACAAGCCATCCAGCACTTCTCTCTCTGCATGTCGTGGAAATCCTGCAGCATTTTCGGCGTCGCATCGATACGCGGCTTGTATTTTCCGAGCACGAAAAGTACGGGATAGCTGGAAGCACGCAATACATCCCGGCGGATCCAGTCATTGAGCAGCGACTGGTCCTCTGTCGAGTAGAGGATCCATTGGGGTAATACACTCTGCTCGCGCATCCACCAATCCAGTTCGGCAATCGCCTCCTCGCCTGCCCTTGCGAGTTCTCTGACAGACAGTGAAACAGCTTCGGGAACCAGCTCGCGTATGACGGTCATTTGCTCTTCCGCACTGTAGAGCCCCACAGCCTCGGTCGTGACCTGCAACAACAGCCGCCTCCCAACGCGTGCATGGATTGCTTCGAGAGCCGCACGATAACGGTCAGGATCAAGCGTGTGCCTGGCTTCACTGTCTCGCACATGCAGGTGCATGGCAGAAGCTCCCGCATCGAGACAGGCCTCGGCAGTCTCGGCAAGTTCTTCAGGTGTCAGGGGAATTGCGGCATGATCGCGGGAAGTCCTCCGGGCGCCGTTCGGAGCGACCATGATCACCATCGGCTCGCTCAAGCTGCCTGCTCTCTCCGGGTCACTGTCTCGATCACGTTACCAAGCACATCCACGATCCGGTCGATGTGGGCCTTCTCCACGATAAACGGCGGCGCGAGCAGGATATGATCTCCATTGCGACCATCAATGGTTCCTCCCATCGGGTAACACATCAGCCCCTGCTCCATGGCAAGACGCTTGATGTTCTGACTGAGCTTCATCTCCGGCGCGAAGGGCTCCCTGGTCAGCTTGTCGGCGACAAGTTCGATGCCCACAAAAAGGCCCCTTCCGCGGATATCGCCGACGAATGGCAGATAGTCGAGGCGCTGATGGAGTTGCTCCTTGAGGTAGGCACCCTGCTGCCGCACATTGTCCAGCAGGTTGCGTTCACGCACCTGTTTCTGCGTTGCGAGTGCAGCAGCGCAGGCCAGTGCATGACCAACGAACGTGTGTCCGTGCTGGAAAGCCCCCGACCCCCTCTCGATGACCTCTGCAATCTCGCGCTTGACGAAAACCGCACCCATCGGCATATAGCCGGCGGTAATTCCCTTGGCGACGGTCTGAAGATCACCACTGATCCCCTCCTGCTCGCAGGCATGCAGTGTGCCTGTGCGCCCCATGCCGCACATGACCTCATCAAGAATCAGCAGCACACCGTAATGATCGCAGATCTCGCGGATACGCCTGAAATAGCCAGGCACCGCTTCGACAGCCCCGGCTGTCGCGCCGACAACAGGCTCGGCGATGAATGCCATGACCTTGTTCGGGCCTATGAGCTGGATGGCTGACTCGAGTTCGTTCGCCACGCGCAGGCCATAGGCTTCCGGCGTCTCATCCTCGCGCTGGTTGCGGTAAGCGTAGCAGGGTGAGATGTGATAGCCGGTCACGAGCATCGGGTCGAAGGGTTCACGCCGCCAGAAGTTGCCACCCGCAGCGAGTGCGCCAAGCGTGTTCCCGTGATAGCTCTGGCGGCGGGAGATGACGACCTGGCGGTTCGACTGCCCGATCTCGGTGAAATACTGGCGGGCCAGCTTCAAAGCAGATTCGACAGCCTCCGAACCGCCCGAGACAAAATAGACATGGCTGAAACTGTCAGGAGCATGCTCAACGAGATCATGCGCCAGTTCCTCCATCACCCCGGTCGTGAAGAATCCGCTATGTGCATAGGCCAGGTGGTTCAGCTGTTCAGTGATCGCCTCACGCACAGCCCTGTCGTTGTGACCGAGACAGGAAACTGCCGCGCCGCCGCAAGCATCGAGATAGGAATTGCCGTTGGAGTCAGTGATAAAGACCCCATCACCCTCGGTGGCGACCGGGTAATCGCTCAGCATGGAGCGATGCAAGACAGAAGAGTTGTGCAAGGGTTTGCGTACCGTCTTGTACTTTCCTGGCCATGCCAGGCTCAGGGCCAATGAATAATCAGTGTGGCAGAAATTACGCGGCTTACAAGGGTGGAATCAGAAAAAATATCAAAATTATTTAAGGCCTGTTCAGGCATCCCGGGTTACTGATGCAAGCGCGGCCCTGAGCGCATCCTCCTGCACGGGATAGGTCAGCGTGGCATGCAGCGGGAAACGCTCCGTCAGCTGATCCAGCTTGTGCCGGGTCTCCTCCTCGTAAAAGGCGATCACCCTGGCACCGCCATGCTTTTGCAGGACAGCCATGAGGGTCTCCAGGTTGGATGTTCGGTCGCGGAACTGGCTCTGGAAATTGTACTCGGCGACGATCACGTCCGGCGCCTGCTTTTTGAGAGACGCGCGTGCCTTGCGCATGGAATTCACGACCTCGACGGTGAAACCCATCGACTGGTAGAGCGGAATAAAGTTCGGATACCCGCCCATCTCGATGATTGCGAGCAGCGTTGGCATCAGGCGAAGATCACCCAGGTGGTCGCAATATACTTGGCGCCTGACCTGAGCTCGGCAGCGCGATGCTCGTGGGTCCAGAATGGCGGGAAGAGCACGAGTTTGCCCTTCTCGGGACGCACGCTCACATCCTGGAAGAGGAACTGGGTCTCGCCTCCCGCACCCTCGGCAACGTCATTGAGATACCAGAGTGCAACCAGCTGACGGTTGGCGAACTGGTGACTGCCGCCATCGATGTGCCAGTGATAGTACTCGCCCGGCAGGTAGCGCTGGACCTGGTAGCCAAGATCCTTGAACGGGCCCTTGAAGTAGGGAAAGGTCTCGCGAAACTCCCGAACGGCTGCAGCCATACCACGAAAAAAGAATTCGTCGATATCCTTCCAGTCATCCTTGTCACTGACAACCAGGTCAGTGGTCTTCTTGACCGACTGGTCTTGCTGGCCAAGTTGTCCGATCACGCCCTTTTTCTGGTAGTTTTCCGAAGCCTCGAAACGGCGTACCACCTCGTCACAAAAGTCGTCCGGCAAGGCATTGAGGCGCTCGAAGATAAAGCTGTCGGGCTTGACCTCGCGGATCGTTTGCAACGGCTTGATCGGGTGATTGAAAGGTGTAGCTGACATTTGGCTCTGACTTGAGATGAGATCTTCCGGAATTATCGGGCCGACGCAGACGGTGGTCAAACCGACAGGTCTACCGGGGATAATTCCACCATGAGGAAGACGAAGCGCAATCGGTCACGGCTGTTGTTCATCAGGTTGACGGCTTCAAGTCCTCGACACAGGCGAAACCGGGCATTTCTCCCTGACATGGACTTCCGGGTAACAACGAACTTCCCCTGAACGGAACGGGATTCAGGCCAGCTTGTCGTCAGCGACCTTGTAGTCGGGGTCCTCGTGGATGTTGACCTCGACCAGGTCTCCGGCCTTTGCCAGCAACTTGCGGCAGTCCCGGCTCAGATGTCGGATGTGCATGCTCTTGCCTTCTTTCAGGTAGCGCTCGGCCAGTGTGTCGATCGCCTCGACGGCAGAGTGGTCGACGACACGCGAGTTGGCGAAATCGACCACGACTTCGTCAGGATCCTTTTTCGGATCGAAGAGGTCGGCAAAGACCTTGGCTGATCCGAAAAACAGTGGCCCGTTGATGAGGTAGAGTTTGGTCCCGTCCCTGAGAATCGCCTCGTCAGCCGTGACGCGGATCGCCGAGCACCAGGCAAAGATCAGTGCCGAGATGATGACGCCGATGCCAACGGCAAGTGCGAGGTTATCGGTCAGCACTGTCACAGCAGAGACAACGACAAGAACGAAAGCATCCTTTTTCGGCACCTGTCGTATGATGCGAAAACTCGACCATTCGAAGGTCGCAAGCACAACGATGAACATCACACCGATGAGTGCTGCTACCGGAATGACCTCGATCAGCGAGGAACCGAAGAGAATGAAGAGCGCAAGCGAGCCGGCTGCAACAATGCCTGACAGCCTGCCGACACCACCCGAGTTGATGTTGATCATGCTCTGTCCGATCATTGCGCAGCCGCCCATGGTGCCGGCCGCCCCGGCTGCACAGTTTGCGACACCCTGCGCGATGCACTCCCTGTTCCCCTGCCCTCGTGACTCTGTCATCTCGTCGATGACGCCGAGTGTCAGAAGTGACTCGACCAGGCCGATTGCGGCAAATGCGAAGGCATAGGGAAAGATGATTGTCAGTGTCTCCCATGACTTTTCAGCATCCGCAAAGAGCGCGCCGAATTCCGGCAAGCTCGGAAGACCGCTGATCGCGGCGATGTCACCCACTGTCCTGATCCCGAACTCGAACCCTGCGGATGAGAGTCCGATTGTCAGAAGTGTCGCCACGACGATCGCAACGAGTGCCGACGGAACAGCGCGCGTGATCTTCGGCAGGAAGTGGATGATGGCCATGGTCAGGATCACGACGAGGAGCGTCGCCATCAGTGGCGTGGCACCCAGCAGGCTCTTCTCCCCGGTGACCGGGTCGGTGGTGTAAAAGTGCTGCAGCTGAGCAAGGAAAATCACGATCGCCAGTCCGTTCACAAAACCGAGCATGACGGGATATGGAACGATGCGCATGTATTTTCCGAGCCGCAAAAGGCCGACGACGATCTGTATGAGCCCCATGAGAATCACGGCGGGGAAAAGATAATCGACACCATGCTGTACCACGAGCCCGGCCATGATGACGGCCAGGGCCCCGGTTGCACCGGAAATCATCCCGGGACGCCCGCCCAGTGCGGCAGCCAGCAATCCGACGATCACGGCTGCCCAGAGACCGACTTCTGGTGAGACATGGGCAACAAATGCGAAGGCAACCGCTTCAGGAACCAGGGCAAGTGCGACTGTCAGGCCGGAGAGCGTGTCGTTTTTGATGCTGCCGAATCTGGCAGCCGCGATCTGGAACATGGAGGGAAGCGCCTTTGGAACCAAAAGCGCAACACTCTAACATATTAGCACTTGCTAATAAACCAGGCTGGGTTTCAACCTGCGATTTCTAAAGATGCGAAGTTTCGACGAGCTGCATGATGTTGCCGCCGGCTTTTGAAGGCTCCTCGCTGTAGAGTTCGCACATCTTCCGGGTCTGTGATAACCAGTGCTCACGCCCTTCCTCGACCAGTTCCTCCAGCCCGTTGAGCCTGCCGCTTTTCAGCCAGTCGAGATAACGCTTCTCGAGAGAAGGAAAGAGGGATTTGCGCATGCCGCCAAGATTGCCGACGTAGAAATGCAATGACTTTTCGCGCTCGTGGGACAGGATTGCCGGCAGCGTCCTCAGGCAGTCGGCGGCAAGATCACGCACGGCGCGCGCCGCGAGTTCCGCCGGTGTGCCTGCGACTGACAGCAACATCGTGTTCCAGGTCTCGCCCACCTCCTGGCCGACAAGGAACTCACCGATTTCATGTTCTCGCACCGAGAGCAGTTCGCTGTCAGCCATCTCGTAGAGCGCGGCCTCAACATCCTCCTGGATGTCGTAGCAGGCAAAAGCACGTCCCATGGCATTGTCGGGACTGTTCCAGCGCCAGGTTTCAAGTCGCTCCCAGAGAAGGCGGCGGAGTGCTTCACGACGGATGAAGATAGTCTCCTCGCGCAGCATCGCAGGCGGCGAATTCAGCCCGCGTGCCAGTTCTCGCCCGCTGATCCGCATGGAGAAGCCATCAAGTGGCTCCTCCTCCCGTTCGAGTTCAGCAAGGTAAAAATGCGGTTTGGCGCAGTTCTCGAGTCCGGCGCTGTAGACCAGCCCGTGGCCGCGCAGCGCTTCGTTGACGCTCTCGCTGTCAAATGGATCGATGCTGTGCCCATCGATTTCAATGGGTGCGAACTCTTCCCGCTCGATGCTCTCCCAGTAATCCTCACGGGAAGCAAGCCATTCACCAAGCTCATCCTTGGGCAGCCGGTCCGTGAAAGCCAGCCCTTTCTCCCAGCGGAAATATTCACGCATCTTCATCAGATAGGTGCACATGGTGAAATTCCCGCCATGATTGGCGTCGGAGATATCACAGTTGCGCTGAACGCGCCTGACCACTTCTTCAATCATAACTTCTCCTGCGGCATGGCTATCCCCATGAATTTACGGAGGGAAAAGCCAACAGGCGTAAATTCGCTGTAGAATGCTTCCTTCTAACTGTAATCAAATTTTCTCCGCTATATCACTGTTGATAATGCGGTTGTGAGAACAGCACTATGGCACTGAGAATCAGGACTCACTGGCACGACGACGACGCCGAACGCTCAATCGAGGAGATCGCGAGCGCCATCGCTTTCAATGCATGGCGCATCGCGAAAAACATGGCGATCAACCTGCATGGCGAGGATTTCGTCTACGACAACGATGAGCAACGCTTCGATGTCATTACCGAATACCTGTTGTTCCAGCTTGCGCTCAGCGACAGAATCGCGAGTGAACGGCTGGAGCTCGACGATGAAACGCGCCGCAAGCTCGTCATCGCAACCGCCAAGGGGATGGCGGCACACCTGCAGGACAACATGGTGGACATCTTCGGCCAGGGTGACTATGTCCAGCCCTTCGTCGCAAAGCTCAACGAACGCGGCAGCGAATATGCCGGGTTCAGTCTGAACGATGACGGCCCATCCTACCCCTTCATGCGGCACCTCGGCTACGAGATTCAGCAGATCATGGGCAGCGAACAGGAAAACCGCTGGGTCATCGACCAGGTGATGGACAAGGATGGTTACGAGGTCTACCAGCAGATCAGCCGCGTGATCGACGGTCTCTTCTGACGATCCTTCGAAGAGATGATCTGCATTAATAACGGATTCATGCACGGGGTCCATAATTAGAGTTTGCCATTCCAGGAGCCAGCAGCCGACATGCCTAAAGCCATCACGCCCGATCTCTTCATCAACCGTGAACTCAGTCTGCTGCAGTTCAACAGGCGTGTGCTGGAACTGGCAGCCGACGGTTCGGTTCCCCTGCTCGAACGACTGCGTTTCCTCTGTATCTCGAGCAGTAACCTCGACGAGTTCTTCGAGGTGCGGGTCGCCCGGCTGCAGCAACAGCTCAAGCACGACATCGCTCCGAACGATCCGGCCGGCATGTCCGCTGAAGAACAGCTCGATGCCATCGCCAGGGAAGCACACAAGCTCGTCCGAGACCAGTACGCCCTCTTCAACGACGTCCTGATACCGCTCTTCAAGAAAGAAGGCATCCACTTTTTACGCCGCTCGGAGTGGACCGAGGCGCAATCACAGTGGCTGTCGAATCATTTCAAGCGCGAACTTGCGCCCCTGCTGACGCCACTCGGTCTCGACCCGGCCCATCCCTTCCCGCGCATCCTCAACAAGTCCCTGAACTTCATCGTTCAGCTCGAGGGCAAGGATGCCTTCGGACGGGATACAGGCATGGCCATCGTGCAGGCGCCGCGCGCGCTTCCCCGCATCATCCGCCTGCCGCCGGAGATTGGCGGCGGCCCGGATATCTTCGTGTTCCTCTCCTCCGTCATCCATGCACATGTCGATGATCTCTTCCCCGGGATGAGTTCACTCGGCAGCTACCAGTTCCGCGTCACGCGTAACTCCGACCTGTTCGTCAGCGAGGAAGCCGATGACCTGATGCTGGCGCTCAAGGGCGAGTTGCTCTCGCGCAACTATGGCGACGAGGTACGGCTGGAAATCTCGGATGACATCACACCCTCGCTCGAGCGTTTCCTGATCGGCCAGTGTGATCTCGAGGATCAGGACGTCTACCGAGTCAATGGGCCGGTCAACCTCTCACGCCTGATGGCCGTTATCGACATGGTCGACCGGCCGGATCTCAAGTATCCCTCTTTCACGCCGGGCTATCCGGAGGGCTATAACAAGGACAGGGACATCTTCGAGTACATCTCTGCCAGGCGCTACGTGCTGATGCACCACCCCTATGAGTCGTTCGAGCCCGTCATTGACCTGCTTCGCCAGGCGGCCGGCGATCCCAAGGTTGTCGCCATCAAGATGACGCTCTACCGCACCGGCTCCAAGTCCGCCATCGCCGATGCACTGGTCAAGGCAGCGCGCGCCGGCAAGGAGGTCACGGCAGTCATCGAACTGCGCGCACGCTTCGACGAGGAGGCCAACATCCAGCTGGCCACGCGTCTGCAGGACGCAGGCGCCTATGTTGCGTATGGTGTCGTCGGACACAAGACACACGCCAAGATGACACTGATCGTGCGCCGCCAGGGCCGGCGACTGAAGCGTTTCGTGCACCTTGGTACGGGCAACTATCATGCCGGTACGGCCAAGGCCTATACCGACTACGGAATGCTTTCCGATGACAGTGCGCTCGGCAGCGACGTGCATCGGCTCTTCCTGCAGCTGACGGGCCTCGGCAAAAGCCTGAACCTGAAAAAGATGCTTTCTGCGCCCTTCACCTTGCACAGCACCACGGTCGATCACATCCGCCGCGAGGCCAGCCATGCAAAGGCAGGAAGAAAGGGATTGATCCGCGCCAAGATGAATTCGCTGATCGAGCCGCAGATCATCGAGGAACTTTACAAAGCCTCGCAGGCCGGCGTGAAGATCGAGCTGATCGTACGCGGTGTCTGTGGCATTCGCCCTGGAATCAAGGGAACCTCCGAGAATATCCATGTACGCTCCGTCATGGGGCGCTTCCTCGAGCATACACGCGTCTTCTACTTCTATAACGACGGCGAGGAGAATCTCTACTGCGCCAGTGCGGACTGGATGCAACGCAACTTCTTCAAGCGCGTCGAGAGCTGCTTCCCGATCGAGGATCGCGCCATCAAGCGAAGGATTATCAAGGAAACCTTCACCACCTACCTGCATGACAACTGCCAGTCATGGGTACTCAAGCCGAATGGCACCTACAAGCGCCTCAAACCGACACGTGGCGCCAAACGGCGTAATGCGCATGACATCCTCATCGACATGATGAAGTAGTGCTTAAGGGAGTCGTATGCTGAGGTGTCGGCTCCTACAATTTCAAACCAGCAACCAAATCGTAGGAGCCCGCACTGCGGGCGAATGATCGCCGACTGATCTTGCCGCCAGGCTATCGCTTCATCACNNCATTTTCCTGCGGAAAATAATCTCCGACACCGCTCAGTCCCGACAGCGCTATACCGACACCAGCATTGTTAATTAAAAAAGGCCGACCGAAGTCGACCTTTTTCGTCTGCCGCTTGAGCGGATCAGTCGAGACCAGCAAAAATCTGGTCGCGGATCTCGTCAACACCACCGACGCCATTGATCTTGACGTACTTGCAATCACCGGCATCCGCTTCCTTCGTGTAGAAGTCGATCAGCGGCTCGGTCTGGTCGTGGTACACCTTCAGGCGCGCCTTGACGGTCTCTTCCTGATCATCGTCACGCTGGATCAGGTCCTCGCCGGTTTCGTCATCCTTGCCCTCTACCTTCGGCGGGTTGAAGACAACATGGTATGTACGACCGGAAGCGACGTGGACACGACGTCCGGACATGCGCTTGATGATTTCCTCGTCGGGAACATCGATTTCAACGACAGCATCGATCGGCACACCGGCCTCCTTGAGAGCTTCCGCCTGCGGGATGGTGCGCGGGAAGCCGTCGAAGAGGTAACCGTTCTTGCAGTCGTCTTCAGCGATGCGTTCCTTGACCATGCCCATGATGATGTCATCGGAAACGAGGCCACCCTCGTCCATGATCTTCTTGGCCGCAATACCGAGCTCTGTGCCGGCCTTGACATGGGCACGCAGCATGTCGCCCGTGGAAATTTGCGGAATGTTGTAGCGTTCTTTGATGTAGTTGGCCTGTGTACCTTTACCGGCACCGGGGCCGCCGAGCAGAATGACTCGCATTTTCTGAATCTCCTCTGAATAAACCGCGCCAAGTCTGACACAAATCGTCCCGGATTCCCTATTGGTGCACTCAATGGACGAATCGAGCGGATTTATGATGCATGCAGGAATGCGTGGTGAAGTGTCTCATTCCACGAGCGTGATCCTGTAGCGGGCGTTATCGCGCTTCATGACCTCGCCGGGATCGACATGCTCGCTTTCGAAATCGAACTCACCGTCTCGGTTCCAGTCAACCAGGATGCCGTCATTGAGGAAGTTGGCATCTGTTCTCTCGCCTTCCACGATAATCGCATCATAAACGCGACCACCGAGGGTTATCTGCCCGACAAGCTGGGTCAGGGGGTAATAGCGTAATGAACCGGTAGTAGCAGGTCTGTAGATCCACAGCCTGTAGTCACCGTCGAGACCCATGATGCCGGTCGCCTGGTAAAAAGGCAGCACGAGTGTCACGGCAAAGGCATCCGTGTCCGCGACCAGCGGTGGACCGTCATCACTCAGATCAAGGTTGTGGTTCTGGTCGACGTAGAGTGTGCTCTTCTCGCCCTGCGTGACCAGAACCAGCTGTGTCAGGCCGAAACGGGAGAGCTTCAGCAGTGCATAGCGCACGGTCGCGCCCTCGGTTCCTTCCGGCATCTTCTTGATGGAAAAATCCGTGGATGGCGTGGTTTTCAGTTCCCGGCTCAGTGGCGCCATGACCAGTTCCCTCGCCGAGAAATGGCGCGCCACGGAAATTTCAATCTCTTGCACGGGAAGTTCAGGGGCTGTTCGGGCTCTGGTGCCTTCAGAATCCGCCTGAACCGTATTTTTCTCTTTACTCTGACTAAGTTGCGAGAATGTCTCAGCGACATCGACTTCCGGGTATTCCGTTTGCAGGAAAGCCGCATTTCGCTCCCAGAAACCCTCGAGGGACTCTCTGAGGAAACCATCGTAGAGTAGATAACCGCATGCGATAAGGATCAGCAGGATCAGATAGCGTGGCAGTTTTGCACGAAGCGATGAGCGCCCGTTTCCGGATCCATTGCTCCCCTGTCTCAGCCCCCTGCTTCGCCGTTCCCGAAATTCAGCCATCTCGTCTCATGGATTCAACGCTTCCATGGTGAGGATTGTGCAGGAATTTGCCGCTGTGACCAACCGCAGCACGAAAAGCGAGGAGATCAGGCGAACTCGTCGAAACCGGCTTTCTTGTACCAGCGCTTCGCTTCTTCAGGATCCTGCTCGACCCCCTTTCCCTCCTGGTACATCATCGCGATCGTGGTCATCGAACCGATAAGTCCCTGATCCGCTGCCTTGCTGAACCACTCAAATGCCCTGGCACCGTTCTGCTCGACACACTCGCCCTCGAGGTACATGAAGCCGAGCCCGTGTTGCGCGAGGCCAAGCCCGGCCTCTGCGGCCTCTTTCATATACTTGTAGGCCTGCAGCTCGTTCTCGACCATGCCGAGACCATTCTGGGCCATGATGGCCATGCGGTACTGGGCCTCCGGGTTGCCGGCCTCGGCAAACGGGGCAAGAAACCTGTATGCCGTCGTGAAGTTCTTCGCCTCGAAGGCGGCAATGCCGCTTGCAAGTTCCATGTCCAGTTCGTCGTCGTTACTCATCTTTTACCTCTTGATCGTACCCAGTGCACCCTGTTCAGGTTTATAGCCAGCGGGGCGAATGGCAACCCGGTTGATCACCTGCGCGCACAGGTGGCCGTCGGCATCGAAATAGGCGTATTCGAATTCAGGAGTTGCGCGCATCCTGCTTCTGAGTTCCGCCCCGATCACTTCCAGCTGCTCGCTGTCTATCGCGATACGCAAGGTCAGGTCACTGCGCCCCTCGCGACTGAAATCGATCGACATCGAACGCGTCCAGACTGAATGACCAGGGAAGATTCGCGCGCACATCAGTGCCGGAACCGGGTCGGCCAATGATGCCATAGCACCGCCGAACATACCCCCGCCAGGGTTGCGGTTATGACGGTTGAGTGGCAACAGGATGGTTGCGCTCGACCAGTCGTCGGCGATTTCGATGACGCGGATTCGCATCGCCCTGAATGGCGGGTAGAGTTCAAGACGGCGGGCAGGTTTGACAGCCCCGGTTCTGCCGATCAGTCCAAACAAAAGACTCAAGCCTCGACCCCTGCCAGGCCGTAACGCACCTGACCTGCAACCTTCTCGCGCAGCATGCGCCACCCTTCCGGCAGTATCGCACGCTCGTCATGCGACTCCTGCTCGATGTAGACCCGGGTGCCGGGCCTGACTGCGGGTGAGTCAGCAAGCGCGTCGATGGCTGACTGGAGCATGGAATGCCCAAAGGGCGGATCCAGAAAAATGACGTCGAAAGCCTCCCTGCTACGCGCGAGCCATTGCAACGCATCCATGCAGACGAGTTTGACACGGTCGTCCAGTTTCAGCTGCTGCCTGTTCTTCTCCAGCATGGTGAAAACACGGCGGGACTGCTCGACCAGAACGACATGACCCGCACCGCGTGATGCGGCCTCGAAGCCAAGCACCCCGGATCCCGCGAAGAGATCGAGACAGCGCGCGCCATGAATCTCGAACTGGAGCCAGTTGAAGAGCGTCTCACGCACCCTGTCCGTTGTCGGCCTCAGCCCCGGAGCATCGGGGAACTGCAGCAGCCGGCCGCGACACTCACCGCCGATGATTCTGACGCGGTTGCCGCCAGCCTGGCGCGACATCAGGTGTCTTTCTTGCCGACAGTGACGACGAGAAAGGCATCTGGATTCACGCGTCTGCGGAAGGCATCGCGGATATCCTCTGCAGTGACCGCGTTGACCTTGTCAATGAAGGTATCGAGATAGTCGAGTGGATAGTCATAGAACCCCATCATCGCGATGTATTCCACGATGTTGGCGTTGGATGAGGTCTGCAACGGAAAACTGCCCGTGATGTTCTTCCTGGCCGCTGTCAGGCGATCCTCGTCAGGCCCCTCCTTCATGAAGCCCTCCAGCGTCTGGCGAATGACTGCCAGGGTCTCGTGAGCCCTGTCCGTTCGCGTCTGTGCATTGAACACGAATGGCCCCTTGTTCTGCATCTGGCTGAAATAGCTGTAGACACTGTAGGCCAGCCCGCGATTCTCGCGCACCTGTTCGCTGAGCATCGAGACGAGCCCACTGCCACCAAGCATGTGGTTACCCACATAGAGCGGAAAAAAGTCCTCGTCACCGCGCGCCATCACGGGCTGTCCCATGTAGATGTGCGTCTGGCTGGAGGGAAAATTCACTGCCAGCTCCTCACCCTTTTCCAACAGGGCCACTTTCGGCAAGGACGGCGCCTTCTCGCCGGCAGGCATGTCGCGGGTCAGCTCTTCGGCAATCTCTTCGGCCCGCTTGCGATCAATCGCACCGACAAGCGCGATAACAGTGTTGCTGGCGACGTAGTAGCGCTTGAAGAAGTCAACAATATCCTCGCGCGTCATGTCCTCGATGCTCTGCTCATTGCCCCCGGGATCGTGGGCATAGGGATGGTCACCGTAGAGCATCCTGAAGAAGTTGATCTTCGCAGTAGCGGATGGTGACTCCTTTTGCTTCTCGAGGGCGACCCGCATCTGCAGGCGGCGTCGCTCGATCTCGTCGCTGGCGAATGTCGGGCTCGTGAGCACCTGCTGGAGTAGCGCGAGACCCTGCCGCTGTACCTCGTCGTCGCTCAGCGTCCGCAGTGTCACGATCGCCATGTCGCGAAGCGAGCTGGTTCCGAACTGGGCACCAAGGCTCTCGAACCCCTCGGCCAGCTGGTCGGCCGAAAGGTCGCCGGCACCATCGTTCAGCAGCATATTCGTCATGAGCGCAAGCCCGGGCAAGGAACCGTCCCTCGCACTACCTGCATTGAAGACCAAGCGTATATCCAGCATCGGAATGGCCGGCGCCTCGACGAACATGACCTTTGCGCCGTTTGACGTTTCCCAGGTCTGGATCCGGGGCCCTGCATGCGCCTGTAGTGCGAACAGCAGCAAGGCGACCGGGAGCAAGATGGCTCTAGCGAACATCCGCATCACCTCCGTTGCCGGTCAGCGCAGTCGTCTCATCCTGCCCCATGGACTGAGGCTCGAGAACGGCAACCGTCAGGTTGTCGGGCACGAAGTATTTCTTTGCCACCGCCTGCACCTGCTCCGGCGTCACTGCCTTGAGCTTGTCGACGATGGTGTCTGCGAGTTGCCAGTCAAGACCGACTGTCTCGAGCAGACCGATTTGCATGGCCTGGTAATAGACCGAATCGAGCTCATAGACCTTGGATGCGACGGTCTGGGTGATGATGCGCTTGAGCTCCTTCGCCGCAATCGGTTCGTTCTTCAGCTTCTCAATCTCCGAGAGCAGCGCCTTTTCAAGATCCCTGACATTCTTGCCCTCGTTGGGAGTTCCGTTGAAAACCATCATGCCGGAAAGGCGCGAGGTCGAGTCATACCAGGCACCGGCACTGGCGGCAATGCGATTGCCCCGTATCAGAAAGCGACTCAGACGCGCGCTGTCGCCACCATCGAGCACAGCCGCGGCAATCTCGAGTGCGTAGGGCTCCCACTCCACCTCGGCACTCGTAATGGTCGGCGTCTTGTAACCCATGATGAGGTAGGGTTTCCTGGCCGGTGCCTTGACCTGCAACCGTGTCAGGCCACGCTGTTCCGGTTCTGTTGCCGGTTTGATGTTGTAGACCTCTCGCCGCTTGACCTTGCCAAACGTCTCGCGTGCCATCGCGTGGATCTCGTCAGGATCAACGTCGCCGACAACGACGAGCAGTGCATTGTTTGGAGCATAGAAGCGGCTGTACCACTCGCTGAGATCCTCGAGCTCGAGGTTTTCAAGGTCGCTGCGCCAGCCAATTACCGGATTGCGATATGGCAGCACCCGGTATGCCGTGGCGTTGAACTGCTCGTAGGTCAGGGCCGTCGGCTTGTCATCGGTGCGCATGCGCCTCTCCTCGATAACGACCTGGCGCTCTTTCTGGAACTCTTTCTCGTCGAGCAGGAGGTTCTCCATGCGGTCCGCCTCGAGTTCGAACGCAACCTGCAGCCTGTCGGATGCCAGGGTCTGGAAATAGGCTGTGTAATCACGGCCGGTGAAGGCGTTCTCCTTGCCCCCGTTTTCCGCGATAATCTGCGAGAACTCGTTGGGTCCAAGGTTTTTTGTCCCCTTGAACATCATATGTTCAAGGACATGCGAGACACCGGTCAAACCTCGCGGCTCGTAGCTGGCTCCGACCTTGTACCACACCTGGGAGACCGCAATAGGCGCACGATGGTCTTCCTTGACGAGGACTTTCATACCGTTATCGAGCATGAATTCGTGGACATCGGATGCCGCAGTGCTTCCTGCTGCAAGCAACAGGAGAGCAAACCACAAAGCTTTTCTAATCATGCTGTTTCCTTTTCGTTGGTCACGCATGTGACGGGTGTTATCGTTCTTGCATTCCGGTGGTGCAACACGGCACCATCAACCATCAATGACACTGCAAAGCGCATTTTGTTTCCATTCCTTTCGAGAAGCAAATGAGCACCGCTGGAGAAACCCGGGCAGCACCATGGAATACAGAAAACTGGGCACAACTGACATCGACGTGAGCCTGATCTGTCTCGGCACCATGACATGGGGCGAACAGAACAGCCAGGCCGATGCACACAGGCAGCTCGATTATGCCGTCGATCAGGGGATCAATTTCATCGACACGGCAGAGCTCTATGCCATTCCCCCTAAGGCGGAGACACAGGGCCTCACCGAGAGCTACATCGGCAACTGGCTCAAGGGGCGCACAGACCGCGACAGGCTCGTCATCGCGAGCAAGGTGGCCGGGCCGGGCGAATTTGTCAGCCACATCCGTGGTGGTCCTCGCCTGAATGCCGATCACATGACGCGTGCTCTGGATGCATCACTGGCGCGCCTGCAATGCGAGGCCATCGATCTCTACCAGGTCCATTGGCCCGAGCGGCACACCAACTACTTCGGAGAACTGGGCTTCACGCCGGCAGATGAAAAAAACGTGATCCCGATCGAGGAAACACTCGAGGTGCTCGACGGCTTCGTGCGTGCAGGCAAGGTGCGCCACATCGGCATCTCCAACGAGACACCCTGGGGCACCATGCGTTACCTGCAGCTCGCCGAAGAGCGCCGCTGGCCCCGCATACAGAGTGTCCAGAACCCCTACAACCTGCTGAACCGCAGCTATGAAGTTGGCATGGCGGAAATTTCTTGGCGCGAGCAGTGTGGTCTGCTGGCCTATTCACCGCTTGGCTTCGGCGTCCTCTCGGGCAAGTATCTCGACGAACAGAAACCGCCCGGGGCACGCCTGACGCTCTTCGAGAGCTACCTGCGCTACAGCGGGAAAGAAGCCGTGGAAGCGACCGCAGCCTATGCACAACTGGCACGAGATCATGGACTGACACCCGCACAGATGGCACTGGCCTTCATCAACAGTCGCCCTTTCGTAACGGCCAACATCATCGGCGCAACAAGCATGGAACAGCTGCGCGAGAACATCGACAGCGTCCAAGTCCGGCTCGACCAGGAGGTACTCGACGGTATCGAGCAGATCCACAGGCGCTATTCGAACCCTGCTCCCTGATTCTCCGGTGTCAGGAGGATAAGGTGTCAGAGACCTGCAGGAGCCGAGCGTTAATACGTTAATGAATAGTTGTCATTGCGAAGGAGCGCAGCGACTGCGGCAATCTCAATGGCGGCCTCAGGTGTCAGAGATAATTTTCCGGGGGATAGGGTGTCGGAGATTATTTTCCGCAGGAAAATGATCTCTGATACCAGGCTATGCGACACCGACCTTTATGCCAGGAGCCGAGCCCTCATAAATGGTTGTCATTGCGAAGGAGCGCAGCGACTGCGGCAATCTCAATGGCGGCCTCAGGTGTCGTAGATTATGTTCCGCGAAGATTCGCCCGCGGTGCGGGCTCCCACGGGTAGCGTGCAGTGGTCGTCCTCGATCATGCTATCTGGGGCTACAGCCCGCCCTGGAGAAAAACCGGGGCAATCCTTTCGTCCGAGATCGCCACGTCGGCCCTCGGCCTCCTCGCGATGACAATTCTTCGGGTCGGAATCGGTTTTTGCCGACTCCGACTCCAGGGGGACTGGGTGTTGGGTGATTATGTTCCGCGAAGATTCGCCCGCGGTGCAGACTTCCTCGCCTGCCAAACCGGCCTGAGTGATTGACGGCCCGTTCCCTTGGCCTGACAATGCGCCGATGCTCTACGAAAGCCTCCTGATCATTGCCTCCTACCTGCTCGGCTCCATCTCCAGCGCCATCATCGTCTGCCGGCTGATGGGCCTGCCGGATCCGCGTACCCAGGGCTCGCAGAATCCGGGGGCAACCAACGTGCTGCGCCTCGGTGGCAAGAAGGCAGCGGCCATCACGCTTGTCGGTGACTGGCTCAAGGGGGTCCTCCCCCTCGTCGCCGGACACCTGCTGGGGTTCGAGCCGCTGATTCTCGGGCTGGCGGGGTTCGCGGCCTTTGCCGGACATCTCTACCCGGTCTTCTTCGGCTTCAAGGGTGGCAAGGGCGTGGCCACGGCGCTCGGGTTCCAGGTCGGGCTCTACTGGCCGATTGGCCTGACCATCGCCGGCATCTGGCTGTTCGTCGCCTACGTACTGAAGATTTCTTCGCTGGCTGCACTCGTGGCCATGGCCCTGGCGCCCGCGGTGGTCTGGGTCTTCTGGCCCGAAACGTCACTGGTTGTCATCCAGTTTGTGATCACTCTCATTCTCTTCTGGCGTCACCGCAGTAATATCCGCAACCTGATCAGTGGTGAAGAAGGGAAAATCTCCGACGAGCAGGGTCCGGAAAAGAGTAACGACTGAACTTGATAATGTTCACGTGAAGTCGAAAACGCCGCACGCAGAACAGGGCTGTATCTCCCATAAATCAGGATCCGAGCCCGGGGCTGACACAACGACCGTAACAGGCCCTTCTCAGACTGCTTCGAGTGTCTCCATCGGCCACCTGGCCTTCACCTGAAATTCACCGGACTCGCCTGCCCCGGCAAGCAGTCGCTGGCAACCTGCATAGGCGATCATGGCGCCATTGTCGGTACAGAATTGTGGCTGCGGGTACCATGCCCGGCCGCCAAGCTTTTGCAGCTCCTGCTGCATGCGCTCGCGCAGTCGCTTGTTGGCGCTGACGCCACCGGCAAGCACCAGGTCGCCAATTCCGGTTTCCCTGACAGCGCGCCGGCACTTGATCGCGAGCGTATCAATGACGGCATCCTCAAAGGCACGACAGATATCGGCCTTGAGTTGCTCATCCTGCAGATCGGCGTCCTTCCAGGTGTTCAGGGCAAAGGTCTTGAGCCCGCTGAAACTGAAATCGAGACCGGGGCGATCCGTCATCGGGCGAGGAAAACGAAAGCGATCCGGATTGCCCTGCAGGGCCAGTTTCGCAAGCTCCGGGCCACCCGGATAGGGCAATCCGAGCATCTTGGCCGTCTTGTCGAAAGCCTCGCCTGCCGCATCGTCGACAGATTCGCCAAGCATGCGGTAGCGCCCCACTCCCTGCACTTCGACGAGTTGCGTGTGTCCACCCGAGACCAGCAAGGCCACGAACGGGAAGCCGGGACGCTCGCTATCCAGCATTGGTGCAAGCAGGTGACCTTCCATGTGATGCACCCCGACAACCGGCACGTCGAGCGCCCAGGCCAGGCTGCTGGCGGCCGCAGCGCCTACAAGCAGCGCACCGACGAGCCCCGGGCCTCGCGTGTAGGCAACGGCGTCAAGATCCCGGCGCTGCACGCCTGTTTTCCCGAGCAGCTCGTCGATGAGCGGAATCAGCTTGCGCACGTGATCACGGGAGGCAAGTTCAGGCACCACGCCTCCGTAGGAAGCATGCAATTTGACCTGGCTGTGAAGAAGATGTCCGAGCAGACCCTTCTCCGAGTCGTAGAGCGCGACGCCTGTCTCGTCGCAGGAGCTTTCGATGCCGAGAACAATCATGGACGTAGAGACTGAATATTCATTTTGTCATTCTACAAAAATCGCTTATAATTCTGCGCCTTATTTTGCGCAAACTGATATAACTTTAATTGAGGGGCCACATGCCAAGCGTACGCGTCAAAGAAAACGAACCTTTCGATATTGCACTTCGCCGCTTCAAGCGCACTTGCGAGAAGGCGGGAACACTCGCCGATGTCCGCCGTCGCGAGTTCTATGAAAAGCCAACCTGGGAGCGCAAGCGCAAGAAGGCTGCCGCCGTGAAGCGTCATGCCAAGAAAGTCTGGCGCGAAAACCGCCGCTGGGAACGCCGCTTCTAAGCCCCTCCCCGGCCATGCTCAAAGACCAGATCCTCAACGACCAGAAAGCGGCGATGAAGGGCGGCGACAAGCCGCGCCTGGCAACCATTCGCCTCATCATGGCTGCCATCAAGCAGCAGGAAGTCGACAGCCGCAAGGAACTGAGCGACGAGGATGTCATCACCATTCTGACGAAAATGGTCAAGCAACGCCGTGACTCGGTCGACCAGTACACCAAGGCCGGCCGCAGCGATCTCGCTGACCAGGAAACTGCCGAAATCGCGATCATCGACCAGTATCTTCCGGAGCAACTCTCCGAAGAAGAGGTCGCTTCCGTCATCGACGAAATCATCTCGGCAACAGGCGCCTCCGGCCCGCAGGACATGGGCAAGGTCATGGGGCAACTCAAGGGCAAGCTCCAGGGACGCGCAGACATGGGAGCCGCCAGCGCAATTGTCAGACAGAAACTGGCTGGCTGAGCTGAAAGTACGCCCGGTCTGCTAGGCTTCGCGAATGGCTGGCAGAATCCCTCCCGAATTCATCGATCAACTTTTGTCGCGCATCGACATCGTCGATGTGATTGAAAAGCGCGTGCCACTGAAAAAGGCCGGCAAGGAGTTCCAGGCCTGCTGCCCCTTCCACACCGAAAAAACACCCTCGTTCACGGTCAGCCAGCAGAAGCAGTTCTACCACTGTTTTGGCTGCGGCGCGCATGGCAGCGCCATCGGGTTTCTGATGGATTACGACCATATGGATTTTGTCGAGGCCATCGAGGAGCTGGCCCGCGATGCCGGGCTCGAGGTACCGCGCGAAGAGGGTGTCAGCAGCAAACCTCGCCAGGACTTCAGCAAGCTCCATGACCTGCTCGAGCAGGCCAACCGCTTCTTTCAACAGCAGTTGCGCGAGCACCCGCAGGCATCCCGCGCCGTCGATTACCTGAAGAAACGTGGACTCTCCGGCGAAATCGCGCGCGATTTCGGTATCGGCTACGCCCCGCCAGGATGGGACAACCTCTATCGTCACCTCGCAAAAGAACAGTCTGACATCCGGGCCCTGCAGACCGCAGGACTGGTTTCCACGGGTGACAGTGGCAAACCCTATGACCGTTTTCGCGACCGCATCATGTTCCCCATTATCGACTCACGCGGGCGCGTGGCCGGTTTCGGCGGACGCATCCTCGACGGAGACGGACCCAAGTATCTGAACAGTCCCGAGACACCCGTGTTCCACAAGGGCGAGATTCTCTATGGACTCTATGACGTGCGCCGCAGCCACGCCGGAAAACAGCAGATCATTGTCGTCGAGGGCTACATGGACGTTGTCGCACTGGCACAAGGCGGAATTCGCAATGCCGTCGCCACGCTGGGAACTGCGACAACCGAGAGACATCTCGAACTGCTGTTCCGCACGGCACCCAGGGTGGTTTTCTGTTTCGATGGTGACCGGGCAGGACGTGATGCCGCCTGGAAAGCATTGCAGACCTCACTGCCTTCGATGAAAACCGGTCGCGAGGCCCGCTTTCTCTTTCTGCCGGAGGGTGAGGATCCTGACACACTCGTGCGCAGCAAGGGCACAGACGCCTTCCGGGCACTGGTTGATAATGCGCCAACGCTGTCGCGCTTTCTTTTTGACCATCTTTCCGAACAGGTGGATACCTCGACGCTTGACGGCCGTGCGCGCCTGGCCGATATGGCCCGCCCCCTGATCGAACGCATTCCGCCCGGCAGTCTGCATGATCTCATGACACAGGAGCTGTCTCACCTGACAGGCCTGGAAATCAGGGAGGGCAAGGTGCAGGCGCCCCCTCCTCCGCCTTCCGCACAAACTCCGCGGATCGGCAACAGGAGCACTCCTGTGCGCCATGCGATCCGGCTGCTGCTCGAACAGCCGGCACTGGCCCTTACCCCGGACCTGTCAGAGGCGTGGCGGTCGAGCAAGGCCAAAGGAGTCGACCTGCTTGTGCAACTGCTGGACCATGCACGTGCCAATCCGGGCATCACCACGGCCAGACTGATCGATCGCTGGGAAGACGAACGTATCCGCGGACAACTGTCGGCGCTTGCGACCACCGATCTCAATATCCCCGATGAGGGCCTGGCCAGCGAATTTCGCGATGCCCTTGAAAGATTGGCCCATCAGTACCATAAATACCAGAGAGACCAGCTGCTTGAGCAGCTCAAGCATGCAACCGGTGATGCCGAGAAACGGGAGTTGATCCGTCGTATTTCCGAATTGAACGCCCAACGGACCGAGGGCGGAAAAACCGGCTGAAAATTCAGCAAAACCGGAAATCAGTGCTATAATGGCCGATTCTTTTTGTACCAGTTATTTGCCACGTTAAATATGAATCAGGAACAACAGGTTTCACAAATCAAGCTTCTGATTGAAAAGGCACGTGAACAGGGTTACCTGACCTATGCCGAGGTCAACGATCACCTGCCTGACACTATCGTCGATCCGGATCAGATTGAAGACATCATCCGCATGATCAACGACATGGGTATTTCCGTCTACGAAACCGCTCCTGATGAAGATGACCAGGTCATGGCCGAGGCAGCACCTGCCGATGACGACGCGGCCGAGGCAGCAGCAGCGGCACTCGCGACCGTCGACAGCGAATTCGGCCGCACAACCGACCCGGTCCGCATGTACATGCGCGAAATGGGCACTGTCGAACTCCTGACACGCGAAGGGGAACTCGAGATCGCCAAGCGGATCGAGGATGGTCTGCGCCAGATGCTCAGTGCACTTGCTGTCTACCCCCCCGTGGTCGAGCACCTTTTCTCACTCTTCGAGGCAGCATTCGAGGAAGAAGGCCGCCTGACTAACGTCATCTCCGGGTTCATCGACTTCGATGATGACACACCTGTGACACCGGCAAACGGTGAAAACACGGATGATGAGAACGACAGCAACGAACTCGACCCGAAAGAGGTCAAGAAGAAAATCACGACGCTGAAGCGCCAGTACAATACGCTGATCAAGGCAATGACGGAAGGCAACGCGTCCAAAGTCGAGGCCGCACGCGCGAAGGTGATCACGAGCTTTTGTGAATTCAAATTCACTCCTGCTGTCTTTATGGAGCTCGGCGACCTGCTGCGGGATACAGTCCAGAGCATTCGCATGCATGAGCGCGACATCATGAAGTACTGCATCAATGCGGGCATGGAACGCAAGGCCTTTATCACCTCTTTCCCTGACAACGAGACCAATCTCAAGTGGCTCGACGAGCAGTGCAAGGGCAAGAAGCAGGCAAAAGCCGCGCTTCAGGAAGCCGCCGACGAGGTCCGCAAGATCCAGAGCAAGCTGCTCGTACTGACAGAGATCACGCAACTCTCGATCCGCGATATCAAGGACATCAGTCGCAAGATGTCGATTGGCGAGGCCAAGGCGCGCCGCGCCAAGAAAGAGATGGTCGAAGCCAACCTGCGCCTCGTGATCTCGATTGCCAAGAAGTACACCAACCGCGGCCTGCAGTTCCTCGATCTGATCCAGGAAGGCAACATCGGCCTGATGAAGGCTGTCGACAAGTTCGAATACCGTCGCGGCTACAAGTTCTCAACCTACGCGACCTGGTGGATTCGCCAGGCCATCACGCGTTCGATCGCGGACCAGGCACGGACCATCCGCATCCCGGTCCACATGATCGAGACCATCAACAAGCTCAATCGGATCTCGCGCCAGATCGTCCAGGAACAGGGGCGTGAAGCAACGCCAGAGGAACTCGCCGAGAAGATGGATATGCCGGAAAACAAGATCCGCCAGGTCCTGAAAATCGCCAAAGAGCCCATCTCCATGGAAACGCCCATCGGTGATGATGAAGATTCGCATCTCGGCGATTTCATCGAGGACTCGAACGTCGTCACGCCAGTCGACTCTGCGACCGTCGAAGGATTGCGTGAAGCGACCCAGAACATGCTCTCTGGCCTGACTGCCCGCGAGGCGAAGGTGCTGCGCATGCGGTTCGGCATCGACATGAACACCGACCACACCCTCGAGGAAGTCGGCAAGCAGTTCGACGTCACACGCGAACGCATCCGCCAGATCGAGGCCAAGGCATTGCGCAAGCTGCGCCACCCTTCCCGCTCGGAAAAACTTCGCAGCTTCCTCGAAGAGTAATACCCGAAATTGTCATGACCGGCCATGGATGGCCGCAGGCAGTCCGACCCAGTATAATTCCGATCGCACCAGGGGCCGTTAGCTCAGTTGGTTAGAGCAGAGGACTCATAATCCTTTGGTCCGGGGTTCAAGTCCCTGACGGCCCACCACATCCATCTCAATACAGAACAACGGCTTATGGGAAACCATGGGCCGTTTTCATTTGCAGGCACCAAAGGACTATGGATTTTGGGGAGTCCTTTGGTGGGTTTCAGGAAGTGGATGGCGGATGAAGCCCTTTCCATCTTGCTGATCTCAGTGGAATAAATTCACTCACAATTCCATCACTTTTAGAC
>JARRMW010000016.1:0-65710 GCA_037385685.1 Gammaproteobacteria bacterium
ACAGCGGAGCCGTGATCATGCCGCCAATCATCGGGGCTGCGATGCGTTGCATTACCTCGGAACCTGCTCCCGTGCCGATAAAAATCGGGATCAGACCGGCGACAATAACGGCAACCGTCATCGCCTTGGGACGCACACGCAACACGGCCCCTTCCATGATCGCCTCCATGAGTCTCGCCTTGGTCAGGGCACCCTGCCGTGCTTTTTCCTTCAGACTGTTGTCGAGATACACCAGCATGATGACACCGAACTCGGCCGCGACACCGGCCAGTGCGATGAAGCCGACCCCGACAGCCACCGAGAGGTTGAAACCCAGCAGGAAGATGAGCCAGAAACCGCCAACGAGAGCAAACGGCAGGGAGGCCATGACGAGCAACGCCTCGCCGGTGCGGCGAAATGCCAGGTAAAGCAGAATGAAAATGATCACCAGCGTCAGGGGTACGACCTGGCTCAACCGCTCCTGTGCACGCAACATGTACTCGTACTGACCTGACCAGGTGATGGAATAGCCCGGCGGCAGCTCGACATTCTCGCGCACCGTCTGCTGCGCATCGGTGATATAGGAGCCGAGATCCACATCGCGGATATCGACAAACGTCCAGCCATTGAGGCGTGCATTCTCACTCTTGAGCATTGGCGCGCCGTCGACAATCTCGATGGAGGCCACCTGTCCAAGTGGCACCTGGGCACCCGAGGATGTCACGAGCGGCAACTCGCGTAACTTCTCGAGATCATCGCGCTGCTCACGCGGGAAACGCAGGTTGACCGGGTAGCGCTCCAGCCCCTCGACCGTTTGCGTGATGTTGATGCCGCCGATTGCCGCCGCAACCATCTGGTTGATGTCAGCGATGTTCAGACCGTAACGCGCGGCGGCGAGCCTGTCGGGGCGAATATCGATGTATCGTCCGCCCGCGACTCGCTCCGAGTAGGCGGAGACCGTACCGGGAACATCGGAAACGACCCGCTCAATCTCGCGACCGATCTGCTCGATGACCTTCAGATCCGGTCCGGCGACCTTGATACCGACGGGAGTCTTGATGCCTGTCGCCAGCATGTCGATGCGTGTCTTGATCGGCATGACCCACGCATTGGTGACACCGGGAAAATTGACCGCGGCATCCAGTTCCTGGATGAGCTTCCGTGTTGTCATCCCTTCGCGCCACTGGTCGCGCGGCTTGAGCTGGATGAGCGTCTCGATCATCGTCAGTGGCGCAGGATCGGTTGCTGTGTCGGCACGACCGATCTTGCCAAAGACCTGCTTGACCTCGGGTAGCGTCTTGATGAGACGATCTGTCTGCTGCAGCAACTCCTGGGCCTTGCCGATCGAAAGCCCCGGCAACGTGGTCGGCATGTACATCAGGTCTCCCTCGTCGAGTTCCGGCATGAACTCGGAACCCAGCCCTGTCGCAAAGCGAGCCAGCCAGGGGGTTTCACGGAAGCGTTGCTTCCACTCTTTTGCCATCTCTTGCTGTGCCGATTCGATGTTTGAGACGATCCGGCGCGCGCTGCTCTCATCCGGCGCATCCGTGATCGCCACGTAAGCCGAGAAAGGCCATTTCAGCGGCTCGAGAAACCCCGGAATCCCGCTCAACGGAATCACGAGACTCACCATGAGCAGTAATGAAACCAGGATGGTCAATCGAGGACGTTTCATAACAGCCGACAGCATCGGGCGGTAGAGCCAGATCAGCAGGCGATTGAGCGGGTTGGTGCGCTCATCCGGGATGCGTCCACGGATGAAGTAACCCATGAGCACGGGAACCAGGGTGACAGCGAGACCGGCCGAGGCAGCCATGGCATAGGTCTTGGTATAGGCCAGCGGTGAGAAGAGGCGCCCCTCCTGCGCCTCGAGCGTGAAGACCGGCAAAAAGCTCAGCGTGATAATCAGCAGCGAAAAGAAGAGCGCGGGACCCACCTCGATCGCCGCCGTGGTCACGGTTTGCCAGTGCTCGCGACCCCGTGGCATCTGGCCGTGGGCATGCCTGTAACGCTCCAGGTGTTTGTGCGCATTCTCGATCATTACGATGGCCGCATCGACCATGGCGCCGATGGCGATTGCGATGCCACCGAGGGACATGATGTTCGCATTGATGCCCTGCTGCTGCATGATGATGAAGGATGCCAGCACGCCCAGCGGCAGCGTGACGATGGCAACAAACGCCGAGCGCAGGTGAAACAGGAACAGCAGACACACCAGCGCCACCACGATGAACTCCTCGATGAGCTTCTCCGTGAGATTATCGACAGCACGGTGGATCAGGGCCGAGCGGTCATAGGTCTCGATGATCTCGACTCCTTCGGGGAGTCCCTGCTTGAGTTCCTCGATGCGCTGCTTGACCGCATCGATGGTCGTCAGGGCGTTCTCGCCATAACGCATGACGACGATGCCACCCGTGATTTCGCCCTGGCCATCGAGATCCGCCACAACGCGCCGCATCTCCGGACCAATCTGCAGGGTTGCGATGTCCTCGAGCAAGACGGGTGTTCCGCCCCCGGTCGTTGCCACCGGGATCGCCCCCAGATCCTCGAGAGACTGCAGATAGCCGCGCGTGCGAATCATGTATTCCGCTTCAGCCAGCTCGATGACAGAGCCACCGACTTCCTGGTTGGCATTGCGGATTGCCATGCTGATGGTGTTCAGGGGAATGCCGTAGGCGCGCAGCTTTTCAGGATCCACGACGACCTGGTACTGGCGCACCATGCCGCCGACCGTGGCTACCTCGGCAACCCCCGGCACGGTCTGCAGTTCGTATTTCAGGAACCAGTTCTGCAGGGATGTCAGCTGCGCCAGGTCATGCTTGCCCGTGCGGTCGACCAGTGCATAGCTGTAGATCCAGCCCACACCCGTGGCATCCGGTCCGAGGCGTGGCTGAACACTTGCCGGCAAATCGGACGCGGCCTGGTTGAGATACTCGAGTACGCGAGCACGCGCCCAGTAGATATCGGTACCGTCCTCGAACAGGACGTAGACATAGGAGTCGCCGAAAAAGGAGTAACCCCGAACAACCTCTGCGCCCGGTACCGACAGCATGGTCGTGGTGATCGGGTAGGTCACCTGCTCCTCGACAACGCGCGGCGATTGCCCGGGATAGCTGGTCTTGATGATGACCTGCACATCAGATAGGTCCGGTATCGCATCGAGCGGCGTCTCTTTCAGGGCTTGCCATCCCCAGGCGGTGATCAGCAGGCTGGCGACCAGAACGAGAAAACGGTTCTGCACGGACCAGCGAATAATGCCTTTTAGCATCCTACTCTCCGCTCATGCGCTGGAAACTGGCTTGCAGGCTCGACTCCGAGTCGATCAGGAACTGTCCCGAGGTGACGATTTCGTCGCCCTCATTCAGCCCGCTGAGGATCTCGACCTTGCCATTGCTGCGCGCACCGACCACAACGTCCACCGGCTGGAAGCGGCCGTCACCAAGTGAGGTGACGACCGTGTCACGCTCACCGGTCCGTATCAATGCTTCTGCAGGAATCAGCAGCGTGTCACGCTGCGGGCCACCGTAGATCTTGACCTCGGCGAACATGTTGGGCTTCAGGGTCATGTCGGGGTTCGGAAACTCGAGCCGTATGCGCAGGGTCCGGCTTTTCATATCGAGCTCCGGATAGATGTAGTCGACCTTCCCTTCCCAGGACTTCCCCGGCCAGGCAGGCACGCTGATTTCGGCGATCAGCCCCTCACTGAGCCATCCGATCTGGTGCTCATAGACATCGACCATGACCCAGACACTGGAGAGATCTGCGATCGTCATCATCTCCGTCTCCGGCTTCAGGTACATGCCTTCACGTGCACCGAGCATGGTCACGATGCCCTCACCGGGCGCATAGACCGGCAGGGCATTCCGCGTTTCCCTGCTCTTCTCGAGCTGGCGAATGGTGGCATCATCGATACCCAGTATGCGAAGCCGGTTGCGGGCTTTCCGGACACGGCTGCTGTCTGACTGCTCCATTGCGATGAAGAAATCGACCTGAGCCGACAATATCTCGGGAGAGTAGAAGGTACCCAGCTTGTCTCCCTTGCTGACCCGCTCGCCTTCGGAACGAATCATGAGCGACTCCATCCATCCAGGCGCACGGGGATGCAGGTGAATAAGTTTCGTTTCATCGTAATCAACACGGCCGACCGTCTTGATGAAGCGCCACAGTGTGTCCTTGCGGACAGCCTCGGTCCGCAACCCCATGCTCTGGATAATCTCCCCCTTCACGGAAACTGCGGGATGTTTGCCCGTGTTCGGGTCGATCATCTTTGGCACCAGATCCATGCCGCAGATCGGACAGCTGCCTTCCTCATCCTTGATGATCTGCGGATGCATCGGACAGACATACTTTGGATCCATGTGTTTCTTTGCGTGCTCCGAAACGCTGTCGTCACTGGCCTCAGCCAGGGATTCACTCGGCTTGTCCGGCTCGTCGAAGCAACCGGAAAGAAACAGGAAAGCAACAGTCAAGAAGAGGTAACGGCTCATAACTCACATCCCTTGCAGCCAGACAAGAGGCTGCTTGAATAAAACAACAAAGAAGACAGCGTCAGCAGTTGCTGACGTCAGGTGGATGTGATGCTACTGGGCGGCCGCTGCAGCTGGCCCGGGCTGAAGTTGTAGAAATGATCGACGGGGAGAGGCGTGTAGGCAGTGTTGCCTTCGAACGCGGAAAACAGCTCGCTCGCCAGCAATGCCGAGCCCGAGAGCATAAGGCAGAGCTGGCACTTGTGACACTCGTCGGCAACAACGAGGGTATCGTCGGCCAATTCCGCAGTCATGTGACATGGATGGGATGCGGATTGAAGCACAGCCGTATCGCCGGCATGCAGGCATGGCAACAGCACCGAAGCCAGTGACTGCAACGGCAGACAGAGCATGGCAAAGAGGGCGATGCCCCGGGCTGTTTTTCTGCACATGTCCATGATGACCCGATTATAGACAGAAAACTGACAGAAAGAGCCAAGCCCGGAGAAAATCAGGGTAATATGCGACGAACAGGCATGCGGCAACAATCCCGATCCCATGACAGGCAAAGACGATCACATGTTTACCATCGGCTGGCGAGAATGGGTCGCACTACCGGATATTGGCTTGCCCGCCATCAAGGCCAAGATCGACACAGGCGCCAAGACCTCCGCACTGCATGCTTTCATGGTGGAGCGCATCAAACGCAACAGGCGTGATCACGTCCGTTTCCTGATGCATCCGCTGCAGCTGCGCGACACACCTGTCGTCGAATGCGAGGCACCACTCGTGGATATCCGACAGGTCAGCGATTCGGGTGGCCACAGGGAGCAACGCTTCGTCATTGAGACGCGCCTGGTGCTGGGCGAGTTGGAGTGGCCCGTCGAACTGACACTCACCAACAGGGACAGTATGCGTTTCCGCATGCTGCTTGGCAGGCGCGCCATGGAAAAACGCCTGCTCGTGGATCCGGCTGCATCCTACCTGGCCGGCAAACTCAATCCGAAAAAATGTTATCGTTAGACGTCAAGGCAACAGCGCCGTTGCATCAAAAAACCTGAACAATATATCCCGATGAAAATCTGCATACTCTCCCGCAACAGGAACCTCTACTCGACCCGCCGCCTTATCGAAGCAGCCCGCGAACAGGGACACGACGTCCGTGTCATTGACGTCCTGCGTTGCTATATGAATATCGTCTCGAATAACCCGACCATCCATTACAGAGGCGAAACACTCGAGAATTTCGATGCGGTGATTCCGCGCATCGGCGCGTCCGTGACCTTCTACGGCTCGGCAGTACTGCGACAGTTCGAGATGATGGGCGTCTACCCGCTGAATGAATCTGTTGCCATCACCCGTTCACGCGACAAGCTGCGATCGATGCAGCTGCTCTCGCGCAAGGGACTCGGACTGCCTGTCACCGGGTTCGCCAACAAGCCGGACGACGTCAAGGATCTGATCAAGCTCGTCGGCGGTGCCCCGCTGGTCATCAAGCTCCTCGAGGGCACACAAGGAATCGGCGTGGTACTGGCCGAAACCCAGAAAGCAGCCGAAAGCGTGATCGAGGGCTTCATGGGCGTCAAGGCCGATATCCTGATCCAGGAATACATCAAGGAGGCAAAAGGGGCCGATATCCGCTGTTTCGTCATCGGCGGCAAGGTCGTCGCTGCCATGAAACGGCAGGCAGCACCCGGTGAGTTTCGGTCCAATCTTCATCGCGGTGGTACTGCCGAACTGATCCGGATCACCCCGGAAGAACGCTCCACGGCCGTGCGCGCAGCGCGTACCATGGGACTCAATGTGGCAGGTGTCGACCTGTTGCGTTCAAATCACGGGCCGGTGATCATGGAGGTCAACTCCTCGCCCGGCCTTCAGGGCATCGAGGCTGCGACAGGCAAGGATGTTGCCGGCATGATCATCAAGTTCATTTCTGAAAATGCAAAGCCGGGCAAGACCCGGACGCGCGGAAAGGGCTGAAACAGGAGCTGGCCGAATGCCTGCGCGCAGACCTCGCAACAAGGCGTTCGAACTCGGTGGTATCACGATCGAACCGGGCCAGCAACATTACATCGAACTGCCGCTACCAGCGCTCTACACGCATTCCAATGTTTTCATGCCGGTCCATGTCGCTGTCGGCAAGGAAGCAGGCCCCGTCATGTTCATCAGCGCAGCAGTGCATGGTGACGAAATCAATGGCGTTGAAATCATCCGCAGGGTCATCAACACAAAAGCGATGAGGCGCCTGAGGGGAACGCTGGTCAGCGTACCGGTCGTCAATGTCTACGGGTTCATCAGCAAGTCACGCTACCTGCCCGACCGGCGTGACCTCAACCGCTCCTTCCCCGGTTCCGAGCAAGGCTCGATGGCCGCCAAACTTGCTCACCTGTTCCTGCAGGAGATCACCCGGAAATGTGACTATGGGGTTGACCTCCATACCGCTGCGATCGGGCGCGAGAACCTTCCGCAGATTCGCGCACGCATCCAGGGTGACGAGGAACTGGCCGGACTTGCATCGGCCTTCGGCGCCCCGGTGATCATCGATGCAGGATTTCGGGAAGGCTCTCTACGCCAGTCCGCGGCAAGAGAGAAATGCAACATCCTGCTCTACGAGGCTGGTGAAGCCCTGCGCTTTGATGAATTCTGTATTCGTGGCGGCGTCAAGGGCATTATCAACGTCATGCGTCACATCGGGATGCTGCCGGCCTCGCGTCGTCGCAAGCAGACCATCGAACCGGCTGTCGCGCATTCCAGCCGCTGGGTGCGCGCACCGCGCAGCGGCATTCTGAGAACCACCTGCCCGATGGGTAAACGTATTCACAAGAACGACGTGCTCGGCTATGTCTCCGATCCCTTCGGCACCTCTGAAGTCGCTGTTCGCGCACCGGTCAATGGCATGATCATCGGCAAGACGACCCTGCCACTTGTTCACGAAGGCGAGGCTATCTTTCATATTGCACGATTTGAGGCGCTTGGAGACGCTGAAGCCGTGCTGGAAACATTCCAGAACGAGATCGACCCGATCGATACCGGTGAACCGAGACCGGAAGACGAACCCATCATTTTCTGAGTCCCTGCGGGCACCAGAGAAAGATTCCAGCCGGCCAATGCCACCATTCATACAATCCTGCAGAAGCTGTCCTGAAACACCATGGCCGGTTTACCCGCGGGGACTGAAGCAGCGACATATGACAATGTATAGATCTTTGTCTATTAGTATATAACCTAATATTGATTTGCCATACGACCCCAATCCGGGAACACTGAGTGGTTGTGTTTTTACAAGGGAGATAGTCGTGCACGCAGTACTCTACCGGCTTTTGCCGTTTTTACGCTGGTTCCCCCTGACGCGCTTGGGCCTGAAAGCCGATCTTGTCGCGGGAATCACCGTGGCACTGGTCCTGGTGCCCCAGAGTATGGCCTATGCCCAGCTGGCCGGCTTGCCCGTCGTGTACGGTCTCTATTCCTCATTCATCCCGGTCATCATCGCCTCGCTCTGGGGCTCCTCCAGCCAGCTCCATACCGGTCCGGTGGCGATGTTGTCACTGATGTCCGCGGCTGCACTGATACCGCTTGCAAATCCGGGGTCGACGAGTTTTATCGAGCTTTCCATCATGCTTGCCCTGATGGTTGGTGTCCTGCGACTCCTTCTAGGACTTCTGAGCCTAGGCGCAATCGTGAACATGCTGTCCAGTCCTGTGATTGTCGGCTTTACCAATGCTGCAGCACTGATCATCGGCCTGTCACAGCTCAGCAAGGTGCTGGGCGTCCCCTTCCCGAGAACGGAGTCCTACCTTGCTGATCTCTGGCGTGTCGTTCGCCAGATACCGGACACCCACATTCCGACACTGCTGTTTGCGGTTGGTACCTGGGTGCTGATTGCCGGAGTACGCAAGTACCGTCCGGGCCTGCCAGGTGTTCTTTTTGCGGTGATTCTCGCCACACTGGCCAGTGGATTCCTGAGTTTTGAAAACAAGATCACTGTGAAGAGCATCCAGATCGCCGATCCGGTCCTGCTCTCGAAGATGATAAAGCTCGACAGTGCACAGAAGCGCATGGAAGAGATCACGACCGAGCTTGCCAGTCTCAATCGACGTGCAGACGAAATGGCACGTGACGCCGGCCTGGATGCAGTCGCGGGGGCTGCGGAGGTGCGTTCCGAAATTCCTGCGCTGGAATTCGAACAGGCGGAGAAAAAGCGCGAGATGATCCAGCTGCGTCTCGACCTGCATCATCTCAAGTTACAGGCAGTGGAGGTACCTGGCTCCGGGCTGCTCTTTTTTGCAGAGGACAATCCCGAGGTAGCCCAGGCAGAGGATCGCAAGCTCTGGCGATTTCAGGGTGTACGCAATGGAGAGGTGACCCTGTCTGCCGGCGGTGATGTCGTCGGCGTGATACCGGCAGGCCTGCCAAGCTTCGAGACACCGGTCATACAGTGGGACCTGGTACTGGCCCTGCTGCCGGCAGCCCTGGTCATGGCCCTGATCGGATTTATGGAAGCAACATCGATCTCCAAGGCAATCGCTACCGACACCGGCGAGCGTGTCAGCGCCAACAAGGAACTGATCGGCCAGGGACTCGCGAATATTGCCGGCAGTTTCTTCAGCGCTTACACCGTCAGCGGATCCTTCTCGCGATCGGCGGTGGCGGCGCGAGCCGGTGCCAAAACGGGCCTGTTCGCGATCATCAGCGCACTTGCCGTGGTCCTGGTCCTGCTGTTTTTCACGAAGTATCTCTATGACCTGCCTCAGGCAGTGCTCGCGGTGATTGTCATGATGGCGGTTTTCAGCCTGATCCGCATCAAACCTCTCGTCCAGGCCTGGAAGGTTGACAAGGTTGGCGCATTGACCGGCGTGATCACTTTTGTTGCCACGCTTGTCATGGCACCCGCGATCGCCAATGGTATCCTGATCGGTGTCGGCCTGACGATTCTCTATTGCCTCGTCCGCACCATGAAACCGCGCGCCGACATCGTTTCCAGGAAACCGGATGGCACGCTCGGTGGTATCCGGGCGAACAATCTCGAGCCAATCAGCGAGCAGTTCGTGCCCGTGCGCTTTGACGGCTCACTGACTTTCGTGAATGTCGCCTATTTCGAGGACATCATCCTCGAAGCACTGTCGGATTTCCCCAAGGCGAAGGCGATCCTCGTTGTCGGCAGTGCAATCAACGAAATCGACGCCTCCGGTGAAGAGAAGGTTCGCGAGGTTGCCGAACGCCTGCAGCAGCGTGGCGTGAAGCTGATGTTCAGCGGCCTCAAGCACCAGGTGCGGCGTCTTCTGGAACGTGCCGGGGTGGTCGACCTACTGGGGCGCGATGCATTTTTCACGGACAAGGAAACTGCATTGCGTACGCTATGCGCAACCTACGGCGAATGCGCGGAAGGCAGTACCAGGCAGCCCCGACTGACCGAACAACCGGCCTCATAACCGGACGAGTCCGGCGCCGGCGGCAACGCCATGTCCAGGCATTGGCATCGAGGCCGCATGATTAACCGGCGCCCCCGGAAAGGGCAGGGATAGCCCTATCGATGCTATAGTTGGACACAAAACCAGGAAATGAAATCCGGAACATTATGAAACCCCTGATCTACCTGCTGGCCTGCGCTATCCCGGCCATCCTGATCGGTTCATGCGCATCCATCCCACCCGGAGATACCTACGCATCAGAAGGCGAGCGCCTCTATGCTGAAAACTGCTCGCGCTGTCATCACCAGGCTGAGCAGTTCTCCTCGGAGGACAACGAAACCCTGAAGAAAACGATCACAAAGGGGGCGCACAAGATGCCTGCCTTCCCCGACATCACGCCTGAAGAGCAACAGGAGATCATCACCTACATCCGCAATCTCTGATGCAGGCGTTACCATCCACAGTCAGCGCCGCCCCGGCTGAAGCGGGAAAGGCTTAGGAGTCCTTTTTGCGATCGCGCCCGATGGCGTCGATCGACACCCCTGGCGGCTGCCTCATGAACCCGGGCATGTCGGGCTTCTGTGTTTCGAACAGCTTGTACCCGTTGAGCATGGCGGAGACATCACCCCGCTTCCCCTTGATATCCTGCAGCACCACCGTGATGACATGCACCATGGTGATTCCGGCAATAATCGCAGCAAAGGAACGATGGACTGACGGCAGATAGATACCCGCTACCAATGGATGTTCCTGCATGAAGATACCGGTCAGCGCCATCACGACAAGAAAGAGATAAAGCAAGGCGTAGACAGGAACCCATAGCGGATTATGGGCATACCAGTTCGGCAGCGGCATCTTGCCGAATGTGAGATAGAACATCAGCATCTGCTTCATCGCCGGCAGGTTTGCCCTGGCCGGCACCAGCGCCTCCCAGCCACCGACGCTCCTGTCGGAGAACAGCAGCCAGATGCGCAACGCCAGCCCCGCCATGAGAACAGATGCGGCGTAACCGTGCAGATCTGCGGCGCCATCCGCGACACTCGGCGCGCTTCCGACGAGCCAGCCTGTCGCTATCAGTGTCAGGACGGACAGTGCGATTGACCAGTGGGCCAATCGCATCCACTGCGACCAGACAGAAACCCTTTGAAAGTCGTTCATTGCATCACCAATGCAGCCGGATTCCGGATGATTATCCGGCAAGGGAATAGATGTGAGAAGCCCGGTGAGAAGAACCGGATGTGCTTCGTGGGTAATCCCCTGCAGCCAATGGCATGCACCTGGAGCCCGGCAAGACAATTTCAGGCCACGCACACTGTGGCCCCTCGTTGATGTCTGCCATTACCGGTATGAGGTAACTGGCCATGTCAAATGCCCCCCTGCTCCATGAGCTGCAGCGCAGGTCGAACGCGGACAGTGATGAACTCAGCCAGGCCTGAAAACTCCGGATAGCGCTCTGCCATCTCGACGATGTAATCAAGCACCAGGGGAATGTCTGCGAGGTAACCGTCTTTACCGTCACGGCGGTAAAGACGTGCAAAAATCCCTGCAACCTTGATATGACGCTGGAGTCCCATGAGATCGAACCAGCGCTGGAATTGCTGTTGCTGCGCCTCAGTGATCAGCCCGGATTGCAACGCCAGCTCCGCATATTCCGCAACCCACCGGTCGACCTGCTCCAGTGGCCAGCGTATGTAGGCATCCTTGAACAGGGAAACAAGGTCATAGGTGATCGGCCCTCTGACTGCATCCTGGAAGTCGATGATTCCAGGCGAATTTGAATCAGTCAGCATCAGATTGCGCGAGTGATAATCCCGGTGTACGAAAAGTTGCGGCTGCTCAAGTGCATTCTCCACGAGGCGCGTGAAGATGGCCTCGAGCATGGCATTTTCCTGCACATCCAGTTCAAGCCCGAGATGCCTGCCACAGAGCCATTCACGGAATAACTCCATTTCGAAACGCAGCAACGTCTCGTCATAAGGCGGCAACCCATCCGAAGGCGCTGAGGCCTGAAAGGCTATCAACGCAGCCATGGCATCACCATACAGCCTCGCTGCAGAATCCTGATCGAGCCGGTCGAGGTACTGGATATCCCCGAGATCTTCGAGCAGCAGAAAGCCCTGTTCCAGATCCTGCGCATGGATGTGCGGGACATGCACACCCGCCGTCTCGAGCCTGCCGGTGACATCGACAAACGGATGGCAATCCTCGTGTTCCGGAGGCGCGTCCATGACAACCCGGGTAACACCATCAGCAGTGGCAACGCGATAATAACGCCTGAAACTGGCGTCACCAGCGACCTGTTCCAGGCTATCCGGCCGGAGGCCGGGCTGGTCAGAGAGCCATGTAACAAGTTGCTCTAATCTGTCTGTCATGGTGAAACGGGGCCGACATGGAGTAAACAACCCGAAATTATAGCCCGAGTGACAGCTAGCCTGTCCGGTCCTTCTCTCAACCTTCTGCACCTGTGGGATCGGGATCATTAGCTGGTACAATTCCGCACACGGCGGGTGGGGGACCGGTCGCCGAGAACCGCTACCTGACGCTCGGCCCGGACACTGCGTGAACAAAAAGAGAAAAAGCCTCCTGACACTGCTGATGCTGCTGCCGCTTGCCGCGGAACCCCGGGAAGCGGAAGGTATCACGCCTTCCTGCATGGCAAGGCCAGTGGACGACGCTCCAGCGCTCGATCTTTCCGACAGGGTCAGGATCGCGGCTGACAGTGGAGAAGTGTTACTCACCAAAGAGCTGATCATTCTCGATGGTGACGTGGAAATTACCAACGGCGCCCAGTCACTGCGTGCCAACGAAGTGCGCTACGATATGAAAAGCCGCAGCGCTACTGCCGCGGGAGACGTCATCATGGCCCAACCGGGATTCGAGGTTCGAAGCCGGCAAGCGGCCTATGACATGACCAGTCAAACCGCTGAACTCGAGCAAGTCAGCTACAAGATTATCGAACACGGGGGCCAGGGAACAGCGGAACGCGCGACCCTGCGTCGCACAGGCGCCTCCTCTTTCCAGGAAATCAGCTACAGCACATGCCCGCCAGAGAAGGAAGACTGGAAGATATCAGCCAAGCGTATCGAGATTGACCGCGAGAAGGGCACCGGCACAGCCGAGGATGCCCGCATGCAGATCAGGGGGGCAACAATCTTCAAGGTCCCGCGCTTCATGTTCCCGATCGACGATCGCAGGATGAGCGGCATCCTGGTGCCACGACTTGGCTACTCCACGACTCGCGGCCTGGATATTGTCGTTCCCTACTATTTCAATCTTGCACCCAACTATGATGCCACCCTCTACCCGCGTATCACGGCAAGGCGCGGTATTGCGCTGGGAGCCGAGTTTCGGTACCTGACCGAAAAACACGCGGGCCAGATATTCGGTGAGATCTTTCCGGATGATCCGGAAAAACCGCAAGGCGAGAACACGCGCTATGTCTTTGGCTATGACCACGTATCGCGTTTCAACTCCCACCTCAAGGGCGCCATCAACTATGACTATGTGTCGGATGACACCTATCTGGAGGACTTCGGCAGTCCGCTGGCGGTCTCCAGTAGCCGTTATGCTGTACAAAGCGCCGAACTCGCCTACGAGGAAGACTACTGGAACAGCTATCTGCGCGTTCAGAGACTGCAGGTCATCGACCAGGAAACCGAACCGGCGTATGAACTCATGCCCCAGCTTGGAGCTCACTGGTATCGCCACTACGAAAACGGACTGATCACACGGCTCGATGCCGAACTGTCGAATTTCGACAAGGAGAATGCCGTCACTGGTGCCCGGTTCGATGTGCGCCCCGCTATCGGCACAGGCTTCCTGAGTTCCCGGGGGCATTTCAGGACCATGCTCAGCGGCAGATACACCAGCTACGAGCTGCAGGACACTGCTCCGGGAGACCCAACCAGCATCACACGCTCTCTCTACACCGCTTCTGTCGATGCAGGCCTCTTTTACGAACGCAGGCTCGACTGGTCCGGGAGCAGCGGATACCAGACACTGGAACCCCGCATTTTCTATCTCTACACACCCTACAGGGACCAGTCTGACATTCCCGCGTTTGATACCAAGCTTGCCGATTTCACCTTCGCCAACTTCTTTCGCGAGAATCGTTTCACGGGCGCCGACCGTGTCGGGGACGCAAACCAGCTGGCACTCGCGGTCACCTCACGGTTCATTCAGGACGGCAGCCAGAAAGAATGGTTCAGGGCCAGCATCGGGCAGATATTCTATTTCGACGATCGGCTGGTTCAGCTCGATGACCCGGATACCAGCCAGCCATTGCCAACGGAAACGGGTGAGTACGGCGCCTTCGTTGCCGAGGTCTACGCGCAGCTCAACGAGATCTGGTCAACAGAATCCGTCGTTGAATGGGATTTCGAACAGGACAGGCTGTACAAGGGACTCATGCGTGTCAGCTACCACGATACAGAGGCCGACCGCTTCCTGAGCATTGGCTACAAGAAAGACATTAACCAGCTAGCCGAATACACGGATCTCTCCTTCCGTTTTCCCATCAATGACAAGCTCAAGGCCATCGGGCGCTGGCAGTATTCGCTCGAAGATGACCTGACGCTTGATTTGCTCGCAGGTCTTGAGTACGACACCTGCTGCTGGGGGCTCCGCGGAATCGTGCAGCGCAATCGCAACAGTACAGGCAATGGCTACGAGACAGACTTTTATTTACAGCTCGTCCTGAAGGGTCTCGGCAATTTGGGAAAATCGGACATGAACTCATTCCTGTCACGAAATGTCTACGGCTATAACGGCTTTGATTACTATTAGGCGAGCAATGCCCGGCAGGGAGACCGCAATACCTGCTGTACGCTGCCATTCAGGGTATAATTTGCGGCTGACTCACTCGCAGACCACGAAAACCCGCTTGCGCGAGGTTCGGACATGATGAAACAACTGCTCCTCATCCTGACACTCACTCTCGTCACGGCGACGCCCGTTCTCGCAGAAAGACCGATTGACGAGATTGTTGCTGTTGTCGAAAACGATGTCATCTTGCGTTCAGAGTTCAATCGCGCGCTGCGTTCCTCGCCCCGCCCGCCCGGGATGTCCAGAGAAGCGCATGAAAAACAGGTTCTCGAGGAACTGATCACAAACAAGGCTCATGAAATTGCCGCGGTCAACAGCGGGGTCACAGTCAGTGACGAGGAGATCGACGAGGCCGTCCAGATGATCGCGTCACGCAACGATATTACTGTCGACTTCCTGAAACAGGTGCTGGCGCAGCAGGGCAAAAGCTACCAGGGCTTTCGCGAGGACATCCGCAAACAACTGCTGACACGCAACTTTCATCAGAGCCAGCTGCGCAACCTGGTCCAGGTCACGGATTCGGAAATCGATAACTACCTGGCGCTCTATGGCAAGAAAGGCCAGGTCACCACCGTGACCCAGACGAAGGCCAGGCATATCCTGTTACGCCCGGGCGAACGTCTCTCCAATGCATCAGCAGAGGCAAAACTCAACGAATACCGAGAGCGCATTCTTGCCGGCGAGGACTTCGCATCCCTCGCGCGCGCCTATTCCGATGATACAGCTTCGGCCCTGAAGGGCGGCGAACTCGGCTGGCTCGGTCCGGACCAGGGAACACCCGAATTCCGACGCGCCATGAACCGGCTCCAACCCGGTCAAATCAGCAGGCCCTTCAAGAGCGCCTTCGGCTGGCATATCGTCCAGGTCGAGGACCGCCGCAAGCATGAGAGTGCAGATTCGGCCACGCGTAACGCGGCGCGCGAAGAGATCCAGCAACGCAAGATCGAGGAGAATCTCGACCTCCTGATCCGCCGCTTGCGCCAGCAGGCTTATGTCGAAGACCGCCTCTACGACGAAAACTACGACTTCTGATCCCCGATGAGTCACCGCATTGCGGTCACCAGCGGCGAGCCGGCAGGAATAGGCCCGGATCTCTGTATCCAGGCCGTCCAGTCACCACCTGCGGCAGAACTTGTCTTTATAGGTGATCCGTCTGTGATGGCCGCGCGTGCAGAGATGCTCGGGCTGCCACTCTGTCTGAATCTGCTTGATAATCCGGCATCACCGCTGAAGCCAGGATCGCACACCATGAACCTGTTGCCGGTCACTGCACAGGCACCGGCTGTCGCCGGGCGGCTCGATCCAGCCAACAGCGGCTATGTTCTATCCATACTCGATGCTGCAATCGATGGTTGCCGCAGTCATGTATTCTCGGCCATGGTCACGGCTCCAGTGCACAAGGGCATTATCAACGATGCAGGCGTCCCCTTTACCGGCCACACGGAATATCTAGCAGAGAAGACCGCAGGTCACCCCCTGATGATGCTCGCCTGTCCGGGACTGCGCGTAGCACTCGCGACCACCCACTTGCCACTGCGTGATGTTGCCGATGCCATCACAAAAGAGCTGTTGCTGAAAGTCATGCGCATCCTGCACCACGATCTGCAGACGAAATTCGGTATTGAGGAACCACGGATCTTCGTCTGCGGACTGAATCCCCATGCTGGCGAGGGCGGCCATCTCGGAAACGAGGAAATCACGACAATCTCACCCGTGCTCGAGGCGCTTCGGGAGGAAGGCATCAGCACTATCGGTCCCTTGCCTGCCGATACGCTCTTCACGCCGCGTTACCTCAAGGAGGCTGATGCGATTCTGGCGATGTACCATGACCAGGGATTACCCGTACTCAAACACATGGGCTTTGGACGGGCTGTCAACATCACGCTCGGCATTCCGCTAATACGCACTTCGGTCGATCACGGGACGGCGCTGGATCTCGCCGGGACCGGCGAGGCGGACGCAGGCAGCCTGATGGCAGCCATCGAATATGCACACAACATGATTCAACAGACAGGACATCACGCATGAGCAGAGAAATCATCAAAACCGACAAGGCTCCCCAGGCGATTGGCACCTACTCCCAGGCAGTCAAGACCGGGACGACCGTCTACCTCTCAGGACAGATCCCTCTTGTCCCCGAAACGATGGAGATGGTCGAGGGAGACATGGAGGCACAGGTTCGCCGTGTTTTCGACAACCTGCAGGCCGTCGCACAGGCTGCGGGCGGGTCACTCGACGATATTGCCAAGCTCAATATCTTCCTGACCGATCTTGGCAACTTCGCTCTCGTCAACACCATCATGGCAGAGTACTTCAACGAGCCTTACCCGGCGCGTGCCGCGATCGGTGTCGCCTCGCTACCACGTGGAGCAGGCGTCGAAATGGACGCTGTCATGGAGCTGGTATAATTTCAGCCCCTGTTCTCACCCAGACCGCGGATAACGCATGAGCGACAAGAAACCCTGGGCCGGCCGCTTCAACGAACCGACCGATGCTTTTGTAGAGGCCTTCACGGCCTCCGTGGAATTCGACCAGCGTCTCGCGCCCCAGGATATTGCGGGTTCGATCGCGCATGCAACCATGCTCGCGAAGCAGGGCATCCTGACCGGGGAAGAGCGCGACACCATCATCGCCGGCCTCGAAACCATTCGCGACCGCATCGCATCGGGCGACTTTCCATGGTCAGTGCAGCTCGAGGATGTGCACATGAATATCGAGGCGGAGCTGACAGAGCAGATCGGCACTGCCGGCAAGAAGCTGCACACGGGCCGCTCTCGCAACGACCAGGTGGCAACCGATATCCGACTGTGGCTGCGTGACGAGATCGACCATATCATCGAGGAGATCCGTTGCCTGCAGCAGGCACTGCTGACGCTTGCCGAGCAGGAAGCCGACACCATACTGCCGGGTTTCACGCACCTGCAGACAGCGCAACCCGTTACCTTCGGACATCACATGATGGCCTGGTTCGAGATGCTCGAGCGCGATGCCGGTCGTTTCATTGACTGCCGCGTGCGCATGAACGTCATGCCTCTCGGCGCAGCCGCTCTCGCCGGTACGACCTACCCGATCGATCGCCACTACACCGCCGAACTGCTCGGCTTCGATGCACCGGCCGAAAATTCGCTCGATGCCGTCTCCGATCGTGACTTTGCCATCGAGTTCTGCTCGGCCGCGAGCATCCTCATCATGCACCTGTCACGCTTCTCTGAAGAGCTGATCATCTGGTCGTCGGCACAATTCGCCTTTATCGAACTCTCCGACAGTTTCTGTACCGGTTCCAGCATCATGCCGCAAAAGAAAAACCCGGACGTACCGGAACTGATTCGCGGCAAGTCCGGCCGTATCTATGGCCATCTCATGGCACTGCTGACGCTTATGAAATCGCAGCCGCTTGCCTACAACAAGGACAACCAGGAAGACAAGGAGCCGCTGTTCGACACCGTCGACAATCTGCGTGGCTCACTGAAGATCTTCGCCGACATGATCCCGGCGATCAGCTGCCGTCGCGATAACATGCGTACTGCTGCGATGAAGGGATTTGCGACTGCAACAGATCTTGCCGATTACCTTGTCATACGCGGCATCCCGTTTCGCGATGCTCACGAGATCGTCGGCAAGGCCGTTGCACTTTGCGTCCAGAAGGAGTGCGACCTGTCGGAACTCGCCCTGGATGAGCTGCAACAATTCTCCGATACGATTGGCGAGGATGTCTTCGAGATGTTAACGCTCGAAGGATCAGTTGCTGCGCGTGACCATATTGGCGGAACGGCACCCGGGCAGGTTCGTGCCGCAATTGCACGCGCGAGGAAAAGACTCGACAAGTGAGCACATCGGGCTGACCGGGAAAAAGAAAGCAGGCCCCGCTTGCTACCGTCCGGAGAACGGCCTTCAGGAATCCTTGCGAACCTTCTCCAGCGATTCGATATTGGCACAGAACCCCAGATCGACATCAGGACTGACTGATTCTGACCCCAGGGTCTCATCACAGCGCTGCTTGTCGCCGCAGCCATCACATCTCTCCATGTGCGTGCGTATTTCCCTTGCTTGCTGCTGGTGCAGATAGGCGTTTTTATCGATACCGAGAAAGCCAAGCATTTTCGATAAGCGGAGCGAAGAGAGTTCACTGTTGAGGCGATTACGATAGTCATGGCCGCGAACGAGGTTTCGACCGATCGCGATGGGCATCATGACCACGACGCCCATCACAAGCGCAGCCAGAACCAGCGTACCAAGTAGACTGCCAATTTCCATTGGAAACGTCATTCGAATCACCTTTTGAAGAGAACTGTAATGATCGGGATTATCCCGGGGTGTCCTGAAAGAGGAATTGATTCCGATCAATCTCCCAAAATATCAATACATCCTGATAGTCTGATTTACCCGGGCTGAAATCCATGAACAGGGACAGGCGCCTCGACTGATGGCAGAATCAGGTTCATAGCAAAGCCTGGGCAAGAGAATTCCGAATGCAATACACGACCCTCATCGACACCCGGTCACTGCATGAGAACCTGGGGGCTGATGACCTTGTCGTGCTTGATTGCCGATTCGACCTCATGCGACCCGATGCGGGAAGGAGGGAGTGGGAGGCCTCGCATATTCCGGGATCACGCTATGTCCATCTGGACCAGGACCTCTCCGCGCCCGTGATATCCACGGTTGGCCGCCATCCCCTGCCAAATCCGCACACTTTCGCCAAAACACTTGAAAGCTGGGGTATCGGCAATGAATCCCAGGTCGTTGCCTATGACGCTTCCTGTGGTGCCTATGCCGTCCGACTCTGGTGGATGATGCGCTGGCTTGGCCATCAACGCGTGGCCGTGCTCGATGGCGGCTGGCAGAAGTGGATCGCCGGGGAATATCCCGTGAATAATGCACTGCCAGTCGTGGAACCGGAACAGTTCGAGCACCATGCCGACGACAACCTGTGGTTCAGTACGCCTGAAATCAAGTCGAAACTCGCAGACGGTTTCATCATCCTTGTGGATGCCCGGACCAGTGAACGATTCGAGGGCGAATCCGAACCCATCGACCCTGTAGCCGGACATGTGCCTGGAGCCGTCAATTTTCCGTATCAGAAAAATCTTGATGATGATGGCTGCTTTCTTCCAGCTGAGACTCTGCGGAAACTCTACTCAGATTTTCTCGGTGAGATCGACTACAGACATGTCGTGCATATGTGCGGATCGGGAGTGACTGCGTGCCATAACCTGCTCGCAATGGAACACGCAGGGCTGTCGGGCTCGCGCCTCTACCCCGGAAGCTGGAGTGAGTGGATCCGGACGGAAAAACCTGCCGGATGATATCGCTCTGGATCCTGTTCAGTTCCAGCTTCCTTGCATCGACCCTGCTTCCCGGTGGTTCGGAAGCACTCTTCCTCTATACCCTGTCCGAAGCACTGCACCCCGTCTGGCTCATCGTGATTGTCGCAACAGTCGGGAATACACTCGGAAGCATGACAAACTGGCTCATTGGCTGGCTCGTCGCGCGCAAGCGGCCACTCGTCAGAGAGAGCGATAAAAAGGCGCTCGCACGCGTCGAACGTTACGGCAGCCCGATACTCTTGCTGGCATGGCTGCCTGTTGTTGGAGACCCGCTGTGTCTTGCCGCCGGCTGGGCCGGGGTCCCTCTGTTGCGCGCCACATTCTTCATATCACTCGGGAAGCTCGGGCGTTATCTGGCGCTCTATGCACTCTGGTAACTGTCGGATCCTGCAGGCTCCAAACGGCTCGCCGGGGAGAGGGTCATGCCTCGAAAAGTATCAGGCTTTCTGTAACCGCAGCGCATTGACCACGACCACCAGCGAACTCAGTGACATGCCAATCGCAGCGCCCCAGGGCGGGATCAGGCCGGCTGCGGCAAACGGAATTGCAAGAAGGTTATAGCCCGCGGCCCAGCCGAAATTCTGCATGATGTTGCGACGCGTCCTGCGTGCAAGCCTGCGGGCATCAGCGAGCACGGATGGATTTTCCCCGAGGATGAGGAAATCACTGCTGTTGTTGGCAAGGTCCGTGGCATCGGCAAAGGAGACAGAGACGTCGGCCAGCGCCAGTGTAGGCGCGTCGTTGATGCCATCGCCGAACATGGCGACCTTGTTGCCCGTTGCCTGGTGCTCTTTCGTCCACTGGAATTTATCGGCCGGAGACATGCCGCCCAGGGCCTCGTCGATACCCAGTCTGTCGCCCATGCGCGACACATTTGCGCGGGAGTCGCCACTGAGAATTGTAAAGCTGTCGGCATCGAGTTCTGTTAGACCGGCAAGCATCTCCTCGACACCGGGACGCAGCTGATCGTTCAGCGCAAATATCGCCTGTACGCCCTCGCTGTTGGCCAGTAACGAGACAATATGGCCGTCTGATTGCAGGTGGCTGACCTGTTCATCGAGATCCGTTTCGCTGCTGCCAGGCTCGATGGCGAATTCTGCCTTGCCAAGCCGCCATTCGCTGCCGTCGATGAATCCCCGGGTTCCAGCTCCGGGAACATTCATGCGTGAGTCGACAGTCGAAAGGCCACCACTCTCCGACTGCAAGGCCCTGGCGACAGGATGTTCGGAATCGGCTGCCAGTGCAGCGGCGATTGACCGTGCCTGTTTTGCGGAAAGCTGGCCGGTTGCGATGACCTCGGCAAGTGCCGGCTTTCCGGCCGTCAGGGTGCCTGTCTTGTCAAAGACAAAATGCCGCGCAAGCGCCAGTGAATCAAGTGCTTTCATGCGCAGTGGCAAGACCCCCAGGTCGATGAAGCGCCCGGCACTCACAGAGAGCGCCATGGGCGTCGCCAGTGCCAGCGCACAGGGGCAGGTAACGATAAGCACTGCGATGGTGCTCGGCAGTGCTTGTGACGGATCATTGAACCACCAGTAGAGCGCCGTGCTGCCCGCGATCAGCAGGATCACAGCGATGAACACAGTTGCTGCCCGCTCCGCAAGAAGCGCATAGCGTGGTCGTTGCTCGAGACCACCCTCGACAAGATGCCGGATCTCGCTGACCGCCGAGGCCTGTACAGTGTGAGTAACACGGATATCGACCGATTGCTCGCCATTGACCGAACCGGCCACGACCCTGTCACCGGGCTCACGCAGCTGCGGCATTGACTCACCGGTCAGCAGGGATTCATCGAAACTGCTGATTCCCTCGAGAACCACACCGTCCACAGCCAGGGTCTCTCCCGGCTTGAGGCGGATCATGTCACCCGGTGCCAGTTCATCGACGGTCACCTTGTGTCGCTCACCCTGCGCATCGATGCGCAAGGCTGTTCGCGGTGTGACGCGAGCAAGCTCCTCGAGCCGGCCTGCAGCACGCAATTTGCCACGCAGTTCGAGCCTTCGGGCCATGAGCAGGAAAAAGACGAACATCGCGATGGAATCGAAATAGACCTCGCCATGTTCGGTGATGGTGGTGTAGAGGCTGCCGAACCAGGCAACCATGAGTCCGAGCACGACCGGGATGTCCATGCCGAGTCGCCTGTTCCTGATGTCTTGCCAGGCACCGGCAAAAAAATCCTGTGCCGAATAGGCGAGGATCATCGCCGTGAGCCCGAGACCGGTCCAGCGACCGATCGTAATCCACAGCGGGAGGCCGCCTTCGCCTTCCGGGGTCATGACATAGGTCGCAAGCGAGAAATTCATGACCAGCATGCCGATCGCGCCCGAAAAGATGAGACGCTCGGTACTGCGCCGCCTGCGCTGCGCCTGCAATGCCTGGCTGCGCGAGGCATCGTAGGGATGCGCGACGTAACCAATATCTGCGATCGCCGTCAGGATCTCGCTGAGCCTGATCCTGTCGGGATTCCAGCGTACACGCGCACGCTGTGTGACATCATCAATATGCACATCGATGACACCATCAAGGCTGCGCAAGTGTTTTTCGTTGAGCCAGAGGCAGGCAGGGCAGCGAATATTCTCCAGCAGCAGGTAGGCCTCTCGCCAGTTATCGCCCTCCATGACGAAATCCTTCTGGATCTCCGGCCTGTCATAGAGTCCGACCTGTTTGAGGAAATCCGGGACGATATCGACATCGGCTGTCGCCGCCTTTTCGGAACGGTGTTTGTAGTAATCCTCCAGGCCGGCGTCGACGATCGCCTTGCTGACAGCCTCGCAACCATGACAGCAGAAATGACGGTCCTCACCGAATACTTCGAGTGTCGGAATCTCCTCGACATCCGGCACGGGAAGGCCGCAATGGAAACACTTCTCCTCCGCTGCTGCCTTTGCCTGATCGAGTGATTCAGCTGCGACGTTCATACGGACATTATCTCAGATACCCCCTGGAAACTGCCTTTTATATCGGGATGGATTCTGGAAATACTTTTGTCGCCGGAATGGATAAGTCTCAACCCGGCGTGAATGAAAAAGACCCCGACAGGGCGGGGTCATTCAACAGTTGTTCGAAGTTGCGGGAGAGCCCGGTTACTCCTCCGGCGGTTCCGGAATAGCGAAATAGTCGGCAAGCGCCTCGATCTCCTCCTCGGTCAGCGCTTGCGCGACAACACGCATCCTGGAATAGACATCGTTCTCGCGATCTCCCTCCCTGAACTCGGTCATGGTGGTGACGAAATACTCACGGTATTGACCGTTGATGCGCGGATGATCGAACATGCCGCCATTGCCGTCCCTGCCATGGCAGGCCGCACAGGCCTTGAGAAGGCGCTCCGGATCGCCCTTGTAGACGAGTTCATAGATCTCCTCTGACAGCTCCTTTTTAGGCCCGGGATCCGCCGGCTTCTGACTGCTAAACCAGACAGCGAGATCAGCCATTTGCTGGTCATCAAAATCCCGCACCGCCTTGTACATGGTACGGCTGTCACGGTTCTTGTCCTGGTAGTCCTTGAGCTGCTTGTAGGAATACGAAGGCATCAGGCCGGCGATGTTGACGTCCTCCGGGTCATCGGAGATACCGGCATCGCCATGGCACTTGGCGCACTTCTCTTCCTCGGCAATCTGCTGGCCTCGTGCCGGATCGGCGTTCCGCAGAAGCTTCAGGGTGTCGAGGTCAAACGCAACCAGCGAAGAAGGCTCAGCATGGGCAACAGAAACCGACAGAGCCATGGCTGTGATCAGTGTTGTCAATCGAATCATGGTCAGATACTCCAGGGTACTGTGCCGAAGGACTGGTCAAACAGGAAGAACTGCAGGATCGGGTAGCCATAACTCGCGATCATGTAGACCACCACCAGCCAGAACCAGAAGGTGAAACTGTTCATGAGATGTGGCATGCGCGCAGTGGAGTGAACCGGTTGCGCATACTCGACCTCCAGGACCGACTCGGGAATGGTGTTTCCATGCGTCCTGAACAGGTTGATCACCAGCATCAATGCAGAAATGAAGAGGATGACGCCACCGACGATCATCAGGAACTCGGATATTCCCCACATCTGGGTCAGTTCCGGATCATAGGGCGTCGAGGAGATACGGCGTGGCTGCCCCGTAAGACCAATCTGGTGCCACGGCAGGGTCAGTACGATCATGCCGATGAACCAGAGCCACAGTTGCTTGCGTGCAAGGCTGACCGAGAACAGCTCCTTGCCGGTCATCTTGGGCCAGAGATAGTAGGCGATGGCAAAGTACATCATGACCGTGGTACCACCAAAGATCAGGTGGAAGTGGCCGGTGACCCACTGGGTATTGTGCACCATGGCATTCATGGAGTAGCTGGCGTTGACGACACCCCCGAAACCGCCGACGGTCAGCAAGAGCATTGCGAGGCCAGTGGCCAAGACCATCGGGTTGTCCCACGGCAGTGTCTTCAGCCAGCCGAAAAGCCCCTTGCCACCACGCAGGCGTCCTGCGATTTCCATCGAGGCGATAACCGTGAAACCGGTAATCAGTGTCGGGACGGCGACCATGAAGGTTCCTGTCATGTGCAGGAATTTCCAGCCTGCCGCCTGGAACGGGTCCATGTAGAGGTGATGGAAACCGATTGGCACCGAGAAGACCAGCAGCATGATGAACGCGAGGCGCGCCATGTGATCGCTCGCGAGACGCCCGCCAGCCTGCTTCGGCATCAGGGTGTAGAAAGCGATGTACGCCGGGAAGAGCCAGAAATAGACGATAGCGTGCAGCGTCCAGGAAAACAGCGTGCGCGCCAGGCCGACATCGACCGTGTCGGAAATGCCCAGAGACCAGGGGATCAGCTGGAACAATACCTCGAGCGTGACGCCCAGGCTCGTGATGAACCACATGATGGCGTTGGCGACCGTGCCGTACATGGCTAGCGGAACCGTCTCGCCCGGATTTTCCTTCTTCCAGACATGCATGGACATGACCATGACCAGACACCAGAACCAGGAACCGACAACCAGCATGGCGGCACCGATGTAGAAGGCCGGATTCGCACGCAGTGGCGGGTAGAAGGTATAGAGCACGGAGGCATTGCCGGTCAGCAGTGGCACTGCTGCAATCAGTACGCCGGCCAGTGCCAGCCAGAAACCGATCCAGCCGAGACTCTTGCCCCACAGCTCGCGTTTCAGGCTGGTGGTTGCAGTGTAGTAACCGTAACCCATGACAAGAAAGGTGGTGAGGACAAAGCCCATGAGTACGCCGTGTGTCGAGACCGAGGCAAAGTAGACTTCGGGAATCATGATCTCGGGAATCAGGTCAATACGCTGGACGACCTGGTAGAGCCCCATGAGGACCGCTGCCAGGAAAGCGATAAAACCGACCCACATGCTGGCCAGGCTCAAACCTGCTGCATTATCTTTCATCAGTTGGTCCCTCCTGCGGTTTTCGCGACAACATTCAGGCGCGACCACATGCTGTCATGACCCAACCCGCAGTATTCGTTACAGAGAAAGGAAAACTTGCCGGTTTTCGGGAAAGTGGTCGTGAACTCGGAGACGTAGCCGGGCACGATCATGGATGCCGCGTTGGTGTAGGGCACATGCACCCCGTGCAGCACATCGGCGCTTGCAATACGGAATTTGACCTGCGTATCGACGGGCACTTCGATGACCGGCGGGAAAAAGCCGTAACGCGCCGCGACCATGGTGACTGTCAAAGTACCGTCACCATTGTCCTTGACGCCGAGATTATCCTCTGCAAACTCCTCGGTCAGGTGCAGACGCGAGGAATCGATGGTTTCGACATTGCTCGGCGGATGCATGTTGTTGGTGAGTGCATAGAGTCCGAGAATGCCGCCCATGACGAACGCCAGCAAGAGTGAAATCCAGACCCAGCGTCTCTCGAGAGGGTCTTCACAAATAGCAATTAATGGATCACGCATTTTCTAATTCCTCACTGGATCGGACCATGGGACATGAACCTGACGAAGAACAGGAATGCCCAGGCAGCTGCGAAAAGTGCGGCAAAAACGAGAAGCAGCGCAAAGGTCCCTTTGGGGAGGCTGTGCAGGATTTTCTCTTCTTCTTCGGGTGTCAGCTGATTCATTTCTACCTTCCTCGATAACGTCACATGATGACACGGGATGCATGCGGACTCGCACATCGCTCGTCGCAAACATCAGATATAGATGGAAACAGGCAGGAGAAACCGGGCACAAGAAAAGGAACAAGCTTCAGCTGAAACGGTTTGCATTCAGGAAGCCTGACTGTACTGGTTGATGCAGGTGTTACCCTGCGGTTCCCTCGGTCCTGTTATTGTCATTGCTCTTTTTGTTGTTTTTATTTTTGGTAACTATATCCACTGGTTAACACCCGAGGCAACAAGAAAATTGCACCCGGAACGGACGCAGAGAGGCACAAATTCTGTTTTGCCGGGACCAGGGCAATGACAGTTCGCAGCATGGCTGTCCGGGACAAACGGCGTTGTCTGTTAATGATTGTTTGCCGGACACATAATGCTCAGGAACATATCCGAAAGAAGCGTGATAAGGGCGAGGGGCACAGCCCCTCGCGTTCATCGCCGGTCAATCAGGACTCAACCGTTTCTTGCCCTCCTTTGCCTTGCATGGAGAAGCAGCAGGATGGCTGCGAGAAAAATGATCTCGATGCCCATTGCGCCCCCGCCGTGAGACGCACCTCCTCCATGAGACGCGCGCGGCGTTGAAGAGATCGGCGCATGTGCATCCACGCGCCGGTTCTGCACCGGCGCTGACGCGCGCTGCGAAGCGGCTGCCTGCTCCATCTGGCGGCGGTCACGGTTGCGACGCTCGATACCACGCGCCGCGAACTGCTCCTCGCGCATGACAACCATCGAGGTGTGATCAGTCACCAGACCATGCTCGACAGCAAGTCCGACAATGGCATCGCGTGAATCGTCATCAGCGCCAAGGTAGTCGATACGGTCCTGCAACTCGCGGATTTTCGCGTATGCCCACAGACGCTCGATTTCAGGATTGCTTGTCTCCACCGCCGGGAAGGGGAAGCTGGTTGTATAGCGCTTCTCCTGCCCTGAGATCTTGCCGGCCAGGGAGAGGTCTGCCGTGCCATCGCCAAAGTAATGACCGAGCACCACGAGTTGCCCACCACGATAGAGCGATCGCGGCGTTGCCGGTGTGAGGTCCGCAACCTTGATGCCACGAATTTGCAGGGCAAGATCGTGCAGTGCCTCGTGAGAGACCTTGCTCGTAAACTCCATGAGCTTGCCGTCGATATCGTCGCTGTTGGAGACGCTCACGGCCAAACCGTTCGAGACCTGCGCCATCGCCTCGAGCAGCGGACGGTTGCTGCCGTTGCCCATGACAGCCGTGAAAAGACGTACGTCATGCTGTTTCATGAGATCGATGAACTCGCGCTTTTCAGTCACCCCGACATTGGCTTCGCCGTCCGTGACCAGCACGATGGCACTGGTCCTGTCGGCATCGAGGCTGTCGAGCCCTCTGTTCAGGCCGGCAAAAAGATTGGTGCCCCCGTCTACAGATGAGACCGCAAGCCTCTCGCTCCACCGGGTAATAGCTTCCGGCGTGACACTGATCCAGCCCGGGGTCAGCTCGCTTGCGCTGTTATTGAAACGGATGAAGCGAAACCGGTCTTTGGTGCCGAGCTTGCCAAGCGCACGCTGCACGCCATCGACGAGTGTCTGGTACTTGCCCCGCATGGATCCGGACATGTCGAGCACGAAGACCCAGTCACGCCCCTCCGCGATTGGCGCAAGATCATCACCGGGCGTCAGGGTCAGCATGAAAGTGCCACGCTCTTTACCGGGCTCACGATAGCTGACGAGATCGACCGAACCTGGCAGCCCCTCCTTCAATCGCCAGTAGACGACGATGTCACGGTCGAGACGCATCGGCTGCTTCTCCTGCCCCTGTCCGGAGAGGGGGTCCTCTCCAACGACTCCGCCCCCTGACTGCGCAATCTCGGCCTGCCACTCCTTTTCATCCTGACTCGAAATCACAGCCTGCGGATGCTCAGGAAGACGCAGTGCCGTGACGGGATAGCCCGAACGCAGCGTCAGACTGAACGAGAAATCCTCCTCTACAACGGGATCGTTGTTCCAGAAGGCAAGCGCCCTGTCATCCGTCTCGCCATCCTCGAGGGGATAGACATAACGGCCGATACCGGTGTCGATATGCGCAGGCTGCATGTAGACGAGACGGATACGCGTCTCGCTGCTGGCGCGCACCGGCGAGACCGAAACCTCGAAGCGGTAGTGCTGCTGCTTCTCGGTGATGCCCGCCTCGCGGCCCGCGGACTTCTCCTCCTCGTAGAGTCGGCGCGCCTCCTGGCGTTCGAAGACTTCCCCGGTAACGGGTTGACCATCGATCCAGATCGTGAACTCGGAAACCGCTCCCTTTTCGGGTACCGGAAAGGCATACACAGCTTCCAGGTCAGTCGGGTTGGGATTACTGAAGACCTGATCGACTTGGGTGATGGCATAACCGTCCTCGATGGTCACCTCGACATGATGCGAACGAATCTCCGGTGCTGCCATGGAGCTGTCTTTCGGCGTCAGCAGTCCGGCCGCCAGTGCGCTCGTTGCGCTAACGACCAGCAGAAACAGTGTGGCCATCGCTGTTGCGGTGAGCCGTTTGAGCAATGTTTTCATGGTTGATCTCCTGAATGGAAAACCCTTTCGAACCCGGCGGGTTCACTCTCAGGATTAACCAGAAGACCGATATGCGCTACACATTCTCAATTTGTGCCACAATATCGAACAAGGAGTATCAAATAACGAGACTTTTTATGGCTTTTGCACAGGAACTCATCGACACGCTGAAACGGGAACTGCGCACCCGACGCGTCACTTACGCCGAGATTGCCCGGGAATTGCAGTTATCCGAATCGAGCATCAAGCGCCTTTTCAGCGAGGGGGACATGAGCCTGAGCCGACTCGAAACCATCTGTGCGTTGGTCGAGCTCGATATCGCACAGCTTGCGACCAGGACGACCGAGCAGCGTCGTCACGTTCATACCCTGACGCGCGAGCAGGAAGAGACACTCGTCGGTGACGAGAAACTGCTGCTGCTGACCCGCACCAGGGACAGCGCATGCTCGTGCAGCTCGACCGCATGCAGATCATCGAACTGCTGCCCGAAAACCGTGTACGCATCCGGCTCTCCCCGGATTTCCAGTGGCTGCCGGACGGCCCGATCCAGCACTTCTTCGAACGCGAGGTACAGAGCGACTTTTTCAGCTCGAATTTCACGGGCGACGGGGAACTGAGGCTCGTCATGAATGGCTGGATGTCGCTGCACGGCATCCGCGCCTTTCACGAGAACATGCGACGGCTGGCGAAGGAGTTCGACTTGCAGATCAAGAGCGACCGTCACGTACCGGTCGAGGAGCGCCGTGGCACCACCATGGTCGTGGCAGTCCGCCCCTGGTCACTCGAGATGTTCGAAAAGCATGTCCGAAAGTGAACGCTCAGGATCAGGTATCAGTCAATCCCCAGCGTTGCCCAGATATCGTCGATCCGCTGCTTAACATCAGGATCCATGACGATTGGCTCGCCCCACTCGCGGTCGGTCTCACCCTTCCACTTGTTGGTCGCGTCCATGCCAATCTTGGAACCGAGCCCCGAGACCGGGGAGGCGAAATCGAGATAGTCGATCGGTGTATTCTCGACCAGCGTGATGTCACGCGCCGGATCCATGCGCGTTGTCATGGCCCAGATCACGTCGTTCCAGTCGCGCACGTTGACGTCGTCATCGGTGACGATCACGAACTTGGTGTACATGAACTGGCGCAGGAAGGACCAGACGCCGAACATGACGCGCTTGGCGTGCCCGGGGTACTGCTTCTTCATGCTGACCACCGCCATGCGGTAGGAGCAGCCCTCGGGCGGTAGATAGAAGTCGACGATCTCGGGGAACTGCTTCTGCAAGATGGGTACGAACACCTCGTTGAGTGCCACGCCGAGGATCGCCGGCTCGTCGGGCGGACGGCCTGTGTAGGTGCTGTGATAGATCGGCTTGTCGCGCATGGTGATGCGTTCGATCGTGAAGACCGGGAAACTCTCGACCTCGTTGTAATAACCGGTGTGATCACCGAAGGGGCCTTCGGGTGCTTCATCGTCCGGATGCAGGTGACCCTCGAGCACGATCTCGGCTGAAGCCGGCACCTGCAAATCGTTACCGATGCACTGTGTCACTTCCGTTCGGCTGCCGCGCAACAGACCGGCGAAGGCATACTCCGACAGCGTGTCGGGCACCGGCGTGACAGCGCCGAGGATGGTCGCCGGATCGGCGCCGAGCGCGACGGAGATCGGAAAGGGCTCGCCCGGATGGTTCTGCTGCCATTCGCGAAAATCGAGCGCACCGCCGCGATGCGCGAGCCAGCGCATGATGACGCGGTTGCGGCCGATCACTTGCATGCGATAGATACCGAGATTCTGGCGCGGCTTGTCCGGACCACGCGTGACGACCAGTCCCCAGGTAATCAGCGGACCGGCATCGCCGGGCCAGCATGTCTGCACGGGAATCTTGCCGATATCGACCTCGTCGCCTTCCCTGACATGCTTCTGGCATGGCGCACCCTTGATCTTCTTCGGCGCCATGTCGAGCACCTTCCTGAAGATCGGCAGCTTTTCCCAGGCGTCCTTCATCCCTTTCGGCGGATCAGGCTGCTTGAGCTGCGCCAGCAATTTGCCAACCTCGCGCAGCGCCTCGACCGATTCCTCGCCCATCCCGAGCGCCACGCGTCGCGGGGTGCCGAAGAGATTGCCGAGCAGTGGCATGTCAGAGCCTTTCACCTTCTCGAACAGCAGCGCAGGGCCACCGGCCTTGAGGGTACGATCGCAGATCTCGGTCACTTCCAGGCGGGGATCGACTTCGACACTGACACGCCTGAGCTCGCCGAGTTTTTCAAGCTGGTCGATGAAGTCTCTGAGGTCCTTGTATTGCATGTTGTGAATTTCTTATTGAAAGATTTTTCGGCCTGCAGATGTCTTTTCTTGCAAGGCCGGCCTTAACGTCTTTTTAACAAACACCCGGAGACAAGGCCATGAAAACTGTCATAGCAACCACACTGATTCTGTTCGCTTCAACTACTTCGGCCGACTGGGAAGCGGCATGGGGCACCGATGAACTCATGATCAACCACGAGGGTCACGTTACGCCCCAATCCGCCACGATAGACCCGATCGCTGCCTCCGGTTTCGGCGAAGACAACGCAGAACTCTTTGCCGGTCATGCGGCCGACGGTATCGGCAAGCATGACCGCACTGCGTTCGACCTCTACTACAACAATCTCTACGACAAGGGCGTATGAGTTGAAACAGGAAGAGTAACAAGGGGTCAGAGTAAAAACTCACAGGCCGGCATTGAGGTTCCGGGCAACATGAAAGTGTTTTTACTCTGACCCCGATCAGCGGGGGATCAGGCCGCGATTCCCGAATGCCGTAACAGCGGCTCGACCTCGGGCTTGCGTCCGCGGAAGGCAACGAACAGATCCATCGCATCTGCCGACCCGCCCTTCTCGAGGATATTCTCGCGAAAAGCGCGCCCCGCCTCCAGGTTGAAGACACCCTTCTCCTCGAACAGCGAGAAGGCATCAGCAGAGAGCACTTCTGCCCACTTGTAGCTGTAATAGCCCGCCGCGTAACCACCCGCAAAAATGTGCGAGAAGCCGTGTGCGAAACGGTTCCACTCGGGCGGTCTGACGACGGCGACCTGGTCGCGAACGGCTTCGGCAAACTCCAGCACACGCCCCCCCTTTTCCGGGTCATACTCCATGTGCAGACGGAAATCGAACAGCGCGAACTCGAGCTGGCGCATCATCTGCATGGCCGACTGGAAATTCTTAGCCGCGATCATGCGTTCGTAAAGATCGTCCGGAATCTCTTCGCCTGTCTCGTAGTGGCCGGAAACCACCTCCAGCGCCTCCCGCTCCCAGCACCAGTTCTCGAGAAACTGGCTCGGCAGCTCGACCGCGTCCCAGGCGACGCCGTTGATTCCGGCCACACCGGGATAATCGATGCGCGTCAGCATATGATGCAGGCCGTGGCCGAACTCGTGGAACAGGGTCTCGACCTCGTCATGGGTCAGCAGCGCAGGCTTGTCGCCGACCGGTGGCGAGAAGTTGCAGGTGAGGTAGGCAACAGGCGTCTGCATGTAGTCGGCAGTGCGGAAACGCACCGCGCACTCGTCCATCCAGGCCCCGCCACGTTTCTTCGGCCGGGCGTAGAGATCCAGGTAAAACTGGCCAATGAGCTCGCCGCCTTCACTGTCACGGATTTCGTAGAACAGCACATCCGGGTGCCAGGTATCCACACCGTCGGTCTGCCGGATGGTCACATCGAAGAGGCGGCTGACAACATCGAACATCCCCTGCACGACCATCTGCTGCGGGAAGTAGGGCTTCAGCTCTTCCTGGCTGATGTTGTAGCGCGCCTGGCGCAGTTTCTCCGAATAGTAGGCGACATCCCACGCCTGGAGCCTGTCGACACCATGCTCGTCACGTGCCCAGGCTTCGAGCTCGGCAAATTCCTGCTCGGCCTGCGGTTTGGAACGCCGCGCGAGATCATTGAGGAAGTCGAGAACCTGCCGCGGGCTCTCGGCCATTTTCTTGGCCAGCGAACGCTCGGCGTAATTGGAAAAACCGAGCAGCATCGCCGCCTCGTGTCGCAAGGCCAGGATCTCGTCCATCAGTACGCTGTTGTCGTACTCACCTGCATTCGGTCCCTGGTCGGAGGCGCGCGTCGAGTAGGCGCGATACATCTCGTAGCGAAGGTCCCGGTTATCGGCATAGGTCATGACAGGGTAATAGGACGGAAACTCCAGCGTCAGCAACCAGCCATCCATATCCCGCTGCTGCGCCGTTTGCCTGGCGAGATCCAGTGCGGAAGGCGGCAGGCCGGCAAGCTCCGATTCATCCGTGATCTGCTTCGTCCAGGCATGGGTCGCATCGAGCAGGTTCTCACTGAACTTGCTGGTGAGGGTAGAGAGGCGCTCGCTGATCTCCTTGTAGCGCTGCTTTTGTGCCGGCGGCAGGTCGACGCCGGAGAGATGGAAATCACGCAGGATGTTCTCGAGCATCTTCTTCTGCGCAGCGTCGAGTGATCTGTCACTCTCCTGCACGGATTTGTAGGCGCGGTAGAGATCGGCGTTCTGACCCATCTCAGTCGCATAGGCCGAGAGCTTCGGCAGACAGGCATTGTAGGCCTCGCGCAACTCGTCGCTGTTGACAACCGAATTCATGTGGCTCACCGGCGACCAGGCACGGTTCAGGCGGTCGTCGAGTCTTTCGATGGGTTCGACAAAGTTCTTCCAGTCCGGCTTGTCGACGCTCTGCAGCAACTGGTTGATCTCGTCGCGGTTTTGCTGCAGCAACGTATCGATCGCGGGCACGACGTGCTCCGGCTTGATACGGCTAAAAGGCGGCAATGTAAATTCTTCAAGGAGCGGATTATCGGCCATGGTTGTACTCATGCGCTTGTTAACAGGATGACTTTATCAAATCGGATGCTTCGTATTTCAAGACAATTGGCAACAAATTCAAGCGGATTGAATCCGGGGGAATTCGCTTGAGAGTTTGGAGTTTGGGGTCAGAGTAAAAACTCACCCGCTTTGACTCTGGATTCCCGATAAGAAAAAGTTTTTACTCTGACCCCAATCTAGAGTCTAAAGGCCATGTGCAAACCCGTTCTGCCTCCATGCCTCGTAGAGGATCACGGCGACACTGTTAGCGAGATTCAGGCTGCGACTTTCGGGCAACATCGGGATGCGGATGCGCTGCTCGGACGGAAGGCTGCCGAGTATTTCTGCAGGCAGCCCGCGTGACTCGGGGCCGAACAGCAGGTGATCACCCGGGGCGAAGCGTACCTTGGTGTAGCGGGTCGCGGCCTTGGTCGTACAGGCGAAAATCCGTCCCCCGCAGGCACTTTCTCGCCAGCTTTCAAAATCGGCGTATTCCTTTACAGCGGCATATTCGTGATAATCCAGCCCTGCACGCCGCATGCGCTTGTCGTCAAGATCGAACGCGACCGGATGAATCAGGTGCAGACTGCTGCCGGTATTGGCGCAAAGGCGTATGATATTGCCGGTATTCGGCGGAATTTCAGGCTGATAGAGCACGACACGAAACATAGATAATGACCTCGGAAACCAACAACCCGCTTGCCGTCGAGTTCTGCGGCATGCACTTCCAGACCCCGCTGGTGCTGCTCTCGGGCTGCGTCGGATTCGGGGAAGAGTATACCCGTGTCGAGGGCTATTCGAACGCCGATGTCGGTGCCGTTTGTCTCAAGGGCACGACCGGCGAGAAGCGTCTCGGCAACGCCCCGCACCGTATCTACGAAACCCCGGCCGGCATGCTCAACGCCATCGGCCTGCAGAACCCCGGGGTTCACAAGGTCGTGGACGAGATCCTGCCGACGCTCGATTTCAGCGAGACACGCTTTATTGCCAATGTTTCAGGCTCGACAATCGAGGAATACGAGGACGTCACGCGCAAGTTCGATGATTCGCCCATCGACGCCATCGAGATCAATATCTCCTGCCCCAATGTCAAGGAGGGCGGAGTTGCATTTGGAAATGACCCGGAGATGTCAGCACGCGTCGTCGAGGCCTGTCGCCGTGTCACTGACAAGCCACTCATCACGAAACTTTCGCCGAACCAGACAGACATTCAGCAGAATGCGCGACTCTGCATCGAGGCGGGAAGCGACGCATTTGCGGTCATCAACACCCTCATGGGCATGGCGATTGACATCGAATCACGCAGCCCTGTCATCGGTAACAACCAGGGTGGCCTCTCGGGTCCTGCCATCAAGCCGGTCGCACTACTGAAGACCCATCAGGTCCACCAGGTGTGCCGCGATCACGGCATACCGATCATCGGGCAGGGCGGTGTCACGACACCGAACGATGCGATTGAGTTCCTGATCGCAGGGGCATCGGCCGTCGGTATTGGCACGGCGCTCTTCTATGACCCGCTGATTTGCCGCAAAATCAATGATGGCATCCGTGATTACCTGCAGCGCCATGAAATCCCCACTGTCGAGGAACTGACGGGAACGCTGGCGCTGAACAGCCCGCCACAGCGCGGTTGCGGTTGCTGACAAGACAGTCTTGACCACGAAGGACACAAAGAATACGGAGATGTCATCGCGCCAGTCAGCAGGCTGCCTGCCAGTCTGGCGTCATTTTGACGTGACTGTCGTCTCGGGAAAGGGGGCAGAGCAAGAACTCTTCCAGTCCCCGGCCATTCACAGACTGGGCGGACGAGTTTTTACCCTGACCCCAAACGACTGCGGCAAGGTGCTATCTATATGATTTATATGGGTCCGGCAGGCAAGCCCGGCGTGGAACCAATGACTTGCCCCCCTCTCCCCTTGGAGAGAAGCATCCCGGCACTCTATCCCTTTTGGGAGGGCGGTTTTCCCTGCCAGGAATGGTATATTAGCGCCCACTGAATCTTTGGGTCCGCTGCCTCTGACAGGTACCGAGCGGGCTGGAACACCAGGCGCGGATGCGCCCGATCATTTTTTCGGAGTGAGACAATGAGTGACAAGCAAGCACTGATCGACGAGAAGAACAAGCTGATCGACGAGATGCTCGAGATGCAAAAGCAGTTCATCGAGTTCGAACATGCCAACGGCATCAGCGGCAAGGATTACTACTACTCGCAGGATGGCCTGCTCAAGGACTACCGCGAGAAGTACAACGAAATGGCTGTCCGTCTCGTTGACATCTCTCACGAAATCGTTGGTTCCTCACGCCTGTAACCCTCATTACAGCCGGAACCAAAAAGCCCGCATCTGCGGGCTTTTTCATGCCTGACAGACCCGGAAACCAGCCTAGTCCGGACGAATGTGCTCGATGTATTTCGGAACGTCTTCCATGTCGAGCCTGACCGCTGAAGCCTGCACCCGGATGTGATCTTCCGCACCCTCGGTACTCAAATCACAATGCGCCTGGCCCCGGCTTTCGAGTGGCACCGGAATCATGTCCCTGTAGGTAAAAATGTTCTCGCCGACATCGCCACCGGCGCACACAGCGGGTAAAGGTGGTAATGCACCTTCAAGGGATGCGCCATCGAAAACCAGCGACCCTTTCTGCCACCACCGCGTCTTTTCAACCGAGCCTGTCATCGTCTTGATGATGATCGCGCGCGAGAAATTCACGCGGATCGTATCACCATCCTGCGTCACCGAATCGATCTCGCTGCCGGCCAGCTCGATACTGCTGCTATCCATTGAATAACCTTCTCGAAGTCAATACATGCCAAATTATACCGAATCACGGATTTGACCGGCCCTGAATCGCTGTTAATCTTGAGCACGAAAACAACGTATTAATAAGGAGAATTGAGATGAGCGGACTCTACCGCCCCCTCGAGACCTCGTTGCTGGGGCCTAACACGACATGCCAGAGACCGGTCCAGCAACTGCCGATGAACCTGACCCCGGCCAGCCCCGCGATCGATGTCATGACAGATCTCCGGCACGTTGCCTCGCAGGCCGTCTCCCCGTTCTCTGGTATCGAACAGGCGACGGAACGCATGAAGAATGCGGGCGTCCGACTGCTCTTCGTCATCAACCAGTCATACGAGATTCTCGGTATTCTCACGAGCCAGGACATCCTCGAGGAGAGGATCGTTACGCACATGAACACGCACAACATGCGTCGGGAAGAAATCACAGCCCGCGATCTCATGACTCCGCAGAGCCAGGTCGAGGTCCTGCAGATGTACGATGTGGCACGGGCCACCGTCGGTGACATCATCAAGACATTCAGGCAGATGGGGCGCCAGCACGCCCTCGTAGTGGAGGAGATCGAAGGCAAGCAGACGATCCGCGGCATTCTCTCCACGACCCAGATCGCCAAGCAGACAGGTATCCATGTCGATACTGCACAGTATGCAGGCAGTTTTGCAGAACTCCAGGCATCGATCTCCTGAGAATCCTTCAGAAGCCTCCCGGAAAAACCGGGGCCTGGATCGTCAGTTTTTCAGCAGGTAGGTCACTTTCAGGTAGACCCTGTACCTGGAGGTTATGCCGTTCCTGACCGTTACCTGCTGACTCTGCACCCAGGCACTCACAACCCTTTCAGACTCGATGATATCGGCAAGGGCACACAAGCAGGCCTGAAAAGCGCCTGCTTCCGGCTGGTCATATTATATTTCTGCGGGGAGGAAGACGCTTCCCGCTCAGGGGAAAGCGGGAATCGTCGGTTCAGTGCCCTCGATATCGGCATCCGGGTGATGCTTCTTGACCATCTCCTCGATCTCCTCGACGCGGGCTTTGGGCACATCGACCAGAAAGAGGATCTCGCCCTGCTCGATGGCTTCCTCGAATTGCGAGATACGCGAGTTCCTGACGTCGACGCCAATCATGCTGGACATCCATGCGCCCATGCCCGAACCGACAAGCGCGGTGGCCAGCACTGCCCCACCACCGAGCACAAGGCCAGCGGGTGGAAATGTCACGGCTGCGACACCGGCGAGAATACCCGTGGCACCGCCAACAGCAAGGCCACGCTCGACAGCAGGAATCACATCACTGCTCTGCAGCAAGGAAGCTTCCGGGAGATCTCCCAGTTCGACTCCTTCCTTTGCGATCACATGGATGTGGCGTTCCTCGATTCGCGCCAGTAAAAGTTCTTCTGTCACCTTGTGAGCGCTCTCAAGGTCCGGGACCAGAAAATAGATTCTGCGCATCTCCTCTCCTCCTTTATCTGATTTATCATGTGATTATAGTTTGCTGACAGGGGGATTGCTCACCAGGTCCGCAAGACCCGATCATACATCAGTGAGCAGCGAGATACTGGCCCTGGCAGATTTTCTGTCGAGTTCGATGCGCACCTCGCAATACTCGACCGTTTCATTGTTCGGTGTCGGATCATCGGCACAACTGCATCCTGCAATGACGCCCGTGAAATGCAGACCAGCCTTGATGATGACTGAATCGGCCGATTCGGACGTCGAGAGCAGGATAACGCCGTTCACCCTGTCGCTGGCATAGCTTCCATGGGTGAGTGCAGCCTGGAGTGGTAGCATCTCGGCTGTCAGCCGGCCAACCTCGCGCTTGAAGGTTTCTTCAAATTCAGGGGTTCCCCATGCCGCGAGAGATGCAGGTAAACATGTAGGCGTTTTCATGCCTGCTGACAGCTGGTTAGCGGCTACCGGAAGGGCCCGCAGACTGCATGCCTCTACCCGCGTAAAGCAAATCATCGGAGCAGATCCCCGATGATAGCCAATGTGACGGAACTGATGAGAATGCCGGGGTCATGGTCAACATGATCAGAGTATCTGCTTTCTGCCACGCTTTCCCAAGAGGTGTTGTCGACTCAACCCGCGCTGTCCCTGCATACGAGAGTTGCATGGACGTGTTAACCCTCCATCTCCAGGGACTGCATCTTCCGGGTCAAGGTATTCCTCCCCCAGCCAAGGCGCTGTGCGGCCTCGTTCTTTTTACCACCGGTCGCTTCCAGCGCCGCCTCGATCATGACGCGTTCGAACTCCGGCAGTGCCGTGTCGAGCAGTGGTTCGTCGCTGTCATCGAGCTTGCGCACTGCCCATTTCTTCAGCGCCTGTTGCCAGTTACCGCTGGTTTCAACAGCGACCTCCTGCTCGAGAATCTCCAGCGGCAGATCCTTGATGCGGATCATCTTGCCTGCGGCCATGACGGTGAGCCAGCGAGCAACATTCTCCAGCTGGCGTACGTTACCGGGCCAGTCGAAAGCCATCAGTATCTTCGACGCATCATCATCCAGTTCCTTGCACTCTTCATCGAGCTCACTGGCTGCGTTCCTGAGAAACTGTCTCATCAGCAAGGGAATGTCCTCCCTGCGCTCGCGTAGCGACGGCAGGCGCACCCGGATCACGTTCAGACGGTGAAACAGGTCCTCACGGAACTTGTGCTCCTTGACGAGTTCCTCGAGGTCCTGGTGAGTCGCAGCCACGACCCGCACGTCGACCTTGATCGGCTTGCGTCCACCGATGCGATAAAATTCGCCATCGGCGAGCACTCGCAGCAATCGTGTTTGCAGATCGGCTGGCATATCACCGATCTCATCGAGGAACAGCGTCCCGCCATCAGCCTGCTCGAAGCGACCGATACGTCGCTCGGATGCTCCCGTGAATGCGCCCCGCTCATGTCCGAACAGTTCGGATTCAAGCAGATCGCGCGGTATTGCAGCCGTATTGATGGCGATGAACGGCTGCTTTGCGCGCAAGCTGTGCGTATGCAGGGCGCGTGCAACGAGCTCCTTGCCAGTGCCTGACTCACCGGTGATCAGAACAGTAATATTCGAACGGGCCAGGCGTCCGATCGCGCGGAACACCTCCTGCATCGCAGGTGCCTCACCGATGATCTCGGGCAACTCGCCATTGTCCGACGCCTTCTCCGTAGCACCCTCGTGCCTTTGCTGACAGGCGCGCTCGACCTTGTCGACAGCTTCGGCGATATCAAAGGGTTTGGGCAGATACTCGAATGCCCCGCCATGGTAGGCAGAGACTGCACTGTCCAGGTCGGAGTGTGCGGTCATGATGATCACGGGCAACTCCGGGTTTCGCTGGTGTACGCGCTCAAGCAGCTCCAGGCCATCCATGCCCGGCATGCGGATATCCGAAACGATGACGTCCGGCACTTCCCTGCGCAGCCGGGAGAGAGCATCCTCGGCATTATCAAAGCTACTGGTTTCCATTCCACTCTTGCCGAATGCCTTTTCCAGCACCCAGCGAATCGAGTTGTCGTCATCAATAATCCAGACGCTGCAAACTTCGTTCATCTCTATTCCACTGGCAGGTAAACCACAAAAACCGTTTTGCCCGGCTCGCTTTCGAACTCGATGAGGCCTCCGTGCCTCGCCACCAGAGACTGTGCGATGGACAAGCCAAGCCCGGCACCATCGGCACTGCCGGAAACCATTGGCAGAAACAGCGTCTCTCGCAGTTCGGGCGGGATTCCCGGACCGTTATCCTCGATATCGATCTCGGCAACCAGCTTGTGAAGCTGGTTGCCGATCGTAAACTGGCGCAATATACGCGTCCTGAATGTCAGCTCACCATCCTCACCAAGTGCACGCGCAGCATTGGCGGCAATATTCAGAATTGCCTGTATGAGCTGATCCGCATCTCCCACGACAGGCGGAATGCTGGGGTCATAGTCGAAGTTGAGCTTGAGGCTCTCGCCATACTCGACACGCAACAGCTGACGTACTCTTTCGAGCACTTCGTGAATGTTGAGTTCCTCGACCTTGGGAAGCTGGTTGGGACCAAGCAGGCGATTAACGAGATTACGCAGGCGATCGGCCTCTTTCATGATGACCCCGGTATACTCCTTGAGGTCATCCTCGTGCAGCTCCAGTTCGAGCAGCTGCGCGGCGCCACGAATGCCGCCGAGCGGATTCTTGATTTCATGCGCGAGTCCGCGCACCAGTTCCTGGGCGGCATGCTGCTGGCTGATGAGCTGCTCCTCGTGGGTAATGCGAATCTGTCTGTCTATCTGCTGCAGCTCGACGAGCAGCGCCCTCGGCTCATCCGGCTCCTCGAATGGCACAACTGTGCAGTCGACGGTCAGGCGCTGGCTCGGCGTGTGTATGCCGATCTCCCTGCCAGTGTAGGGATTACCGGTCTCGAGGACGTTATGTAACTGATGGATTGTTTCCTCACTTTCGCAACGCATGATCTCCTCGACATGCTTGCCAAGCATTGCGCGTGCGCTCATGGCAAAGAGCATCTCGGCCGCATGATTGACGTAGAGAATCTGAAACTGCTCGTCGAACAGCAGCACAGAGGTATGCAGATTGTCGAGAATGAGCTGGTGTAGCCGATTCGAATGGCTGGTCATGCGTCTTATTGAAGCAACAATCGTGCCATGATGACGCAGCCTGCTGACGGTCAGTCAGCCTTCCGTCATCTGGGACTGCGATTGAGGGCCGAGGCCCGGTGAAGATGAAAGGTCACGCCGTTGGACTCTCCGACAACAGTACCTTCACTATTCATGAGCTTGACCTGGATGGTGTGCGTGCCGCGATCAACATTTGAGAGGTAGACCTGCTGGCTGAAAAAGGGCTGAAACCAGGGCAATCCGTCGAGATACATCTGGTAGGAGAAATCCTCGTCCGGCATCGGGCTGGTCGTAAAGGCCACGGGAATAATTCCCTGGTTGTCACGCACGGTGGCATCCTGAAGCGGCGTTGTAATGCGGATGCTGTAACTCGCCGGCTGTTGTGCGGAGCGATCTCCGAAAAGCTCGGGAAAGCTGTAGACCCCGGGCGTCCTTTCGGGTTCTGAAGTTGCTGGCTCCGGAGGTGCAGGCTTGTCAATGGCCGGGCTGCCGGTTTCAAAGCCGGGCAACCTCGTGGCATTGCTATCCTCGCGGGGTTGATCGCCATAATGCACCCGGCCCTCATCATCGACCCATTTATAGACGTCCGTCATGCCGATGAGCGGCCAGAGAGCAAGCAACAGAATGATGAATCTGTTCATGTTTCTAAGAATAACCAATTTCCATAAAAAAAGCCCGCACCTGATTGGTGCGGGCTTTTTGCGGCGATATGCCTGCCACTTTCCTCAGAGGCTGTAGTACATATCGAACTCGACCGGGTGAGTCGTCATGCGCATACGCGTGACTTCGTCCATCTTCAGGTCAATGTAACCGTCGATCAGGTCGTTGGTGAAAACATCGCCCGCGGTCAGGAAGTCACGGTCTGCGTCCAGCGCTTCCAGCGCCATGTCGAGGCTGTGGCAAACAGTCGGGATGGCCAGGGCCTCCTCGGCCGGCAGGTCATAGAGGTCCTTGTCCATGGCATCGCCCGGGTGGATCTTGTTCTGGATACCGTCGAGGCCGGCCATCATCATGGCGGCGAAGGCCAGGTACGGGTTCGCAGTCGGATCGGGGAAGCGCACCTCGATGCGGCGGCCTTTCGGGCTGGCAACCCACGGAATCCGGATGGATGCGGAACGGTTACGTGCCGAGTAGGCCAGCATGACCGGTGCCTCGAAGCCGGGAACAAGGCGCTTGTAGGAGTTGGTCGATGCGTTCGTGAAGGCGTTCAGCGCACGTGCGTGCTTGATGATACCGCCGATGTAGTAGAGCGCTGTCTCCGAGAGGCCGCCGTACTGGTCGCCGGCGAAGATGTTCTCGCCGTCTTTTGCCAGTGACTGGTGAACGTGCATGCCGGAACCGTTGTCACCGACGATGGGCTTGGGCATGAAGGTTACGGTCTTGCCGTAGGCGTGCGCAACGTTCCAGGTGACGTACTTCTGGATCTGGACCCAGTCGGCGCGCTCGACGAGCGTGCTGAAGCGCGTGCCAATCTCGCACTGGCCGGCAGTCGCAACCTCGTGGTGGTGCACCTCGACCGGTACGCCCATCTCATTCATGACATCGCACATGGCGGCACGGATATCGTGCAGCGAATCAACCGGGGGAACCGGGAAGTAACCGCCCTTGACGGTGGGACGGTGGCCGATGTTGCCGTCCTCGTAGACTTTCTCGGAGTTCCAGTGCGCCTCGCTGGAATCGATCTTGACGGAACAGCCGCTCATGTCGGCGCTCCAGCGAACATCATCGAGAATAAAGAATTCCGGCTCGGGACCGAAGAATGCCGTGTCGGCGATACCAGTGGATTGCAGGTAGGCCTCGGCGCGCTTGGCGACAGAACGCGGATCACGCTCGTAACCTTCCATGGTGGCTGGCTCGAGGATGTCACAACGCAGGTTCAGGGTCGCATCATCGGTAAACGGGTCCATGACTGCGGTCGCGGGTTCCGGCATGAGGATCATGTCTGATTCGTTGATGCCTTTCCAGCCGGCAATCGAGGAACCATCGAACATCTTGCCTTCTTCAAAGAAGTCCTCGTTGATTTCGCTGATGGGCATGGAGACGTGCTGCTCTTTTCCGCGGGTATCGGTAAAACGCAGGTCAACCCACTTGACCTCGTTTTCCTTGATCATTTTCAAAACGTCTTTTCCAGACATGGTCGTTATCACTCCAAATAGTTACAGAATTCGCCGCTACGGGAAGCGGCATGGTTTGCATACAGGCCTGTCAAGGCACATGACTTTCCATTGTGCAGGAATCATGCCAACGTTTCCATGGCGTTTTGGCGCACTCAAGGAGCGCTCGATGCACCATGATAGATCAATGCACCTTTACAGTGCACCAGCATGGTGCTCTTTCTGGTTCATCCGGATCAGGCGATAAAAAAGATCCGCAGACTGCCAAATTCCTTCATGTCGGCGAGCGGTCCCGCCAGCTCTTCCCGGATTGATTGCGCCCCCCTGCCCTCCTCATCAAGACAGGTGAGCGGCAAGTAGAGATCCACATGGACGCGTCCCTGAATATAGTGCAACTGGACACGCTCCCACCTCCCCTTGCAGCCGGCCTCTTTCCAGGCACGCTCAAGCATATCAAGTGCCTGACTGCGGAGTGGCAGACCCTCGCACGGCGGCGCCTCCTCGTCATCCTCCGGGTCGATATGCACCGTGACATCGGTCACCTCATCGAGACTCGATTTCGCGGCGTCCTCGACAGCGATCGCAATCATGTGCCCCTCACTGACGCTGAGCCAGGGGTCGACCTGGACATGCACGTCCACGAGCGCCTCGTGCCCGACCTTGCGCGAGCGCAGCAGGTGCAGGTGACGTACACCGTCGACGGCCAGGATCGCCTTGCGGATCTTTTCGACGCGCTCCTGTTCGAGCGCCCTGTCAGCCAGTTCATGCAAGCTCTCCCAGCCGAGGTCCCAGCCGATCTTCGCGACCATCAGAGCTACGCCGACCGCTGCGATCGCGTCCAGGTAATCGAGCCCAAGCATGGTGCCGCCGACGCCGATCACAACGACAATGGAAGAGATCGCATCGCTCCGGCTGTGCCAGGCGTTGGCCTCGAGCATGGGTGAGCGCACGCGTTTCGCAACGCGCATGGTGTAGCGGTAGATCCACTCCTTCAGGACAACCGACAGGAGCGCAACGACGAGCGCCCAGATACCAGGTTCAAACAGGCGCTCTGGCTCGAAAAGGCGCGCGATTGCATCCCAGGCGATACCGATGGCAACGATGATCAGGGCCACGCCCAGGCCCGCTGTAGCGAGCGTCTCGATGCGGCCGTGCCCGTAGGGATGGTCCTCGTCAGCCTCGCGGCTGCCATGCTTGGCGGCATAGAGAACAACGAAATCGGTCGCAAGATCGGAGAGCGAGTGGACACCGTCAGCGATGAGACTCTGGGAACTGGCGATCCAGCCGACGAAAATCTTGACAACGCCGAGCAGCAGGTCGATCGCGGAGCCGATCAGCGTCACCTTTTTCATCTCGCGATAACGCGCCTCGCCCTGCTCCTTTGGCGAAAGCCTGACGGTATCATGCATTTCTACTGCTCTCCGACGCGCAGTGTAATGAAATACAGGTCATCTTCGCTGCGCATCTCGATGACCTCATGTCCGTTGATACGGCACCAGGCCGGAATATCGCTGAGCGCACCCGGATCGGTGCAGACAGCCTCAAGCTCGTCACCGGTCAGCATCTCCGCGACCCTGTCCTGCACGCGGATAACAGGCATCGGGCAAAGCAGGCGCTTGCAGTCGATGGTTTCGCGGCTCACAGGACCCACTCCGCCGGAATCTCCTCAGGGGCAGCAGGCTTCACGCGCAACTCCCTCGCTTGCCCCCCGGCATCGGCATACTCGAGTGTGACCTCGTTTGCCGATCTGCCCTGCGAATAGCGCGCGACGATGGCTGCTGCCTGCCTGATTTCCTCATCGGAGAGCTCACCATCAATCAACGCGAAGGGGCCACCATGGCTCGTGACCTTCAGTGTCGGATATTGCCGCTTGTAGCCCTGCAGAAATTTACCCTCACCCTCCTCGCGGGCGAGGATAAGCTTGAAATGTCTCGCCGGGCGGATGTGTCGCCCGACCTTGAGAAGCATGATGTCATCCATCTCGTACTGCTTGCTTCCACGGCTTTCCCAAAGGTCGGCAAGCTTCACCGAGTACTGTGCATCGGTAAGAAAACAGCAACCGCCGGCAGGCGTCGCCCACTCCGTGAAACCGAAAGACCGGGCCAGTGCGATTTGCGGCTTGCGCGACCGGCCGGAAAAATCATGAAGTTGTTCGCGGTTCACCCATCCCTCACGCTCGGGCAGTGTCTCGGGAAGATTCCTGGCTGACAGGGGGCGCAACAACCGATCCTCGACACCCGACTCATGCTGCACTACCGGCATGGTGTCCTTGCGCTGCGACATCGGTCGCTGACCAACCACCTCGCCAGTGATGATGAAATCGAATTCATGTGCCTTCATCCATTCATGTGCCTTCCTGACCATGAAGATCTTGCAATCGAGACAGGGATTCAGGTTGGCGCCATAGCCATGCTTCGGGTTAATGACCACGTCCTTGTACTCCTCGATGATATCGATGATATGCAACTTGATACCGAGCTGCTCGGCCGCCCAGAGTGCGTTGTTGCGCTTGGGCTTGTCACGGTCTTGCTTGCGGATGGCATGGGTATGACCCTCGACACAGAAACCGGTGAAGAAATTGATTCCCTCGACATGGATCCCCTGCTCCTGCATCACGCGAACTGTGCGTTGTATGCTCATCGTAATTCGATAGAGATGATTCGGCTGCTGTCCATTATAGGGCGTCGCCGAGTGCCTTCTCAAAAGCGGCAAGCATTGTCTTGTTCTCCTCATCAGTGCCAACGGTGACTCGCAGGCAGTCGGCAAGCATCGGATGCCCGCCATCGAGATTCTTGATCAGCACGCCCTGTTGCCGAAGAGCGTCAAAAATCGTGGCTGCCTTGCCGGCAGCGGTTCTGAGCAGGATAAAGTTGGCATCGCTGGGATATGGCTCGATGCCGTGCATGGCAGAGAAGGCCTGCATGAGGTTGCTTCGCATTGAACGAATGAGGCTGGTCTGGGCATCGAAAATGGCCTTGTGGCGCAACGCGAACTCCGCGCTGAGTTGTGTCAGGACATTGATATTGTAGGGCAGACGCGTCTTGTCGATCTGCTCGATCCATTCAGGCGGACCTGCCAGCAAACCGAGACGCAGGCCGGCGAGCCCCATCTTCGAAACCGTGCGCATCACAGCCATGTTCTCAAACTCTCCGATACGTGACATAAAGCTGGCATCCGTAAAGGGCGCGTAGGCTTCGTCGATGATGACGAGGCCCGGCGTGGCACGGATGATTCGCTCGATCACCGCAGCATCGAACAGATTTCCTGTCGGGTTATTGGGATAGGCAAGAAACAGCAGGGCAGGCTCATGCTCTTGTATCGCGGCAATCAACGCTGCTTCGTCGAGGGAAAAATCTTCGGCCCCGAGCGGCACACCAACATACTGCAGGCCGGAGAAAGCCGCGATCATCCTGTACATGACGAAACTCGGCTCGACCGACAGCACGGTGCGACCCTCGCCACCAAGCGCCAGTGCGAGCATCTGGATAATTTCGTCAGAGCCGTTACCGAGCAACACACCGGCTCCTTCAGGAATCTGCATGCAGGCGCGCAGGCGTGCCGTGAGTTCCTGCGCCTGCGGATCGGGATAGCGGTTGACGTCGGTATCACGGATCAGCCGTGCCCAGTCGTCGCGAAGCTCGTCCGGCCAGGTAAAGGGATTTTCCATGGCATCCAGCTTGATGAGTCCGCTTGAATCCGCGACATGGTAAGCCCTGATGGCGCGTACCTCGGGGCGAATCCAGCGGTTAATCAGTTCTTCAATCATCTTCTCAGTCACTGCGTGACAGCTTATAAAGTTGTGTCGCTACGCGACGATTTTATTTTGATGCGCGTGTCGGCGCGCACCCGACCTACTTTTCTTCCGCGAAAAGTAGGCAAAAGCATTCGCTCCGATGCACAACCCTGCGGGTACCCTCGCGTACTCGGTCAAACAGGCGAGGCCGTAAACTCGTTGCACTCAAACATACGGCCTCTTGTTTCCTGTTTGCCCTGCGCCGTTCGGTTGTGCGTAAGTCGCAGTTGGCGCCCTTTTGGGTCTTTCCGCAGGAGACCGCACCGCGGGCGAATTCTTCGCCGTGTGGACTCGGCTCCTGCAGATAAGGTTGAACAGGGCGGGATTGTTCCCCTTCTAACGCGTCGAGCATCGCCGTCCCTGGCAGGGGAGAAGCGAGGCGTGTTTGAGCGCAGCGAGTTGGCGAGCGCCTGTCGGGGACAAGAGCGCAGAGTAGCCGCAGGCCGCGTTAGCAGGGTGCCTTTTTCTTTGCCTTCTTTCTTTTGGGCAAGCAAAAGAAAGAAGGGTGCCGCGGCGCACCCGCCGCTTTCAAAATAAAGCCCTGTCGCGTAGCGACACATAACCAAAGCCAGTCACGCAGTGACAAAAAAACTCAATCCTTCAAACGGTACTCGGCCGAACGCGCGTGTGCCGTCAGACCCTCGCCATGTGCGAGCGTGGAGGCGATCCGGCCGAGTGTATCGGCACCGTCCTCCGAGACCATGATCAGGCTCGAGCGTTTCTGGAAGTCATAGACGCCGAGCGGTGACGAGAAGCGTGCAGTGCGCGAGGTCGGCAGCACGTGGTTCGGTCCGGCACAGTAATCTCCGAGGGATTCGCAGGTATGGCGCCCCATGAAGATCGCCCCGGCATGCCTGATCTGTTTCGCCATCACCTCCGGATCCTCGACCGACAACTCCAGGTGCTCCGGCGCGATGTAATTGGCGACATCAGCCGCCTCGTCGAGATCCTTCACGTGTATCAGCGCACCGCGGTCTTTCAGCGCCGTTGCGATGATCTCCCTGCGCGGCATCTCTTCAAGCAGCTTATTGATACTCGCATGGACCTCATCAAGAAATCCGGCATCGGGTGAGAGCAGGATTGCCTGGGCATCCTCGTCGTGTTCTGCCTGGGAGAAGAGATCCATCGCAATCCAGTCGGGACTGGTCTTGCCGTCGCAGATCACGAGTATCTCGGAGGGACCTGCAACCATGTCGATCCCGACCTGGCCGAAGACCGCACGTTTGGCCGTGGCGACGTAGATGTTGCCTGGCCCGACGACCTTGTCCACGGGAGGGACGGACTCGGTGCCATAGGCCAGCGCCGCGACTGCCTGCGCACCACCGATGGCGAAGACGCGATCGACACCGGAGACATGCGCTGCCGCCAGCACCAGTTCATTGACCTCGCCGTCCGGGGTCGGTACGACCATGATCAATTCAGGCACGCCGGCCACTTTCGCCGGAATGGCGTTCATCAGGACCGACGAGGGATAGGCCGCCTTGCCCCCGGGGACATAGAGGCCAACGCGGTCGAGCGGGGTGACCTGCTGGCCGAGCAGCGTATTGTCATCCTCGACATAGCTCCAGTCGGCCATTTTCTGGTGCTCCGCGTAAGCACGGATGCGGTGAGCTGCTTTTTGGAGCGCCTCGCGCTGCTCTTCCGGCAGCCTGTTCCACGCCTCTTCCAGCCGCCCGAGTGAAATCTCCAGGTCAGCCGCAGAAGCCGGTTCCCAGCGATCGAATCGATGCGTGAACGTCATAAGCGCATGATCACCATCGTTGCGGATGGTCGTGATGATGTCATTCACGGTGTGATTGACATGATCATCGGAGACGGATTCCCACGCCAGCAGGGCTTCGAGCTGCTGCATGAAGTCGTCAGCGGATGATTCGAGGCGACGTATCTCAGCCATTGCGTTTTTCAACTGCCTCGCGCAGTTGCTCCATCAGTTCAACGATCCGGGCATGTTTCATTTTCCAGGACTTGCCTGACTCGACAAGGTCGACGATGACGTCGGCAAGCCCGGCAATCGGCGCGAGTTCCATGGCGCCGTAGAGCTTGATGAGTTCGACCTGCTGGCCACGTGCGGCAAAAAACTTCTCTGCACAGCGGACGTACTTGGTCGCGACGCGGACGCGTTCGCCGGTGTAATTGGCCCCCTCGAAACCGGCAATCATCATGCGGCATTTCGCGATGTGCAGGTCGAGTGGCTCGTAAAGATTGTTGCAGCCATGCTCCATGAGCACGTCCTTGCCAGTCACACCAAGATCGGCGGCGCCCCACTCGACATAGGTCGGAACATCGGTCGCACGGATCACCACCAGCTTGACGTCGGCATGATTGGTATCGAGGATCAACTTGCGGCTCGTAACCGGGTCATCCTGCGGAATGATGCCGGCATGCTCGAGCATCGGCAGCGTGTCCTTGAAGATTCGGCCCTTGGAAAGTGCGATGGTGAGTGTGTCTGGGCTGCTCATTGGTCCTTATCCGGCAACACGGCGAATCTGCGCACCGAGTCCCGAGAGTTTTTCTTCGATATTCTGGTAGCCGCGGTCGACGTGGTAGATCCGGTCCACGAGCGTGTCACGATCTGCGACGAGCCCGGCAATGACGAGACTCGCCGATGCACGCAGATCCGTCGCCATGACAGGAGCTCCGTTGAGTTCCTCGATACCCGTGACGATGGCCGTGTGCCCCTCGAGCCTGATATCCGCGCCCATCCGCTGCAGTTCGGGCACGTGCATGAAACGGTTCTCGAAAACCGTCTCGGTGACGACGCCGACACCTTCAGCGACGGCGTTCAGTGCACAGAACTGTGCCTGCATGTCGGTCGGGAAGGCCGGGTAGGGATCCGTGTGAACATCGACCGCTCCCGGGCGACGTCCTTCCATATCAAGAGAGATCCAGTCATCGCCGGTCTCGATTGTCGCGCCGGCTTCGCGCAACTTGGAAAGCACGGCATCGAGCGCTTTCGGATCGGTGTCACGCGTGCGGACGCTTCCGCGCGTGACTGCCGCGGCGACGAGGAACGTACCTGTCTCGATCCGATCGGGCATGACATTGTAGGTCGTGCCGCCGAGCGACTCGACACCCTCGATCACAATGGTATCGGTACCGGCGCCCCGAATCTTCGCGCCCATGGCGTTCAGGAAGTTCGCGAGGTCGGCCACCTCGGGTTCTCGCGCGGCATTCTCGATAACCGTCTCGCCGTCAGCCAGTACTGCAGCCATCATGAGATTCTCGGTGCCTGTGACTGTGACCATCTCCATGACGAGTCGTGCTCCCCGGAGGCGATCGGCCCTGGCGTGGATGAAGCCGTTCCTGACCTCGATCTCTGCTCCCATGGCCCGCATGCCCTCGATGTGGAAGTTGACAGGGCGAGCACCGATGGCACAGCCGCCGGGCAGCGAGACGATCGCCTCGCCGAATCGGCTCAGCGTGGGACCGAGCACGAGTATAGAGGCGCGCATGGTCTTGACCAGTTCATAGGGCGCCTCGAAGTTGGTGATCCTGGTCGCGTCGACCTCGACCTGCATGCGGTCATCGACAGTAATCTGCGCCCCCATGTGGCCGAGCAGACGGATGGTCGTGGTGACATCCTGCAGGTGTGGAACATTGCCGACCGTGACCGGCTCCCCGGCGAGCAGCGTCGCGGCGAGGATCGGCAACGCGGCATTCTTTGCGCCGGAGATGCGTACATCGCCGGAGAGCCTCTGGCCGCCTGTGATCAGCAATTTGTCCATGGCTAGCAGGAATCGTCGAAATAAAAGGGTGCCAATGATACTAGAAAGACGCAGCCTGTCCCAGCCTGCAAACCGGAAAAGTCTTGAAATTCATGCTTTTGGGAATTCATACAAGCGGCGACTGAAGGGTTTTACCACGAAGAAGACGAAGATCACGCAGACGAGCCTTGTGCCTGTTGAATGCCTGACCGGCCTGCCAGCGCGACTCAGATCATCGCGGCCCGGCCAGGGCCAACTGCGTGCTCTTTATGTTTTTCGTTGTTGATCTTCCCCGAACAACCCTGACAGGTTGTACAGACTCGCCAGTTCGCCGTGCGCGGCCGGCAGGTTCAGGAAGGTCAGTTCCACGTTTCGCCTGCGCGCATCCTCGAGCCACTGCAGCAGCAGCGCGAGTCCGGCGCTATTGAAGTGTTCGACCGACCCCAGATCGATCGAGAGTGCACCATCCTGCTTCAGATGGGGAGCCAGCTGGCGATAGAGGCCCGGCACGCTGTCGAAATTGAGCGTTCCTGCAAGCGACAACTGCGCATCACCGGCAGACTGGAGCGTGGCCGGCATGTGTCAGTTGACCCTGTTCTTCTCTTTGAGCGCCGCAATCAGGCCGCCCATGCCGCCCTTGCGGATCTCGCTCGCGAACGAGGTGCGGTAGTTTGCGATCAGGCTGATACCGTCGATCTTGACGTCATAGACCTTCCATTTGCTGCCAACCTGGTGCATGCGGTAATCGATCGAGACAGGCTGGCCGCTGGCGGGCGTCACCTCACTCGGAACCTCGACACGCTTGCCGTCTTTCGAGCGTTTTGGAGAGCCATACTCGATCGGCTTGCCGGAGTAGTTCAGTACCGCTGCACCATAGGTGCGGACCAGCAACTTGGTGTACTCCTGCGTGATCATGCTCTGTTCGGATGCCGATGCCCTTGGCCAGTATTTACCCATGGCAGACTGTGTCATGGCCTTGAAATCGAAATAGGGGTCGACCAGATCACCAAGAGCGTCAGAAAGTCGCTCCGGATGGGCCCTGAGCTCGTCGCGACGCGCTGCCGTGCGCGCGAGAATCTTGTCCGACACCTCCTCGGCCAGTGCGCGGATCTCTTCGTCTGCGGCATACGCCTGCCCGACCGGCAGAACGAGTGCCAGGCTGATCAGGAACGACGAAATTAGCTGTTTCATAATCCTTCTCCCTTCGAGGCCTCTTCGGCCTTGCTGAACAGAAACTGGCCAATGACTTCCTCGAGCACGAGTGCCGACTGGGTCACGGTGATGGCTCCACCCTCCTCGAGATAATCCGGGCTGCCACCGGGATCGAGGCCGATATACTGCTCGCCGAGCAGTCCGGAGGTGAGGATCTTTGCGAAGGTATCCTCTGGTATCCGGTCATACTGCGGCCGAATCGACATCCGCACGACAGCCTCGAATGTCTCACTGTCGAAGGCAATCGTTTGCACCTGGCCGATACGCACGCCGGCCATCGTTACGGGCGCGCGCACCTTGAGTCCGCCGATGTTGTCAAAGCGCGCGGATATGGAATAGCCATCCGCCCCGTTATCGACCGACGAGAAATTGCTCGCTTTCATCGCGAGAAAAAAGAGCGCGGCTGCGCCTGCGAGCATCAGCAGGCCAACCATGAACTCGATGCCGAGTGAACCTTTCTTCATTAATCATCCCCGAACATGAGGGCTGTCATGACGAAATCCAGCCCCAGTACGGCCAGTGCGGAGTGCACCACGGTACGCGTGGTCGCGCGACTGACCCCTTCCGATGTTGGCGTCGCATCGTATCCCTGGAAGAGCGCGATCCAGGTACATGCGACACCGAACACGAACGACTTGATGATGCCGTTGACGACATCATGCCTGAAATCGACCCGTGCCTCGATCTGCGACCAGAAGGTCCCGATATCGCCCCCCATGAGCCCGACCGAGACAAAATAACCACCATAAATACCCACGGCGCTGAATACCAGCGCCAGCAACGGCATGCTGATGATGCCGGCAAAGAAGCGGGGTACGAGCACGCGGCGCACGGGATTCACGGCCATCATCTCAAGACCCGAGAGCTGCTCGGTCGCCTTCATGAGACCGATCTCGGCCGTCAGTGCCGAACCGGCGCGGCCAGCGAACAGCAGCGCCGTGACAACCGGTCCGAGTTCCCGCACCAGCGAGGTTGCGACAAGCACGCCGAGCATGGCATCTGCCGCAAAACGCGACAGGATGTAATAACCCTGCAATCCGAGCACCATACCAACGAAGAGCCCAGAGACCGCGATGATCAGCAGGGAGAGCACCCCGACGGCATAGAGCTGCGCCGTGAGTTCACGCGGATGCACAAAAATATCGACGATATGCAGCAGCATGCGCACAAACAGGTCGCCGGCGCGGCCCAGCCCCCTGAGAAAGTCGATACCACGGCGCCCAAGCGCCTGGATAGCCTTCATTCCGCCTCCCCGAGGAAGTCGCTGGCGAGCGAGGGGGCAGGCAGGTGGAATGGGACAGGGCCATCCGACTCGCCGTGCATGAACTGGCGCGTCCAGGCCTTCTGCGACTGCATGAGCGCATCCGGGGTGCCCTGCTCGACAACCTGGCCCTCGGAAATCACGAAGATGCGATCCGCGATCGATGCCGTCTCCGGTACATCATGTGACACGACGATGGAGGTAAGGTCGACTGCATCATTCAGACGCTTGATCAGGGAAACAATGACGCCCATGGAAATCGGGTCCTGGCCGCTGAATGGCTCGTCGTACATGATCATCATCGGGTCGAGCGCGATCGCGCGCGCCAGCGCGACACGCCTTGCCATGCCTCCCGAGAGTTCCGATGGCATGAGTTCACGCACACCGCGCAAACCGACAGCCTCGAGTTTCATGAGCACAAGCTTGCGAATCATGGATTCCGTCAGCTTCGTGTGCTCCCGCAGCGGAAATGCGACATTTTCGTAGACATTGAGGTCGGTCAGTAGCGCGCCGCTCTGGAAGAGCATGCCAATGCGCGTGCGCAAGCGGTAGAGAGCCCTCGTACCCAGCTTGTGCACGTTCATGCCGTCAACCTCGACGGTGCCGGCCTCGGGCCTGAGCTGGCCACTGATCAGCTTCAGAAGCGTCGTCTTGCCAGTACCGCTGGGACCCATGATCGCCGTGATTTCGCCGCGCGGAATATCCATGTCGATGCCATCGAAAATCATGCGGTTGCCGCGAGAGAAACGCAGACCGCGGATCCGGACAAGGGTGTCGGTTGTTGTTGCCATGGCGCGATTTTACAGGCTTTGCAAACCCGTAGCAGAGATAATCTGTTGACGGACGCATGACGATGTAATGTGATGCACTTTCCTTACAACCATGAGGCAAGACCCTGTCTCCCCAGATGATGCTGCCACGATTCGCCCTGAACATCCTGATACTGCTGTTCCTCTCTGTGCAGGGCACGCTTGCCGCCGAAACGCTCTGGACAAAGAGCCATCCGTCCGTCAATGCGACCCATATCTTCCAGGGAGAAATCAACCGGCACGGCAAGCCGACAGGTTTTCATGCAAAACTGAATGGCCAGACGCCGCGGAATATCCGCCTCCTGCAAATCAAGGGCGAGCCAAACCGCGCTGGCGTCTACACGGCACAAATCGCGATTCGGGATCCGGACACGGGCAAGTGGAAACAGAAGTTTTCAAGCATCTTCCCGGACAGTATGCCTCCTGCCGAAGTCATCGACGCCATCCTGCATGCCTATGAGAACCGCGAAAAGGGTCGCAGCCGCCCATGGCGTGGCCCATCGGGCCATGGTTTTCCGATCGAGGGCTACCTGCTCGACAATGGCCGCATCAATACCGCCTACCCGATCTACGTCAGAGACAGAGTGCGATGAATGAAATCAGTTTTTACCGCGACGACGAGGGTTCGCCGCGAGCAGAGTCAAAGACGCCTGCCCTGGACAGCCTGGCGCAGTTTCTCGAGTCCGACATCCAGGATGACAGAAGCACCTGCATCGATCTGCTTGGCGAGCTCATGAGCATGAGCAAGGGTGCCAGTCCCTTCGAATTCATCGGCAACAGCTGGATCCTGAGCTACAGTGAGGAGTTCGCGGCTCTCGCCAGCCACGCCGATGATGATGCAGATGCCATCCCGCTGCAGCCGGAGACGATAAAAGAGGCCGTCAGGGAGTGGCTGGAGTTCATCAGCTGAGATGGGACGTTACCGACCGCCGGCACCAAAAAAATCTCCCTATATCACCGCACGCGGTATGGAACGCCTGCGCCACGAGGAGAAAGCGCTCTGGCTGCGGCGGCGCGATGTCACAAAAGCACTCTCTGCGGCCGCCGCCGAGGGTGATCGTTCCGAGAACGCAGAATACATCTATCGAAAGAAAGAGTTGCGCGAAATCGACCGCCGCATCCGCTACCTGCAGAAACGCCTGCCCGACCTGAAGGTTGTCACCGGCCTCCCGGACAATCCGGAACAGGTCTTTTTTGGCGCCTGGGTCACGATCGAGGATAGTCAAGGCGAGGAACGGACCTACCGCATCGTCGGACCTGATGAATTCGACGAGGTGCCCGAATACATCAGCATGGATTCACCGGTTGCACGCTCTCTCATGAAGCGCCATCTCGATGACGAGGTGCGCCTCGAAACGCCCGGCGGTGATCGCACTGTCTGGATCACGGAGATTCGCTACGAAGAGAGCAGCGCGACCTGAAAACGGACCCGTCTCCAGGGATTTTCCTCTTCGAGGAGACGGACGATCTCTGCATCCAGTTTCTCGCCACGGTCCAGCATCTGCGCCAGGATGGCATTGTCGCACTTTGGCACGTAGCCAAGCTTGTCGTTGCGAAAGTAAATAGCCACAGCATTGCGGTCGTACTGATTGACCGACTCGCGTACCAGGTTCAGTTTCTCTCCCTCGCGCAGGAAAGGCCAGATCGCGGCCCCGCGGTGATGCTGGAAGCCCGCAACAGGCGACTCCTGCAACAGGACAGGGTCACGTGACTGCCTGAGGTTGCGAAAGAAAAGACCGGGTTTGCCAAAACGTTTCTGTTTCATCGGGACCTCCATCGGATAGTGATGGAAAGTCTAGAAAGGAAAGTGGCTCAAAGCGTGAGCCCGGCGCAATTCGGTATTGCGATTCCGCCCGCAGTTCAGCTGATTACCAGAGGCTGACCCCGGCCTTCTGCTGATCGAGCAGCTCTTTCTGAAATTCCGGCGGCCCGAATCCATACACCTGCTGCTCTTTCTGGAACACGCCGTTCTCCACGATTTGCTCGGTGTAGACAAAAGGACGTCCGTTCTGCTTTGAAAACTGTTTCAGCCAGTCAAGGGCACGTGGCGGGATGCGCTTGCCGACAGGCACTGCCAGGTCGACAGGCAGGTTGTGCCACTGGAACTTGTTGAAAAGCACGATGACTTTCGCGTTTTCAGGCTGCATCCACTCTGGCAGCGGGCTGTTTTCAACGATCCAGCCGCACTGGAAAAAGTGGCATGGATCCTCCGGGCGATTGTCATAATCGTCGCAACCGCTGCCTGTGCTGTGCGGACAAGGATGCCCCGGGTAGACCTCGACGCCGTTGATGACCATCTGTACCCAGCCATCACAGCAAGCCGTACACGGCTGACACTGCCTCTTTTTCTTGCCCATCAAGATACCCGGTTGTCTGAATGAAGGCCCGAAAATAGGACAGTTCGCTGATGAGCGCAAGCGATCAGCAGCAAGAAGCGCCGGAGAATCATCCGGGATGCCCCGGCAATGACAAAGAGAGATTACTCTGGTTCAGCAAGTCACGGCGCGCGCTGTGTGAAACAGGCCGGCACTCAGCGCATCAGGAGTTTCGGCTTGACCAGCCAGGCCAGCCTGCCGCGCCCGCGACGCACCTTCTCCCAGCGGTCAGTATCGAAGTTGATCCGCGCCATGGCCGCCGTCGGGAAACGGATCTCACCCCCTCCAATGAGTTCACTGATCAGTTCCGACCAGGTCGGTTCATGGCCGACAAGCATCAGAGAGGAGAGTTTGTCGGGCGCATTCCTGATCTCCTCAATGACACTCCCGGTTTCCGGGAGATAGAGGCTGTCTCGAAAGTCGATGGGAATAATCCAGCCACCGGCTTTGGCTGCAAGCTGCACTGTCGTCACGGCTCGGACCGCGGTTGAACAGAGTACCTGATCAGGCACCTCGCCAGCAGACATGAGGAACTTGCCCATCACGCGCGCCGCCTCAACTCCGCGCCTGGCGAGTGGTCGCGCATGATCGCTGGCGGCACCCGAGTCCCAGTCGGACTTGGCGTGGCGGAAAAGAATCAGTTTTTTCGCCATGTCTCTCTCCAGCGGCGCATCAGGCAGAAACCGGCCCGTTGCAGGGCCGGCTTGAGACTCTGGTCAGACGCGTGATTACTCAGCGAACAGATCGTTGAAGAAAGCCTGCATGCGCTCCCATGAAACGGTATCAGCCCGTTCATCATATTTGAGATTGTCGATGCCGAAGCTGGCCGCATCCTTGTTCGTGAATCCGTGGCGTACATCACCACCGAAAATGACGAGCTCCCAGTCGGCACCCGCCTCCTGCAACTTGTTCTGCCAGTTGGTGACGACTTCCGGCGCCATAAAGGTGTCGGCCGCGCCGTGGAACGCGAGGATCCTGTTGCTGATCTTGCCTTTGGACTCTTCGGGAGCTGCAGGCATGGAGCCATGAAAGCTCACGACGCCCAGCGCATCGGTTCCGGCATAGGACATCTGGAAGACCGTTGCGCCACCGAAGCAGTAGCCGATCGCGGCGAGGCGATCTGAGTCAACCATGCCACTCTTCCGGAGTTGCTCGAGGCCAAGGGCCGCTCGCTCGCGCCATGCATCGACATCCGTCGTGATCTCCTGCATCCACTCTTTCGCCTGCCCCGGTTTGTCGGTCACCTTGTCGTCACCGTACATATCGGCCGCGAAAGCGACATAACCCAGCTCCGCGAGCATCTGAGCGCGCTTCTTCGCGTAATCATTGAGCCCCCACCACTCGTGCACAACCATGACGCCGGGGCGCTTTCCCTCTATGGCATCGTCCCAGTAGAGATGGCCTGTCAGTTTCGCGCCGTCATGCTCGTAAGTGATGGCTTTTGTCTGGATCTCCGCCACAGCGGGGATTGCAAGCAACATTAGTGCAGCAAAAAGGATTCGTTTCATGTCAATCATGCTCCTTCGGTAATGTCCTGCCATGCAGGATGGCTGTTGATGTTCTTCAGCGCCTGTTGAAGCAGGCTGACGCCCGGCTCTGTACGGTGCCAGGTCGAGACGCCTGACGGATGAGGCAACGGCACCAGGTCGACCGAGCGTGCATGCAAGTCTAGACGATGCGTCTGCCCTATAACATCGGTAAGTTTACGGACATCGAGGAACTGCGCGATTGCAAGCTTCCCCACGGGAATGATCAGCTGTGGCCGTAAAAGCCTGATTTCACGCTCCAGCCATGGACGGCAAGCGGCGATCTCGTCTTTTGACGGAACCCGGTCGCCTCCTTTCGGACTCTTGCCCGGAAAGCAACGACAGACTGCGGCCATGTACACACGCGAACGGAACTGCTCCTCTTCGAGGCCGATGGAGGAGAACCACCTGAAGAGGGTTTTCCCGGCAGTCCAGGCAAAGGGTTTTCCGGCCGGACCCTCGCGATCACCGGGCGCCTGCCCGACAAGCAGGATCTTTGACGCGACCGGTCGCCCCGTGACAACAGGCCGAATCATCTGTTCGCAGCGGCGGCATTGATGCAGCTCCTGTTGATGCTGCACAATGGCATCAATCATCGTAATTTCGGAAGACGTCATGGAATTCCTGGTCGGCCTCAGCGCGGCGACGATCGCCATTGCAGCCTTTATCTGGTTTTTGCCCATTCTACTGATCGCACGCTCGAAAAAAACCAGTGGAGGCGAGAAGCTCGTCTGGATTCTGCTGGTCATCTTTTTCAGCTGGTTTCTATGGATCCTCTATGCGCTTGTTGCCCCGCTATCACCACAGGAGAGCCAGTCATGAGAGCCGTCATGGTCACTGCCAAAGGGGATCCATCCGTGCTCGATGCACGCAGCATTGACGCGCCCGAAATCAGCGGGGATAACCAGGTTCTCGTGAAGATCGCAGCAGCCGGCGTGAACCCCATCGACACCAAGGTGCGTGCCGGCAATCTCTTCGGCGCGGAGCTCCCCTTCATCCCGGGCTGTGATGCCTGCGGAACCGTCGTTGAAACCGGCACTGCCGTGAAGAATGTCAAGCCCGGTGACATGGTGTGGTACTGCCACGGCGGCCTTGGGCTCGCGCAGGGCAACTATGCCGAGTACAACGTGCTCGAAGAGTGGCAATTGGCACGCAAACCGGCAAGCATCGACGAGATACAGGCAGCAGCCTCACCGCTCGTTTTGATCACGGCATGGGAATCGCTTTTCACCCAGGCCAGATTGCAAGCGGGTGAAACTGTGCTGATCCATGCCGGAGCAGGCGGCGTCGGCCATGTCGCCATCCAGCTCGCGAAATGGCGTGGCGCCAGGGTCATCACGACCGTCAGCTCTGCAGAAAAAGCCGCAATGGCCCGTGAGCTCGGTGCGGACGAGACCATTGACTACAGGAATGAAAACCTTGCGGAACGTCTCTCCGAACTGACCGGAGGAAAGGGCGCCGATGTCGTTTACGATACCGTCGGACCAGCTGTTTTTCAGGAGTCGATACCCTTGACGGCCCATTACGGGCGCCTTGTGACACTGATCAACCCGGTCGGTATAGACTGGACGGAAGCGCGCATCCGCAATCTCGCCGTGCATTTCACGCTGATGCTCGCACCATGGGTACGCAACCTCAGGGAGCACTGGCTGCGTCAGAGCGATATCCTGAGGCAGTGCGGTGAACTTTTCGACAGTGGCGGGCTGGAAGTCCGTGTACAGGCGACATTGCCGCTGGAACAGGCTGCAGAAGCGCATCGCATTATCGAGGAAGGCCATACAAGCGGCAAGCTCGTGCTGACCATCTGAGCCACCAGAGAATGAAGGCCTGCCCGGGCGAACGACCGGGCAACTGGACCCTGGATAAAAGGATCCTTCAGGATCAGTACAAACCAGGCGGAGTCGTGACAATCTGGCAAGAAGCCATGTTGGAAACGTCCCTGAATCCGACATTTATCCGTGATGGAGGACATCATGAAAGAGACAAACAGGCTGCGACGCAGCTTTCTGAAAGGCATCGGGGTGATCGGTGGCATCTTTGCCATCAGGCAAGTCCATGCAACGCATACTGACACGCATTTCGAGGAAGAAACGGAGCACAATATCGTCTACCAGTGCAACAAGATCGACCCTGACTATCTTGAGCACATCATGTTCTCGGTTGGCGAGATGGTGCGAAAGTATGGTGACGACATCCAGGTGATCGTCACGGCTTTCGGCCCAGGCCTGCACCTGCTGCTGAAGCACCCGATTCGTCCTGTCCCGCCACTCATCCAGCAACGCGTGACCTCGCTGCAGCAATATGGTGTCAAGTTTCATGCCTGTGGCAACACCATGGAATCGCTGAACGTATCCGAGAAAGACCTGATCGACGGGGTGAAGGTTGTACCCATCGGGATCGATGACCTCATGCAGTTGCAGGAGCAGGGATACGCCTACGTCAGCTGGTGAGGACCAGGGTTCGGAGTCAATTTGACTCCGCCCCCTCAAATACCCTTTCTTGTCATCGCGAACCTTGCGCAGCACGGTGTGGCGATCTCAAGGTTCAGATTGCCACAGTCGCTGGCGCTCCTTCGCAATGACAATGTTTGAATCTAAAGTCAGGTGCTGCGGCGCACCCGCCGCTTTCAAAATAAAAATCTGCGCGCCGACGCACGCATCAAAAAACGGGACAGGACCAATCGGTGTCGGAGATTATTTTCCGCAGGAAAATGATCTCCGACACCAGACATTCTGAATCAACAGCTAGTCGACCGGCTCCACCTCGAGCACGGCCGCCCTTGCACCGATAACCCGCACCTTCGCGCCGACTGGCGCGTCCGGTCCTCTGGCCTTCCAGGTCGATTCTCCAACCTTGATACGGCCCTCACCGTTGACGATCTCCTGCTGCACCGTATAGACACGCCCGATAAGTTCCTGACCACGTTCATTGAGCAGGGGCTCATCGCTGTGTATCGGGTTGCGGCCGAACCAGACCTTGGCGACTGTGATGACGACAATACTCAGGCTGGCGAAGATCACGAGCTGGATCTGCCAGTTCAGCCCTGGCGCGAGTAATGTGACAATACCCGTCACAGCCGCCGAGAACCCCATCCACATGAAAAATGCAGCCGGGGAGAACATCTCCAGGATCAGCAGCACCATGGCAATGATGAGCCAGTGCCACCAGTGGAAGTCACCGAAGAGCCACTCCATCAGGCGTCACCCTTGTGATTTCTGGTTGCGAGTGCTTCCTTTGCAACCTCGGCGATCCCGCCGATAGAACCGATCAGGCTCGAGGCCTCGAGCGGCAGCATGATGATCTTCTGGTTGGGCGCTGTGCCAATCTGCTGCAGTGCCTCGGTGTACTTTGTTGCGACAAAGTAATTAATAGCGTTCATATCACCGCGTGCGATTGCCTCCGACACCATGGTCGTCGCCCTGGCCTCCGCCTCGGCGAGTCGCTCGCGTGCCTCGGCCTCGCGAAAGGCGGCCTCCTTCTCGCCCTCGGCTTCGAGGATCTGTGCCTGCTTCTGCCCCTCGGCGCGCAGGATTTCGGACTGCCGCGCACCTTCGGCGACAAGAATTGCCGCACGCTTGTCTCGCTCGGCTTTCATCTGGCGTGCCATGGAATCCACGAGGTCCTGCGGCGGATTGATGTCCTTTATCTCGATGCGGGTGACCTTGATTCCCCAGGTTGAGGCAGCATCATCAACGACCGAAAGCAGCCGCGTGTTGATGGCATCACGGTTCGAAAGCAGTTCATCGAGATCCATGGAACCGAGTACGGTCCGGATATTGGTCATGGTCATCTGCAGGATCGCACGATACATGTCATTGACCTTGTAGGAGGCGCTAGCCGAGTCGATGACCTGGAAGAAGACCACGCCGTCGGCCACCACCATGGCGTTGTCACGCGTGATGACCTCCTGTGACGGCACATCGAGGACCTGCTCCATGACGTTGACCTTTCGCCCGACGGAATCGATGAAAGGCACGATAAAGTTGATACCCGGTTTCAGCGTTTTTGTGTATCGTCCGAGTCGTTCAACCGTGTACTCCATCCCCTGGGGCACGCGCTTGACGCTCAGCACAACGATGATCACGACCAGCACAGCAAGGACTATCGGCAAGAATTCCATCAGGATCTCCTATGAGTTTTTATTGGTTTGACCATTTTGGATAATGGGGTCAAAAACAGCGCTGTCAATGCGTCACACACTGTATCTGTGCCCGGCTTGCAGATACCATAGCACAGCACTATGACAGGCTTTTTGAAACCCCCAAAGTCCCTGCTGCGCAAGACGGGGAAGGCGATCGCGGATTTCGATATGATCCGCGACGGCGACCAGTTGCTGCTCGGCGTTTCCGGCGGCAAGGACTCGCTCACGCTGCTTCACATCCTCGGGCACCTGCAGACCTATGCACCTGTCAAATTTGACCTTGGGGTCATCACGGTCGATCCGGAGGTCGAGGGCTTCGACCCGCACACCCTGACCCGGTACTACGACGACATTGGTGTCAGGTGGCACTACGCGGAACAGCCGATCATGGAGCAGGCGAAAGAACACATGGATGGGGATTCGTTCTGCTCCTACTGCTCCAGGATGAAGCGCGGCATCATGTACTCCACATGCCGGCGCGAAGGCTACAATGTACTGGTGCTGGCACAGCATCTCGATGACCTGGCCGAGAGCCTGATGATGTCGATCTTCCATGGAGGCCAGCTGCGCACCATGAAAGCCTGCTACACCAACAGGGACGGCGACATACGCATCATTCGGCCCCTTGTCTATGTCCGCGAAACCATGACTGCGGCTTTTGCGCGTGAGGCGAACCTGCCGGTTATACCGGATTCCTGTCCCGCCTGTTTCTCGATGCCGACCCAACGCGAGCAGACCAAGCAGCTGTTGAGGCAACTCGAAAAAAAGAACAAGAACCTTTTCCCTAATATGCTCCACGCGATGCGGCCGCTGCTGACAGAGACATTCGAGTAACGTTGGCTTGCACGGGATTTACCGCGGATAGCGTGATCCGGGGCTACTCCCTGTTCAGCTGGTCACGCATCTCCTGGAAGTGCGCCAGGTCACCGGGCGCAACGCTCGGATATTGCGGATCGAGCGCCTCGAGCGTCTTGCGCACGATTCGTGCGACCTGCCAGCGCATGTAAGGCTTGTTGTCGGCCGGAATCGCATACCAGGGTGCCCAGGGTTTTGATGTAGCAGCCAGTGCCTGCTGGTAGGCCTCCATGTAGGCGTCCCAGAGTTTGCGCTCATCGAGATCACCGGACGAGAATTTCCAGTGCTTCTCCGGCTCGTTGAGACGGGAGAGAAAGCGCCGCTTCTGCTCGTCTTTCGAAACATTGAGCCAGAATTTGAGAATCACCGTGCCATTTTCGGCCAGGTACCTCTCATGGTCGGCGATGGCGCGGTAACGCGCCTGCCAGAAGGCTTCCATGTCATCTGGCAAATCGAGTCGCTGTCCGCCGAGATACTCGGGGTGCACACGCACGACCAGAACCTCTTCATAATAACTGCGGTTGAAAACCCCGATGCGGCCACGCTCGGGCAAGCGTTTCACAGATCGCCACAGGTAGTCATGGTCGAGTTCCTCTTTCGAGGGCTGCTTGAAGGAGGAGACCTGGCACCCTGCAGGATTGACGCCACGCAAGACTGCGCGGATCGTGCTGTCCTTGCCTGCAGCATCCATGGCCTGGAATACCAGCAACAGCGAATACCGGTCACTGGCATACAGACGCCGTTGCAGCTCATCGATCTGTTTTACCTCTTTTTTGAGGCGCTTCTTGCATGCCTTCTCGTCCGGCACCCCTTGCGGCGGGCGAGTCGAATAGTCCTCAAGGCTGAATCTGCCGTCCGTCGGCACAAGCCATGGTGTCAAAAGTTCATTCGCCATATGATCCTGCCAGCGCCCTGTGCAGCGCCTCTGAAATTGAATAGTCAGCCCGGGTCAGGGTGCCATGCACATGTCGCTGAAGCAATTGACTCCCTGCCCGGTGTACAAGGCATGGACGATTCCTGCCAGTTTCCGGCCATTGCCGCGATCCTGTTTAGATCAGTCATTACCGGCGTGGCCGGATATCCTGATCGCGCTATACGGGTCAGGTAACCCTGAGGAACAGGATTACTCCTTCGCAGTTTCTTTGTGCTCGCCACCCTCGAGGAGATCGTGGCGATAGAGATGCACATCGCTCTGCGGAAAAGGAATCGAAACACCGGCCTTGTCGAACTCCATCTTGACGCTGCGCGTGATATCCCAGTAGACATCCCAGTAATCGGCCGTGTTCGACCAGGGGCGAACGATGAAATCAACGGAAGAGGCGCCAAGTGCGCTGACCTTGATGACCGGTTCCGGATCATGGAGCACAAGCGGGTGTTCCTTGACGACCTTCCAGAGGATCTCTTCGGCCTTTTCGATATCGTCTCCGTAACCGATTCCAAAGGTCATGTCGATACGGCGTACCTTGCGCGCAGTGATGTTCTTGATGGTATTGCCCCAGATGTTGTTGTTCGGAATCATGAGCTGCTGATTGTCGAATGTCAGGACGGTTGTCGAGACCAGCGTCATGGCCTTGACCTTACCCACGACACCATCAACCTCGACCGCATCACCCACATCGAAAGGCCGGTAGACCAGGATCATCATGCCGGACGCGAAGTTGGAGAGCGTGTCCTTGAGCGCGAAGCCGATGACGAAGCCGGCGACACCGAGACCGGCCAGCATGGGGCCGACATCGATACCCAGTTGCGAGAGCGCAACGAGGATACCGAGCAGCATGACAACCTTGCGTGACGTCGAGATGGCGAATTCACGAAACAGGTGAGACACCTCCAGCTTGGACTTTTCCAACCCCCTCGTGATCAATCTCGCGAAAAGTGCAGCCAGAAACCTGAAGCCGATGAGAATGAGGATGATCACGATAAACTGGAATACCATTGCTATCCCGTTCTCCATGATCCAGTCACGCGCCTGTCCGAGCCACTCGGCGAAGAGGCTGACAGCTACGCCTTGTTCCAGAATACCCTGTGTAATCTTGCCGGTCGAGGTGATCAGCAGCTTCCTGTAACCGCTGGTATCGAGGTCACGCTTCTTCATGACCTCAATGGTCTTTTCCAGACTGTTAGAAAGTAAATTGTGCCTGTCCTTGACTGCATCGAGTTGAGATCTCAGCCCCTCTTTGTCTCCTTCTGCCGCGCTGTTGTAGGCGCTCTGGGTAACTTCTTTCTGCTTGTTGAGGAACTCCAGGCGCGAGGAGAGCTCATCTGCCAATTCGACTAAAGATGCATCGAGCTTTTCGAGATCCTGTTGCGAATCAAGGCCAATCGACTCTTTCCGTTGTGCGTTGTTCAACATGGAGTTGAACATGACCACCAGGCTTTTTATCGCCTGCCCTGCAGACTCGAGAATCCTCACCTTCTCCGTTACATCGGCGTCCTTTCTCTCTTCCGAGAGTCTCTCGAGACTCGCAGTGACTTCTTCTATCTCTTTATCAAGCAGTGTTTGGTCATCGGAAAGCACTTTTTCGATTTTCGATGCGTAAGCCGAAGCATCCTGCCCTTTCTGTTTCATCTCGGCAAAATAGCCGACAATCTTGTCGAGCTCTGCGTCGATGCCCTTTTCCAGCTTGGAGAGCTTGGCCCATGCCCTTTCCCGAACCTCATCTTCGGATTGCATGTAGAGGTCAGCAGTTTCCCTGACCTCCTTCTCAAGAGAGCTGAGCTCCTCAAAGGCGGCGTCAAATTTTGCCTCGAGCGACTCTTCCTTCGGCATCGACGTAGACGTGGATTCGGATTTGGTTTGTTCCGCAGACGGATCATCCTCCTCAGCAAGAACCCCCGCGGGAGCCAATACGAACAGCACTGCAAGGAAAAATGCCAGCAACGGGCGTGGGTATTTGAGCATCATCAGTACCAGGAATTGAAAGAAAGCGATAAGGCTATTCTGACAGACAGGCCCGGTCGGGTTAACCGGGAAAAGTGCACGGATATCACTGGCAGACAGATCTATTCGCAGGTGACGTAATCGATCGGAATCTCGCTGGGACCGAAGCAGAGATCGATCCGATACCTCGCCGTCGTGTTGACACGCCCGTCGGGCAGGCTGGAGACGGTATCG
>JARRMW010000017.1:0-28597 GCA_037385685.1 Gammaproteobacteria bacterium
GTGAAGCGGCTGGTGAGCGGACATAAAAAAATCTGCCTGGCGGCCACTCGCCAGACAGATTACCCGGATAACAGGGCTTGAAGTTTATTATTAGTGTGTCTCTATCGCCTCGACGATACGGTAACTTCTGCCCCCCTGGAGCATTAATTTGCGATATTTCCGTTCGCGCTCCAGGAAACGGGTATGCAGGTAGTTCTCAACCAGGCTGTCTGTTGCATCAAGAAGCTCCTTTGCACGTTTCCAGTCAACGGGGCCGATCTCTTCAATGGTTTCGTTACCCCACTGGTTGACTTGCGTGATCTTGACGAAGTATGTCTTTTTCATTGTTCATCCACTTGTCCTGCGGTTTCTAGTAGTTATACAAGGCATAAATGAGATTTATGTGATGCAGTTGTTGTTTTTTATCGATGAAATGTAATTTCTTTGTCACTGGTCTGGAATGAGCCATGAAAATCCGTTGGTTAGGTGATTTTGCGATCAGAAATTCTCATATTTTTCAGGATTTGCTACGACAGGTGTGTGCCCTGTTTCCTTACAAGGTCGCTGTTCGAAACACGCACTTTCTGGTGTAGGTTGGGCTCTTGTGGCAGCTAAAGGCATCAATTACCAGTCGCTCAAGGCGCTGAAGATCCTCGAGCAGATCAGGGAAAAGGGTCTGATCGAGCGCCCTGGAAACTGATCCGGGCCTCGTGGAAGGCTTTGGCGATCATGAGTCTGCCCTTCAATCAACAAGGCCCGCCAAATGGCGGGTTTTGTTATCCTGAGCACTCATCATTCGGAAATTCGATTATTTCATCCGGTTAGTAATACATCATGAACAGACTGCTTCATACATTGTCCAGAGGCTCTAGCACAACAGTGCGAAACACGCTTCTCTCAATCCTCATATCTGGTTGCCTCTTTGCAGTAACACCTGCTTCTGCGCAAGATCAGCCGCCTCGCCTGATCCTTCAGATCACTGTCGATGCCTTGCGGGGCGATCTTCCGCAGCGTTTCGATCACATGCTCGGCGACGGTGGTTTCCGCTATCTCATGAATGATGGCGTCTATTACAACAATGCGCATTACCGGCATGCCAACACGGAGACAATCGTCGGGCATGTCTCGCTGGCAACCGGCAGCGTCCCAGCCGCACATGGCATGGTTGCCAATGTCTGGTATGACAGGGAGAAGGATCGTCTGGTCTACAACATCGAGGACGATCGCTATCGACTGCTGACTGCCGGTGCTGATGTCGACAAGGAGACCGAGATCGATCCCACCCAGAAGGCCGCGAAGGTCGATGGCCGTTCTCCGGCTGCCATTCTCTCCTCGACATTCAGTGATGAGCTGTCAGTCCATTATGGCGGCAGGTCAAAGATCTTCGGTGTGTCTGTGAAGGACCGGGGTGCAGTCTCGCTTGCCGGTCATTCCGGCAAGGCTTTCTGGTTCTCCAAGGCAACCGGTGAGTTTGTGACCAGTAACTACTACTACGACGAGTACCCGGAGTGGGTGACCGCGTGGAATGCCGACAAGCCTGCACTCTCCTATGCGGGCAAGTCCTGGGAGCTTTCCCGGGAGCCGTCGGCTTATCTTTTTGGCGAGGATGATGACAAGTCCTACGAAACCGATTTTCCCGGGTATGGCCGTACCTTTCCGCATTCCTACGGCGAGGGTGACGACAAGTATTTCACGACACGCCTGACACTGAGTCCAGCCGGCGATGAACTGACGGCCGATTTTGCAAAGAGACTGATCGACGAGGAGGGGCTTGGCCAGGATGAGATACCGGATTATCTCGCAGTCAGTCTTTCATCGACGGATTATGTGGGCCATATCTTCGGGGCTTCGAGCCTGGAAGCGGAAGACAACATGGCGCGCCTCGACAGAACCCTGGCTGGTCTGTTGAATCACGTCGACAAGACCATCGGTCTTCAGAATACCCTTGTCGTACTTTCGGCTGATCATGGCCAGCCCGAGGTGCCCGGGCACCTGCATGAACGGGGCATCATGGATGCGCAGTATTTCGATACAGACGCTCTCGACAAGACACCGGCTATCGAGGCACTGAAAAAGCAATTCGGTGTTGGAGAAGAGCTTATCGAGATGTACTCCCAGCCTTATCTCTATCTCAACAGGGAGCTGATCGATGAAAAAGGTCTCGACCAGGCTGAGGTGGAAGCGGCCATCGCAAGGGAACTGGTCAAGTTCGACGGTATTGCGGCAGCCGTATCCAGTACCGCGCTACGCACGGCAAGTCTGCCCGATACCTTGCTGAACCGTTCCATCCTGCGTAATTTTCACCCCAAGCGATCGGGGGACATCTACCTGGTTTTCGAGCCCAATGTTTTCATCAGCGATTTCGACGGACTGACAGTCGCTTCTACACATGGCTCTCCCTGGCGCTATGACACCTACGTCCCGGTGATGTTCGCAGGACATGGCCTGAAGCCCGGATTGGTCAGCAGGGAGGTGACGCCGTACGATGTTGCACCGACATTGTCGACGTATCTGGGTATCAAGCCACCCTCCGCCTCTATCGGAGAGCCTCTCAGCGAGGTTGTCGTCAAAAGCCAGTGAGCGGGCGATAGGTAAACCGGATATAGTTGCTTTCCCGTTTCATAGCAAACATCCCGTATGGAGGAATAACACCATGAAAAGCTGCAAGACATTGATTTTTTGCCTTGGCATCGCCGTTGCGGTGCCTGTCGCAGCACAGGAGAACCTGAGTGAGGCTTCCGACCTGCGGCCCGAGGCAGAAATGGAGGCGCCGCCAGTCGAGCTGGGCAGGGATCTGCTGGTTGAATCGACTTCGACGGTTGAAGAGGTAAACAAAAAAGACCGCCTGATCACGCTGAAGGATGTTGATGGGGACCTGGTCACAGTGAAGGCGGGTCCGGAAGTCAGAAATTTCGACCAGATCAGCAAAGGTGATCTGGTCACCGTGAGCTACTACCAGAGCAGTGCTGTTGATGTCATCACACCCGGCGCTAAACCAAAGACAGAAGTTGGCGCTGCCATGGCGCGTGCGGAGAAGGGGGAAAAACCTGCAGGTATGCTTGTGAGCCAGGTGCGCAAGACCGTCAAGATTATCTCCGTCGATCCCTACAAGAAGGCCATCTCCTTCCGTGATGACAGCGGCTGGCGAGAGGTCTCGATGGATCGTCCTGAACTCGAGCACTATCTCGAGGAACTCAAGGATGGCGATACGGTCGAGGTGATCTTCACCGAAGCTATCGCGGTCTCGGTATCAAAACAATAAGTTGAAATAGTAATCGATGGTGTCAGAGATCATTTTTCGTGAAAAATGATCTCTGACACCGTATGCCATTTCATTCAAACCGGTTTGTGTAGACGGAGTATCTACCGGATCCTGTAAATTCTTCTTGCGCCCAGACGACGACGGCATTGCCCTCGCTATCAATCGCCAGAGACGGAGGACTCTCCGGGTCGACCTGGCCTGAACTTGACTCCAGCAAGTTTTCGGTTCCCCAGCCAGTATCATCATTCACAACGTATCGATTCGAGTAGATCGAACCAGTAGTGTCGCCCTGAATCCAGACTGCTATGGCATTGTCATTCAGATCTGTTTGTATGTCAGGATGAATGGCATTCTCATCGCCGGATTCGATCAGCTGTGCGGGTCCCCAGCCAGTAACTAATTCATATCGGTTGGAATAGATGGAGGAAACAGGGGATACATCAAAACCCTCATCCTCCTGTTGCCATACAGCAAACGCATTGCCTGCTGAATCCATATCCACAGCCACGGATGTTGCTGTCTCTGTTCCTGATTCGATAATTCGCTCATTACCCCATCCCTCTCCGGGAGTGTAACGATTGGCATAGACAGAGAAGTTGCCATCTTCATCCTCTTGAGACCAGACGGCAATGGCATTCCCGGTTGCATCCATATCGACATCAAGATAGACACTATCATCGTCATGTCTTGTCGTGCCTGAACCGGACTCAATCTGTTCTTCTGTTTGCCAGCCTTGACCAGCGATATAGCGATTGGCATAGATCGAGAACACGCCGTCACTATCGTCCTGTGACCAGATGGCTACTGCATTACCTTCACTATCCATTGCGATTTCCGGGCCATATGCAGCCCCGTCTCCTGACTCGATTGTTTCCTCCGTGCCCCATCCGTCAATTGCAGTGTAACGATTTGAGTAGACAGAAATCTCGCCATCAGACTTTCCCCAGACGGCCAGGGCATTGCCATTGTTATCAGCAGCTATGCGCGGAGGGCTCAATATGTTGCCAAACTTGTCATCGATCTGTTCCTCAACTTGCCAATCTGATCCGGTTTCATACCAGTTCGCTAAGATGTTCCTTGGTCCATCGCGATCATCATGAGTCCATACAGCGACTGCATTACCACCACTATCAGCAGCAATCCATGGCTGAGCGGCATCAAATATCCTGGATTCGATGATTTCCTCGGTTCCCCATCTGCCTGCAATGGTTGTATTAGCGAAGACTGAATAATCAGCGAAATCATCCTGTATCCAGACAGCAATCGCATTGTCATTCGAATCGAAGGTGACCATTGGAGAGTAGGCAGTCCCTGAGCCTGATTCAATGAGAATGGCATTCCCCCATTTGGGTACTTCTGTATCAGGAAGATCCTCGCCGTTGTCTCCACCGCAACTGGCCAGAGAAACGCCAAGAAAAAGCAGGACCATGATGTTGTATCTCAGGCGCATATCAATCTCCTTGCATATGCATACAGTCCAGTATTGCAATACCTTCTTGTCAATAAGCATACGCACGGTCGTGAAGCAGGGGGGGCTAGGCGCTTCTTTTTCAGTTTCGACATGATCCTGATCAATACTTGCGATGCTTCTCCAAGTGGAGCCAAGGTGGGGGCCCAGGGTGTCGGAGAGTATTTTTCTCAAAAAATGTTTTCTGACACCGGTCCCTATGCATATGAATGGTACCGGGGGCGGGACTCGAACCCGCAAGGTGTTTCCACCGGGGGATTTTGAATCCCCTGCGTCTACCAATTTCGCCACCCCGGCATTGTGTGACCTTGCTCGATCGAGCAGGATCCTTGGATAGCAAGGTCGCGGATTATAGCCTGAAAAGGGAAAGGGCAGGAAGGGCGCTATGGTATATTGCGCCGGCATGCAGACATCCGACTTCCACTTCGATCTTCCCGGGGAATTGATCGCCCAGCACCCGCCCGAGCAACGCGGTGACTCGCGGCTGTTGCATGTCGACGGCGCAACCGGTGCGCTGCACGATCGCCATTTCAGCGATCTGCCCGACCTTCTGGAACCGGGTGACCTGCTGGTCTTCAATAACACGCGTGTCATGAAAGCGCGGCTTTTCGGCATCAAGGAGACGGGTGGCAGGGTCGAGATCCTGGTCGAGCGACTGCTGGATGCCGACAGGGCACTGGCACATGTCCGGGCCAGCAAGTCTCCGAAGCCCGGAAGCGCGATCGAGGTAGACGGCTATCGCCTCGAAGTGGCCGCTCGCGACGATTCCCTGTTCGAGTTGCTCGCTTCCGGTATCACATTCCCCGAACTCATGGAGCGCCATGGCCACATGCCATTGCCGCCCTACATCACACGGCCTGATGCGATGGAGGACATGGAGCGCTACCAGACAGTCTATGCCGAGCGCGAGGGTGCCGTCGCCGCACCGACAGCCGGCCTCCATTTCACTCCGGAGATGCTGTCGACGCTCCGGCAGAAGGATGTCCGGACGGCCCATGTAACCTTGCATGTGGGTGCAGGAACCTTCCAGCCGGTCAGGGTCGAGAACCTTGATGAACATGTCATGCACAGTGAGTGGCTCGAGGTGACGCAGGCAGTCTGCGACAGCGTCAGCGAGACGCGTGCATCGGGTCATCGGGTCATCGCGGTCGGGACGACCAGCATGCGTGCGCTCGAGAGCGCCTCTGCGAGCGGGGAGTTGCGGCCGATGACCGGTGAAACCCGCCTCTTCATCACGCCGGGATACCGTTTCCGCTCGGTCGACATGATGCTGACCAATTTCCACCTGCCAGAATCCACGCTGATGATGCTGGTTTGCGCATTCGGTGGCTATGACACCATGATGCGTGCCTACCGGCATGCCGTCGAGGAGCGCTACCGCTTTTTCAGTTACGGCGATGCCATGCTCATCGAGCCGGCATCATCGGCACTTGCCTGACTCTCGCCACTTAACAAACAGGAAAGAAGGGCAGGACGCAATACCCCTGTCTGGAATGCCTGATACTGCCCTGCGGGGTTGGCGCATCTCTCCTGAATCGCATACAATTTCGCCCCTTCGGAGCCAATGACAGAACGCCATGCAGGACATCAATCCCATCACCAATTCCATCGCTGACCAGAGGGACCGCCTCGATGCCCTCAGGGGGTATCTTTGACTATGCCGGCAAGAAAGAACGGCTCGAGGAAGTACTTGGTGAACTGGAGGACCCTGATGTCTGGAATGATCCGGAGCGTGCACAGGCGCTAGGCAGGGAGCGCTCGCAACTCGAAAATATCGTCGAGAAGATCGAAGAGATCACGTCGGTCCTCGAGGATGCCGGCGACCTGCTTGAGATGGCCGTCGAGGAGAACGACGAGGCGACGGTCAGCGCGATCGCCGATGACATCGCCGGAACCGAGAAAAAGGTTTCAGAACTGGAGTTCCAGCGAATGTTCTCTGGTGAGATGGATGCCAATAACGCCTTCCTCGACATCCAGGCCGGCTCGGGCGGCACCGAGGCACAGGACTGGGCCGAGATGCTCTTGCGCATGTATCTGCGCTGGGGTGAGGCGCATGGTTTCAAGACCGAGCTCATGGAGGCGAGCCCCGGAGACGTCGCCGGCATCAAGTCGGCAACGATCCGTTTCGAGGGTGATTATGCCTTCGGCTGGTTGCGCACCGAGACAGGTGTGCATCGCCTTGTGCGCAAATCGCCATTCGACTCGGGAAACCGTCGCCATACCTCTTTCTCCGCCGTTTTCGTTTCTCCCGAGGTTGATGACTCCTTTGAGATCGAGATCGACCCGAGTGATCTCCGTATCGATGTCTACCGGGCATCAGGGGCGGGCGGTCAGCATGTCAACAAGACAGAATCCGCGGTGCGGATCACGCACAATCCGACGGGTGTCGTGGTGCAGTGCCAGAATGGGCGATCCCAGCACCAGAACAAGGATCAGGCCATGAAGCAGCTCAAGGCAAAGCTGTATGAACTCGAGATGCTGAAACGCAATGAGACCCAGCAGGCACTCGAGGAGTCCAAGTCGGATATCGGCTGGGGCAGCCAGATACGTTCCTACGTGCTTGACCAGTCGCGCATCAAGGATCTGCGCACCAGCGTCGAGACTTCGAATACACAGGCCGTTCTCGACGGCGATCTCGACCAGTTCATCGAGGCGAGCCTCAAGAGCGGTCTCTGATATCAACCGGCGGGATCATCCCCGCCGGATTCCACTCAATACTGTTTCAGCATTTCGATGTAGTTGGCGCGCTCGTAAGCCGATGGGTCACTGGCATGATCACGGCAGACCGAGCCCTTGAGCTGGTCGACGGATTCATACTCGTAAAGCTCCATCCAGCGCTCCATTCCCGAAAGGATACCTGCAACATAGCCGGGCCCGTTCTGTAACAGGGCTGCGCAGAGGTGGGTGACATCGGCTCCTGCCAGCAGAAGTCGCATGGCGTCATCCGAGGTATGGATTCCTCCCGTGGCTGCCAGCGTCAGCTTGACCTGGTTGTAGAGAATTGCGATCCACCGCATTGACAGCAGTGCATCTGCAGACGTCGAGAGGCTCAGCTCCCGTGTGACCTCGAGGGTGTCGAGATCGATGCCAGGCTGGTAGAAGCGGTTGAAGAGGGCGACACCGTCGGCTCCGGCCTCTTCGAGCTTGTGCACCATGTTGGCAACGGAGCTGAAGTGCGGCGAGAGCTTCACCACGACGGGGATCGTGACTTTCTCCTTGACTGCCTTGAGCACCTCGATATAGCGCTTTTCCACCTGCTTGCCTGTTTCACCGATGTCGGCACTCACGTGGTAGATATTGAGCTCCAGTGCATCTGCGCCGGCGATTTGCAGCTCTTGCGCATGCTCCGTCCAGCCGCCCGGCGTGACACCATTCAGGCTCGCTATGACCGGAATCTCCAGCGACTCCTTGAGCTTGTGAATCTGCTCGATGTACCGGTCGATCGCGGACGGGTGATCGTCCGGCAGCGGTCTGTAACTGCTTGCCTCGAGATGGCCGATGTCCTGGTGGAAGAAATACTCGTCCAGCATGTCGTCATCATGGCGCACCTCCTCCTCGAAGAGTGAGTACATCACCAACGCGCTGGCGCCGGCATCCTCGAGTCGTTTTGCGGTATCGAGATGTTTCGACAAGGGCGAAGCAGAAGGAACGACCGGGTTCTTCAGGGTCAGGCCGAGATAGTTCGTTGTCAGGTCCATCACTCTTCCTCCGGCAGGTCGGCGAGAACGGATTCATTCTCGTAGTCGATTTCTGCGAGCTGCTTGTAGTGGTGATAGCGGGCGCGCACCTGTTCTGCCGCTTTCTTCATGTAGTGTTCTGCCTCTTCCGGGTGGCTGCGTCTCAGCATGCTGAAACGGATCTCGCTGTCGGCGAACTGGCTGTAGGGGATCGAGGGCTCCTTGGAATCGAGCTGCAGCGGATTCTGCCCGGAGGCGAGCCGGCGCGGGTCGAAACGGAACAGCGGCCAGTGTCCGGAGTTGACGGCGAGCTCCTGGTGCATGAGGTTGTCCTTGAGATCGATGCCGTGCGCAATACAAGGGCTGTAGGCGATGATCAGGGACGGGCCCGGGTAGGACTCGGCCTCAATGAAAGTTTTCAGTGTCTGCATGTCCTTGGCGCCGAAGGCAACGTGTGCCACGTAGACATTCTCGTAGGCCATGGCGATCATCGACAGATCTTTCTTCAGTGCCGGGCGCCCCTTGGCCGCAAACTTGGCGACTGCACCGAGTGGTGTCGCCTTGGAGGCCTGGCCGCCCGTGTTGGAGTAGACCTCGGTATCGAGCACGAGGATGTTCACATCCCGCCCGGAGGCCATGACATGATCCAGTCCTCCGAAGCCGATATCGTAGGCCCAGCCGTCACCGCCCATGATCCAGACCGATTTCTTGACGAGATAGTCGGCGAGGGAGTGCAGCTCTTTTGCGGCATCGGAATCGATTTTTTCGAGTGCCTCCCGCAGTGTCGCGACGCGCTCGCGCTGCTCGTGGATATCGGACTCGTCAACCTGCTCCGCTGTGAGCAGTGCCTCGACAAGTTCTGCATCGAGCTGCGGTCTGAGCTGGTCGAGCAGCGCCTCGGCATGCTCGCGATGCTGGTCAATGGCAAGCCGGAAGCCGAGACCAAATTCTGCGTTATCCTCGAACAGCGAGTTGTTCCATGTCGGACCACGGCCTTCGTCGTTCGACGTCCAGGGCGTCGTCGGCAGGTTGCCTCCGTAGATCGACGAGCAGCCCGTTGCGTTGGCGACAAGCATGCGGTCACCAAAGAGCTGGGACGCGAGCCGCACATAAGGAGTCTCGCCGCAGCCCACGCAGGCGCCGGAGAACTCGAAAAGCGGTTCCGACAGCATCGCACCCTTCATGGTTTTCCACTTGATGTCGGTGCGGCCGTACTCCGGCAGTGACAGGAAATAGTCCCAGTTGACTGCCTCCTGTTCGCGAAGAGGTGGTTGCGGCGCCATGTTGAGAGCCTTGTAGTTGGACTTGCTCTTGTCCTTTGCCGGGCAGATCTCGACGCAGAGTCCGCAGCCGGTACAATCCTCGGGTGCGACCTGGTAGATGACATGCACGTCCTCGGGAAACTCTCTGCCCTTGATCTTGACGTGCTTGAAAGTCTCGGGAGCATCCTTTAATGCATCGAGCGGAACCGCCTTGCTGCGAATCGCGGAGTGCGGGCAGACGAAGGGGCACTTGCCGCAGTGGATGCAGAGATTTTCATCCCACACCGGTATCTCGAGCGCAAGATTGCGCTTCTCCCATGCTGCAGTACCGACCGGCCATGCGCCATCGGCAGGGAAAAGACTGACCGGCACACTGTCGCCACGTTCAGCGATGAGTTCGGCAGTAACCTTGCGCACGAACTCCGGGGCATCCTCGCCGATGGGGGACTCATAGACCAGCGAGCTCGTGACTTCACCCTTGATTGTGACCTGGTGCAGGTTTTCCAGGGCCGAATCGATCGCCTTGAAATTCCGGTCGACGATGCGACGCCCTTTCCTGCCATAGGTCTTCTCGACGGCTTGCTTGATTTTTGCGATGGCATCGTCTTTCAGCAGGATGCCGGAGATCGCGAAGAAACAGGTCTGCATGATGGTATTGATGCGGCGTCCCATGCCGGCGTCAGCCGCAACGCGATAGGCGTCGATGACATGCAGCTCGAGGTTCTTGTCGATGATCTGGCGCTGTACATTCTCCGGCAGCTTGTCCCACACCACGTCCGGTGCATGCGGTGTATTCAGCAGGAAGACACCGCCCGCTGCCGCCTTGGCGAGCATGTCGTAACGCTCGAGGAAGACCGGCTGGTGACAGGCGACGAACTCTGCCTCGTTGTCACCGATGAGATAGGTCGAGCGGATCGGTTCAGGGCCAAAGCGCAGGTGCGAGACAGTCACGGCCCCGGCCTTCTTGGAGTCGTAGACAAAGTAGCCCTGGGTATAGAGATCGGTCTCCTCGCCGATGATCTTGATGCTGTTCTTGTTAGCGCTGACGGTGCCGTCGCTTCCTAGCCCGAAGAAAAGACAGCGCTTCGCCTGATCGCTGGCATCGGTGCGAAAACTCTCTTCCCAGGCGAGGCTCGTGTGTGTCAGATCATCATGAATGCCGATGGTGAAGTGATTCTTCGGGCTGTCCTGTTCGAGCTCCTCGAAAACCGCCTTGACCATCGAAGGAGTGAACTCCTTCGATGACAGGCCGTAGCGGCCACCGATGATCAGCGGCATCGCCTGGCCGGATTCTGCGGCATGTTGTGCGTAGGCAGTGATCACGTCCTTGTAGAGTGGCTCGCCGTCAGCGCCTGGCTCCTTGGTGCGATCGAGGACCGCGATCGACTGCACCGAAACCGGCAGTGCCTGCAGTAGCAGATCGGACGCGAATGGCCGGAACATGCGCACTTTCAGAACACCGATCTTGCTGCCGTGGGCGTTCATGTGCTCGACGGTTTCATGCACGGTCTCGCAACCTGATCCCATGAGAATGATGACCGATTCCGCCTGGGGGTCTCCGACATACTCATAGGGCTGATACTGGCGTCCGGTCAGCTCGGCAAACCTGTTCATACAGTCGATGACGATACCGGGCATGCGATCGTAGTAGGGATTGACTGTCTCGCGCGCCTGGAAATAGACATCCGGGTTCTGCGAGGTGCCGCGAATCGTCGGGTTGTCTGGCGTCATGGCACGCTTGCGGTGCGCCTCGACGAGCTCGTCGTCGATCATGGCGCGGATCACCTCTTGCGGGATGCCCTCGATCTTCGAGACCTCGTGCGAGGTGCGGAAGCCGTCGAAGAAGTGCGCCACGGGGATGCGCGACGCCAGCGTGATCGCCTGGCTGATGAGGGCCATGTCATGTACCTCCTGCACCGAGTTGGAGGCAAGCAATGCAAAACCGGTCTGGCGCACGGCCATGACATCGCTGTGATCGCCGAAGATCGAGAGCGCCTGGCAGGCGAGCGAGCGGGCGGCGATATGGAAGACCGCCGGCGTCAGTTCACCCGCGATCTTGTACATGTTGGGGATCATGAGGAGCAGGCCCTGTGACGAGGTGAAGGTCGTCGTCAGCGCACCTGCCTGCAGCGCACCGTGCACGGTTCCGGCCGCACCGCCCTCGCTTTGCATCTCGATCACCTCGGGGATCTCACCCCAGAGATTCTTGTGCCCAAGTGATGACCACTCGTCGGCAAGCTCACCCATCGGTGATGAAGGAGTAATCGGGTAGATGGCAATGACCTCGTTGATCTGGTGCGCGATCATCGAGGCTGCCTGGTTTCCGTCGAGAATTACCGGATTGTCGATCATGGGGGATCCTGTGGTTTCGCAGGGTTGTTCGGGTTTCTGTTGACTATAGGAACCGCACGGGAAAAGTGTCAACGCGTAACTGGTTTAAGGCCCCGTTAGTTGACCTCGATTAAGGACAATCAAGGGTTGGGGAATATTACTCGTGGCGAAGCGCGTCGATGGGATCGAGACGCGCCGCCTTGCGCGCCGGAAAATAGCCAAAGATGACCCCGACAGCCATTGAGAAAAGGAATGCCACGGCGAAGATCCCGGGGCTGAAAACCAGCGGTACCTTCATGAGATCCACAAGGAAGACGGAGGCGCTGAGAGCGAGCAGGATGCCGATGATCCCGCCGAGAGAGGAGAGTACCACTGCCTCGACGAGGAATTGCAGCAGCACGTCGCGCTCCTGCGCGCCGATAGCGAGCCTGATACCAATCTCGCGGGTGCGTTCCGTGACCGAGACGAGCATGATGTTCATGATGCCGATACCGCCGACGAGCAGGCTTACAGCTGCGACAGCGCCGAGCAGCATTGTCAGCACCTCCGTTGTGCCGCTGAGCATCTTCTCGATTTCCTTGAGATCCATCACCGAGAAGTCATCCTCCTCGTTGCGGGAGATATGACGACGCTCGCGCAACAGTCGTGTTATGTCCTTCTCGGCCTTCTGCGTCGAGGCACCGTCCCGGATCGAGATTCGCAGCACGCGTATATCCTGGTTGCCGGCGATGCGGCGCTGGAAGGTGCGTAGAGGCGTGATGATCGTGTCGTCCTGGTCCGAACCACGTGACGACTGGCCCTTTTCGGCAAGCACGCCGATGACCTCGCAGGAGAGTTTTTCGAGCCGGATCGACTCACCGATCGGCTCCTGTCCGCCAAAGAGTTCGCGGCGTACGGTCTCGCCGAGAATGCAGACCGCCTTGCCGGCGCGCAACTCGTTGTCGGTGAACATGCGACCTGTCGCGAGCTCCCAGTTGCCGACCCTGAAGAAGGCGTTGTCGGTGCCGTTGATACTTGTCGACCAGTTTTCGTTGCCATGGACGGCCGTGGTCGCCGTCGTCGAATTCGGCGCAATCGCGGCGATGGAGGGAATCTCGCGCTTCAGTGCCTCAACATCGTCCTCGTCGAAGGCCGGGGCTGCCGAACGCTGTCCCATGCCCATACGCTGTCCAGGCGTAACAATCAACAGGTTGCTGCCGAGACTGGCAATCTGCTCCGTTACCTGCACTGTCGCGCCCTTGCCGATGGTCACCATGACGATCACGGCCGCTACGCCGATGACAATACCGAGGATGGTCAGGAAGGAGCGCATCAGGCTGCGACGGATCTCGCGCAGGGCCAGCAGAAGGGCATTCCAGACCATCAGCTTCCGCTCGAATTGCGGTGGTCGCGTTCGACCTTGCCGTCGAGGAAGTGGACCTGGCGTTGCGCGTACGCGGCCATGTCGGGCTCGTGGGTGACCATGACGATGGTGATGCCCTGCTGGTTGTTGAAATCGGCGAGCAGCTCCATGATCTCGCGGCTGCGCACTGAATCGAGGTTGCCTGTCGGCTCGTCAGCCAATAACACCATGGGTTCTGTGACAATGGCACGCGCAATTGCCACGCGCTGCTGCTGTCCCCCCGAGAGCTCGCCCGGGGTGTGTGTCTCCCAGCCATTCAGCCCGACGAGCTGGAGTGCCTTGCGTGCGCGCATGCGGCGCTCGGCTTTCGCCATGCCACGGTAGACCAGCGGCAGCTCGACATTCTCGAGCGCTGTCGTGCGGTTGAGCAGGTTGTATCCCTGGAAGATGAAACCGAGGTAGTTGCGGCGTAACAGTGCGCGCTGCTTGCGTGTCAGCTTGCCGACCTCGACACCCTGGAACAAGTAGCTGCCTGATGTCGGCGAGTCCAGACAACCGAGGATATTCATGCAGGTCGATTTACCAGAGCCGCTTGGCCCCATGACGGCAACGAATTCGCCACTCTCGATAATCAGGTCGATGCCGCCGAGTGCGTACATCGAAGCCTGGCCACTGCCATAGACGCGGGACACGTCTTGCAATTCGATCATCGGGATGTCTGCAGACACCGGGCTCACCGCGAAGAGGAGAGCGTATCCACGATCAGAGGCGTGCCTTCGACGATCTCTCCCTCGAGGAGTTCGGACATGACGCCGTCGGTCGCGCCCGTGACGAGGGGTATGGCGACCGGCTCGCCGTCGAGAAGCGTCCAGACCTTCTGCTGCTTGTTCTCGCTCTGCCTGCGGTTGGTCTTCGATCTTGGCGGATGCGGAAGCAGGCTGCCGACAAGACCGCGGTTCCCGGATGGTGTCTGCTGAACAGGTGGGGAGAAGCGCAGTGCCGCGTTTGGAACCAGCAGGGTATTCTCGAGCTTCCTGACCATGATATCCGCCGTCGCCGTCATGCCGGGTCGCAGCAGGAGTTCCGTGTTATCGACACCGAGAACAGTCTCGTAGGTAACGACACCCTCGACGGTCTGCGAGGCGAAATGGACCTCGGTGATCGTTGCGGGGAAGGTGCGATTCGGGTAGGCGTCGACCGTGAATTCCGCTGGTTGACCCTCGCTGACCTGGCCGACATCGGCCTCGTCGATACCGACATGCAGCTCCATCTGCGTGAGGTTCTCGGCGAGCTTGAAGAGCACGGGTGTCTGGAACGAGGCGGCAACCGTCTGTCCCGGCTCGACGTCGCGGCTCAGCACGATGCCTTCAATCGGAGAGTGGATCGTGGCCTTGGCCAGCGTCGTCTCCTCGGCCTCGAGCGATGCCTGTGAGAGTAATACTTGCGCCTTGAAACGCTCGAGATCGGCCACGGCACGCTCCCAGGCGGCGCGTGCGGTGTCGCAATCCTCCTCGGAACACATGCCTGTTTTCGCCAGCTCCTGCGAGCGCTCCATCTTGTTTGCGGTCTCCCGGACCGTCGCTTCGGCCTGCTTGACCTGCGCCTGCGCAAGGGCCAGGGAAGCGCGTGCCTGGCGGACTTTCGCCCCGAGCTGATCGGTGTCCATGACGGCAAGCACCTCGCCTTTCTTGACGCGGTCGTTGAAATCGACGAGCACCTCGCGAATGGTGCCGGAGATCTCCGAGCCGACCTCGACCTGGTTGACGGGCTCGAGTGCGCCCGTGGCCGTGACGCGGATCGTCAGGTCTCCGCGCGTGACCTCCGCGGTGGTGTAGCGCAGCGCCTGCGCGCTGTCGTTGCCGGTCAATGACCACAGGATGACAAGAAACGCGATCGCAACGATGGCGAGCAGAAGCCACTTGATGTATCTGGTGCGGGAGGCGCCATCATTCTCGATACCGAGTGTTTCGGCGATCTCCTCGGCGGATACCCTGTGTTGCTGGCTGTCGCTCATGGTCTGGTAATCCTCGCCGGGCGACAGCGGATCGGGCATGCGGTGATCCCACGGTGAAACACGATTTGCATACTCCTCAAATCGCTGGAACAGGGTTCAATGTAGTGGATCAGGCAAGAGGCCTGCAAGCGAATCAGTGATTCCGAACCCGAAGTTGCTGATTCCGGGATTGCCATAGCTGAAACTCGCCCGCCGGACCGGGCCCTGTCACCGGTTGCCCGGGCGAACATCCGTGGTGAAAAATGCTCCGGTGTCGGGTGGGCGCTAGCGCAATGGGGTGTAGTTACGCTGATCGAGAAGCTGATCCGGCTCCTTGCTTCAGATCGCCTCGAGCAACCACTGCTCGAAACCGGTCACCGGTTCTCTGGAGGACCCGGGTCTCTAGAGCCGGTGCAAGTTGTGTATCGGGCCACCGGAACCGATGGCGAGCACGCCTTCCTCCCACAGCGGTGCGATTGCATCACGGGAGAGGAACAGCGAGGGGAGCGATATGGCTCATCAGAGTTTGTTGTGCGTGCCGTCGCAGAAGGGCGGGTTGGTTGTCTTCTTGCAGCCACAGAGCCAGGCTTTTTCCGTCTTTTCGGCTGTGAAGGCGACCGGTTCAATGCCTGTCCCCTGGTGTGAGCCGTCACAGTAGGGCTGGTTCTTGCTGCGGCCACAGGCACACCAGTAATAGGTCTTTCCCTCCTCGACATCGACGCCATAGGGGGCTTTCTGGGCAATCACGACATCTTCGCTCATAGTGGTTCTCCTGCTTTTGTGTGATCGGGATTGTGACACGATCGTCAGGAGATAGTCCCTGAAAGTGATGCGTAAATTCCCTGCTGTCAGGACTCTATGCGGTCAGAAAGTACGTCTGTCAGTCAACCAGTAGAAGCTGAAGGGCGGGATGACGAGCTGGTCTTTGAACGTTTTCGGGGACTCGCCCGAGTAGAGATCCTGGAGCTGCCCGTAACCGAACTGGCCACGGTTGCCAAGGTCTGACAACGAGAGTGCTTGTGGCGTGCTGTCGAAGTTGGCGACGACCAGTACGTTCTCGTTCTGCATGAAGGGGCTTGTGCGCATGAAGACGAAGAGGTGCGGATTGCCTGACTCCAGCAGCTCGCGATTGTTGTAGTCGGAAAATGCAGCAATGCTCTTGCGAACAGCGATCATCTTCTGCAACCCGGAAAAGATGCGTTGTTCGACGCTGCCATGCGTGTGTCGCAGTTCGGCTTTCTGCCAGTCGAGACGCGGGCGATGAATCCAGCGGGTGTCTTTCGCCTTGTGTTCATCCTCCAGAAAGGAGAGGTCGTTCAGGGTACCGATCTCGTCCCCGTAGTAGAGCAGTGGAATGCCGCCGAAGGACATGATCATCCCATGCAGCAGCAGGATGATATCGATGCTTTGCTGGATAGCGCTTTCGTCGCCGCTTTCGAGCGCCGATTGCAGGCCGACAAGTGAAGCCAGCGAGCCGGAAATGCGTGCATCGCCTGTCTTGCTATTGTGTCCGAAGATCACGCCGCGGGCTGGCGAACCCTCATAGGTGCCTGTGAACCAGTCGACGAGGAACTTGCGATGTGCAACGGGATCATACCCGGCCCTCGCAATGTCGCTGTTATCGAAGCCCAGCCCGATGTCATCATGGCAGCGGATATAGTTGAGCCAGGTGGCACGATCCAGTTTGTCCGGCAGGCTGAGGATTCCATGGTTCAGCAGCTTCGCGTTCTTGGTTGCAATTGTTTCCCAGAGCAGTGCCATGAAGGTGGCGTTGTAGGCGATCTCGCATTCCTTGGCAATGACGGCGTCCTCGCCGAAATACTTGATGATCTCGACCGGCGCAACGATCGCCTCGGCGATGAAGAGCACACCGGGCGCAGTGACCTGGCTGCAGTCCTTCATGAGCTGGAGAATCAGGTGTGCCTCGCGTTCGTTCTGGCAGGTGGTGCCGATCTTCTTCCACAGGAAGGCCACGGCATCGAGGCGCACGATGTCTGCACCCTTGTTGGCCCAGTAGAGGATGATGTCGAGCATTTCGATGAAGACAGCGGGATTGCTGTAGTTGAGGTCCCACTGGTAATCATTGAAGACCGTCATGACCCACTTCTGCATGCGATCGTCGAAGGTGAAATTGCCCGGTGAAGTCTCCGGGAAGATTTCCGGCATGGTCTCCTCGAACATGTCGGGTATGTTCCGGTCGTCGAAGATATAGTAGTAGTCGCGGTATTTCTGCTCGCCTGCGCGTGCACGTTCCGCCCATTCGTGCTCGTCGGACGTGTGGTTCACGACCACATCCAGTGTCAGCAACATGTTGCGCTTGCGCATGTTCTTCGCGAGTAGGCGCAGGTCATCGAGGCTACCGAATCGCGCGTCGATTTCACGGAAGTCGCTGACCGCATAGCCGCCATCGCTGGCGGCTTTCGGGCACTCCTGGATCGGCATGATGTGCACCATATTGACGCCAAGCTCCTGCAGGTAACCGAGGTGCGAACGCATGTTCTCGAGGTTGCCTGCAAAACCGTCGGCGTAGAGGGCCATGCCGACCCACTCCTGGCTCAGGAACCAGTTATGGTCTTTCTCGCGGTCGACATCGAGTTTCTTGAGGTCCTTGTGACGCTCGATGTAGCGCGATGCCATGACCTCGACGAGCCTGACCATCTGCTGTTCGAAGTCCTCCCGCTGGCCGTAAAGATGGAAAAAGAGCGAGTGAATCGCATAGAAATTGGCGCCCAGCCGCGTATAGAAGTGGCGCAGGTCGCGCTTGCGGATGTCGGGTTTGAGCTCGTCAAGAATCTGGTTCAGCAGCGAATGTGAAACCTGTTCGTACATGCCTTGTTCTTTGCCTGATCAGTGGTGGAGATGCCAGCTTTCGATGAAGGGGCGGTAGAAGGCCGGATCGCTGACGGTTGCACCACGGCGGCCGACAATCCGGGAGGCGAAAGACTGGGCGCGTTCGAGCATCTGCCGGAGGGGCCATCCCTCGGCGAGGCCGAGAAGAATGACGGAGGCGAATGCGTCACCGGCACCAACGGTATCGACGATAGCAATGTCGGCTTCGGGTCTTGCGCTGACATGTTCGCCACTTGCTGTCAGGATCTCTGCACCTTCGCCACCATGGGTCAGGATCAGCCCGTCCAGCCGATGGCTTTTGATGAATTGCAGTGCAGCATCAGAATCTGATTGACCGGATGGACTCAGCAATGCGAGCTCGTCGCTGTTCAGCTTCACCCAGTTGGCTGGAACGAGCTGTGAGAGGACGCTGTTGCGATCCCACCATGGCGAGCGCAGGTTGACATCGACAAAGACAGGGCCCTGGATGTTGCTCCTGATTGCCTCAAGCGCAGTGAGCGATGCCTGGTCGCGCAGTGCCAGCGTGCCATGGTAGAGCATGCTGCAGCCATTGTTGATGCGGTTCGCTTCGATCGCATCCCAGGCCGATGGCCTGACGATGTCATAGGAAGGTTCGCCTTCGATGAACTCAACCGTGACACGACCGGTGGGATGCTGATCGTCGATCTGCAGCCCCTGTGTTTCCATGCCCCATTTTTCCATGGCGTCGAGAATCGCTTCCCCTTCGGTGTCTTTGCCGACACGGCTGATGAAGGTTGGTGACAAACCGAAGGCCTTCAGGTGCCAGGCAACATTGAACGGCGCGCCCCCGAGAACACGTTTGCCGTCGGGGAAATGATCAAAGAGCACCTCGCCAAAAACACAGATATCGCTCATTACGACGCCTCTATCTGCGTGTCGCCAAAACCCATCCATTCCAGCGTGTACGGGTGGTAATGCGCGATGCCCTCGAGCATGCCTGCACTGTAGTTGCCATTCATGCCCATGAACCCGCCTTTCGCGATATAGAGTTGTTGCTCGCAGCCGAGGGCTTCTGCCCGCTGCAGTGCGAATTCACGCACGACAGGCTGGGCATTGGCTACAAGGACAGCAGGGATCGGGCTTGCGAGGACTTCCAGGTCGTTGCCGCTGTCGCCGCAGAAGACAGTGTTATCGTAGCCGAAGTCATGCAGCCGCATCAGCGCCTCGATTGCATGCTGCTTGCTGGCACGTGCAGGCAGGATATCCAGTAACCCGATACCGACGGGTTCATCGATGCTCCAGATCAGGCTTGCCCTGATGCCGTTTTCCTCAAAGCGCTTGTTGATGATGGCGGAGAGGCGTTCGCGATTGCTCTGCAGGGGCACATAATAGCTGAGCTTGTGCCTGTTCTGTTTTGAGCGCTCCTGGAGGCGCAGATCCTTGACGCCGTTGAGAAGAAGCTTGATGTCTGCATGACTCTTGCCGCCCCAGTCGACGGATATCTCGTCTTCCCACGCCTCTTGCCTGATCCATTGCTGTTCGGGCCCGACGTGGTAAATCGTTGTGCCGACATCACCGATGACGAAATCGGGTTTTGGCAGGCAGTAGTTGATGATGGCTTTTTCGACGAGTGCGCGATGACGGCCACTGACGTAGGCAAGCGTCACTTCGGGGCGCGCCGCGAGGTGTGCGAAATGCTCGCGGGCGCCAGCTGACTCGGACTGGGGACCATTCGGGATCAGGGTACGATCGAGGTCGGTGCAAACGAGCAGCTTGTCAGTCATTGTTCACCCTGCAGGCATCAAAGAAGTCATAGTGCTCGATCGCCTCGAGAATGCCATAGGCGTGTGGCTGACCGGCAAAGTAGATACGCTCCTGGTCGATGAGCTGCGACAGTTCCTCGTGGTGTCTGTTGCCAACCACAACAGCCATTGTGTTGCCGCGCATCATGTCCTCGTCTGCACCGGATCCTCCTGCGACGAGAATATGTTCCAGCGGGATATCAAGCCGCTGGGCAACGTAGCGCAGCGCCTGTCCCTTGGAAGCGCGTGAGGGGATGATGTCGAGGAACTGGCCGAATGAACAGAGCACATTTACGGTCAGTTCCTTTTGGCGAATGGAGGCGGTGATCTCCTCGACCGGGGGCGCTTTCTCCGGGTCGATGAAGTAGGAGATCTTGAACGGGGTCTGCTCCTTTTTCGGCTGTAGTTTGAGCCCTGGCATCTCGTCGAGGATCTTGCGCACCTGCTTGGGATTCCAGTGGTGGTCAATGTGCTGTGTCCAGTCATCATCCTCCGTCAGGGAGGAGCCATAGTGGATACGGGTCCCGAGACTGCTGATCAGCACGTCGGGTCGCGGGACGCCCTGTTTCTTCATGACAGCGAGAGCCGTGTCAATACGACGTCCTGTCGCAATACCGAAAGTCACGCACTTGCGGTTGTCTTTCATGACTTCAATGAAGCGTTTCAGAGCATTCGGATTGCCGACCAGGTTCTGATCCAGATCTGTGAAAATAGCCCGGTCCCGATAGCGGACGCGCGGTGTCGGCCGCTCACTTGGAATTGGCTTGTACCTGCCGGGCAAGTCACGTGTCTTCTGCATATAGGTTTTGGCATGCGCCTGCCAGGAGTAATATTTCCTGACGCCTGCAATGCCGTTGCGCGAAGCCAGGTTCCAGGCATCGCGATTGCGAAGAAAATTGAGCAGCGCCGAAGTGATGGCTTCCTTGTCGAGCGGATCGACCAGTTCTCCGTTGTTGCAGTTGGCGATGATATCGACAGGCCCACCGTTCTCCGTGGCGACCAGCGGAAGACCACTGGCAGCGGCTTCCAGCAGTGTCAGGCCAAAGGGCTCTGTCAGGGCGGGATTGATGAAGATGCCATGGCCCGATGCCACGAGTCGATAGATCTCAGGGACCTCGTCGGCGCGGTGGCTCTTGGGTATTGCGATTTTGCCATAGAGGTCGTAGGCATCGATGAGCAGGAGAATGTTGGTCAGGACGTTTTGTGCACCGCTCTCGAGGTCACGAATATCGTCGCGCGTGCCGGCGATGATGAGCAGGTTGGCACTTTTTTGCAGTGATTGTGACTCGCCATAGGCTTCGATCAGGGTCAGGATATTCTTGCGCTCATCCGGACGTGACAGGGCGAGAATCATCGGTTTTTTCGGATCTTCCAGAAAGCGTTCAACCTGTGCGGCGAAAGCGATCTGTTCTTCATCCCCGGGAGGATGAAACTGCTCCAGGTTTGTGCCGGGAGGGATGACAGTCATGTGAGCAGGGTCGTAAAAGTTGTAGAGACCGTACTGCTCCTCGATTTCATTATGCGTGCTCGTGATGACCAGATCGGCATTGGCCAGGAGTTCTTCCTCGGCTTCTATGCGGCGTGCCATGTTGTAGGTGCGTTCGATCTCCTCGCTGGAAAGGCCGCGTGCGAGCAATCGTTTGCGTTTGTCTCTGCCGAGGGAATGGCCCGTGTGGATCAGCGGGATGCCGAGCAGGTTCGACAGCCGGACACCCACGTAGCCGGCATCTGCATAATGGCTGTGGACGAGATCGGGCATGCGAGGTTGCACCTTGAGCCAGTTGACGAGGTTGTCCATGAGGCTGTCAAGGTGATCCCAGAGCTGCTCTTTGGGAATGTATTCATCCGGCCCGGCGTCGATGCGGACGATATCCACGTTGTCACTCAGTGACTCGATTGGCTTGGCATAATCGTCGCTGACCGCGGGGTCGTCAATGCGGCGGGTGATGAGATCGACCCGCTCGACACCCTCGCACTCACCGAGTGCGCGCGCCAGATCGACCACATACTTTGTCTGTCCACCCGTGTCCGCATCCCGGCCAAGCTCGAGATCGTGACCACGAATCAGACCATGGATGCTGATCAGCAGGAGATACCTGCCCCCTTTTCCTGAAGCCATCGTGATCTCAGGAACCTGATTGGTTGTTAAAAAATTGCATCCCCATGCATTCTAGCATTGCCGTCTGCGCATTTCAGTCCGGATGCCATGTAGCCATGGTTGTCGGAAGGAAATCTGGAGTTGTGTGTTAACAGCTGACAGAATCGGGCAGGGCGATACGGGGAGTGATCAGGAAGCCATGACAACCAGCAAGAACAGTATTTCAAACGCGGAGCCTTCGCGAGAGGGCCTGCTGGAATCCTTCCATGCGGCTTTTGAAAATGGCGACATGCAGCGTGCAGGGCAGTTGCTCGAGAGCCTGCACCCCTCGAAAATTGCCGATGCACTGGAAGCGATTCCATGGGACCAGCGTCCTTCACTCTGGGAGCAGGTGGATACATCCCTGAAGGGCGAGGTGCTCCTGCAGCTCCGCGATGAAGTCAGGCAGCAACTCATCGAGAGCACTGTCGAGGAGGAGCTCCTCATGGCCGTGCAGTCACTCGAGATGGACGAGCTTGCGGACCTGGATGCCAAGCTGCCGATCCCTGTTGTCGATGCCATGGTGCGCGCCATGGATGCGCAGTCACGCAGTCGTTACGAGGCCGTGCGTGACTGGCCCGATGATACTGCTGGCGGTCTCATGGACGTGGATGCGGCAGTGGTGCGTTCAGACGTGACAATGCGCTCCGTGATCCGCTATCTGAGAAAACTGCGCGCCCGCGAGAAACAGTTGCCGGAGCATCTCGACAGTCTTGTCGTCGTGGACCGTGATAACAACTATCTCGGCATGCTGATGCTCAGCGATCTGGTTTCGCTTGATCCAGAGACGCCGGTCAACGATTCCATGCTGACCGGAATTCGGCCAATCTCCGTGGATACATCGGCCGAGAGAGTCATGCGCCTTTTCGAGGACCAGGATCTGCTGTCGGCTCCGGTTGTGGACCAATCCGGCAAGCTGCTGGGGCGCATCACAGTCGATGATGTCATGGATGTCATGCGTGATAGTGCAGAATACGAGGTGATGAGCCGTGCTGGTCTCTCGCCGGGGATGGACATCTTTGCCCCTGTCTTGCCGACTGCGGTGCGAAGGGCGGTCTGGCTCGGCGTCAATCTCGTCAACGCCTTCATCGCTGCGTGGGTCATAGGACTGTTTGAGGACTCCATCGACAAGGTGGTCGCACTGGCTGTCTTCATGCCGGTCGTGGCGAGCATGGGAGGTGTTGCAGGTACACAGACGCTGACACTGGTGACGCGCGGGCTGGCCCTGGAACAGGTGCGTCGCAACAATGCCCGCAGGCTGTTACTGCGAGAGATAGCGTCCGGACTCCTGAACGGATTTTTCTGGTCTGTGGTGGTGGCCATCGTCGCGATTGCCTGGACAGGGGATGTGCGACTCGGCGTCGTCTTTGGTGTTGCTCTGGTCATCAACCTGCTGACGGGAGCGATGGCAGGCACCCTTGTTCCGCTCGTACTGCAACGCCTCGGTATCGACCCGGCCCTTGCCGGCGGCGTTGTTCTGATCGCCGCCACGGACGTGGTGGGCTTCCTCTCTTTCCTCGGCCTGGCAACGATTTTCGTGCTCTAGTCAGTGAGCCGGGCACCCTGGATGGGGCAAAGAGCTTCTTATCCCGGAGACGCGAAAAAACGAAAGGCCCGCCGCATGGCGAGCCTTTCAGCTTGAAGGAGGCGCCCTGAGGATGACTCGGCACCTCCCTGTGCCTCGCCCTTCGGGCCATCGCTGCGCGATGTTCGGCAGCGCTCCTGCGCTGCACGTCGAACCTGAAGAGGTTCTCATCTCCGGGGACGCGAAAAAACGAAAGGCCCGCCGCATGGCGAGCCTTTCCTTTTTATGGCGCGCCCTAGAGGATTCGAACCTCTGACCTTCGCCTCCGGAGGGCGACGCTCTATCCAGCTGAGCTAAGGGCGCAGAACTCTGTTAAATGTCTCTTGTATCGGCGTCCTTGCGAATGGCCCCTTGGGCCATCAGGCGACGCTCACGCTGCTTCGCAGCTTCCCCGGCCCGGTTGCGGGGGCATATACGAGCCGGCAAGACTACTGGACTGGCTGTTTTTTGTCCATCCCGTCAACTTCTATCGTCACCGGAAAAGGGATATACTTCGGCAAATTTTTCCGTTTCGAACGTACTCTGAACCTGAACCGAGGAACTTATCGTGACTGATCAACAAGATGCAGCTTTTCTGCGCACATTCGGCCTGGTCCTGGGCTTCCTGGTCGTATTCACCATCGTGATCATTATCATCGCGAATGTCGTCACGAGCGGTTCCGGTGAGAAAGTGGCCAGCAAGGTTGAGCAGGATGCCATCAATGAACGCCTGGCTCCTGTCGCCAGTGTAAATGTGGCTGGTGCTTCGGCAACTGACGCCGCTGCAGCTGCACCCGCAGCGCCGAAATCCGGCAAGGATATTGTTGCCGCAGCCTGTAATGCCTGTCATGGCACAGGTGCAGCCGGGGCGCCCAAAATCGGTGACAAGGCTGCCTGGCAGGCGCGTTTTGATGCAGGCATGGACAGCTTGATGAGCAATGCCATCAACGGCAAGGGCGCCATGCCCGCACGCGGTGGAAACCCGTCACTGACGGATGATGACATCCAGGCCGCCATCGTCTCCATGCTTCAGGACACCGGGTTTGAGGTTGCGAGCGCTGACGCTGCGCCGGCAGCAGAGGCTCCTGCGGCGGCCGAGACAGCTCCTGCAGCAGCACCGGCTGCTCCTTCCGAGACCGCCGGTGTTGATCTCGCAAAGGGTGAGGATGTCTACACCAAGTCCTGCTCGACCTGTCACGGCATGGGCATCGCGGGCGCGCCCAAGGTCGGTGATGCGGCGGCATGGGAAGCGCGCATCGCCCAGGGTCAGCAGACACTTCTTGATCATGCGATCAATGGTTACCAGGGCTCTGCCGGCTACATGCCGGCCAAGGGCGGCTTCGCGTTTCTCAGTGACGAGGATGTCGCCGCAGCTGTTGCCTACATGGTCGCAGAGAGCAAGTAACTCGCGGTTCCTGCCAGCCGACCGGCAGATATGAACCCGCTCTCATGAGCGGGTTTTTTCTGCCGGTTACTGTCCGGGTTCACACTGTCCCGGTAATTGCTTTAACCTAGTCGCAGACAAACTATTCAAGGAGCAGTATCAATGCATCTGGGAATCATCGGCCTTGGTCGCATGGGCGCCAATATGGCACGGCGCCTGCGTCGCGGGGGAATCGAAGTCACTGCCTTCAACAGGACGCAATCCGTCACAGATGAACTCGCGGCAGAGACGGGCCTGAGTGCCGCTTCATCGATCGAGGAACTGGTCGCGGCATTGCCATCACCAAAAGTCGTCTGGCTGATGTTGCCGTCGGGCATGATCACAGAGGGGCATGTCGAGAAAGTCTCGATGTTGCTTGAGGAAGGGGATCTCATCGTCGATGGGGCCAACTCCTGGTACAAGGATTCGATGCGTCGCGCCGAGAAGGTTTCGTCCCGGGGTATCGGCTACGTCGATGCAGGCGTCTCTGGCGGCATCTGGGGTCTCGAAAACGGTTATGCGCTCATGGTTGGAGGCGAGACCTCTTTCGTCGAACGCATCGAACCGGCATTGAAAGTACTTGCGCCCGCACCCGACAAGGGGTGGCATCACTGCGGACCATCAGGCAGTGGCCACTTCGTCAAAATGGTCCACAACGGTATCGAGTACGGCATGATGCAGGCCTTCGCCGAGGGCTTCGCGCTCATGAAGTCGCGCGAGGATTTCGACATGGACATGGCAGCCATCGCCGAGATGTGGCGCCACGGCAGCGTGGTACGCAGCTGGTTGCTGGATCTGACCGCCGATTTCCTGGGCGAGGATCAGGAGCTGCAGGACATCGAACCCCATGTTGCCGATTCGGGGGAGGGCCGCTGGACCGCCATTGAGGGTATCGAGCAGGGGGTACCGACACCTGTCATGAGCCTCGCGACCATGATGCGTTTCTCGAGTCAGGGCAAGGGCGATTACGGCAACCGCCTGCTTGCGATGATGCGCAAGGGTTTTGGCGGTCACGCGGTCACGGAGAAGGATTGATCGCATGCAGCCCGTCGGTCCCTGTTATTTCGTCATTTTCGGCGCCACCGGTAATCTCGCCAGCGAGAAGCTCATTCCGTCGCTCTATCATCTCGAGGCTGCGGGCCGTATCAACCCAGAGCTGAGATTCATTGCTTTTGCCCGTCGTGACTGGAGCCAGGACGACTGGAAGGAGCACATGCTGCTGTCGCTGAACGACCGGTTCGGCGGCAAATTCGACGCTGCCATCGGTGACCGGCTGATCGAGCGCTTCGAGTACGTGCGCGGCGATTACAACGATGCCGATGCCTACGGCTCCCTCATGGAAGCGCTTTCGCGTCCGCGCGAGGGGACCTGCGAGAACATCGTCTTCTACCTCTCGATCCGCCCCGCGGATTTCCTCACGGTTGTCTCGCACCTTCACAAGGCCGGCTTCAGTGGCAGCTTTGCGAAGCACCGGATTGTCGTCGAGAAACCCTTCGGTGAGGATCTCGAGAGCGCGCGCATGCTGAATCTCAAACTGCACCAGTATTTCAGCGAGGAACAGATCTACCGCATCGATCACTATCTCGGCAAGGAGACCGTGCAAAACCTGCTGGTATTCCGGTTCGCCAATACCCTCATTGAGCCGATCTGGAACCGCAACTACATCGACCACGTGCAGATCACGGTCGCCGAGAGCAAGGGGATCGGTACACGCGCAGGCTATTTCGACAAGACGGGCGCCCTGCGTGACATGGTGCAGAATCACCTGATGCAACTGCTGACGGTCATGGCGATGGAGCCGCCCGCGACGCTCGAGGCCGATGCCTTGCGCGACGAGAAGGTCAAGGTGCTGCGCTCGATTCGCCCGATCCCGAAGCAGTCGGTCAGTAACTATGCATTCAGGGCCCAGTACACGGCAGGGCAGGTCGAAGGGGAGCCTGTCAACGGCTACCAGCAGGAGAAGGACGTTCCCGAGGGCTCGACAACCGAGACATTCGTCGCGGCCAAGTTCTACATCGATAACTGGCGCTGGAAAGGCGTGCCCTTCTACGTGCGAACAGGCAAGCGCATGCCCGAGAAGTCGTCATCGATCTCGATCCGCTTTCGGCAGCCCCCGCAGCAGCTCTTCCGCGAGACGCCGCTCGAGAAGATCGAGCCCAACTGGATCGTGCTTTCGATCTATCCCCACGAGTGCATGCACATGCAGATTCATGCCAAACGTCCCGGGCTCGACATGAATACGCGCATTGTTGATCTCAGTGCCCAGTACCGCGATCCGGACGAACCGGCGCTCGATGCCTATGAAACCCTGCTGCTGGATGTCATCGAGGGTGACCGCAGCCTCTTCATTCGCTTCGACGAGGTCGAGTGGGCCTGGCGTGTCGTGGACCCGATACTCAGGAGCTGGTCGCACGAGGATAACTTCATCCATAGCTATCCTGCCGGTACCTGGGGGCCGCATGAGTCGACACGTCTCTTCGACGCCGAGGACCACGAATGGCGTAATAGCCTGAAACCGGATGCATCATGAAGAGCGAGCAACAGCTCCGGTGGCAATGCTTCTCTTCTGCAGAGCGGCTGGTTGAATCACTCTACTCGGATATTGCATCCCTTGCCGCGCAATGCATCCGTGAGAGAGGGGCCTTTCATGTCGTTCTGGCAGGTGGCACTACGCCACAACTGCTCTATCTCAGGCTCAGGCAACTCGAGACCGACTGGTCGCGATGGCATTTCTGGTTCGGAGACGAACGCTGCCTTCCTGTTGGCGATCCCGAGCGCAATGACGTCATGGCGAGGGAAGCCTGGCTCAACCATGTGCCTGTTCCAGCCGGGCATGTGCACGCCATTCCTGCGGAACTCGGCGCCGTGGCCGGCGCGTCGGCATACAGCATGGAACTGGGTGCACAGGGGGATTTCGATCTCGTGCTGCTCGGGCTCGGAGAAGATGGCCACACGGCCAGTCTCTTCCCTGGAAACGAACTCGGCATCGATCCGGGTGCGCCGTATGCCATGCCTGTCCATGGTGCCCCCAAGCCGCCACCAGAACGCGTGACGCTGAGTGTCAACCGGCTTGCGCGATCACGATGCGTCTGGTTCGTCGTGACCGGTGAGGCGAAAAGCGAGGCGTTGCGCAACTGGCGTAACGGTGCTCCGATACCCGCTGCATCGATCGTGCCGAACACGGCCGTGGAGCTCTACACGGACTGCTGCGGGGAGCATTCCTGATACATCAGCCACCTGTCCGTGGCGCCCTGCATGCATTGACTTCTGGCAGGTGAAATACCTAACCTCCGGGTAGTGCGGGAAAAAATAGCCAGTTCCATGTCCATATACAGGTGTTTATCTCTTGTCATGCTCGTGAACGCACTCTTGCTTGCCGCAACGACGCTGCAAGCCGGAACCTGGGTCAAATCGGTTCAATCTTGTGAACCCTGCGTTGTCGAACGAGCCAAGGAGAAACTGCAGCTGCTTCCCCTCATGGCGCTTCGCAAGGGGGATCTTCTCAGCGTTGCCGGCGAAGGGGTCAAGGTTGTGCTCGTTGATTCT
>JARRMW010000018.1:0-45492 GCA_037385685.1 Gammaproteobacteria bacterium
ACAGAGGGGAAATCAATGTACTCGGCCAGTGCCTCGCCATCCCTGTTCTCTCCGGCGCTTTTCATGGCATGGGCAGTCTGGTAAGGCGAGTAGGCATACCAGGCAATAAAGATGGCGATTACGGCGATGATGAGGTACTTCAGCATTTTCATGGTGTGATCCTGCGGAGAGCGGGTTTGTTGAGGACGCAGAATATAGCACCGGGAATGATCCGGGTGCCATGCGGGGTTTCCGTGTCCCCGACAGCCTGGAACCGCTTTGAATTCAGGAGAAAAAGAACCTGAGGGGTAGAGGGCTAATGTTCTCCTGTCGAACTCCGTGCGTCTATTGTTTTGGCTCTCGCGTGCTGGCGATGCAGCTGGTGATGGCCTGCTTCAGGGTTTCGAGATTCTTGCAGGCAGCAAGGTCTTCGCGGGAGAGGCAGATGTGCTGCTTGTTTTCGTTAACCAGCAGAACGATTGGGTAAGCCAGATCTTTCTGCTCCGGGCAGGCGCGTAAATACTCGTCACGGTGCAGAAATTCACAAGGTATGGTGAGGGACTCGATGAATGTTCTCCACTCACGCCGTTCGCTGAAATAGCCATGCGTGAGTGCGCACAGATCACAGGCATAGGTTTTGGGCGAGAAGATCTTGTGACCGATGTCGGCCATCGTGTTGAACAGGCCGCTGTCGGCGTTGTAGACGAAGACCAGTCGTGGTTGTTGCGCGTGCATGCTCTTCGCTCAGCCTCTTGAGCCAGGACGAGCCATGCGTGCAAGCTTCGCGAGCAGCAACAGCCAGGGCGTCCCATGCATTATCAGGTCGAAGATGTCGATCGGACGTGTGAGTTCACCCGCGGCCAGCATCTTGAGTTTTTCCCACACGTGCGGCTCAGGCACGAAGGGCGCCAGTCCAAGTGTTGCGCAGGCGAGAACGAGTATGCCAAGCGGAATTCTGTCGAGCCATTTCACGGGTTGTCTCCTGGTTGGATCTAGTTACACGCTCATGTCAGGCCTTCGAGTAACCGGGCCGGAAGCCGGGCCAGATCTTCAGGACGGTCGATATCCGTCTGCGTGCGCAAGGCGTGACTACGCCAGCCCAGTGTCTCGATGCGCTGGAGTGTCTGTTCGTACACCCTGTCGCTACCCCAGGCAATTTCACTGAAAAGCGTTGCTGACACCGCCTGTACTCCAAGCAACCAGTAACCTCCGTCAGCAGCCGGACCGATAACAGCATCGGCCGTTGTTTTCAGCGCGTCAGTTGCGGCGAGGATGTCCGCTGATACAAGCCCGGGGCAGTCGGTGCCGATGACAATGGCATGGTCATGTACCAGCAGTGCAGTGTCGAGTGCATGATACATGCGTGCACCAAGATTATTACCGCGCTGGATATGCAGGCTCAGGTCATATCGATCGGCAAGCCTTGCGAAGAGGGGATGCGTGGTATTCGGGGCGCACCAGAGCTGGAGGTCATGGTCAGCAGGAACATCAGCCAGCGTTTCCAGCGTGTGCTCGATCATGCGTGCGTGCAAACTGGCTGCGGCTTTTTCGCCAAGCGCAGGAATCAGACGCGTCTTGCTCGCACCGGCAACGGGTGCGCGCGCAAAGACGATCACGGCAGTTGTTGCTGCTTTATCCACGACGGTAGCGTTCGGCTAATGATTCGGGTGAAGCGCCGAGATAGTAGGCGAGACGCAGGCGCCACATCAGGAGCACGGTGCGCATGATGCCATGTTGCTCCCAGCGGCGACTGGAAGTGACGAGCCTTGTCCCGAGGCAGGCCGGCCTGGATTGGTGCCGCAGGTCCTTGCTCAGCTCGATGTCTTCCATCAACGGGATCTCAGAAAAGCCGGTGACGCGCTCAAATGCCTCGCGCGTGACGAAGATGCCCTGGTCGCCGGTGGCGATGCGAGTGAGACAGGAACGCAGGTTCATGGCGTGTTCGATGATGCGAAACGGCCAGCTTGACCCCGACAGCTGCACATCGAATCGTCCCCAGCACCGGTGCCCGTCGGCAAGCGCCGTGCTGATGTTGTCTATCGCATCGACAGGCGCGAGCGTATCGGCATGAAGGAACCAGAGCGCTTCGCCGCTTGCGGCACGGGCGCCGGTATTCATCTGCCTTGCGCGCCCGGACAAGCTGGTGAGAACCAGGTCGGCCAGCGGCCTTGCCTGTTCGGACGTGCCGTCGGTACTCCCGCCATCGACCACGATCACTTCGTGACCTTTCGTTCGTGACTCCTGCAGTCGTTCGAGTGTAGTCGCAATGCCCGACGCCTCGTTGAGCACTGGTATGATCACCGAGACTTTCATCTGGAGATGTCCCGAACGTTCCAGATCACCGGTGCCAGTGGCTCCTTGGCCATCGAGCGATAGCCTAGCTCAGCGCGCCGCCACACGACGACCCCTGTCCGGCTGTGCATCCGTAACAGTGGTCGGCAATCATGACGGGATTTCCCTCGAGATCGCGGCCAATGAGTTCTGCAAGTTTCGGTCTGCGCTTGCCAGCCATGCTCAGTGGCAGGTCGAGCATCTGGTTGAAGTCACAGTCATAGACATACCCCTGCCAGTCCACACTCAACAGCGAGCGACACATCACCGCGTCGAGATTCTCGGCCCTGTAGGCCTCGCGCAGCAGTGTCATGTAGTCATCGAACTGGCCCTTGCTGACGAGCATGCTGCCAAAGCGCTGGATTGGCAGGTTGGTCAGTGTGAAGAGCTGGTTGAAGACGATCCCGAAGCGGTTGGCGAGTTCGCGCTTGTAATCGACTTCGAGCGTGGCTTGTGGCGGCGGCAGAAAGGGACCGGTGGGGTTGTAGACGAGGTTCAGTGCCAGACCGCTGCCGGGCTTGCCATAGCCAAGCGCATTGAGTTTCCTGAGGCCGTTGATGCTGCCCTGGTAGACGCCTTTGCCGCGCTGGCCATCGACGTTTTCCTCGAGATAACAGGGGAGGGAGGCGATGACCTCGACCCTGTTGTCGGCCAGGAATTCGGCCAGATCTTCCTGGTCCGGTTCGTCAAGAATGGTCAGGTTACAGCGATCCATGACGTGCACGCCGAGCGCACGGGCACGACGAACGAGGTCGCGAAAGTGAGAGTTGAGTTCGGGTGCCCCGCCGGTGAGGTCCAGGGTCCTGATGTTGCCAGCCTGGAGAAACTCGACCACGGTGTCGATGGTCCCGGCCGACATCATCTCCTTGCGGTTCGGTCCAGCATTGACGTGGCAGTGCAGGCAGCTCTGGTTGCAACGGTAGCCGAGGTTGACCTGCAGTGTCATGAGTTGCCCGCGGTTGATAGCGGGAAAATCGGTGTCCTTCAGTAGCGGCAGTGTGGCGTGCATGTGTGGTCTCTCTTGATGGCGATTGCGTTCACATCGGGGACGGAACACAGCTCATCGGCATCGTATCTTGTCCGGATTATACGAGCAGGAACGGGTTGTCTGCATTCTGTAGCGCAAGCATGATCATCCGGGATCATGCACCTGTATTTCATCTCACTCACCGGAGCGGGGATGTTGGCTACTGATCGGCAGACCGGCAGCATTCCAGGCAACCATGCCGCCAGCGACCACGTGCAGCCTGGCGAAGCCCTTTCGTGCGAGGATCCTGGCAGCTTTTGCCGAGCGTTTGTCGGTGTGGCAGACAAGCATCACAGGACGTTCCTGCCATGCAGCCAGTTCCTCGCTGTGTGCGTCAAGGGAGTCCAGCGGCAAGTTGCGGGCACCCTCGACATGGCCAAGCTCACCTGTGAATTCCTCCGGCTTGCGAACGTCCAGTACCAGAAGATCCTCGCCGGCATCGAGGCGCTGCTTGAGCGCAGCAACCTCGAGCATCGGGCCGCGTCGCAGGCGTGCGACCAGACCGGGCAGGAAGGCGACGGCGGCGAGCAGGGCGATACCGAGCAGGATTTTCTGAATGAGCGACTCGCCTCCGGCGATGGCCTCGCGCCCCGCATAGCCAAGGTAGGTATAGGCGATGGCGCCCGGCAGCATGCAGATGCAGGAGGCGATCACATAGTGCCAGAAAGGGATGCGTGTAAGTCCAAGCGCGTAGTTGAGCAGGTTGAAGGGAAACAGTGGTACGAGACGCACGAAGGCAACGAAGCGCCAGCCTTCTGATTCCACACCCTGGATGAGCTGTTTGAGCCGTCCGCCTGTTTTTCGTGCCACCCAGCCGGAAGCGAGATGCCGCGAAACCAGAAAGGCCAGCGTTGCCCCCAGGGTAGCGCCGGTGAGATTCAGGATGGTGCCAAGCACCGGGCCGAAGAGGGCACCACCGGCGAGTGTTAGCACGGAACCTGGCAGGAAAAGGATCGTGGCCAGGGCATAGATCAGGACGAAGGCCACGGGGCCAGCGATTCCGGCCTTGCTTACCCAGGCTTCGAGCACTGTGGCGTCGAAGGCATCCCGGTTGAGGATGGCCAGTCCGATGCCGGCAAGAAGCACGAGCAGCAAGGAAATGCGTGCGAGTGTCCTAGTCATCAGTGGCTTCCCATTTGCGCCGGTTGATAGCGTAGTCTTTTACCTTGCCTATGAATGGGATCAGGAGCATCCCCGGCATCCAGGCGCACAGCTTCGTGTCGCGTATGGTGCGGATACCGATGGTCATGCCCTCGTGACCGCCACGAGGTTGGTCCCTGTATGTGCCGAAGAGTCGATCCCAGATCGACAGGGAAAAACCAAAATTGCTGTTGGTTTCGTCATCTTCGACGGAATGGTGTACGCGGTGCATGTCAGGGGTCACCAGGACCATGCGCAGGACCCTGTCCAATGCCAGCGGCAGTCGAACATTGCCGTGGTTAAACATGGCGGTCGCGTTGAGAACCACTTCGAAGATCACGACTCCGACTGCGGGTGGACCAAGCAGGACGATGGTTGCGAACTTGATACCCATCGAGAGAAAGATTTCTATCGGATGAAAGCGCGAGCCCGTGGTGACGTCGAAGTCGAGATCGGTGTGGTGCATGCGATGCAAGCGCCATAGCAGCGGTATGGCATGCACCATGACGTGCTGTAGCCAGATCACGAAATCCATGATGACCACCGATGCGAGGATGGCAAACCAGCCCGGTACCTCGAAAACATTGAACAGGCCCCAGCCGCGTTCCTGGGCCAGCAGTGCCATGCCAACGGCTGCGGTAGGGAAAGCCAGGCGTAACAGAAAGCTGTTCAGAAACACGATGCCGATGTTGTTGCCCCAGCGCACCCACTTTGAGGTGGTAAGCTGGCGTCGGGGAGCGAGGACTTCCCACAAGGCCATCATGGCAAAAATTGTGAAGAAGACCGACATGCGGATGATCGGCTCGTATTGCGTGATGAAGCTGTTTGCGTTCATGTCCAGGACTTTTCGAATGAGTCAGACTCAGGATGACTTTCGGTTTTCCGTTATTGGCGATGACTATAAAACAAGATACAGTATTCCATGGATTAATAGAATAGTGTCGGTGATCACGCATGTCAGGCAATTTCAAGAAAGACCTTTTTGCCCAGTTCGCCCGCGTGGCCAAGGCGCTGGCCAATGGCCACCGGCTGGAGTTACTGGAGTTTCTTGCCCAGGGCGAGCGCAACGTGGAGGATCTGGCGCGCGTGTCGGGATTGAGCGTGCGCAATACTTCCCAGCACTTGCAACAACTGCGCCAGGCGGGGCTGGTCACTTCACGCAAGGAAGGTCTGCACGTCTTTTATTCGCTGACGGGTGATGACGTGATCCTGCTCATGCAATGCGTGCGTGGCGTCGCCGAACGGCACCTGGCGGATATCAAGGTACTGGTTGATACCTATCTTACGGTAAAGGATGCGCTTGATCCGATGCCGGTAGACGAATTGCTGAAACGTGCGCGCAAAGGTGAGATTACAGTGCTGGATGTGCGTCCTGCAGAGGAGTACGCTGCCGGCCATCTGCCAGGCGCCGTAAACATTCCGCTGGCCGAACTGGAGAAACATCTCGAGATGCTGCGCAACAGCGGCGAGGTGGTGGCTTACTGCCGGGGCCCCCATTGTGTGCTTGCCTTCGAAGCCGTTGAACGCCTGCGGAACCAGGGTATCGAGGCCCGCCGTCTCCAGGACGGGTTTCCGGAATGGAAGGCCGCCGGCATGCCAGTGGAAGCCAACTGAGAGCCAGGCATATGTACCCTTCGCCATCGTTGAAGACGTCTTCAAACTGGAGTCCCTATGGATAGCCAACATGCATTCCACGAACTGCGCGAACGCCTGCAAGATGTGATCATCGGGCAGCAGAAACTGCTAGACAGGCTACTGATCAGCCTGCTGACAGGTGGGCATTTTCTTCTCGAGGGTCCGCCCGGACTCGCGAAGACCAAAGCGGTCACCTCACTTGCGGCAGCCGTACATGCCAGTTTTCAACGTATCCAGTTCACGCCCGACCTCATGCCCGGGGACCTGACTGGTAGTGATGTCTTCGATCCGGAGTCGCACAGTTTCAGGTTCATTGAGGGGCCGGTCTTTCATGAAATCATCCTGGCCGACGAGATCAACCGCGCTCCACCGAAGGTGCAGTCGGCTCTGCTCGAGGCAATGGCCGAACATCAGGTGACGATTGGTGGCGTGACGCGTCGGCTTCCGGATCTCTTTGTTGTCATGGCGACCCAGAATCCGCTCGAGCAGTCGGGCACCTATCCGTTACCGGAAGCGCAACTGGACCGTTTTCTGATGCATATCGTGTTGAGCTACCCGACGGAAGATGACGAGCTGAAGATCCTCCAGCTTGATCGCAAGTTGCACTATGGTGAGGACGCAGAGATGCTGGAATCGCGCCTGCAGCCAGAGACGGTCTTGCTGGCGCGGCGCGAGGTGGCGGAGATTCATGTCGAGGAGATGCTCGAGAAGTATATTGTCAGCATCGTCAGCGCGACCCGGGATCTCGGCAAGCTGCTTCCCGAGTGGTCGGATTTCCTGCTCAGCGGGGTGTCTCCACGCGCCTCGATTGCCATGTTGCGGGCCTCCTCGGCGATGGCATATCTCAATGGTCGGGACCATGTCATACCCGATGATATTCTCGAAGTAGCACCTGATGTCCTACGCCATCGCCTGCTGCTCGATTATGCCGCACGTGCAGCCGGTGTCGACGCCGACGCCATTGTCACAAGGCTTCTGGAAATCATTCCCGTCCCCTGATGCGATTTCCCCCGTTTATCAACCGGATCCACCAGAGGTCGTGGTTGACGACCGACCGGCCGGGGAAGAAGCGCGCATTGCGCGGGGAACAAATGCCCTCCGACGAGGAAATTCGTGAGTTATTCCTCGCCGGACTTTGCCTCGTTGCACCCGCAAAGCAGGTGAACGTACAGGCATCCAGCGCTGGCGATGCGCTCTCCGTCTTTCGGGGTTCAGGGCTTGAATATGAGGAAAGTCGATTTTACCAACCCGGCGATGATCCTCGTTTTATCAACTGGCGGCTCAGCGCCAGGTCTGGAAAATTGCAGAGCAAGATCTTTCGGGAGGAACGCCGCCGAGCAACCCTGATCGTAATCGACAGGCGTAACAGCATGCGTTTCGGCACGCACAAACGACACAAGCTTGCACAGGCCGTCAGAGTTGCAGCGGTCGTTGCTGCGAGATCGCACCGCGAACATGCCTCGATTGAAACACTGCTTTTTGATGATTACCTGAACTGGAGCGCGCCTGTGACGACAGAGCATGCGCTCCTCGGGCTGTTGCGACAGGTCGTGGCCGATGTCGCGCCGCCGACAGATGAGCAGAGAGAAGTTGGGGTCGACGAGTTGCTGGATTTGCTCGAGGAACGTCTACTGCCCGGCACCTCGATCACGCTGATCAGCGATCTCTCGGGATTTGAGGAGAGACATGCCCGGCGCTTGATGCGACTGGCCGGCAAGAATCTCCTCAAAGTCATTCTGCTGCATGATGCTGCCGAACTTCAGTTGCCAGTAGCAGGGAGGCTGCAGTTTGAAGGTGCTGCCGGGCGTTTTGAACTCGATACGACTGACCTGTCTGTGCGCAATAACTTCCGGCAGATGGCAGAAGCGTATTTCGCGAACAAGCTGGCACTCTTCAGAGAACTCGGCATTGTTTGCGTGATGCTTTCTACTCTGGTTGACGAGCCGGAAAAACTACTGGCCGATGGCGGACGCTGAAATCAACCCGACAGGCTCCCTGAGGCTCGAATACATTGCCGACATCGAGTTCGGGCCTGCAGTGACGCAGAGCGGCGTCTGGCTGTCGCTCGTCGCCATGATGGTGGTTGTGATTCTGGGAATCGCGATATGGCGTCGATACAACAGTCCATGCAACTGGAGTCTGCGGGCACTGAAGCAGCTCAGGGTCCAGTTTGCACGGGATGAGATCGACAGCAGGCAGGTCGTGTACGGACTGGCTGTCGTGATGCGACGGGCTGCGGGCGTTTCCCGCCTGTCGTCAGACATGCCTTTGGGGGGAATTGCGCCTGAGCGCTGGCAACAGTTTCATAGAACACTTGCTGCGGCAAGATATAGCCGTGAAGGTATTTCGGCTGTAGAGACGACCCGGCTGATTGACGAGGGGCGTTTCTGGGTGCGGTCGTGGCGATGATGTCTTCAACGAATGCGCTTGAATTTCTTTTTCTTCAACCTGTCTGGTTGCTGTTGTTCGTCCCTTTACTGTTCTACCTGCTGTACCGACGGCTAGACGCGCATCGCATGAAAGACGCGCCGGATCCCTTGCAAGTCGGAGGCCGGGATGCACTTCTGGCACGTCATCCACTTGTCGAACTGCTTGAAGATGCTGGCAGAAAGCACGTGATGAAGCCCTCGACCAGGTGGTTGTATGCAGCGTCCGTCGCCTGTTTCATCATCAGTCTCGCTGAACCCGTCCTCAAGGGCGAAGAGCTTCCGGACTTGCCGCAGGAGCGTGACGTTGTTTTTATCGTCGATGCCTCCATCGCCATGGTATTGCGCGACTATCTGGTCGATGGTGAAAGGATTGATCGGATGCGTATGCTCAAGGGTGTTCTGGACAGCATGGTCCGGCAGATGGCTGATGACAGGATAGGACTCATCGTCTACGGCGAGAATGCCTACACATTGGTTCCATTGACGCGTGACCAGTCGTTGCTACGCAACATGCTGAAACGTATTGAGACAACCGTAGCAGGGCGTTACAACAGTGTCGGTGAGGCAATCGCCCTTGCCGTAAAGCAGGCCCGTGATCAGTCGACCGGTCATTCCCAAAGGCGCCGTCTCCTGATCCTCATGACTGCTGGAGGTTATCCGACTGGCAAGATCGACGACTTTGCGGCTGCAACACTCGCAGCAGAAGCAGGCATGCCACTCTATGTGGTTGCTGTCGGTGCCGGCAGTTACAGTGCTGAGGAGGTGCGTACTAGTGGTCTGATCTATGAGCCAGCTGACCTGGAACGTCTAGAGATGCTGGCCGGGATCACAGGAGCTGCGGCATTCCGTGCCGGCGATAATGAAGCGTTGCAGAAGACCCTGCAGGAGATTGCGGAACGCGAAACCAACAAGCGTGAGTTACCTCCCCGCCATGTGACCCGGCCACTCTACCAATGGCCCCTGCTGGCAGGGCTGATGTTGATGGTCTTCGCACAACTGCTAGCCCTGCCCGGGAGGAGAACAGGTGTCTGATCTGCTCGCCTGGTTCATTGCGATCCACTGGCGGGAACCCTTGTGGCTGTTGCTTCTGCCGCTTCCTTTCCTGGTCATGCTGATTCGAGGTCAGTTGCATCATCGCCAGCTCGATGCCTATGCTGAACCCCAGTTGCAGCCCTGGGCCTTCTCACAACAGTCGAGGGGAATACATCTCTATAACCGTCTGCGCCATCTCGCCTTTCTCCTGGCCTGGCTTCTCTTAGTCATCTCGCTGGCCGGTCCCAGGATGGTACCCGAAGATTCGGGGAAAGCGGACCCGCTTCGCAGCGACATCGTACTGATCGTTGATGTTTCGCGATCCATGCTGGCTGCCGATCCGCCGCCAGGCAGGCTGCGCCGTGCCCAGATCGAACTCGATGAGTTCCTAACACACGCTCCCGGGCACCGGATCGCCATCGTGCTCTTCGCGGCGCGTGCGCATCTCTACGTGCCCATGACATCCGATTACGATGCCCTGCGCTTCTACATCGCCAGTCTTGACCGGCTGCGCTTGCCTACCGCCGGGAGCCGTCCGCAGGAGGCCGTGGCAATGGCTGCGGAACTCTTGAAGGACACCGGGCAGGGGGCGGGCATGATCATGCTCACCGATGGTAGCTGGGAGCAGCTGAATACCGTCGAATCGTCCTTTCCGCTCTTCATCCTTGGAATCGGCACCGACGCGGGAAGTGCCATTCAGCTCGGGGACGGGCGCTGGATCAAGAAAGATGGTGCGGAGGTCATCTCCCGGCTGAACCGGGACACACTCGAAGCGATTGCACAGCGTTCCGGTGGCGCCTATAGCAGATTTGAGAAGGATGACGGTGACTGGCAGAAGCTATATGAGAGGGGGCTCGAGCCACTCTTGCCACCAGCGCTGGAACCGGCAGAGGCTGAGCAAATGAACTGGAACGAGCTCTACCACTGGACACTGGTACCCGGGTTCTTGCTGTTGCTCCTTGCCCTGGCACCGTCACTGAACCGGCTGCGGGTCGAACAGTTGACAGTCTTTGCTGTACCGGTTGTGACCATACTCCTGCTTCTGGAGCCAGGCGAGGTCCGTGCAGATATAGAACAGGCCTATGCTGCTTACCTCGATGAACGCTATCCGGAAGCACTCGATCTTTTCAGAAACGACGAGGGTTATGAAGGGCGACTCGGGGAGGGAGCCGTACATTACCGCCTGGAAGCCTACGATCAGGCGGCGCGTAGTTTCATTCAGGCCGTCAACCTCGCCGATAACGATGCAGAGCGCGGCAAGGCACTCTTCAATCTCGGTAACAGCTATTTCCTGGCCGGCGAATTTGCGCAAGCTACGGCCGTGTTCGAGGACGCCTTACTGTTTCGTCCCGATCACGAGGCGAGCCACTACAACCTGCGGCTGAGCCGCTCCGTGCAGAAGGCTGTGGAGGAACTGCTCGCGCGCATGGATGAGGCGGCCGAGCGCAGACCTGCAGGAGTTGCCGGTGAGGGAGAGGTGGAACTGGATCCCGAGAACCTGCTCAGAAGCGAAGAGGGCGTCGCCGCACTATCCGGTGAGAGACAATTGCCGGATCTTCCGGAACAAACCCTTGCACATCTGCTCGTGAAGGGAATTGCCAGGGCTCGTCTTGCGGATGAAACCCCTGCACAGCGAGCCGAGCGATTGCAGAGGGAAGTCTCTCTGACCGATGCACGATTGCGGATGGAAGCGCTACGGGAGCACCAGGAGAAACTCTGGATACGCCTCTTTGAAATGGAGGAAGGGTTCCCGGGTGCGCTCGATGACCCGCTCGCTCTGCCAGGGGTGGATCCCTGGTAATGCAACGACTTCTTCTGTTTCTCCTGTATGTTGTCTCGCTCCCTTGCCTGGCAGATCCGGGCCTGTATCTCGATGTTGACAAGACAGAAGTGGAACTCGGCAAGCGAATCAACGCAATCCTTTACGGCGTCGATGCCAGCGTCGATCCCAAGCAACTCGATCTGACGCAGTTCCGCGGGCAGTTCAGCGTGGAGATCCCGGGAACCACCGATGAAGTCGAGGACAAGCGCTGGCCCGACTCACGAATCGAGAGGCTGCGACTGAGATTCACCCCTAAAACGACGGGAGAGTTGACACTGCCCGCCATCATTGTCGGTGAACTGGAGACGCAGCCTGTTCCTGTCTCGGTACGGAAGGGAATGGTCAAGGACAAACCTATCGACTTCAGTACCTCTCTTTCTCCCTCGAATCCCTGGGAACGGCAGCAGGTCATCCTGTGGGCTGAAATCGTCACGCCCGAACCCTTTGCCCGTTTGACACTCGATCCGTGGCAGCCGCAGGGCTTTGAAACCGTGCCGCTGCCATTCGTCAGGGAGAAGGAAGGGGAGAGATATCGCATCGGGATTGGCTGGGCTCTCTTCCCGCTCGTCGCTGGCGAGCACCGTCTCGAGATTCCGCCGGTTTCCTATCGCGTGAGTGGCAGCACCCGGCGGCGCTACTATTTCTCTGATGAACCGCTCGAAGTGAAAGAGCTTCCGCCCTACATACTGCCTACTACGCCGGTGGGTCGGCTGATGCTGAGCAGCAGAATCGACCCATCGGGCATACTCGAAAGCGGGGTGCTGGCAAACTGGCACCTGCACCTGGAAGGTGCAGAACTCACACCGCTCAGATTTCCGCCGATACAGCGGCAAATTGAGTCCAGCGACAACGTAGAGTTTCTGCCAGAGAATCTCATCAGGGAAATCAACCCGGACAGCACGGGCGTTCATGGCAGCGTCAGGATGACTTATCCCTTCAAGCCAGCCGGAACAGGTTTGCTGGGGTTGCCGTCATTGCGTATGGATTACTTCGATCCTGATACAGGTCGACTGGAGACAATGACATTCAGGCATGAACATACTTTCGTGTATCACCGGGGTATGTTGTTTCTTGTGTTAGCTGTGTTGCTGCTCGCGATCAGCCAGGTGGTTCTTCGCTGGTCTCCATCACTTCTGAAGCGATATCGTAAGTCACGAGCACGGAGAGCGCTGCTGTCTGAGATGGCAAGTGTCGAGTCACCTGTTGAGCTTCGCAACCGTCTTGACGAGCTTGCTTCAATCGAGGGCTGGGGCAGCAACCTCACGTTACGGCAGTGGGGCAGGTACTGGAAGGCAAAGTCCAGGGCAGAGAATGAAAATCTGGATCTGGTTCTGGATGAACTTGAACGCGCCTGTTACGCATCGCCAGAGGCAAGGCAGGAGGTGTTATCCGGTTTCAGTGCTAACAGGGAAAAGTTGCTCGGCATAATCAGGTCAAGACGAGGGTTTATTCCCGCCAGATAAGCCAGAGACGTTGCAGGGAGAGAAGGCGCGGTTATCATGAATAGCAAACGATAGCCGGCTTCTGTGGCCTTTCTGGAAGAACGTGCCTGGTCGATCGATTCACGACCATGGAAAACAACTATTCCATGATGATGCGGGTTTGGAGTTTTTCCCGGCGTCGCGGCAAGAAGTCCCCCCGATTGGCCAATGCCGCTGCTTACTGATACTCAAATTCAAGCTACAACCTGAATCGGTGCTTCCTCACTCGAGCGGGGCTCGACACTGCCGATGATGACGGCTTGCGTATAACCCAGGTCATGCAACTCCTCCACGCACCCGGGAGCCCGGTCGGCCGGAACGGAAGCCAGCAGGCCACCGGCTGTCTGCGGATCGAAGAGCAGGGGATAACGTGGATGGTCACTCAGGGCATCCGGGTTGCGCACGGCCCGGCGCAGGCGTACGTTCTGCGGCTGGAGCGAGGAGAGGATACCGGCAGCAACGGTCTGTTCAGCCCCGTCGAGCAGGGGTATGGCATCCAGTTCGAGCCGCACGTCTGTGTCAGAGGCACGCGTCATCTCGACAAGGTGGCCGAGCAGGCCGAAGCCGGTGACATCGGTGCACGCCGTCGCGCCATGCCGGTAAAGTGCGGCAGCCGCAGTCTGGCTTGAGACAAGCATGGACTGGATCGCGCCGTCCACCCAGCGTCCCCTGGCCTTGCCTCGCATATCGGCTGCGAAGAGTGTTCCGGTGCCAATCGGCTTGGTCAGGATCAGGGCGTCACCGGCCTGCATGCCGCCCTTGCGCAGAAGTGCATCCCTGGCGATCAGCCCGTTGACCGTCAGGCCGAACGCAAGCTCGGCCCCTTCGCTTGAATGGCCGCCTGCGAGTATGGCACCCGTGGGCGCCAGCGTGTCCAGTGCGCCGCTGAGAACGTCGGCCAGCGTCTGCTCGACGATCTGCTCGCGGCCGTAAGGCACGGTCGCGATGGCCAGGGCTGACTGGGCCTCGGCGCCCATGGCGAAGATGTCGCCAAGCGCATGGTTGGCCGCGATGCGCCCGAACGTGTAGGGGTCGTCGATGAAAGCACGGAAGTAGTCGACGCTTTGCACCATGACCTTGCCTGGCGGGACTTCGAAGGCTGCCGCGTCATCGGGGGAGTCGAGGCCGATGAGAACGTCGTCCCGGCGTTGCGGCGGCAACCGGTTGATGACGCGGCTGAGCACGGTGCTGCCGACCTTTGCACCGCAGCCACCGCAGCGCATGGCAAGGGTCGAAAGCTCGCGGATCGCTTCCTTGTCGGCAATACCGCTGATATCAGGACCGGTCTCACCGGGCATCTCGGGCAATTCGTTGAACCGCTGCATGAAGCGGCGGTCGATCCAGTCCTTCCACTTCCAGAGCAGCTTGCCCTCCCAGGACCAGTTGCCGCGTGAGGCAATGGCATAGGGATCACCGGTGCTGATGAGGCCAAGGAAATTTTTCTGCGGCTTGTAGGATTTCAATGGACGTCCGGAGACGGCACGGCGCAGGTTTTCTGTCAGCACGGGCCCCTGGCGCACGGCGAAGACGCCCGATTTTGGGCGCGGGTCGGGCAGGGAGGCGATATCGCCGGCGGCGAATATCTTCGGGTGGGACGTGGAACGCAGTTCGCGGTTGACGGCGATAAAGCCCTCATCGTCGACCGCCAGTCCGGATTTTGCAGGCCACTCGGGCGCTGCAGCCATGGTCACCCAGAGCACGGCATCGGCGGATTGGAACGCGCCACTCTCGAGACGCACGCCGTCGGCCTCGACTTCCACCACCTTGCTGCCGGTTTGCACCTTGATACCGCGCTCGTCCAGCACGCGCATGAAACGCCTGCGAACGCCGGCATTGTGGGTGGGAAGAATCTCAGGTCCGTCTGTCAGCAGCATATAGTGCAGACGTGAAACATCATCACCCTGTGCGCGTAACAGGCTTTGCAGATGATGCTGCGTGGAAAGCGCCAGCTCCACGCCGCCGGCACCGCCGCCGATGACAGCGATGCGAAAGTCACCCTGGCTCTGCACTACCCTGGTCTGCAATGCCTCCCAGTCGCGCAGCCACTTGTCGATCGGCTTGACCGGAAAGGCATGTTCCAGCGCGCCCGGTACGTCGATGGTTCTTGGTCGAGAGCCCGTGTTGATCGAGAGCAGGTCATAATGCACGGGAGGACGCCCTGGAACATGCACCAGCTGCTCGTGCGTGTCGATGCCGTCGACCTCCCCATGGTAGAGACGCGCACCGGCGAAACGCGCCAGGGGGCCCAGATCGATATGGACTTCGTCATAGTCATAGTGACCGGCGACATAGCCGGGCAACATGCCTGAATAGGGCGTGTGGATATCGCGCGTAATCACCGTCAGTCGCACACCGGGTATGGGCTTCATCCCGAACATGCGCAGCACGGAGACATGTGCATGGCCGCCGCCGACAAGCACGATGTCCTTGAGAACCGGCGTGTCAGCTTTCATCGGTAACTCCTGTCTGCAGCAGGTGAAGACTGAAGAGATTGTCATCGTCCGTCCAGACGGTATCGGTCGTGAAGCCGGCTCTCGCCGCGAGGTTGCGAAACTCCTCCACGCTGTACTTGTAAGAGTTCTCGGTGTGGATGGTTTCGCCCTTTGCAAACTCGAAGGTATGCCCGGCCAGACGCACCTGCTGCTCCACGCGCGAGACCAGGTGCATTTCGATACGGCCCTCTGCCTGGTTGTAAAACGCCCTGTGACGCCACTGCGTCAGGTCGAAATCGGCGCCCAGTTCACTGTTGATCCGTCTGAGCAGGTTCAGGTTGAAGGCCGCCGTGATGCCCTGGGCATCGTTGTAGGCCGCCTCCAGGACTTGTTTGGCTTTTTTCAGATCGACGCCGATCAGCAACTGTCCGCCCGGGCCGACCATGCCGGCAATCATGCGCAGAAAGTCGACAGCCTTGTCAGGATCGAAGTTGCCGATACTCGACCCGGGGAAGAAGGCGAGTCGTCGGCCCTCCGGGCTGCTCGGCGGCAATGTCATGAGGCGAGTGAAATCCGTGCAGGCGGCGTGTACCTCCAGCCAGGGATATTCGGCGGCGACCGCTTCAGCGGCCACGCGAAGGTGATCGCCGGAGATGTCCATCGGCACGTAGGCGCAGGGCTGCAACCCTTCGAACAGAATGCGCGCCTTGCCACAGCTGCCGCTACCGGGTTCGACAAGCAGGTGCCCGGTGCCTGCTTTTTGTGCAATCTCGTCGGCATACTTGCGCAACATAGCCGTTTCGGTTCGGGTGGGATAGTACTCTGGCAGCTCGGTGATGGCGTCGAAGAGACGCGATCCCTCGGTGTCATAAAAGTACTTTGGCGGAATCGATTTTTGTGGCCGGGAGAAACCGGCTACGACATCCGAAGCCAGGTCATCGGCACTCGGGTGCAGGTCATGGAAAGTGATGGGTGCTCTGGTCACGTTGTTTCGCCTCTCCTGATCAGCATGCGCAGGTGCGAATGCCGGCGAAGACATCATTGCGCTCCGGTCCGTAATAGGTGCGCCACGTGTTGCGAATCATGCGTCCGCGCGTGGTCCAGGCGCCACCGCGAAGGACTTTCGTGTTGCCGAACAACGGCTGTGAATAGTCCGCATACATGTCGGGCGTGAAGCCCGGGTAGGGGCCAAAGGTATCCTCCGTCCACTCCCAGGCATTGCCGATCATCTGGCGGCAACCGAAAGCGCTGTCACTGTCGGGCAATGCTCCGACGGCAATGGTACCGAGCGCGCTGCCATCGAGATTCGCCAGGTGTGGGGCGGGCTGCTCGTCGCCCCAGGGGTAGTGGCGACTGGTCCCGTAGAGATTGCCGCTGGCATCCGCTTGTCCAGCCGCCGCGACTTCCCACTCCAGCTCGGTTGGCAGGCGCCGGCCTGCCCAGCGACAGTAAGCCTGCGCTTCGTGCCAGGAGACATGAATCACGGCAGTATCTTCGGGCAGGGGTTCCCAGCGATCGAAGCGCCGCATCTCCCAGCCGTCTTTGCCACGTCGCCAGTAGCGGGGGCACTCGAGGCCGGTGGCCTTGAGCCAGGCAACGCCTTCCTCGTCCCAGTATGCGGGTTCCCGGTAACCGCCCTCATCCACGAAAGCCGCGAATTCTGCGTTGCTGACAGCGGCACGGGCGATAGCGAAAGGCTGCACCTCGACGGGATGGGCCCACTTCTCGTTGTCGAAGACAAAGCCGTCTTCTTCGGTGGCGCCGAGCATGAAGGTTCCGCCCGGAATCTCCGCATCGCCCTCCAGGCGGCCATGCATGCGTTCTTCAGGTACGTGACCGATCGCCGGTGTCGGATACCCCAGCGTCTGGCGCGTGTAGGTGAAGGCCTCGGTGTGCATGTCCTCGTGGTAGATGGCGTACTCGAGCAGGTAGTCCCGTTTCGGATCCGGAGCGTCCTGCTCGACATGTCGACGAACCCGGTCGTGCACCTCGCGCATGTAGGCAAGGGTGTCATCCAGTCCTGGTAGTGGCAGGTCCCAGCGATCATCATGGGCAATGGTGATGGAGTCATAGAGACTGTCCACCGAGTCAAAGACGGGCTCCTCGCCGAGGTGCTGGCGCAGGATCCAGTACTCGTAAAAATAGGCCGTGTGGCCGATCTCCCAGCGCAGTGGGTTGACGATGGGCAGTTTCGGCCCCATCAGCTGTTCGGCATCCAGTCCGTCGATGAGCCTGAGTGTTCGCCGGCGAGCGTCTTCCATGCTGTCGATCAGGAACTGTGACATATAAAGATGCGGATGCGATAAAGTGGCGAGCATGATCGCAAAGATGCCATGGGATGTCACATGAATATCTGGCTGGTGACGCCTGCACCGCCGGGATCTCGCGCCGGCAACAGGGCATCGGCCAACCGCTGGGCGACGCTCTTCCGCCGGCTCGGTCACCGGGTGACTGTCTCCACGGACTACCAGGGCGAAGCAGCCGATCTCATGGTGGCATTGCATGCCTGGCGCAGTGCTGAAGCGATCTCCCGGTTCGCCACAGAGCACCCGGATCGCGCGCTTGTCGTCGTGGTGACCGGCACCGATGCCTATCGTTTCATTGAGACTCACCGCGAGACCACGCTGGCCTCGCTCGACGCGGCAGATCACATCGTCGGCCTGCATGACCTGCTGGGCAACGCACTCCCCGAAAAATATCATGACAGGCTGCGTATCATCGTGCAGTCCGCACGACCCCGCGCACACCGGCAGCCGGCCAGGCGGAGTTTTCGCGTCTGCTTTGCGGGTCACTTGCGCGAGGAGAAGGATCCGTTGCGCCCGGCGCTGGCGGTGCGGGATCTGCCGCCCGAGAGCCGCATCAGGGTGGACGCCTACGGCGGGGCCCACACTGACGAGTGGGCGAGGGTGGCACACGAGGAGATGCGCCGCAATCCCCGCTATCGCTGGCATGGCGAGATTCCACACGCCGAATTACGGCGGGTCTACTCGCGCTCGCACCTGCTGGTTTTGCCTTCCGTCATGGAAGGCGGGGCAAACGTGATCTCTGAGGCAGTGATGGCCGATCTGCCAGTGATCGCGTCTGACATCGAGGGTTCCGTTGGACTGCTCGGACCGGACTATCCCGGCTACTACCCGGTACAGGATACGGACGCTCTGCGCGAGCGGCTGCTGCTTGCAGAGGCCGACAGTGGCTACTATTCGGAACTGCAGGCAGCCTGTGCCTCATTGCGCGAATGTTTCATGCCGCAGAAGGAAGAGTCCGGCTGGGACGCGCTACTAAGGGAGATAGAGGCGGCAAGGTCGTCGTTTCCGTGACCTTTGAGGCGGCAGAAAAACCACTTTGCAGATGACGAGCAATCGCCGATAAAACCCTTTCGGAAAAACTCAGCGTACTGATGTTGACTGGTTGTTGTTCAACCTGTCATCGAGCATTCCCGGTGCTGTTATGTGTGCCGTTTTCCCGCGCCAGATGGTTTTTCATTCGCATTCTGTTCTGTGACTTTCCATTACAGTTCGTATCCCGATAACAAACCGGCTATTCTGTCACTTCGATACACACAACCGGGATTCCTGATGAAAACCACAATGGTACTCGCCGCGGCTGGGCTACTCGCAACTGCAACGACACTGCATGCTGACAACTTCATGCCATTCGGGGGAGATGACAGCAACTCTAACTGGTACAACGACGGGAGTGGATACGGGTATGGAGATGGTTCAGGGCGTGGCAGGGGATCCGGTGAGTTCAATATGAATTTCAGCGGCAGGGCCGATGCGGATGCCGAGACAGACCACTCACGAAACTTCTCCGGCAGCAGCAACAACCGTTTCTACAACTACAACACGCCGTACGGTTACGGCCCTTACGGCTATGGCGCTCCCGCTCCAATGCCACCGGCTCCTTATGGTTATGGCGCTCCGGCTCCAATGCCACCGGCACCCTATGGCTACGCTCCCGCCCCGGCTCCCAGATAAAAATCAGTGACTCTTGCCTTGAGGCACATTCAGAATTGAAACCCCGCTTTCGTACTCAATGGCGTCGGAGATTATTTTCGAAAGAAAAATGAGCTCTGACACCATTCACTTCAGGTTCGGGATCCGATAAAAAGAACCCCGCGAATAGCGGGGTAAATGTTTTCCTGTTGGACAGGGAGGAGTTAATCCTGCGTTGCAGCCTTTCAGCGAGGTAGCAACAGCAGTGATTAATATCCTATGCCACAAGAACTTCTTTGAAAATTTCCCGGATGGCCTAATCTTTCGTTTAGTGATGTCACAGGCAATCATTCAGGAGTGCGCGGGCATGCGCATGCTTCAGGATCAGCGGGAGAATTCACGAATAAGGGAAATCCCGAATAAGTGTGGCGACGATGATGCTGACTCGGATGGTCGATGTCACTCACAGTGACTGGCAGGGGATCATTCTGTCTTTGTCGTGTCGAGCAGTTCGGCAATTGCTCCGAGCTTGTCTGCGATGTGACTCATCTCTTCCATACGATCGGCCAGTAACACAATGACACTCTCGAGTTTGTCCAGTCTGTCGAGGATCTCGTCGAGTTCCTCGTCGACCAGTTCATCATGATCCAGTTCGACAATGCTGTTCATGCGGGAATAGAAAACAGCAACAGGAAAACTTTCGAGGTTTCGTCCTTCGAAATAGGACTGCTTTCAAACAGGAAACTCTGTGCATCAAAATCATCATGCTCATCGAGTGACATCATCCGCTCCTCCTTCGCTTCATCAAGAATGTAAGAGAATTATTAACTATATTTCTGTTTCTGCTGTAAAAACCTTGTCACGTCCATAGGTGTTTTGACAACGAGATGTAAAGTTTCAGACATCACGAGCTGATCTTTGGATTGCCTATTCCCTGAGGAGTGATCCAGTCCGTTTGAGCCATGTCTGTCGCTAATGAAGAACCGGAATTGCCAATGATACTGGCTGCCTTTTTCCGCCAGGTGCCTGTGATCACAAAAAAGCCCCGCAATCATGCGGGGCCAGTGGTGCTTGGTTTGCTCTCATCAAGGTAGACATTCGATAAGAGTGGTTTAAATTTAGCGAACATTTATCGCTTTTTCAATATCCTGTGTGAAATTACTTGAAAATTTCTCGCTATAAAATCGTAAGTAATTGATTAATAAGTATTTGCCATTTTTAAAAAAATCGACTTTTCTGTCCTGATTGCGCTTGCAAGCGCACACATCAGACCTGGTTTCCGGCTCACTGCGGTGAGCACGCGCTCTGATCATAGTCGCGAATCACCCCACAGGTCAGGCTCTGATACCTGCTGTGAACCTGTTGGCGTTATGAGTCAACTGATTGGCGCTCTCTGCCAAGCATTGGCCGCTTCTTCTCTGGAGAATACCTGAAAGCCTTCATGAGACAAAGGGGGTGAGTTAACTTGCCCCCGAAAGCGGAGAAACAATGAAAAGATTCACTCTTTCCCTGACCATGCTTGCTGCTTCCTCTGTTGCGACAGGCAACGATCGAGCTTCGATGTATGCCGGTGCTCTCGAAAACATGGAAAAGACGCATGCCGTTATCCGGGCGATGCAGGTGCCTGTCGAATCATGCCTTGCGCAGATCGAAAAGGGAAAGCCTGTTGCTGAGACACCGGCATGTGCGGTTTTTCGCAGGCTATCGAACGACAGACTCGAACAGACACGCCTGGCGATGCAAGAGTTGCAAGCCGCTTGTGACAACATGCGGAGCCTTTACGATGACGATGAACTGTCCGAACGCTGCGAGAACCTCGCATATGATTCCGATGAACTCTTTGCTGACCTGGAGGCTATCCGACACTCCGATTCATGGTGACAGGAGCGCTGATAGGTTATAAATTCCATTAATAGAAGAACAAATTACCGTCCGTATCGGATTCAACCGGGGGAGGCAAGATGAACACACCAGGCATGAAGCAGTCTTTTCCGGCTCGCTTCAGGAAACTCTTACCATTCTGCGTAACAGGGCTTGCCGGATGAGGTCGATATCGCGACCCTCATGCAGACTCACCCGCCCCGGTCGGGATCTGATCATGTTTCTGTTGCTTGGTCTGCTGGCGTGTGGTGTCGGTGCAGAAGAGCTCCCCAAGCCTGACGAGACGCCGGAACTCGAGGAAATCCTCTACATCACCCGTCAGGCCGAGCAACCGGAAGGCGTGCTGATGCACACGCGGGAGTATGACGAGAGTGCGTTTTACTGGGTGGCACCGCGACTGGAGTATTACGTCATGCTGCTGCGCAAGGCGTACCCGTCCATGCCGCTCGTCATCCTTTCGCATGGTGACGAGATGGCGGCCCTGACCACTCCGAAAATTTCGGAATACCCTGAAGTGAGCACAATCATCCAGAGACTCGTCGAAACCTATGGAGTGGACTTCCAGGTCTGTGGCAGGTTTGCTGCGATCAACAACCTGGATGAGAGCGATTTTCCGGGTTTCGTGAACATGATCCCGTCTGCTCCCACAGCACTCGCGGATTATCGGGATCTCGGCTACGAACTCATCAGCATCGAACTGACCTGGTGAAGCGATGTAGTGGAGACGCCCGGGTGGAGGGGCAGGGAAGTACCCATTCTCACCAGAATGGTGAGCAGGATCGCTAGCACCCGATTGTGAAATCCCTGTTAAGGACAAAATCGAACATCTCGCGCGCATGCTCGTGCCCGTTGTCAGCTGCTCTCCAGAGCCACTCGAGCGCCAGAATTTCGTCCTCGTTCATCATTCCGACACCATCCAGGTACATGACACCAAGCTGGAATTGCGCCTCGGCCAGTCCCTCTTCGGCAGCCCTCTTGCAGTATTCGAAGGCTTTGAATTCGTCTTGCTCGACACCCTTTCCCGACAGGTACAGTGCGCTGAGATAATAGAGGGCCTTTGGATTAGCGGTATCCGCATGGTTTGCAAAGACAGTGTAGGCCTGCTTGAACTGGCCTTTCTCATAGGCCCGTATTCCTTCAACAAGATGTGATGGATGGGAAGAAAAAGCAGATTGTGCCGCGAGAGACAACAAGGCACCAGCCGTCAGTTTCCACAGACTCTTGCTAGATGACATTAGAAATCTCCTTGTTTCTGATCCGGTACCAAAGCGCAGGGTTCATGCCTTGCTTGTGCAAATCCCGGGGAAAGTACCAGGATCGGAGTGCGTAACCCTGTTCGATATGGAGTTGCAGCGTCAGGCAGACCGCATTGTTGACCAATGACCTCAGGCTGTGCAGGCTGCCAGTCTCGGTCATCACGATGGCAATATCTCCGGGGTCGAGAGTGTAACTGGAACGGGATGTGAGTTCGACGAGCATGTTTCCATCTCCATGTGCGGTGATCTCGTACTGTGGAGCATGCAATTGACCTTCGAGCAGGTGAACAAGGCTGATCATTCCCGGATGATCATGCACGGGCACAGGAGATTGCCGGTGGATACCCAGAAGCGTCAAACGGTAATGCCCTGATTCGGAAATGGATTGTGAATAGACCCGCTGGTTTCCGGAGGGGGTGAATGCGCGGGCGCAATCACAGGCATGTCTGAAATCCGATATCGCGCGGAGTGATGTTTCCAGGGCGCATATTTTCGCTGCTGCGATCCTTTTGAGATCTTCGAGGCAGAGTCTGCCTCTCCGAAAGGAGTCGACATCTTTTTCCAGTTGCAGCACCAAAGCATCGGTATCGCAAGAAGTATGCGTTTCCAAGCCAGCCATTTTTTTCTCCTCGTTGATCAGGCAAAGAGGAGGTTACTCTTTGAGAGGGTATTATCAATCAAGTTTAGTCCAGAATGATGCCATGTTCTTGAAGGATGACGTGTTTGATCATTGTGGAGAAAAGAAGCAAATAGCGGGCCAGCACGAATCTGGAATTATTGATTCCATTTGTTTCAGTCGCTTGGAAAGGCCTTCGTGAAACACCCTCATCCTTTCTGACTCCAAATTTGATGCGTTTCCGCCCTGCAAACACACCATCATTGTGCATGGTGGCAGCTGGCCGTCGGGATTATGATGTGCGAAAACGACGATCAGGTATTGCCACCATGTTCTCGAGATCCAGGCAGCAGTGGCCTAAGCGCTGGCAGCGCTACCAGTTGCATCCGGTGCGCCATATTCCGTTCACAACGCGGCTGGGACTGCTCTTCACAGGATTTGCCAACCTCTTTGGCTGGTTCTTCTTCGGTTTCGGCATGCTGTTCGTCTGGATGTTTGGCGGTACCGGTTACCTGCATGACCTGGCGTTTTTCAGTGGCGAACTGCAGACCGCAACGGGCCGGGTCACGGATGTCCGAAAGACCAGACTGGAGATCAACGACAACCGGGTATACGAGTATCTCTACATCTTCAAAGCCGAGGGGCACAGTTACAGAGGGGCTTCTGACGGCTACTACGGACGCTACAGGGAGGGAGATGCTGCAACCATCGAATATGTTACCGATGATCCCGTCCATTCACGCCTTGCGGGAATGAGCCTCGGTCTTGGAGGCTGGCCGTTTCTCTTTGCTCTTGTTTTTCCGCTTGTTGGTGCCGGGTTCATCATCGCCGGTTTGCGCAAGGGGCTGAAGGGGATTCGCCTGCTGAAGACGGGCAAACCGGCAGATGGACGGTACATCAGGCGTGAGCCGACATCGACACGCATCAACAACAGGACTGTCTACAGCTACCTCTTTGAGTTCAAGGATCACAACGATCGGGTCTGGCAGGTGAGCGGAAGAAGCCATCTGCGCGATCGATTTTCAGGAGAACCAGGCGCAGTCAGGGGAGGGAGTAATGAGCCGGGGATTTTCGAACCGCTCGTCTACAATCCGGATGAACCGGGGGACGCTCTGCTTCTGGATGACCTGCCGGGTTCCCCCAGGATTCCTGAGGATGGGCGTGTGACTATGACCGGGTCGGGCAACCTTGCGATCATGCTGCCTGCTGTGGTGCTCATCGGCAATCTGCTCTGGGTCCTGCGCGTACTGGAGTTGCTGTGACAGGCATCAGGTCCGCGATCTCTGTATCATTGTGCCTCGTTCAAAATCACACTTGTTCCTTGAAGATCCATGGAGACACTGGCGACCCTCTTTGCATCGATTGATTACCGTGATCCGATCTGGATCGCCGTGGCCTACCTTCTGGGGTTTATCGTCTGGCAGATAGGATTGCCTCCCCTGGTTGGGTTCCTGATCGCCGGATTCCTGCTCAACATGCTCGGGGCCTCTGGTGGAGACTTTCTCAACGAGATGGCGGATCTCGGGGTAACGCTCCTGCTCTTCACCATCGGTCTGAAGCTCAATATTCGTCAATTGTTGCGGGCCGAGGTCTGGGCTGTTGCGACGGCGCACATGGGCGCCATCACCATCGGCATCGCCGCTTTGCTCCTGCTGCTTTCCGGTACGGCGATTCCCCTGATCGGCGGGCTCTCTGCACCGACAGCATTGCTTCTCGGCTTTGCCTTTTCCTTCTCCAGCACTGTGTTTGCCGTGAAGGTCTTCGAGGAGAAGGGCGGCATGGGGGCGCACTACGGGCGTGTCGCGATCGGTGTGCTCATCGTGCAGGATATCGCCGCGGTGGTCTTCCTCGCTGCATCCATGGCAAAGGTCCCCTCGCCATGGGCAGCCGCCATCATTATTGCCCTGATCCTTTCCAAGCCGCTGCTTGTCATGTTGTTGAAACGCGCGGGCCATGGCGAGCTGTTGATACTCTACGGGCTGGTGCTCGCGCTTGGAGGCTCGGCGCTCTTTGAATTCGTGAGCCTCAAGGGGGATCTCGGTGCGCTTTTCTTCGGCATCCTGCTTGCGCATCATCCCAAGGCAGCCGAGCTGGCCAAGTCACTTCTCAGTCTCAAGGATCTGTTCCTGGTCGGTTTTTTCCTGAGCATCGGCATGGCCGCGCTCCCGACGCTCGAAACGACGCTGGTTGCGCTGTTGCTGATGCTGCTCGTGCCCGTCAAGCTGCTGCTCTTTTTTGTTCTGTTCACGCGATTCAATCTGCGGGCCAGAACCGCCACGTTTTCCTCGCTCTCCCTGGCCAACTTCAGTGAGTTCGGTCTTATCGTGGCTGCAATCGCGGTTGCAAATGGCTGGCTGCCCGAGGAGTGGCTGGCAGTGATGGCAATCGCTGTGGTGATCTCTTTTATCATTGCGTCTCCGCTGAATGTCTATAACAGCCAGATCTTCAAGCGCTATCACGACCTGTTGCACAAGTTCGAGCACAGACAGCGACTGCCCGGTGACGATCTTATTCACTTCGGGAACCACCGTGCGCTTGTCTGTGGCATGGGCCGTGTTGGGGCCGGAGCCTACGAACATCTCGAGACCCTTTTCAAGGACCAGGTCATCGGCGTGGATTACGACGAAGAGAAGATGACACTCAATCGTGCCAAGGGGCGTGAGATCATCCAGGGTGATGCCGGAAATCCGGATTTCTGGCAGCGTGTTGATCGCCGGAACCACACACTGGAACTCGTCATGCTGTGCATGCCGAATCACGAAGCTAACATCAATGCAGCCCGGGCCATACGTGAGTGGGGCTTCAAGGGCAGTATCGCCGCCGTAACCAAGTATGCTGACGAAGAGGAGCTGCTGCACAAGGCCGGGGTCGATTCCACCTTCAACATGTACGCGGAGGTCGGGACCGGTTTTGCCCAGCACAGCATGAACAAGCTCGTCAATGCTCCGGTCCGGTAATTGAGATCGCGTCACTTAGCGTCCTTAATTGACCGAGATCAAGGATGACGACGACGGGCCTCCATAGTTGCCACGCCTCTGCCGGATTGGGGTAACATACTGCCGGTTACGCTTACCGGTGCTCACTGATTGTCGAGAAGTTGCGAACACCGGCCCGGTTGCCGATGCGGATCTCTCCGTGAAGGCAGCGATGTTGCATTTGCCTGATCTATAAACCTGCGGGTAGTTGCAGCCTGAGCGGAAAACTTTCATGAGACTGGCGGTCGTTGTGTGACTGCCGCTATCTCTAAAATCTGAATGGGTGGCGGGTGAACCGGTTGTCCTGGAGGGCATATTCGGCTCCCCTCAACTTGTGGTACTGACAAGAGGAAATATGATGTTCAGGCGAATGTATAGACTAAAATCTATGCAAATCGAAGATAACATTTATTTGTATCGCACCACCCCTGTTTTTAAGCTTCGTCCCCATTAACGGACTCTCACCGAATCGCTGAAACTCAACGCACAGGAGTAGAACATGGCCAAAGCATATGATGCAGGCGTAAAAGAATACCGCGACATGTACTGGACCCCGGACTATGTTCCGCTGGGGTTGCGGCCGCTGTTGCAGCTGAATCTTCCACCGGCACCTGGTCGACTGTATGGTCAGAGCTGCTGACCGACATGGAGTACTACAAAGGCCGTTGTTACCGCATCGAAGATGTGCCAGGCGACCCGGAGTCTTTCTACGCATTCATCGCATACCCGATTGATCTCTTCGAAGAGGGTTCCGTCGTCAACGTTCTGACCTCGCTGGTCGGTAACGTCTTCGGCTTCAAAGCCCTGCGCCACCTGCGCCTGGAAGACATCCGCTTCCCGATCGCCTACATCAAGACCTGTGGCGGACCGCCTGCCGGTATCGCGCTTGAGCGTGACCGTCTGTCGAAGTACGGTCGTCCGATGCTCGGTGCTACCATCAAGCCGAAGCTTGGCCTCTCTGCCAAGAACTACGGCCGTGCCGTTTACGAATGTCTGCGCGGCGGTCTGGATATGACCAAGGATGACGAGAACGTCAACTCCCAGCCGTTCATGCGCTGGCGTGATCGTTTTGAGTTTGTCGGTGAGGCCATCCAGAAGGCTGAGCAGGAAACCGGTGAGAAGAAGGGTCACTACCTGAACGTTACCGCTGCAACACCTGAAGAGATGTACAAGCGCGCCGAGTTCGCCAAGGAAGTTGGCTCGCCGATCCTGATGCACGACTTCCTGACCGGTGGCTTCACTGCTAACACCGGACTTGCCAACTGGTGTCGTGAAAACGGCATGCTGCTGCACATCCACCGTGCCATGCACGCAGTTATCGACCGTCATCCGAAGCACGGTATCCACTTCCGCGTACTGGCGAAGTGTCTGCGTCTCTCAGGTGGCGACCACCTCCACACAGGTACAGTCGTCGGCAAGCTCGAAGGTGACCGTCAGTCCACGCTGGGCTTCGTTGACCAGCTGCGTGAATCTTTCGTTCCTGAAGATCGCTCTCGCGGTGTTTTCTTCGACCAGGACTGGGGCTCCATGCCGGGCGTCTTCGCCGTCGCCTCCGGTGGTATCCACATCTGGCACATGCCGGCACTGGTCACCATCTTCGGTGATGACTCCATGCTGCAGTTCGGTGGTGGTACACAGGGTCACCCGTGGGGCAACGCTGCAGGCGCAGCCGCCAACCGTGTCGCTCTGGAAGCATCCGTCAAGGCGCGTAACGAAGGCCGCGAGATCGAGAAAGAGGCTCGTGACATCCTTACAGAGGCTGCCAAGCACAGCCCGGAACTTGCCATCGCCATGGAGACGTGGAAAGAGATCAAGTTCGAGTTCGACACCGTGGACAAGCTGGACGTCAGCTGATCTAGCCGTCCTGAAGCCACTCAGTAACAGTTACAGAAAGAGGATATAGCTATGTCATACAGCCACGAAGTCGGCGATTACCAGACCGCGAACACGCTGGAAACTTTCGGTTTCCTGCCCAAACTGACTCAGGACGAAGTCTATGACCAGATCGCGTACCTGATTGCCCAGGGCCTGACGCCTGCCATCGAACACGAGCAGCCTGCCAACGCCAGCCACCACTACTGGACAATGTGGAAGCTGCCGTTTTTCGGCGAGACCGACCTGAACGCAGTTGTCTCGGAAATCGATGCATGCCGTCGTGCCTACCCGGATCACCACGTCCGTCTGATCGGTTACGACAACTACACCCAGAGCCAGGGCGTCTGCTTCGTCGTCCATGAGGGCCGTTCCTGATCGGGACAGACCCCAAAGGCGGGCCGCCCTCGGGCGGCCCCGAACCAAAACGTTGACAAGACGGAATTACAATGGCTGTAAACAGTAACGCAAATAGTGCAAGGGCTGTGGCGCTCGAAAGACGCAAGGCTATGTCGCAAGGCGGCAAGGCAGCACTTGGCGGCAAGTCCAATGCAGCACCATCGCGTCCTGCTGCAACGCCACCTGCAACGGCGGGTTCGGCGGCAACGCGCAGGCCGGCTCGTCCGGCAACGCCCTCGGGTAGCAGTGCTCGCGAAGCATCACTCGAGCGTCGCAAGGCGATGTCGACCCGTGGCAAGTCTGCCGTGCATACCGGCGATCGCACCCGTACGGCGAATGACATTCCCGGTGGTTCCATGGATGCCGAAGTCAATCCAGCGGACGATCGCAAGAAAGGCGATTGCGGCTGCGGCTGCGGTGGCAAAGGCGACTGCAACGACAACAAACCGGTTGAGTCATCGACTGCAGCCACCAGCCGTCCACGCAATCATCGTGCGCCGCGCAAGGCGATTGCCCAGAATCCCAGCAAGGCTGCAGCACTGGCTCGCCGACGCGCGCAATCCATACGTGGCAAGGCGGGCATCAGTAGCAGCGGCATGTCCGAGGCACAAACCGCCAGGGCAGCCAATCCGCAACTTTCCGGACGTGAACTGGCGCAAGCCCTGCGCGAGCAGCGTAGCAAGCGCGGTTCCTCCGGGCAGAAAAAATCGGCACCGACCGGGCGTCGCCGCAAGGCAAAAGAAAACGCTCCGGGGGCTGCAAGTGATCAGCCCTGGAAAGTCGGCGCCAGCGAAACCGTTAGTGGACAGACTGTCACCGGCACCATGGTTGGCCGTGATGTCTCCGTCACTGGCGATGAGGCAAGCACCTGCCGTTCCATCACGGGCACGGAGTACATGGGTGCCGATATCTTTCGCGAGTTCTGCCAGTCGGATCCTGTTGCCTCAACGTCGAAAAAAGTCACGGTGACGTCCACATCGCACGGAAACCCCGTTTCAGGCAACCAGCTTGGCCGTGCCAGCAAGGTCACCGGGAACGAACCGGGTACCTGCAAGAACGTGACGGGTGACGAGTACATCAGTGCTGAACAACAGCAGAGCTACTGTGGCGACATCGCGCAGAAATCGCCGCGCAAACCTTCAATGGCCGAGACCATGAAAGGCAAGGGCGTCACAGGCGACCAGGTTGGTCGTTCCGAAAGGGTCACGGGTGACGAGCACGGCATGAACCGCGTGCTGACTGGCACCCAGTACACGGCGCCACAGGATATCGGCGGAGCACCTTCGAAGGTCGGCAAGAGCCAGACCCTGCGTGGCGGCTCAGTGACCGGAACAATGGTCGGTCGCCGGGAACGCATGACTGGTGATGAGGCAGGCAGTTGCCGCAACATCACCGGCGATGACTACATTGGCGAAGAACAGTTCACCAGTTTCTGCTCCACCAAGCCCGAGCCGCAGGACAGGAAGGTGGGTGTTTCCAAAACAGCTGGTGGCGAGTCTGTTACCGGCAGCATGACCGGACGCTCATCCAGGGTTACGGGTGACGAGCCCGGCACCTGCAAGGCTGTCACCGGTACGCCCTATGCAGGCAGCGAACAACTTGATACCTATTGTGAAGCGCCTGCGGCCGATGCTGCAAAAAAGCGCACGGCTCCGAGCCGCCGGAATTTCGGCGCGCAAATGACAGGACAACAACCTTCCGTCGGCGGTCGCATGACCGGTGACGAGAAAGGCGCCTGCGAAACCGTCAGCGGTACCCCGTATGTCGGTGCTGACCAGGTCGCCGAAGCTTGTCCTGCAACGGCTTCGGAGCCTGGCAGCGCAGACTTTCCGCGTCCGATCGATGGTACTCCCTGGTCTGATTTCAGCACCGGTGGACCGTCGCATGCATCCCGGCAGCCGGCACATCGCAGCCATGTCACAGGCTCGCAGTATGAAAACAACAGCCAGATCACCGGGCCTTTCGGCATGGCCGGCGGCAAGGTGACAGGCACCGAAGAAGCGCGTTTTGGCCAGGGTAACCTGACTCCCGAGCCAATCCAGGAAACCGTCGAGGAGATCGATGGGCGCGTCAAGTCCCGCATCACGGGCGAGGGCATGGATGCAGGCGCAAAGATCACGGGCGATGACTGGGAACGCGGCGATCATGTGACAGGTACCGAGGGTGCCTCCGCAACGCGTCGAAACATGACGATGCGTGGTAGTGCTCCGATGGGCGCCATGGGGGCGCGTGCAGCACAGCCTGCAGAAGTCCCCGAGCCTGTCAGCAAGGTGACCGGCAGTAGTGGCAACACCGGGTCAGGCTCCCTGATCACCTACTCCGGCGGAGCGCGTGGCTGAAGGCCGGGTAGCGTAAACAGATGATGCATCGTTCGACACGACAATCAGCCAGAAATGCCGGTGGCCGGTATGGACCGGCGCCTATGCGCCGCCCGGGCGCAGTTGGCCTGGCTGACGGCGGCATGGTTCGCGGTGGTGGCTCGGGCCATCCGCTGGGTCGCGTCGGCGAGAACGATAAGCTCTATGGCTACGAGCGGAACGTCAAGGATGCCTTTGATTCCATCGTTCCGACACTGAAGCAGATCTCTGCAGTCCAGCATGAGAAGGATTTCGAGCAGCAGGCCCAGCGCATTGCGCGGGATGCACTCGGTTTCGAATTGCCGGACGACATACTGCAGGACGCCTGGGTTGAACAGCTCGACATGCGCCGCCTTTTTGCATGGTGTGTTTTTTCGACCTACAAGCGATTCTGCGACGACTACTATCTGAATGATCCGCTGGCAAGTCATGATGGAGCAGGTTTCGATGAATTCCTGCAGGCGTGCGGATTCCATACGCTGGATATTTCACCCTGTGCGGACGGGCGACTGGCGCATGTTGTGCGCTATGTGCTCAGGCTTCCCCAGGAGGCTGTGCGTCGCAAGTCCTATGCAGGCGCCCTGTTCGACATCGAGGACAGTATCCAGAAGTGGATCAAGGTCGAACTCGGTCGATACCGTGAGGGCCAGCCGAACACAGCTGATGAACCGACACGCTATCTCAAGGCAGTGATTTATCACTACAGCTCTGTCGATCCGGATCACCAGGGGTGCGCTGCACACGGTTCCGACACGGCAGCCGCTGCACGTGCAGGGCTTGAAAAACTCAATGCGTTCCGCGAGGCAATCGAGAACAGCTTCTGCTGTGGTGCCTCGATCGACCTGCTGCTGATCGGACTCGATACAGATACCGATGCGATTCGTGTCCATGTGCCCGATGCGCACGGAAACATTGATCTGGACGTTACTGTTGATGCGCTGGCCCTGTTCGATGCCACTGCCCGCATGGGAGCTTCGGATGCGACACGTGCAATTGCGACGGCAGTGCGCGAGGCCTCGCCCGAGGTGACACCCGGAATGGCGCAGCTCATCGAGCGACTGATCGAGAACAACTTTTCACAGATTGCCTACGTACGCAGCAATCACGGAAGCCACTATGCAGATATCGGTCATGCCGAGCGTTTCATCGGGGCAGGTGTCGGTTTTGAGGAAATCCAGCTGCGTAACCTGATGTATTTCGCCTACCTTGATACGGTCGAGGAGGCAACGGCAGACCTGGATGTTGGCATCAAGATTTTTACTGGCCTGAACGTGTCACACAGTCTGCCGGTACCGGTCATCGTCCGTTTCGATTATCACGGCCGTGTGCCCGGTTCCAGAGAGCGTGCAGAAGCGCATTGCGCACGAGTTGCAGATGCCCTGGCGACACGCTATGCCGATCTTGCCGATCGCGGTTTGCTGCATGTCCTGCAGGTTACGCGCGATTGCGATGCAACTGATTCAATCGAAATTCTGGCCTGTTCGGTAAACGCACAGGCGAGGGCGGGAGCACACTGATGAAGATTTGTCAGGTAGAACGTCCACTGGTCTCCACCAACCGCATTGCGGAAATGGAGCACAAGCATCTGCAGGTTGTCCGTGATGGCAGTTCGTTGCAGGTGGCAGTAGACGCAGTGGGTGCCAAGCCCGGTGACTGGGTGATCTGTGTCGGCAGCTCGGCCGCACGTGAAGCTGCCGGAAGCAAGGGCTACCCGAGTGACCTGACGATTGTCGGCATCATCGACAAGTGGCCGCCGGCAGATGGCGGAGACGCCGGTTAAATGCAGATTCTGCAAGTGGAAGGCTCTCTGGTTTGTACCTCGCGTGTCGAGGGAATGAAGCACTCCGTGTTCCGGATCGTTCGTGACGATGCGGGCAAGCGCCAGGCCGCGACCGATCCTGTCGGTGCAAAGCCGGGCGACTGGGTGTTTCTTGCGAGCGGGTCGGCGGCGCGTTTTGCCGCTGGAGATTTCGAGATTCTGACCGATCTGACCATCTGTGGCGTCATCGATGAATGGCCGCCCGGTGATGAAGAGACCGAGAGCTGAATCGAAACAGATTGACTATGAGTTTCAACAATCCTTGGTAAAGGGGTAAAAGGAGACAACGATGGCAAATGAAAACTACGGCATCGCACTGGGCATGATCGAGACGCGTGGCTTGGTGCCCGCCATCGAAGCTGCTGACGCCATGACAAAGGCGGCAGAAGTGCGATTGATCAGTCGTGAATTCGTCGGCGGTGGCTATGTCACTGTCATGGTCCGGGGTGAGACAGGTGCGGTAAACGCAGCGGTCCGTGCCGGTGCCGACGCCTGTGAGCGGGTGGGTGACGGTCTGGTAGCGGCGCACATCATTGCGCGTCCGCACAAAGAGGTTGAGCCGGTTCTCGGCAAACAGTAATTCAACACAAAAGCTTTTAAACACTAAGCTTTCAATTTAGGTAAACGGAGAGAAAACGATGGCAAATGAAAACTACGGTATTGCTCTGGGCATGATCGAGACCCGCGGTCTGGTTCCTGCAATCGAGGCGGCAGACGCCATGACCAAGGCAGCTGAAGTTCGCCTGATCGGTCGTGAGTTCGTTGGCGGCGGCTATGTCACTGTGCTCGTTCGCGGTGAGACCGGTGCTGTCAACGCAGCTGTTCGTGCTGGTGCAGATGCATGCGAGCGTGTCGGTGACGGCCTGGTTGCAGCACACATCATCGCGCGTCCGCATCGCGAAGTTGAGCCTGTACTGCCGACTGGCGGTTCTGCAGAGTAAGCCTGAATTCCCTGAAGGAGATTCAGGTCAATGCTGGCCGTGCATACCGACCAGAGAGTCCTGGGCTACCTGGGCAGAGCCCTCAGCCTGGAACTCTCTGCGGTGCAGCTCTATAGCACCCAGGCGCGACTGCTGTCGACCTGGGGACTCGCTGAGCCCGCCGAGCGAATGCGTGCAGAAGCCCAGGAAGAACTCGGGCATGCGAACCGGATCATCGAACGCATGCTTGCGACCGGTGTTGCTCCCGGTGCTTCGCAACTCAGGCCTGTCAAGCTGGGCCGGAGTCTCGTGGAGTTGCTTGAGCACAACCTGGTGTTCGAGAGTGAGCTCGTAGGCCTCTACAGGCATGCGACGGCACACTGTGCCCGTGAGGGTCAGCATGATGACAGGTTGTTCTTCGAAAGCCTTCTCAATGATGAGCAGACGCACCATGACGAGCTCATGAAATGGCTGGAGGAACTCAAGGGACACACAGGTAGCGATCTCACGCTGCCTTCAGGCACTTCGCGAACCCGCCATCTTCGAAGGGAGAGGCGAACCTGATGGGCCATCAGTGGGCGGAGAGAAAGAGGCCTCCGAGACTGGAACGGCGTTATCTGTTTCCCGGGTACGAGGCATTGCGTGACTTCCTTGATGCAGCTGCCGAGCTTTCCGAGAAAGAGGGCTATTATCCGGACATGGGTTTCGGGACTGATTATCTCAATGTCACTATCCACCCCGACGAGGGGAGTGACAGCATCTCGGACAAGCAGCGCCGGTTCGCAGAGCAGCTCGACGAGATCGGCGGATATACCGAGGACAGCTGAACAGTATGCAAGTCATTGCGCTTGTCGGTAACAAGGGTGGCGCGGGTAAAACGACCCTCGCGATCAATCTTGCGAGCGCTTTCAATGAGGTGGCACCGACAATCCTGCTTGATGCCGATCCCCAGGGCTCTTCCCTGCAGTGGTCAAACATCGCGGGAGACAGTTGCACGCTCGAGGTCTACGACGGGAGCACCAGGCTTGCGGACCAGATCAGCTCCAGTACGAATATCTCCTACTGTGTCGTTGATTGCCCGCCCTCGGTCCACTCCAAGCAGACGCAGGAAGCACTTCGCATCAGTGATATTGCAATCATCCCGGTACAGCCTTCACCGCTGGACTTGTGGGCCAGTGTGCATATCGAGACGGAAGTCAACAAGGCAAGAGCGGCCAACCCGGCGCTACGCGCGCTACTGGTGATCAACCAGAGCGAGCCGCGCACACGACTCTCAAAGCTGGCAACCGAAGCACTCAAGGAGTTGAGTCTGCCTGCAGCCAGTACTGCCATTCACCGTCGCGTTGCGCATCGCAATGCAATACTGCAAGGTAGAAGTGTGCTGCAAATGGGAAGCCGCGGCGCACTCGCTGCGGATGAAATCAGGCAATTGATCGATGAACTCAAAACCCACATGGAAAACCGAACATGACTGGTAAAGACAAGACAGGCGATCAACTGGTCGCTTCCATACGTAAAACCAAGCAGGCCGCTACGACCAAGAAGAAAACTGTTGCGCGTAAAAGCCAGCCGAAAAAGTCTCCAACTGGCGCGCCGGTAAAAAAGCCCTCAACCACAGCAAAAACGACTCGCCGTCAGAAGCCTGCAGCAGGTAGCTACCAGCAAGGCAAGCGGGTCTGGCCTGACTGATCCTTCCTGCCCGTTCCTGACCGGACTGAGACGCACCAGTCCGATCAGTGACTCCACTGCTGCCAGCAAATCCTTGACAAGTCCGTAGTCGCTGGTTGATATACAGAGCCATGTCAGAAAATAACGGGCAAACCTACACCCCGCCAGCTGCGATTCCGGAGTATCTGATCCGGCATACGACCTTGCGGCAGTTGCAGATTTTCGAGGCGATCGTTCGTCTCGGCAGTTTTACGCGTGCCGCCGAGGAACTCTTTCTGACGCAGCCGACTGTCTCTATGCAGACGAAGAAGCTTGCCGATGCCATGGGCCTGCCCCTGTTCGAGCAGATTGGCCGTAACGTGCGTCCTACCGAGGCAGGAGAAGAGCTCTACCAGTCAGTCAGGAGCATGTTCCAGACCCTTGCCAACCTCGAGATGAAAATGTCGGATCTGAAAGGGATTCGGCGTGGCCGTCTTCGCCTCGGGGTTATCACGACAGCACAGTATTTCACGCCCGAGGTGCTCGGCGAATTCTGCCAGCAATACCCTGGAATCGAGGTCGCCCTGAAAGTTTCAAACAGGGAGCGTGTAATCGAGCGTATCAACTCCAACGAGGACGATCTCTACATCATGGGCCAGACGCCCATGGACCAGTCCGATATCGTTGCCTATCCCTTTGCGCCCAACCCGCTCGTGGTGATGGCGCGCAAGGATCATCCGCTGGTCCGCGAAAAAAATATCCCGCTCGCGAGAATCGCCGAGGAACCCCTGATTCTGCGGGAACCCGGTTCCGGCATCCGCGACGCGACCCAGCGGCTGTTCGAGGAGCATGGACTGCGTCCACATGTCCGCATGGAACTCGGCAGTAACGAGGCGATCAAGCATGCCATCGTCGGTGGCCTCGGTATTTCGGTACTCTCGCTGCATACGCTGGCCCTCGAGGGTGCTCACGGTCCCGTCTCACTGCTCGATGTCGAGGGTTTTCCGATCATGCGCCAGTGGTACATGGTGCATCCGAAAGGCAAGGAGTTGTCGCTCGTGGCAAGGGCGTTCCTTGATTTTGCACTCAAGTTCGAACCGCAAATGCGTGCACGCCTGCTCGATCAGTGGCCTGAACTGGCCGATGATCTCAACAAGACAAAACCTGCCGCCAGGGCACCCCGCAAGAAAAAAAGTCCCAAAAAGAAAAGTGCCTGAAGAGCGTCAGGAGCTTGTTGCGTGCATCGCCTCAGTGTTGATGCAGTCGCATTTGTCTCGTTTTCTCGACCATGCGCCAGGTGGAGAGATTGTTGTTGTAGCGTGATACATGGTACAGCGGCACCCAGATCACGTCGTGGGATTCATCGTTCCCCGGCACGGGCAGGTGATCATCGATTTCGATCAGGAAACGGATATCGAAGTGGATATGGCGCGGGTCACCATGCATGGGTGGAATCGTGTGGATGTCGACATCGAAGATGCTGCCATCCACCAGACGAATCGCTTCCACCGGGATGCCGGTCTCCTCGTGCGTCTCACGCAGTGCGACGCGCAGAATGTCTGCGTCACCGTCTGCATGCCCGCCCGGCTGGAACCACTGGTCGTGCTTGCGATGGTGCATCAGCAGGGCCTTGTCACGTGCCGGATTGACAACCCAGGCCGAACCGGTCACGTGTCCTTCATGAAGTTCCCGGTTGAAACAGTCAGGATGTCGTTCTACGAAAGCGCGCGTGCGGCGGATATAACCTGACTCAACATTGAATCGGGTGCTGTGCTGGTCGAGCAGGGCAAGGAGTTCGCTGCGGTGCATGCCTGAAATTCCCTCTTATGTCCCGGATGGCGCATTGATGGCAGCAAGTGCCGCAGCTGCGGCTTCGTCGATATCGGCTTCGCTGCCTGCCAGGGTCAGGCGGCCGAATGCGCCAACGGCGCGTACATCGATCAGCGTGATGTTGGCTGCCTTCTCGGCCTGGTTGGCGGCATAGACAATATAACCGGCAGGGTCGGTCTCGAGGATGAACATGCTCTGGCCGGGCAGGATCATCGAGCCGCGTCGATCCTGGCGGTTGATCAATACCGTATGATCCGGTGTCATGCCGCGAATGATCTCCTGCCAGGCGACGCGCGGAGCCTCCCGGTCCGAGACCTGTGCCCCCATGCTGTCGAGCAGGATACGGCCAGCTTCGACCACGTCGCTCTGGTCGCGCTGGTGGATGACCATGGAGCCATAGGCGCGCTCGACTACCTGCTGGGCGAGGTGAACGCGGGTCGCCTTGAGCGCCCTGTCGGTAAGCCTGTGGACGGCCATGCCCGGTGAAACCTCGATCCACAGGCAGGCATCCCCGGGAACCGGAAGAAAGCCCTGCGAGACGGTCGCCATGTACGCAGCGAGCTGCGGCTGGAGCGAGTCGATGTAGACGTAGGTTCTCAACGAAATCATTGGCAACCCGCCCCCGGAGCGAAAGCCATCGACGGCATGTGCACAGGCCGTATTACCGGCATGCAGCACGAATCAGTTTGTCGGGTCGTCTGTCGATGCATGAATACTGTTGCTCGCTGATCAGGACTGCGTTTGCGCAGCTTCGGAAGGGGCGTTCTCGCCTGCTTCTGCGTTGTCTTCGGCGGCGTCCACCAGGGTGAATGCTTTTTCCAGGGCTTCCTGGCGCGTCGCCAGTATATGTCCTTCTTCGATCTGGTCAAGCAGTCCGAGTTTGCCGAGTCGTTTGCGCACCTCGTCGGTCATGCCGACGATGAAAACAGGGCGTTGTTGCTGCTTGTCCTCGAGGATCAGTTTCTCAATGGATAGCGAGGAGGAGACGCCCAGCGAGGGTACCTCCGTGAGATCCACGATGAGGACCTCGTGGCCTTCGAGTACGGCATATTGACGGGAGATGGTCTTGGCCATACCGAAAAAGAGCGGGCCGCCGAGTGACAGCACGAGGATCTTTCCACTCGCACGCTGTAACAGGGTCTGCTCGTCCCAGTCCAGGTCGACGTTGCGACCGTGCTGGAATGTTTTGACAGAGTCGCTCTGCAGTTTTGCCATGCGTTCAATGGTCAGCAGGTTGGCGATGAAGACACCGATGGCAACAGCGGCGATGAGATCGACGAAGACGGTGAGGGCGATCACGCCGTACATGATGGCCGTCGTTTTCCAGGAGACCCTGTGAGCGCGTTTCAGAAATGACCAGTCGATGATGTCGACACCAACCTTCATGGCGATGCCGGCCAGCACGGCCAGCGGGATTTCTGCCGTCAGGTCGGCGGCCCACATGACAACGACAAGCAACAACAGGGCGCGTGTCAGGCCCGAGAGCGCGGAGCGCCCGCCGGTCTGGATGTTGACGACTGTGCCCATGGTGGCGCCGGCGCCGGGGATGCCGCCGAAGAGGCCGGATGCGAGGTTGCCGATGCCCTGGCCGAAGAGTTCCTTGTCGGCATTGCTTTCCTTGCGCGTCAGGTTCTCGGCAATCACGGACGTCAGCAGGGCATCGATACTGCCGAGTACCGCCAGAACAGCAGCATCGAAAACCATGACGAGCATCTGGTCGGTCGTGAATGTCGGTAGCTGCAGTTCGGGCAAGCCAGTCGGAATGGGACCGATACGGCGGATATCGACCTCTGTCAGGAAATAGAGTGAGATGACGGTGCCGATGACCAGGGCCAGCAGTTGCGGCGGGATGTAGCGGCGAAACCTGTTCGGGAAGAACATCAGCAGGACGAATGTCATCAGTGCCAGGCTTGTTTCGATCGGCTGGATGTTGCTGAAAAGTTCCTGCAGGGAACCGAATGTCCCGATCACCCCGCCTGGAGGCGTTGCCTGGCCAAGAAAGGGACCCAGCTGTAGAACGATAAGGATGATGCCGATGCCTGTCATGAAACCCGAGACGACGTTGTAAGGCATCAGGGTGACGTAGTTGCCGAGCTTCAGGGCGCCGAACAGTACCTGGAAGAGGCCGGCCATCATGACGACCGTGAAGGCCATCGCCATTCCGTTTTCGGGGTTGGCTGCTACCAGGTTGGCGATCACGGCGGTCATGACCACGGTCATCGGGCCTGTGGGTTCTGAAATCAGGGTCGGTGTCGATCCGAAAAGTGCAGCGAAAAGGCCTACCAGGACAGCGCCATAGAGACCAGCCGCGGGGCCTGCACCGGAGGCTACACCGAATGCGAGTGCCATCGGCAACGCGATCACGGCTGCCGTGACGCCGCCAAAGAGGTCGCCACGCAGGTTGTCGAACCGGATCTCGTTGAAGACAGGCATGCGGCTGCTTACTGGTTGCTGGAGGTGGTGTATTTATAATGATAACTGGCAATGGTTAAAAGCAGATAGTTTCGATTCAACCTATTGACGATTATCTATAAGACGGGCGCGGGCCAGAGCGGTCTGCCAGGACAGTGGCGGAAAATCCCGTGTAAGCCGGCCGTTGAGTTGCCGGGCAGCAGAGATTAGAATAGTCCTCTTTTCATGTGACCTCTCGTATGGGTCACCACTGGAGCTCACCAGAATGCCTCAGATTACACTTCCCGACGGTTCCTCACGCAGTTTCGATCGACCGGTTTCGGTCGCAGAAATCGCCTCCGATATTGGCCCCGGTCTTGCAAAGGCGACCCTGGCCGGCAAGGTTGACGGCAAGCTTGTCGACGCCTCCCATGTCATCGAACAGGATGCCGAGGTTGCCATTGTCACCAGCCGGGACGAGGAAGCGCTCGAACTGCTGCGCCACGATGCGGCCCACGTCATGGCCCAGGCCGTGCAGGAGCTCTATCCCGGGACCCAGGTCACGATCGGACCGGCCATCGAGAACGGCTTCTACTACGACTTCGCACGCGAGGAACCCTTCACACCGGATGATCTCGAGAAGATCGAGAAGCGCATGCACGAAATCGTGAAACGCGACCTGCCGATCGTTCGCGAGGTCTGGGAGCGCGAGGAGGCGAAGAAGGTGTTTGGCGATCTCGGCGAGGAGTACAAGGTCGAGATTATCAATGACATCATCCCGGAAGGCGAGGAGGTCTCCGTCTATCGCCAGGGGGAGTGGTTCGATGTCTGCCGTGGCCCGCATCTACCCTCGACCGGCAAGCTCGGCAAGGGCTTCAAGCTCATGAAAGTGGCCGGCGCCTACTGGCGTGGCGATTCGGACAACGACATGCTGCAGCGCGTTTATGGCACAGCCTGGCGCGACAAGAAAGAGCTCAATGCCTACCTGCATCGCCTCGAGGAGGCCGAGAAGCGCGACCATCGCAAGATCGGCAAGGCGCTCGAGCTGTTTCATATGCAGGAAGAGGCACCCGGTATGGTGTTCTGGCATGACAGGGGCTGGAGCATCTACCTCGCCGTGCAGGATTACATCCGCGACAAGCTGCGTGATCACGGATACCAGGAGGTGCACACACCACAGGTCATCGATCGCAGCCTGTGGGAGAAATCCGGGCACTGGGACAAGTTCGGCGACATGATTTTCACGACCCACTCGGAGAATCGTGACTATGCCATCAAGCCGATGAACTGCCCGGCGCACATCCAGATCTACAACCACGGCCTGAAATCCTACCGTGACCTGCCGCTGCGACTGGCCGAGTTCGGCTCCTGCCACCGCAACGAGCCGTCCGGTACGCTGCATGGCCTGATGCGCGTGCGCAACTTCGTCCAGGATGATGCGCACATCTTCTGTACCGAGGAGCAGATTCTCTCCGAGGTCATTGCATTCAACGACCTGCTGTTCGAGGTCTACAGGGACTTCGGTTTCGAGGACGTGCTCATCAAGCTCTCGACGAGACCCGAGAAACGTGTCGGATCAGACGAGACCTGGGACAAGGCGGAAAAGGCACTCGAGGAGGCGCTGAACTCGCAAGGGCTCGAATGGGAGCTGCAGCCGGGCGAGGGTGCCTTCTACGGTCCGAAGATCGAGTACTCGCTGCGCGACTGCCTCGACCGTGTCTGGCAACTGGGGACCATTCAGTTGGATTTCTCCATGCCGGGGCGTCTCGATGCGACTTATGTCGCGGAGGACAACACCAGGAAAGTGCCAGTCATGCTGCACCGGGCAATCCTCGGTTCGCTCGAGCGTTTTATCGGTATTCTGATCGAACACTATGCCGGCGCCATGCCTGTCTGGCTCTCGCCCGTCCAGGCTGTCGTCATGAATATCACCGATAAACAGGCCGATTATGTCAATCAAGTAGCGAAATCCTTGAATGATCAGGGTTTTCGCGTCGAAACAGACTTGAGAAATGAGAAGATCGGCTTTAAAATCCGCGAGCACACATTGCAGCGCGTTCCATACCTGCTCGTTGTCGGTGACCGGGAGATGGAAAACGGCTCGGTCGCGGTACGTACCCGCGCAGGCGAGGATCTCGGATCCATGCCGCGTCTTCGATGGAAACGATTCCGACCTGTTCACCGTCTCAATGACAGCATCACGGCAGTCGAAGTCAGACTGATCGGACATGACGGTGAACAGGTCGGAATCGTTTCCATCGAAGACGCGCTGAAGGCAGCGCAGGCTGCAGGTGAGGATCTCGTCGAGATCGTCCCCAACGCGGAACCCCCGGTTTGCCGCATCATGGATTACGGCAAACACGTCTTCGAACAGAAGAAACAGCAGCAAGCCGCCAAGAAAAAGCAGAAGCAGGTTCAGATCAAGGAAGTCAAGTTCCGTCCGGCGACGGACATCGGAGACTACAAGATCAAGTTGCGCAACCTGATCAAGTTTCTCGAGCAGGGCAACAAGGTCAAGGTCACGATGCGGTTTCGCGGTCGCGAGCATGCGCACCGTGAACTCGGACTCGATTTTCTGCAACGCATCGAGAAAGATCTCGAGGAATTCGGGCAGGTCGAACAGAAGCCTGCCATGGAAGGACGCCAGATGGTCATGGTTGTCGCTCCGCACAAGCATTAAGCACCAGGGCGGCAAACAAGAATCCGGCCACACTGTGGCCAAGCAACAGCCGGGCGTGATGGCATTGCCTGGGTTGTTGTATCAGTAACCCTCCAGCCAAGGCTGGAATATTAAGTGGAGAACGAAAATGCCAAAGATCAAAACCAATCGCGGTGCCGCGAAGCGCTTTCGCAAGAACGGTTCCGGCAACTTCAAGCGGGCCCAGTCCCATCGTCGTCACATCCTGACGAAGAAGAGCACCAAGCGTAAGCGTCATCTGCGTTCGCCTGCACAACTGCACAAGGCAGATGTCGCAGTCGCCCGTCGCATGCTTCCCTACGTCTGATCAGGAGGACTGAACAATGCCCAGAGTAAAACGTGGCGTCACTGCACACGCCAAACACAAGAAGGTACTGAAGCAGGCGAAAGGCTATTACGGCGCACGCAGCAAAGTCTATCGTGTCGCCAAGCAGGCCGTTATCAAGGCCGGCCAGTACGCCTACCGTGACCGCCGCCAGAAGAAGCGTCAGTTTCGCTCGCTGTGGATTGCCCGTATCAACGCCGAGGCGCGTAACAACGGCATCTCCTACAGCCGCATGATAGACGGTCTCAACAAGGCCGGTATCGAGGTCGATCGCAAGATGCTCGCGGACCTTGCCATTCACGACAAGCCGGCATTTGGTGCCTTGGCAAAGCAAGCCAAGGCAGCTCTCGGCTGAGTGAATTGACGTGCCCTTGCCCGGTGCAGCTGCTCCGGGACATTGGCTGGTCCCGTACAATCAACTCACAGAAGGGGAGCAGACCTTGGTGGTCTGACTCCCCTTTTTGTTAACCGGAAACCAGGAAATGGCATCTGAACTGGAACAACTTCTCGACACAGCCACGTCTGCCGTCGCTGCCACCAATGACCTGTCAGCGCTTGATGCGGTCCGCGTCGAGTATCTTGGCAAGAGCGGACTCTTCACGGAGCAACTGAAGCAGCTCGGCAAGTTGCCAAAAGACGAGCGGCCGGCTGCCGGGCAGGAAATCAACCGTGCCAAGCAGGCACTTCAGCAGGTCATCCAGGAACGCAAGCAGGCGCTCGAGTCAGAAGCGCTGAATACGCGACTCGAGCAGGAGCGTGTCGACGTGACCTTGCCGGGGCGCGGGCTTGGTGTCGGGGGAGTGCACCCTGTCACCCGCACACTCGAGCGTATCGAAACACTGTTTCGCAGTGCCGGTTTCGAGGTAGAGGAGGGGCCCGAGATCGAGGATGATTTCCACAACTTCGAGGCGCTCAACATTCCGGAACATCACCCGGCGCGCGCGATGCACGATACCTTCTATTTTGATGAACACCTGCTGTTGCGCACGCACACCTCTCCGGTACAGATCCGCACCATGGAGAACCGCAAGCCGCCGCTGCGTGTGATTGCTCCCGGGCGTGTCTATCGCTGTGATTCCGATCTGACACACACGCCGATGTTCCACCAGGTCGAGGGTTTCATGGTCGACGAGGAGGTTACCTTCGGCGATCTCAAGGGCATCCTGCACGACTTCCTCGTGGCCTTTTTCGAGAAGGAGCTCAGGGTGCGTTTCCGTCCCTCCTACTTTCCGTTCACCGAGCCATCGGCCGAGGCTGATATCGAGTGCGTGATGTGTGGAGGCGAGGGCTGCCGTGTCTGCAGTCATACCGGCTGGCTCGAGGTCCTCGGTTGCGGAATGATTCACCCCGAGGTCTTTCGCCATGTCGGTATCGACAACGAGGACTTCACGGGTTACGCCTTCGGCATGGGCGTCGAGCGCCTTGCGATGCTGCGCTACGGTGTCAACGACCTGCGACTCTTCTTCGAAAATGACCAGCGTTTTCTGAAGCAGTTCGCATAAGAGATTTTTACCACGAAGAACACGAAGGCCACAAAGTATGAAAAGGAAAGCTATCAGAACATTTGTGTTCGCAGTGACTTCAGAGGTGGAACATCATGACATCATTATTTTCATTAACCACAAAGAACACCAAGAGCACAAAGTTTGAAACAGCATCTATCACAACCTTCGTGTTCTTTGTGTTCTTCGTGGTTTAAGAATTTACCAGGATATAACAATGCGATTCAGTGAAGCCTGGCTCAGAGAACTGGTTAACCCGGGGATCGATACCGATGCGCTTTCCCATCAACTCAGCATGGCCGGCCTCGAGGTCGACAGTGTGGAGAAGGCTGCACCCGACTTCCACGGCGTGGTGATCGGCGAGGTGCTGACGAAAGAGCAGCACCCGGATGCCGACAAGCTCAGCGTGACGACGGTCGATGTCGGCGCGGATGAGCCCTTGCAGATCGTCTGCGGTGCAAAAAATGTTGCTGCAGGCATGCGCGTGCCGGTTGCCACGGTTGGCGCGGAGCTTTCGGGTGGCTTCAAGATCAAGAAAGCCAAGCTGCGCGGCGTGCAGTCGGCCGGCATGATCTGCTCTGCTTCGGAACTCGGGCTTGCCGATTCCTCCGACGGCATCATGCCGTTGCCTGCGGATGCACCCGTGGGTAGCGATTTTCGCGACTGGCTGAACCTTGACGATACCCTGATCGAGGTCGACCTGACCCCGGATCGCGGGGATTGTCTGAGCATGATCGGTATCGCGCGCGATGTCTCGGCTCTCAACAGTTGTGATCTTGCAGAGCCGCCGCGATCAGATGTTCCCCCGGTGATTGATGACAGCATCGCTGTCAGCCTGGGGGCGTCCGATGCTTGCCCGCGCTATCTCTGCCGTATCATTCGCGGTATCGACCAGACCGCAGAAACACCACTCTGGATGCAGGAGAAACTGCGTCGTGGAGGCATCCGCAGCCTCGGTCCTGTCGTGGATGTGACCAACTACATCCTGCTGGAACTCGGCCAGCCGATGCACGGCTTCAATCTCGCTAAAATCGATGGCGGGATCACGGTACGCTTGGCGAAACCTGGCGAGAAGCTGGCGTTACTCGATGGTGAGGAGGCCGTGCTCACGCAAGAGACCCTCGTGATTGCCGACAACAGCAAGCCGCTGGCAATGGCCGGGATCATGGGGGGCGCGGAGAGCGGCGTCACGGAAACCACCACGGATATTCTGCTCGAGAGCGCCTTCTTCACGCCGCTGGCGATCACGGGCAGGGCGCGCCACTACGGTATGCACACGGATTCCTCGCACCGCTTCGAGCGCGGTGTCGATCCGGCTCTGCAGGGAAGGGCCATCGAGCGCGCCACGCAACTACTCATCGATATCATCGGCGGGCAGCCGGGTCCGGTTGTCGAGGCGACCGGCGGCGACTTCACGCTTGCGCGCGAGGCGATCACCTTGCGCAGTAGTCGTATCCGTCGCCTGCTCGGGATCGAGATCGACGGCAGCAGGGTGGTCTCCATCCTCACGCGTCTCGGTATGGCCGTTGAGGAGACGAATGAAGGCTGGCTTGTCACACCGCCGACCTGGCGTTTCGATGTCACTATCGAGGCAGACCTCATCGAGGAGCTCGCGCGTATCTATGGTTACGAGAATATTCCATCCACCCACGGTCACCAGCCGCTGACGATGCATCTGCCGCCGGAGAGCGGCTTCTCGCTGACCCGGGCGCGCGATCTGCTCAACAGCCGTGATTACCAGGAAGTGATCAGCTACAGCTT
>JARRMW010000019.1:0-24909 GCA_037385685.1 Gammaproteobacteria bacterium
TCCTCGACTTTCTCTTCCAGTATCTGATTGAGGTTGCGTTCTTTCTCGATCAGCCGGAAGTAGGTGCTGAGCTTGTTGATCAGCTGATTGTCATCGATCGGTTTCAGCAGGTAATCAGCACCACCGACGTCGTAACCGCGTTGCTGGAACTCTTCGGTCTTGAAGGCGGCTGTCAGAAAAATGATGGGAATATCCTGCGTCTTCTTGCGGATCTTCAACAGCGAAGCTGTTTCGAAACCGTCCATTTCAGGCATCTGGATATCGAGTACGATCAGGTCGATGTCGGGATTTTCCAGCGCGATTTCGATCGCCCTCTTCCCGGAGTCGGCCTCGAGGACCTGTGCATCCATGTGTTTCTCGATGAGCTGGCGCAGGGTGTAGAGGTTATCGTGGTTATCGTCGACGATGAGTATCTTGAAATTGGAATACTTGTTCATTCAGCGAGTGATTCTTCAATCAGGCTCTTGAGCGCGGAGGCGTTAATCGGCAGCCCAAGGCAGCCATCAACAAAGGTTTTCTGTTCTTCTGAAAGGCACCCGCAGTCTTCGGTCATCACGATGATGCGGCACTGCGAGTCCTTTCTGATGCTGTAGATCCTATCATAGTTGCCCTTGTCACAGACGGCCGTATTGACCAGTGTCAGCAGGCATTCAGGGTTGTCGAGAAGGGTCTCGTGGATTTCATCCCGGTCGGCGGCAGCAACTACACGAATGCCCCAGGAAGAGAGAATACGGGTCAGTTGCAACATCTGGTCTACGCTGTTTTCAACCAGAAGAATCGTTGTGTCCCGGAAGTCAGCTTCGGGCAAGTCGCTTGTCACCTTGGTTGATGTTTCGACATGCTCCTTCTGAGTGCTTTCTGCTTGTCCCGTCGTGCTACGGTAATATTCCAGCGGCAGCGCCAGAGTGAAGGTCGCGCCTTTGCCGACCTCGCTGCTGACGTTGAGCTTTCCTCCAATGAGCTCGGCAAGTCGCCTGCTGATATTCAGACCGAGTCCTGTGCCACCGTAACGACGCCGTATGGATCCGTCCGCCTGGCGGAATGCCTCGAAGATCTCCGACTGCTGTCCGGCTGCTATCCCCATGCCCGTGTCAGTCACATCGATGTGCAGGGGCTGGCCCCTGTGTTCTGCAGTGATAATGTTCTTGACCTTGATCACCACACCACCGGTGCTCGTAAACTTCAGTGCGTTACTCAGCAGGTTCTTGATGATCTGGCGAATCTTGTCCGGGTCGGAGATGATGCGTGACGGGGTGCCGGGCTCGAATGACAGGGTGAGTGACAGGCCCTTTTCGTCAAACTGCGGACGCAAAAGCATCTGAATGTCCTCGAGCAGCTCCACAAGGTCGGTCTCCTGCGGCTCCACATGATTATCGAGTGTCTCGACGCGCGAGAGTTCGAGGATGTTATCGATCAGGCCATGCAGGTCACTGCCGGCCTTGTGAATTACATCGGCTCTCTCGATGGTTTCCCTGTCGAGTGACGGGTCCTGTTTCAACAGTTTTGACAGAACCAGTATGGAGTTGAGTGGTGTCTTGAGTTCATGCGAGACGTTCGCAAGAAACTCGGTCTTGAACCTGTTGCTGGCCTCGAGTTCACGCGTGTGGTTCTTGAGATTGCGACTGTTTCTGGCATGGGTCTGGCCAAGCCGTGTCAGATCCTCGGCAAGGGTGCGCAACTCCGTCGGGCCTCGCCACGAAAAGGAGACGGCCTCATCCTTTTCAACGATTTTCTTGACGCCATCGCCAAGCTCGTGACTGATGCTGGCAAGCTTGTTTGCGAGCTTGCGTGCAATCAGCCAGATGATGATCAGCATGACCAGCCCGATAAGCCCTGAAATGACAGCGAGATTTTTCCAGAGATTGGAGAGTGGCGAGACATCAACCTTTCTTGCAACCCAGAGAGGCTCGCCATTTTCTGTCTGGAACATCGGTACCCATAACATCCGGGCCGTACCTTCGCCTTTCCACAGTCCGATATTCCTGGTTGCGAAGATGGCGTCAAGGCCGGCAAAGTCCCTGAAAGCCGATTTGCCTGTTTCCCGACCGTTGTAGAGATAAGTACCGTCATTGGCGACCCAGAGGGTATCGCGGTAGACATTGGCAAGGCCGCCGGGATCAATTGTCATGATGACAATAGCAACGGCTTCTCCTCTGTTGTTGCGTACGGCATTTGCAACATGCAAACGCAGGAATCCCTCGTTTTCGGTATCGAGAGGGCTCACGATGACATTCGCTGGCGGGGCATTCAAAACCGCGGTAATAAACTTCTGATCCGGCATGTCAGGCATGTTTGCCGTTGATTTCAACTGATGGCTGACGGTATCTCTTTCCAGCCAGAAACGGGGTCTGCCACTCGTATCTGCAAAGGTGATGCGGATAATGTCATACTGCTTGTCGAGCAGGCTGTTGATCCAGTCGGCATACTTGGCGCGGGTCTCGTCGATCAATGCACGGTCGCCGGCGTCGCTTCCTATGGCGGTTCCGGGTTCCGGCAGCTTGGCGAGCACGCCGGTCAGTGCCTGCCTGCTTGCCAGATGCTGGTCCAGATCCTTGAAGTCTGCGCGGAGTTGCTGCAAGTGTGCCTGCTGGTAGAAACCCTGCAGGCGGTCGAGCACGGGAGGCAGGCTGAATGCCAGCAGCAGAACAACCGGAGCCAGCGCAAACAGCAGGAGTGTAATGAGGATAAGGGTTCGTATTCTCACGCGCCAAGAATACCTTTTCCGGGCCCGCTGCTCCATAAAAAGACGGATTGCACAATACCTGACCAATTCCGGGTTTGGATCAGGGTACAGGGCTCGCATACAATGCCAGCAACATAGTTGAGGAGATGCGCATGTCCATCGAGAAGCTTACGGAACATTACTCCGGGATCATCCAGGGAGTCGGGGAAGATCTCAGCCGTGACGGCCTGCTCAGAACACCGGAGAGAGCCGCGAAGGCGATGCAGTTTCTCTGCAGGGGCTATCACCAGAACCTGGACGAGGTCGTGAACGAGGCGATCTTCGAAAGCACCAATGACGACATGGTCATTGTGAAGGATATCGAGCTCTATTCACTCTGCGAGCACCACATACTGCCATTTATCGGCAAGGCCCATGTCGCCTACCTGCCGCGTGGCAAGGTCATCGGCCTGTCGAAGATTGCGCGCATCGTCGACATGTTTGCGCGCCGCCTGCAGATCCAGGAGAACATGACCGTACAGATTGCCGATGCTATCGAGAAGGCGATCGATCCTTCCGGTGTCGCTGTGACCATCGAGGCGGAGCATCTCTGCATGAAAATGCGTGGTGTCGAGAAACAGAATTCCGTCATGAAGACCTCTGTCATGCTTGGTACCTTCCGCACCTCGCAAGCTACGCGCATGGAGTACCTGAACCTGATCAGTAACTGATCTCTTCGGACCTTTCGCACACCTCGAGAAGTTCCCCGACAGCTTCTCGCAACAGCCTTTCAAGCTTACGCTTGCCGTCCACCGGCAACGAATCGACCAGCTCACGAGAGCCTCTTTTCTGAAGAGCCAGGGCGACAAGCAATTCCCTGTGAATCTTCGAAAGCAGGTGGAGTCTGCCACGGCTCCCGCAGCTGCGGACAAGTGCGTCCAGCTCGGGGAGGATCGTGTCCTGCGGCAGGCCAAGGGAGACAAAACGATACAACCTGTGTCTTGCTGTCCCGTCGAGGGGATTCCTGCTCCTTCCGGGAACATGCATCAGATCACACACGAGATCGCTTTCAAGCCCCTTGAGGCTGGTTGGTAACAGGAAGAACAGCAGTTCATGAAAACGGTCAAAAGCCTGCTGCTGTAATATCCGGCCTCTCCCGGTCAGCGGGTGAAGCATCAGCAATGAATGACTGCCACTTGCCGCATCACGACTGAGTCCCATGCGTGCCTCGCTGAAGCCGCAGGATTTCCAGAATCGCAACAGTTCGGCTGTTGCGCCGAAGCTGGTTGCAAGCAGGTCGACATCACTCTTCGAGCCCAGCCATTGCAGCATGCGCGAGCCGATGCCGGAGCGTTGCAGGTCGGGGTGTACGGCGATACGCAGGATGCGCTCATGGCGACAATCGAGGAATCCCTTCTCTTGCAGGTGCAGGGCGAGACTCTGTGGCGCAAGGTTGCCTTGAGGGCGTCGCTTCCCGGACAGGATCTCTTCGGCGAGCTGATCACCAAAAGCGCCTTCAGCGACAGAAAGCAGGACACCGGCGATTTTGTCCTGCTGTTTGGCCAGCAGGATGCGCATGTTCCTGCCATCCAGCATGTAACGCAGGTCGAAGGGACGTGTCTGGTAATGGGCATTCACCAGCAGGCCAAAGACCTGTGAGAGCAGGGCGGGGTCATGGCTGAGTTCAGCCTGGGTGGTTTCGACAAGTTCGATGGCATCAGCTCCGGCACTGACGAATTGCTCCGTGCTCGCCGGCTCGGCGTCGAACAGCAGGGCGCGCGCGATAAAGGCTTCAAGCGGGTCGGCCGCTTGCCATCGAATCGGCTCACGGAGCCTCAAGTCACGCCATTGCGGTCTGAGCTTGTCAAGAATTTGACGAAAACGGATTGCAAAACCGCGCCCTGTTCCCTCGTAGCCATGTACCGTGGTCGAGAAAACAATCCTGTTATTGGCCAGCAGCAGCTTTTTTAACAGGGTGGCAGGGATGGCTGCGGCCTCGTCGACCAGCAGCAAGTCGGCGGGAGGTGTCCTGTGAGCCATTTCATCGGGAGGCAGGAATTCCAGCATGCCATTGACGTGCTCGAGCAGACTTTCCCTTGCCATCACCGCGCCGGGCAGGGTCTCGAGGGCATGGCGAAAAACCGGTTCGACAGCGCTGCGGGAGGGTGCTGTCAGGAGTATGCGCTTTTGCCCGGCTTTGAGCAGGTCTCCAGTGGCGAACCCAAGCGCAGCACTTTTGCCCCTGCCCCTGTCGGCGGTGATGACCAGAGGTCTTCGCGCGTGTCCGGTTGCAACATGGCAGATAGCAGCGATTGCCTCAAGCTGGTCCCGGGTCGACCGGCGTGTTGCAGGTACTGGTTCGGCGATCCCGGGCAAATGAGGGTTCCTGTCCCGGGTGACGAGATGAAGGCCTGGGCCCGGAACAATCAGCTTTTGCAGGTAGCCGAGATAGTAGCCGGGAAAGTCACCATCATGGGGTGGCCAGGTATCGATGCGTGCATACCAGGGATCTCTGAAAGCAGTCCATGTCTCCAGTGGTGGTGCAAGCAGGAGCAGGCAGCCGCCGTCCCTGATCGTGCCGCTGATTGCGCCAAGGGCGTCAGGGTCAAGGCCTGTGTGCATGTCGAAGACGACGGCGTTGAATTCCCTGCCGAGAAATTGCCGCGCCTTGCTTGTCGGGATGGCATCCGGTGCCTTTTTTGAATTGGTGAGCCAGAGTGTTCCTTCCCGGCTCTCGAGAAAACTGCGCGCCTGCTCATAACACCATTGGCTATCTCCTGTGATGACCAGAAGGTGGCGCATGGCTGAAGGGTGGTTATGTCTTCATCTCGTAAAGTGCGTTCGTCGCTTTCACGAAACCCTCGAGACTGCCGCAGTCGTACCGTTGACCCTTGAACCTGTAGCCCAGCACCTTGCCTTCTTTCGCCATGTGAAGCAGGGCGTCGGTCAACTGTATTTCGCCGCCAAGGCCGGGTGGTGTATTGCGGATCACGTCGAAGATCTCGGGAGTCAGAATATAGCGACCGATGATCGCAAGATTCGTGGGGGCCTCTTCCGGGGCAGGTTTTTCCACCATGTCTGTGATGCGGTAGAGATCATCGTTGATTTTCTCGCCAGCGATGACACCGTACTTGTGGATCTCTTCCTTGGGCACTTCCTCGATCGCAACAACACAGCACTGGTGTTCCTCGTAGATTCGTGCCATCTGCTGCATGACACTCTCGCCACCGGGATTGATGCAGAGGTCGTCAGCGAGGATCACACCGAAAGGTTCGTTGCCGACCAGTGCTTCCCCTGTCAGAACGGCATGTCCAAGGCCCAGCATCTCGATCTGGCGTGTATAGGTAAAGATGCAGTGGTCGATCAGGGCGCGGATTTCGTTCAGCAATTCTTCCTTTGCTGATCCCTTGATCTGGTGTTCCAGCTCATAGCTGGTGTCGAAGTGATCGGCAAGCGCGCGTTTGCCGCGACCGGTGACCATGCAGATGTTGTTCATGCCCGCACTGACGGCTTCCTCGACACCATACTGGATCAGTGGCTTGTCGACGATCGGCAGCATCTCCTTCGGCATGGCCTTGGTGGCAGGGAGAAAGCGGGTGCCGTAACCGGCGGCGGGAAAGAGGCATTTACGAATCATCTGTGTTCCTGTTAACTGTTGAGTTTCCATGACGGTGTGTTGTTGTCGAGAATGATACCAGCCTCGAGCAGCCATTTCCTTGCATCATCCGCGTCCTGCTCGAACCATGCGCGGCTGCTGCCGAGACGGAAGCTGTACCCCCAGGCATTCATATCATTCATCATTCTTTCCCGGTCATAGCCCGCCAGGTAGTCAGCGAGCAGTATCTGCAGGTAGCAGACGCCGTTCTCCTCCTCGACGCTACCGCCGGCATTGGTGTCGAGCTCCTTGCGCCTGTTTTCGTCCATGCAGATATAGTGACATGCCTCATGAAACGCGGAGTGCAGGGGAGTGTCCCGACGGACATAGAGCCTGTTGCCAATGAGACCGGCTTCGGGCTCTCCCCAGAAGCTCCCGGGAATAGGATCTCTATCGCCGACTCGTTCAAGCCCGAGGCCATAAGTAGCCAGGAGCTTATGGAGTGTCTCGAGATAGCCGTCGATGGGTGTTACCTGTGGCTCAGCTTCTTCCATCAGATCTGGTAGAGTGCGTGGATTCGCAGCGATCTTAACCTTTGTGTATCCCGATTTCATGACCGAATTCTTCATCAGGCTGTTTGCAATGCTGCCACTTTCCGGCGCGCAGGCTACCGGTAGCCTGCTCGGCAGGCTGGCCTGGCATCTCAATGGCCGGGAGAGGAAAACTGCCGAGATCAATATCCGACTCTGTTTTCCGGAACTTCAGGAGCGGGAGCAGCAGGACCTCGTGCAACAAACACTGCGCGAGAACGGCAAGTTGATTACCGAGCTGCCAAAGTCATGGCTCGCTTCCAGGGAGTATTGGCGAAAGCGCCTTGAAGGTCAGACATTCACAGACGAGATCCGCCGCCTGCTTGAGCAGGGCAGGGGAGTGATCATCGCGGCACCACACCTCGGCAACTGGGAGGTCGGTCTGCATGCGATCACTGCAGCCGGCCCGACAACCGTGCTTTACCGCCCGCCACGCCAGGCGTGGCTGAGCTCTATCATGGATCAGGGCAGGATCGCCACCGGCGCGAAGACGGCGCCGACCGACATGCAGGGCATACGTGCCTTGATGTCGGCGCTCAGAAACGGGGAGATCGTTGCTATCCTGCCGGATCAGGTTCCCAAGGAGCTTGAACAGAGCAGCGTAATGGCACCGTTTTTTGGCCATCCTGCGCCGACCATGACCCTGATTTCGAAGCTCGCACGCAAGACCGGTGCGCCGGTCGTCGCGGCCTATGCAGAACGTCTGCCCCGCGGAAAGGGATTCAGGGTTCGATTTCATACGGTCGACAAGACAGTCAGCGATTCTTCTGCAGAAATGTCTGCCGCTGCTGTCAATGATGCTGTCGAGGCACTGGTCAGGGTTTCACCTGAACAGTACCAGTGGACCTATCGTCGATTCGGCATGGACTTCTACAGGAGATAAAAAAAGCCCGGTCGTTGACCGGGCTTCAGATTCACAGGGGTGTGAATTACTTGCGAGCGGATGGACCGTTGTACTCGATACCATTGCTCATGTGGGTCAGGAAGTACTCGAGATTGCGGTATTCCTCACCCTGTGCCGGGAAGTCCTTCGCGCGAACCTGCTTGTTGCAGCCGCTGAAACGGCGATGCAGGGTGCCGAGCTCGCCCCACTTGGAGCGGTAGACAGGCCAGCCGGTCGTGTGACCAAGCGCCGGACTCAGGATATCGCTGCGGACATTCATGCCGGAGCTCTCGAAGTGGCAGTGCGCACAGGAGAAATTCAGCTGGCCGCGGCGGGCAAAGTAGAAGTTCTTGCCGGCATTATAAGCCGCAAGTGCATCTGCATCACCTTCCGGAATGACAACGTTGGTCTTCTGGCCGCGAGACTCGTAGCCGATATAGGCGAGCAGCGTGGCGATCGGGCCTTTCTTGTACTTGAGTGGTTTCTCGCCATTGGCTTCGCGACACTCGTTGATGGCAAGCGGCAGGGTCATGACCATCTTGCGGTCGGCGTCCCAGTAGGGATAGTTGCCACGCAAGGCAGGTCCGTCCGGAAAGCAGTCCTTGTAGCTCTTGCCATTGGCGAAGGGCGTGTTCCACATCTCTTCGCCTTCCTCGACGAAGGGCTCGTACGGTGGAAATTCCTCGATGGCCTCCCAGTTTTCACGGGAACCCTCGTCGATGGAGTAGACACCGTTCTGGAACTCGTTGAGCGGAACCTCGTTATTGAAGCGCTTGGTAAAGTAGTCCTGATAGGCCTTCACGTCTTCTTCAGGAGTCGTCTCAGTCGCCTTCTTGTTTGCCATGGCCGGTGCCAGGCTGATGGCTGCCACAGTTGCAGCCGTGATGAGTAGTTTATTCATGCATTTCCTCCCAAGGTGGAAAACATCATGCCCCTTGCGGGGCATGGCTGTTTTTACTTTATTTCTGCTTCGGCCGTGTCAGAGCCTCCCTGGTTATCGGTCCAGGCTACCTTGACCATGTCACCTTTGGCGCCACCCTTGAACTTGACGAAGATCAGTGGGTTTTTGGAAACGCCTCCGCTCCAGTCAGCTGATACGCGGGTTTTACCGCCTTGCTCAACGGTGATCTGCTGGACGAAATGTGCAGGGATCGGTTTGCCGGTTTTCTTGTCCTTGCGCTGACCAGTCTCCATCGGATGCTTGATCAGGGCCTTGACCTCGACGATACCGTCCTTCTCTTTGGCTTTCACCTTCATGCTGGACATTATCTATTTACCTCTATCTGTAATTCTGTTGGTCGTCTGATTGGATGGCCTGACGATTAACCGCCGCAACCACCGATGGTGACCTTGACCTCTTTCTTGGCCATGTAGGTCTTTCCGCCGGCCGTAACCATGGCGATGACGTCACTGGTCTTGCCCATCTTGATGTTGGTACGCGCAAAGGGAACCCCACCTTCACCCATGGTGAAAGTAGCAACCAGCGGGGAGGGGTTCTCCTTGACGATGAAGGCGATGCTCTCGACGCCATCCATGCCCACATCAACAGTAACGGGAACAACTGCACCGTTCTCGGCGATGTCCGGTGCCTTGATGTTGATATCGGCGCTCTCTTCACCGCCATCAAGGCCCAGGTTCTTGACAACATCTTCAACTGTCTTGGATTCGAAAGCAGCCTTGTTCCATTCGGCGAGGACCATTTGCGGTGTAAGCAGGCCTGCGCCAACAGCGGCAGCGACCGCGCCTGAAGCGACAGAGCCCTTCAGAAATACGCGACGTTTGGTATCTGTTTGCATGAGTATTTTCTCCCGAATATACAAACTAAAATGAAAAGTTAGGCGGATTACAGCGTATAGACGTATTCGACGACTGCATCGAGTTCGTCATCCGTCAGAATTCCATGCTTGCCGAAAGGGGGCATGCGTGTGTTTGCATTCGCTGTTTCCGGGTCAGAAATCTGGCTACGCAGTTTTTCCTTGTCTGGGAAACGGGCCTTCATGGCAACCAGTGGTGGTCCAAGGTTACCTGGTGAGACGCCGTCATCCATCATGTGGCAGGAAATGCAATTACCCTTCCTGCGATCCATAGCAACTGCCTTGCCCTTCTTGATTACGTCTTCTGCCGCCTCAGCTTGAACTGACTGGGGAGCGACAAAGACTCCTCCGAGCAGTGTCGCAAGGGATGCAACAGCGGCGAGTGTGGCGGGTTTCCGCATACTTAAGCTCCTCCTCAAGGGATTAGTAATTCTTCTAGCGTCACTGAGATGATTTGCAGAACAGTTTTATTCCATCCGGCCATCTCTCAATGGGAGGCATTAGGATACTAGATGGGCTCGATTATGCAAGGTCCTGTTTTCATATAAGAAAACACTAATAACTTGAGGTTTTTCAAAACAGTCCGGCGCGGGCGTTTTTCTTGATTGCACGGATTTCCGTGTCGATTTCACGTAGTCGCGCTTCGAGCTTCGACTTCTCATGAAATCCGATTCCCGGTGTTCGAAGAGCGATGCCCAGTTGCTGTACGGCGGCCTCCAGCTCACCGCTCAGATAGTGGTATTCAGCAAGCGCGCGATGGGACTCTGCCGTTTTCCCTGCGCCGGCGGCTGCACGTCCCAGCAGTCGCATGACGTGGGCATCATCACTGCTGGACCTGGAGAGTTGTTTGAGTATGCTGTAAGCCCTTGATGGCTGCCTTGCCTGCAGCATCACCTCTGCTTTCAGCAGGGACCCTGATCTGGAGCCAATACTGGAGGTATCCATGTTACTGACGCTTGATACAGCCAGGGATTTGTTGCCCTGGGCAAGCGCGATACGTGCTCTGGTGACCCGGTAGTAAGGATCCCTAGGGCGCTTGCCGAGGAGTTTGTTCAATTCCTGCATGGCCTTGCTGTACTGTCTGCCCCTGTACAGTGCCTGGACATAGCCATAGCGTTCGGCTTCTTCATTACGGTAACGGCCCTCCCTCAGTGTCGATTCGAAGTGCTGTATGGCACTGCGGGAGCTGTCGAACTGTTGTGCGCGCAGGGAGGCACGCACGAGATGAAAGCGCAAATCTTCGGGTGCCATGTTGAGCGGAAATTTCTCCGAGCGTCCCAGCGCCTCGGCGATGCGGTCTGAGCTGACCGGATGCGTTTGCAGAAATTCCGGGACTGTGACCGCACCGCTGCGAGAGGAGCGGCCAAGCTTTTGGAAAAACGAGGCCATGGCGCGCGGGTCGTATTGCGAGCGGGCAAGAATGCGAATACCGATATTGTCGGCCTCCCGCTCATTTGCGCGTGTGAAGTTGATCTGCTTTTGCACCATCGCAGCCTGGCCACCGAGTGCAGCCGCTGCCGCTGCGCTGCCAGCGCCAGCTGCACCGAGCGCTATGGCAGCCAGAAGCAGGCCGGCCATTGGAAGCGACATCTGGTTCGTCGCCTCGATCATGCGGGCAAGGTGGCGCTGTCCGACATGGGCGATCTCGTGAGCCAGTACTGCAGCCAGTTCACTCTCTGTTTCCGCCTCGAGTATCAGACCACTGTGGACGCCGATATAGCCATCCGGGCCGGCGAAGGCGTTGATACTCGGGTCCTTGACAGCAAAAAAGGTGAGATTTCTGCCGCGGGTATCGCTGTGCCGTGCGAGCTTGTTCCCGACTGACTGGAGGTAGGAACTGACAAGCGGATCATCGACGACATCACTGTGCGCGCGCACGTAGCGCATGAAAGCACGTCCGAGTTTCGCTTCCAGGTTCGAGCCCAGATGACTGCCCGACGAGTCGCCCATGTCGGGCAGGCTCAGATCAAGTGCGAGTGCAGGCTGGAGCGTCCAGGCATAGAGCAGCAGGGCGCAAAGGAGTCTGTTGAACTGTCGCGTCATTTTGTCCGGTCAGTTTCTGCGGGTGGTCTTCACTACCTGCATTAGAGCCGGTGTGAGAGCGTCAGTTCAACTGGACGCGTTCACCCCAGGGAACGAGTTCCCTGCCCTTGATGAGCCAGACCACGGGATAGGATGGGGGTTCCTTGGGGAAGGGCCCTTCAGCGTCCGTAAAATAGATCAGGAGTTCCGGCTGGATGCCCTCGCGGTCGACCCACTCGAAAACCGGGCGAAAATCGGTGCCGCCTCCGCCATGGAGCTTTTCCGGCATCTTGAATTCCTCCCAGGGTTCATAGTGCCAGGGTGCTCCCTCCCCGATCGAGGCGTCACAGGGCAGCAGCGTGATGCGTGCGCGGATTTGGCCCTTGATGGCGTCGATCTCGGAAATGAACTCGTTGATCTCCTTTTCCTTGATGGAGCCGCTGGTATCGACCGCGACGACGACATCGACCATGGCGCTGCGCAGGGAGGGGTAGATGGCATCGCCCTCGCGTCGTGAAGGACGCATGTAGCTGAAATCGTCGCGAGCGAGCATCGAGAGATATCGGGAGAGAATCATGCGCCAGGGCAGTTGCGGTTGCAACAGGTGGTCGATCAGCCGTGCAATGGTTCCGCCAAACTTGCCGGCCTGCATCGCCTGTTGCGCTGCACCGGCCATGCGCTGTTGCCACTGGACGCCAAGCGTCTCTTTTTCGTCCGGGGTCAATGGCGGGGGCGGTGCCTCGTCCTGCTCCCCGGGAACCGGGTTGTCTGTCTCGCCAACGGCCTCGTCCTGCTGTTCGGAAGGAGTGGAGCCACCGCGCTCATTCTCGTCGAGTTCCTGCCTGTTGCCGCCGCCGGATTCATCATCCTGCGGTTCACCTTGCGGAGGTGGGGACTCGCCGCTCGTTTGTGGTCCGCTGTCGCCGCTACCGCCATCGCTGTCGCCACTTCCGCCACCCTCGCTGTCGCTGTCATACATGTGCTGGTCAAGGGTCTCCATCTCATCGTCATCCTCGATGAGCGGGTAGATCTCCTCGGCCGTCATGCCCTTGTATTCGTCCATCCAGAGGGCATCGGGCGGGGGCTTGAGTCCCTCCTCGATCAGCAGGGGGTTGATTGCGAAATCACAGGCAAGATCCCAGCGGTGCTTGATGCGGTGTCCGCGGCGTGCGAAGTGGCACAGCGCGCAGTGCAGTGCCTCGTGGGCAAGCATGAACTGGGTCTGGTCGAGGGTCAGTTCCTCGATGTACTCGGTGTTGTAGTAGAAGGCACGCGCATCGGTTGCGACTGTCGGGCACCACTCCTTGTTGGCGGCTTTCATCGGGAGACGCAGAACCAGTGCGCCCAGAAAGGGCTTGTCGAGAATCAGTTTGGTGCGGGCTGCGGCAAGCTTGGTTTCGACCGATTGCACGGCGTTTCCTCTCCCGGGTCTCTATTCGAAGAGCATGACGTCGGCTATCGCCTTGGCCCAGTCAGCAAATTCAGGGACCTGGAAGAGCGGTTCGCCGATGGCGCGGTGCATGTCAGAAACCAGCATGACGCCCATTTCCCTCTGCGGAAAGCTCTGGGCATAGCGCAGGATGTTTCCGATGACGCGATTGGTATCCGGCCCCTCTTTTGCCTTGATGGCTCGGCCAACGAGCGCAGCTGCAACGGCATATTGCAGGTCGATCTCTTTCGGGACGGCCATTTCTGTCCCTTCAACGATGCCATCGAGGTCAGGCATCTGGTCAAGACTGTTCACGAAAGCGTGAATTTCAACACCGGCTGCCGGTCCGACACAGGCCTGCAGGGTTCCCTGGAGGATTGCAGGCTGGTTGCCGAACTTCTGCAATCCGCGGTGCGCAAATTCCCAGGAACGTGGTGACGGAAAAGCAACCGGGTTATGTGCCGGATCGAAGTCAAACAGGAGTTCCGGGCGGAAGCGCAGGAATCCGATCACGCGCTCGTCGATGCCGTTCGCATAGGCCCACGCAACCCAGTCATCAAGGTTGGTCTCGAACTCGAAATGCGAGAAACGGTTCGCCAGTGGTGCCGGCATGGTATAGGTCACGCCGCGGTCGCCCTGGCGGTTGCCGGCCGCGAAAATCGCCCAGCCGTCGGGGACCTCGTATTCACCGAGACGGCGGTCGAGGATCAGCTGGTAGGCCGCGGCCGAGACGCTCGGCGGTGCCGAAGTGATTTCATCCAGAAAAAGGATGCCCTCTTCGCCATGTCTTTGCGCATCCGGCAGAATTGCCGGTGTTGCCCATTCGACATGTTCACCGGTGCGAAAGGGGATACCGCGCAGGTCCGAAGGTTCCATTTGCGACAGCCTGATATCGATGACAGGGACGTCATGCCTGGCGCCGATCTGCGCCACTATCTGCGATTTGCCGACACCGGGCGGGCCCCACAGCATGACGGGCGTATGGTGACCTTCCTTCGTGCTGAGGAATTCCTGGTCGAGAATGACTTCGAGCTGTGCTGGGCGCATATCAGTGTCTGTATCCTAATAAGTTGTGCCGATGAAGAATGTCGCTGGCCGGGTCAAATATCAACCCCCCAAGGGTCAGGCTTTTGGGGGCAGGCAGATGCGGTTGTGTCTTGCCGCGCTGAATGTGCGAACCAGCAGCAGAAGAATCAGCGCGCTCACCAGCAGCAAGAGAGTGTAGGAGATGACGAGAAAAGCAGCGTTGGCGGTTTCCTCGTACATCATCAGCGAGGCAACCGTCATGGCGGCCATCGGAAAGGAGTATGCCCACCAGGAGAGCGAGAAGGGCAGGCGTGCGAAACGCGGTATCTGGACGAGCAACAGCATGGTCAAAAACAGGGCACTGTAGTAGAGAAAGCGTGCGAAATTGTCCAGGTCGGGCTCGAGATGCAGGTAGGAAATGCAGCCGACAGCAGGCGGCGCAACCATGATAAAGAGTGTTGGCAGCAGGTTTTCCGGCATCGGGTGGTGGAAAACCATGCGGTACATGATGATCGTGAAGAGCACGATCCAGAACAGCAGTCCGATGCTGAAGAAGAACCAGTTGAGTTCCATCGGCGCATTCGCGACACCGGCCAGCGGCACCAGGATGTTGCCGACGGCAGGGATAAACCATGCCGGGCTGATATGGTGTATCTCGAAGTGATCATGGTGTATCCAGCGCGTGAGAATCAGCAGCGTCAGAACCAGCTGCCCGAGAGCCCCGATGAGCCAGATCACCAACGCCAGAGATGGCAGCCAGGTCGACATAAAGGTGCCGATGAGAATCAGGCTGATGGTGATGGTTGGAAAAAAGCTCAACATAGCCGGATGGTTGAGCTCATCGACGACGCTCTGGCGATGCCTGAAAATCTTGATGGTGTAGAGCGCTGAGAGAACGATAAAGAGCGCGATCGACAGCGCGGCGAAGATTTCCACTGGCGAAAAGCCGAGGATGCCGAGCTCGTCAATCTTGATCCAGACCAGCGTGTAGCCGGAAAGCCCCATGATCATGGAGAAGAAGGAGACGGGAAACCAGGGCAGACGTGCTTGCTCACTCATGTGGTGCAGATCCATGGAAAAAATGCTGCGCGGAGTTTATCACAGGGACTCTCCCGGCCGGGCATATCATCACGGCCAAACGCAGGGAAGAGCAGACTGCAAAAGCCATGGAAGATTAGCAATTTCTAATTTTTTCGGTTGAGTCGCACCGCGTCACGCACCATAATGGTCCGATTTTACTCAGTCATTGACACAGAAGCGCATGAAGATCGGGGTTATCAGAGAGACGTTCGACGGGGAGAAGCGCGTTGCGAGCACGCCGGATGTCGTCGCCAAGCTCGTCAAAAAGGGGTTCGAGGTGGCTGTCGAAAAGGGTGCCGGCGAACCTTCCCATTTCCACGATCCGCAGTATGCCGAGGCCGGGGCTCAGCTCGTCGAAAGGAGCGAGGCGCTGGCAGCCGACATGGTCCTTTCTGTCCGCAAACCGACCCCCGAGATCGTCCAGGGACTTCGTGAGAAGGCAATTCTGATCAGCCATCTCGAGGATTGCGAGGACGACGGCACCATCAACAAGCTGCTCGAGAAGCACATCGTGACGATCGGCATGGAACGCATTCCACGAATTTCCCGTGCCCAGTCGATGGATGCGCTCTCCTCACAGAGCAACATTGCCGGTTACCGCGCTGTCATCGAGGCTGCGGTCCATTATGGTCGCTTCCTGCCGCTCATGATGACCTCTGCCGGATCTGCCAAGCCCGCACGCCTTGTTGTGCTCGGTGCTGGCGTTGCTGGCCTGCAGGCAATTGCCACGGCGCGTCGTCTTGGTGCCGATGTCCATGCCTACGATATCCGCCCGGAGACACGCGAGCAGATCGAGTCCCTGGGTGCCAAGTACATCGATATCGACGTCGGCGAGAGTGGTGCAGGCGAGGGGGGGTATGCAAGGGAGTTGTCTGATGAAGCGAAGAAGCGCCAGCAGGAACTGCTCTCCGACGAACTCGCCAAGGCGCATGTCATTGTCACGACTGCACTGATTCCCTGTCGGCCGGCGCCGGTCCTGATTCCTGCCGATGTCGTCGAGCGCATGCGCGAGGGCTCGGTCATCATCGATCTCGCTGCTGCGACGGGAGGCAACTGCCCACTCTCTGAAGCGGGCAAGGTCGTCGAAAAACATGGTGTCATTATCGTCGGCCACACCAACTACCCTTCGATGGTGGCATCCGATGCCAGCCAGTTTTACGCGAACAACCTTTTCAACCTGATCGGCATCATGTTTGACGCCGGTGAAGAAGGCCCCGTGCTGAAGAACCTGGAGGATGACGAGATCACCCAGGCGTCACTGGTCACCGAGGCCTGAAGCTAGAATCCGGAGAACCGATCCATGTCTGAACCACTGGTTGCACTCTATATCTTTGTCCTGTCCTGCTTTATCGGCTACTGGGTGATCTGGGGCGTCACACCGTCACTGCATACACCCCTGGTCGCATTGACCAATGCCATCTCGGGTATCGTGATCATCGGCGCGCTGTTGGTCGCGGGATTCGAGAACGCCGGCACCGTCACGGAAATCATCGGCTTCTTCGCCGTTTTCCTTGCTTCCATCAATGTCTTCGGCGGCTTCCTGGTGACAAACCGGATGCTGGCGATGTTCAGAAAAGACAAGAAATAAGGAGCCGGCACGATGGAACTTTCAGTCAATGCCCAGGCCATCGCTTACCTGGTCTCAGCGATCCTCTTTATTCTCGCGCTCAAGGGACTGACGCACCCTGCATCCGCGCGCCGCGGCAATTACTACGGGATGGCGGGAATGGCCATCGCCATCGTGGCAACGCTGCTGGGTGCCGAGATCAGCTCCTACGGCTTCATTATCGCAGGTATCGCGTCGGGTGCCGTGATCGGCTCGCTGGTCGCGGCCAGGATCCAGATGACGGCCATGCCACAGCTCGTCGCGGCCCTGCACAGCTTTGTCGGTATGGCCGCTGTGCTCGTCGCACTCGGTACCTTCATCAACAGGCAGTCGGCCGGTTTGCTGAACCCGGTGCTCATGGGAGAACTTTCAGCGGGCATCATCATTGGCGCTATAACCTTCTCGGGCTCAGTCATCGCTTTCGGCAAGCTGCAGGGCATCATTTCCGGCAAGCCCGTGATCTTCAAGGGTCAGCACCTGCTGAACGCGCTCATCGCCATCGCGGCCATCGGCTTCGGCATCCACTTCGCCATGACCGAGAATGTGACCTCGCTGGCCATGATGACCATCCTCGCCTTCGTGCTCGGCTTCACCCTGATCATTCCGATTGGTGGTGCCGATATGCCGGTCATCGTCTCGATGCTGAACTCTTACTCGGGCTGGGCTGCGGCCGCAACCGGCTTCACGCTGGAGAATAACCTGCTGATCATTGTCGGCGCCCTGGTCGGTTTCTCGGGCGCTATCCTGTCGCTCATCATGTGCCGTGCCATGAATCGTTCGATCATCAATGTGGTCTTCGGTGGTTTTGGCGGCGGTGACGGGGGTGGTTCAAGTGCTGCAGGAGAGGCAGCTGAAAAGGGCGTCAAGTCAGCAGCCGTCGAGGACGCCATCTACTGGATGGAAGATGCCAACAAGGTGTTGATCGTTCCCGGTTACGGTATGGCTGTTGCCCAGGCGCAGCATGCGCTCAAGGAACTTATGGATCAGCTAGAGGCACGCGGTGTCGCAGTAAAATTTGCGATACATCCTGTTGCAGGACGGATGCCAGGACATATGAACGTCCTGCTGGCCGAGGCTGATATTCCCTACGATAATGTTGTTGAGATGGATGAGGTCAACCCCGAGTTCGCCACGGCCGACGTCGCGCTCATCGTTGGCGCCAACGATGTCGTCAATCCGGCAGCGAAGGATGATACGTCGAGTCCGATCTATGGCATGCCGATTCTGGAGGCAGGCAAGGCCCGCCACGTTTTTGTCATCAAGCGTTCTATGCGTCCAGGGTACTCGGGTGTTGAAAACCTGCTCTATTACCAGGATAACTGCTCGCTGGTTTTCGGTGATGCGAAGGATGTCTGCGAGTCCATGGTCAATGTGCTCAAGGGCGCTGGTCACTGACGTGGGAGAGCCGGCGACCAATGTGCCGCTTGAGAACTGGCTTGTGCAAGCCTGGTCATGATATGCCCGGTGTCTCAATCGCTTCAGCCATGAAATCACGCGTTGTCGAGTCCTGTGTCGAGCATCTCTGCAAGAAGGGTTGCAGGGCCGTGTGGGAAGACATCGCCGTCCTCGAGGAGGGAGAAAGGCTGCCGGAAACCCGCCAGCTTTCCTCCGAAGAGAACCGTGCCGTTCTCAGGGAGCTCAAGGCCATCATGTCTGTCTACGAAAAGTCAGGCAGCTGCACGACCGACTGAGCAGTCTCTTCCCGGGTCATGCGAACGACCATCAGTGTCATCGTCGAGACTGTTTCAGGTGCAACGACCGGCCTGGAACGGTTGCTGGCACTGTTCAGTGCCTACGAGATCAGCGTGACGTTTTTCATTTCCCTCGGTCCGGGCCGCGACAGCGGCTTTTTCCGGCGCCTCACTGCCTCGAACCATCTTCTCGCACATGCGGATATTTTCCGAGTGATCGAAAAGGCAGGCCATGACCTGGGCATGGCACCCTGGGACACTTCCGCGTGGGCATCCATGGCAGCGCATGCCGACAGGGAATGGACACGCACTCAGTGGAAACGCGCACTCGAAAGCTGGCAGGATCTCTTCAATGTGAATCCTGCAAGCCATGCAGCGACCGATTTTCAGGTCAATCCATGGCTGTTCGAGTTCGAGCAACAGGCCGGCCTGGCGTTTGCATCCGACGTTCTTGGCAAGAGCCCTTTTTTTCCGGTCATGCAGTCAATCGAGAGCCATTGTGTCCAGTTGCCGGTGACCCTCGCGCCACTGTCCGTTTTGCGCGCCACTAACAAATTCCAGGAGTCGACACTCCATGAGGAACTCTTTGCCTCCAGTCAGAAGATCCTGCCTGCCGGGCAGCACTGGCGTATCTCTGCCGACGAGAACCCCGTTCTGGTCGAGAAGATGATCGTGATGTGGAAGGGATCTTCGCGCGAGTTTCTAACGCTTCCGGCTGTTGCAGAGGCTGCAGCCGAAAGCGATATCAGGCAACATATGGTTGGCTGGGACCAGCAGGAAGACGCCGGCTGGGCAGCTACCCAGAGTCTGGCTTGTGCGGATCGTCGAAGATGAAACGAATCGGGAACAGTGAACGGAAGGGGCTTGTGTGCATTGCAGGTGTCTGCTGGAAAGGCCTGTCTGCTCAGGTGAATCGTTCAGGACAGTGCAACGCCTGCTTCATGGGGGCGGACCTTGCTGCCAGACGACGGATTGGTCAGGGTCTGGACATCACCATTGATGACGGGGACGGGCGGCAAGACCATGAGTGACCGGCGGGACCGTCTCTATGCCGAGCCGCTGGCGGATGTCGAGGCGTTCGTTTTCGACGACAAGGTTGCAGCCGTCTTCCCGGATATGATCCGGCGCTCTGTCCCGGGTTATGGCACCGTCATCGCGCTGACGGGGGTCATCGCAGCACGCTATTACCAGCCGGGCAGTCGTATCTACGACCTCGGCTGTTCACAGGGCGCATCAACCCTGTCGATCGCTCGCCAGCTCGGGCAGCCTGCGACCATTCATGCCATCGACAGTTCGCAGGCGATGCTCGATCTCTGCCATGCCCATGACTACCCGGCCTCCGTCGATGTCACCTTCACTTGTGCAGACATGCGCGATGTGACGCTTGAAGAGGCCTCTGTTGTCGTACTCAACTACACCTTGCAGTTCATCCCTCTCAGCGAGCGCGACAGTATGATCAGGCATATTGCTCAGGGGATGATGCCTGGCGGCGTATTGATCCTGTCGGAAAAGCTCGCGATGCCGGATGACCTTTTCACCGGCCTGCATCACGCTTTCAAGCAGGCCAACGGTTACTCGGAACTCGAGGTCAGTCAAAAACGCACGGCGCTTGAGAATATCCTCGTTCCGGAAACTGCGCGGGCGCATGTCGACAGGCTGCAACAGGCAGGCTTTGGACGCGTCGAGCAGTGGTTCCACTGCCTCGGTTTCAGCTCCTTTATTGCAATCAGGAACTGATGCCCGACCTCGACTTTTTCCGGATGGATTCCCTCGTGCAGGCACTTCAGCAGGCCGGCATGAGGCAATGGGCGCAACAGCTGCCGGGCCAGGTGGAAGAGGAGATACGAAACCGCCAGCATGGCGATCTCCCGCGCTGGCGTGCCGCCCTCGATGACCTGCCGGAGATCGAGGCATCACTTGTTGAGCTGCAGGCTTCATCCGTGACAGCAGCGGGTGATGCACTGCAACCGCAGCAGGTCGCAGCGCTGAAAGAGCGACTGTTGCGCCTCAGTCCGTGGCGCAAGGGGCCTTATCATCTGCACGGTGTCCAGATCGACACCGAGTGGCGCTCTGACTGGAAATGGGAGCGTATCCTTCCGCATATCAGGCCGCTCGGGGATCGCTGCGTGCTCGATATCGGATGTGGTAACGGTTACCACGTCTGGCGCATGGCTGGAGAGGGTGCGCGACTTGTTCTCGGTATCGATCCCAACTGGCTTTTCATGCACCAGTTTGCAGCAGTACGTCACTTTGTGAGCGACAAATGGCCTGCCTGGCTGTTGCCGCTCGGTGTCGACCAGCTGCCGTCCGACCAGCTTGCTTTCGACACGGTCTTCTCGATGGGAGTTTTTTATCACCGCCGTTCACCGATCGATCATCTGCTGCAACTCAAATCGTTCCTCAAGCCCGGAGGCGAGCTTGTACTGGAAACACTGGTCATCGAGGGAAAGGAAGGCGAGGTGCTGCTGCCAGCAGAGCGTTATGCTCAGATGCGTAACGTCTGGTTCCTGCCATCCCCGCCGACGCTCGTGCGCTGGATGGAGCGCGCTGGTTTCCGCGATGTCCATGTCGCCGATCTCAACAGGACGGGTGTCGATGAACAGCACAGTACCGAGTGGATGCAGTTCGATTCGCTGCCCGATTTTCTCGATCCCTCGGATCCATCCAGAACCGTCGAGGGCTATCCTTCACCCCTGCGCGCTGTGCTGACCGCGACACTCTAGCAGGCTGTCAATCTCTCCGGCGTCGTCACAGCCACGGGTGGCCACGTCTGATAGAGTTGGTTCATGAAACAGTCAACATGGATGGGGACAGCCCGCTGTCGCTGGTGCCGATTGCAGATCTCATGAAGAAACGGTTTGTCCTGCTCACGCTCTTTCTCTTCCTGCCGGGCCATCTTGCGGCGGACATCCTGCTCGTCGATAACAGGGTGAGAGCAGGCTATGAGGAGTTGACGCTGCCCGGGAGCGAGAAACTTGGCCTGCTCGGTCTCGGCTACCTGATCGACAGCAAGCTCGATGAGCATTCTTCCTTCTACTATGGCCTCGGTGTCTACAGCGCGGTTTCCGGGCAGCGCGGCGGGTTCTTCACCGGCGGGGGCGAATTGGGTCTGCGCTACCGTGCCGGCAGACTCGTGCTGGATGGCGGTCTCTTTGTCGGTGGCGGTGGTGGCGGAGCGGCCCCGCAGGGCGGTGGCCTCATGCTCAGGCCGCATGCCGGGGCGCTCTACGATTTCGGGACATTCGCGCTCGGGCTCGAATACTCGAAGGTCCGGTTTCCGAACGGCAATATCGACAGCGACCAGGTTGCCCTCGTCGCGGAGTTTCCTTTCCGCAGTCTCTTTGCCGATGACGATAAAGTTGGTGATCTTTCCGGGCTCGATTTACGCATGGCGTCGGTCTATATCGCGCCAACGCTGCAACACTATTCCCCGACCAGCAGTGCCAGACAGGCTGCAGGCGTGCAGGATATGACGCTTGCCGGTATCGAGCTCGGTCGCTACATCAACAGCAACGCCTGGTTTTTTCTCGAATCGGCAGCCGCGTTTCGTGGTGATGCCGACGGCTATGCCGAACTTCTCGGTGGTGTCGGTTATCGCTATCCCCTGACCGACAGGCTTGCTTTACAGGCTCGGCTTGCCGCCGGTGCGGCGGGCGGCGGTAGCATCGATACCGGTGGCGGTTTCATCTACAAGGTGAGTCTCGGCGCAGAAGTCGCGCTGACAGGTGCGCTCTCGCTCGGACTGGACTATGGCATCATCGATGCGCCGGATGGCACCTTCGAGGCCGGAATGGCGCGCGTTTCACTGCGCTACGCAACAGGGATGGTGACCCCTGCAGACGTGGAAAGCCGCATACCTTCGGAATCTGTCCGCACAGGCAAGTGGGCATTGCGTGGTTCCCATGTCACCTATCTTTCCGATCCAACTCTGCGCAAGGACGCAGGTGGCGGGGATGTCAATCTCATCGCCATAAAGGCTGATCGCATGCTCTCCGAGCGTTTCTACGTGACGGGCCAGGCAGCGGCGGCTTACGAAGGCGATGCGGGCGGGTACGCGACGGGCCTGCTTGGTGCAGGATACAGGCAGATGCTCTCAGACCGCCTGTCAATCCGGGCCGAGTTGCTGGCCGGCCCTGCCGGAGGAGGCGGCATCAATACAAGCGGTGGCGCTATCCTCCAGCCAATGGTCGGGCTGAGCTGGAGGCTCTCGAAGAATCTGGATTTTGCCCTCATGGCAGGTAAACTCAGGTCATTGAAGGGCGACCTTGATACAGAGGTTCTGGATGTCGGCCTCGTTTACAGGTTCAACACGCTCGAGTCCAGATAGAGTGGTTCCCGTGAGACCGCTCCTGATATAACGACAAACACACCGAGGAGTTGCCATGCGGTTGCATCCATTCCTGCTGCTGGTCCTGCTGACCGCTGCACCATTGCCGGCTTTCAGCGCGGACGGCAGCGATGATGCCTACCCCTTTGATGACACCATGCTGGAAGAGGAGCTTGTCTACCCGGACTGGTTCAAGCTCTCCTTTGGTGATTTGCGCAAGGATCTCGAGGAGGCGCTTGCAGCAGGCAAGAAAGGCATCGTGGTCTATTTCGGGCAGAAGCGCTGCAGTTACTGTGAGCAGTTTCTCGAAAAAGATCTCGGCCAGCCCGACATCGTCAGCTACACGCGCAGGAACTTTGATGTCATACCGATCGATATCTGGGATATCGACGACATTATCGATACTGACGGCACGGAACAGAGCGAGCGTGAGCTGGCGCTGAAATACCAGACCAATTTCACCCCCTCGCTGGTCTTCTATGACGAGAACGGCAAGCCGGTCTTCCGCCTGCGCGGCTTCTATCCGCCCTACAAGTTCCGTGCAGCGCTGAAGTATGTTGCCGAAAAGTTCTATGAGGAAGAGACCTTCCGTGACTATCTCGCACGGGCCGAGCCCGGCATGTTTTTCTACGCCGAGGGTCTCAATGAAAGGGACTTCTTCATGGATGTGCCGGAGAGTCTCGATCGAACACAAACACCCGGCGACAAGCCGCTCGTTGTCTTCTTCGAGAAAGGAGACTGCCACGCCTGCGACCTGCTGCATTCCGGGCCGCTGAACGATGAGCGCACCATTGCTGAAATCGAGAAAATGGACGCCGTGCAGCTGAACATGTCATCAACGCGGGAGATCACTACCCCTGACGGCAAAACAATGAAGATTGTCGACTGGGCCGACAAACTGGGCCTCTTTCATGCACCGACCCTGCTCTTTTTCGACAGGAACGGCAAGGAGATCATGCGCGTCGATTCGGTCGTCCAGTTTTACCGTCTCTGGGGTGTGCTCGATTACATCAACCGCAAAGGCTACGAGGAGTCAGACTACCAGACCTGGCGTCTTGGTCAGCGGGAGCTCAGCCCGTCCGATTGAATCGTGACGAGAGGGGTTGTTTTCGCGGCTTCATGTGAAAGTGGTACCGGGTAGTCTGTACCCGATGCCTCTGTCCGGAGAATCGGCTTTTCAGCCAGACATACCGCAAGATTTCCTGATCACTGTCACTAACTCTGCTTATAAACAGGTCACATCAATGTAGACATGACTGCCTGATCATAAACTTTTTACAGGAGAAGTTGTTTTGGAAGTAGTCATACAGGAGGTGAGATCAATGAGCAGTTTGAAGACATTAAAAAGCACTCTGGTAGCCGTTTTCAGCCTGTTGTTCTTTATCTTTGCCGCTATCCCGGACTATGCATTCGCCGCGAATCCGAATGCTGCAAAGGATAGTGACAGAATGATGAGTGCATCACTGGTCTGTGGGGGCGCGTACTGGGTGAATCAGTCAATTAAATCGACAGGTCGAGAGAATGCATCCTACTGGTCGTTCAGAAACATCAATGACGATCAATCTCTCTACATCAATCGTATTCGTGTTTACGATTTCGACGGTAGTCTCTTTCGCGATTACCGTTGGACAGGTACGAGCTTTCATGATGTCCTCGGTTCGGGCACGATCATTCCTGCTGACGGAAATGGCAATCTCAGCGCGGACGATAACGAGCTTGGTCCGATGCAGCCTGTTGCCTATAGTCACGAGATATTGAACGAGGCAGGGGTAATCCCGGAGCACACTGTTGGAAACCCTACCCAGATGACTCTGGTGATCGACTGGAATGCCGCTAAAAGCGTCTATCCATTGGCTGGAGCCTTAACCCGGCAGAGAGGTGATGTATTTTTGATGCCAGGTGTCGACGAGTTTGATGCCTTTATGAGCAGGGCTAGTTATGAATGCACAGTCATCAACAAGGTCTACAAATAGTGGCCGATAACAACCTGTTGAGAGAACAGGCACAAGACCGGAACCGGTTGCCGGCTCCGGTCTCTTGTTTTTACAACCCGGTCTTCCCCTAGAGAGCCGCTCGTCGCGATGTCCCTTGGTGGTGACTTCATCGCCGTTGAGCCCGGCCGCACTGTCCCCGCCTTGCTTGACAATCACCGGCCAAAGGCATACTTTCAGCGGCCCGGTGCCG
>JARRMW010000020.1:0-40198 GCA_037385685.1 Gammaproteobacteria bacterium
CCGGGTGATGGCATCGGGCCGGAAATTGTCACCGAGGCCGTCAAGGTGCTGGCAAAACTGCGAGACCAGCACGGTCTTGATATCACCATGGACGAGGCGCTTGTCGGTGGCGCAGCGATTGATGCGACAGGCCACCCGTTGCCGGACGCAACCCTGGATCTCGCTAAAGAGGCCGATGCCATCCTGCTCGGTGCCGTGGGCGGTCATAAATGGGAGTCGCTCGATATCTCCGTTCGTCCTGAAAAGGGATTGCTCGGCTTGCGTTCCGAACTCAATCTCTTTGCGAACCTGCGTCCGGCGATTCTCTACCCGCAACTGGCAGATGCCTCGACACTGAAACCCGAGGTTGTTTCCGGGCTTGACATCATGATCGTGCGCGAGCTGACAGGGGGTATCTACTTTGGCCAGCCGCGCGGCATACGAACCCTTGAAAACGGCGAACGTGAAGGCTTCAACACGCTTGTCTACAGGGAGTCAGAGGTAGACCGTATCTGCCGCGTTGCTTTCGACATTGCCATGAAGCGAAACAGGAAGCTCTGCTCCGTTGACAAGGCCAATGTCCTCGAGTGTACGGAAATGTGGCGCGAGGTCGCGACAGGTGTTGGCGAGGATTTTCCTGATGTAGAGCTCAGTCATATGTATGTCGATAATGCCGCCATGCAGCTCGTGCGCTTTCCAAAACAGTTTGATGTCATGGTCACGACCAACATGTTTGGCGATATTCTCTCCGATGCAGCTGCCATGCTGACCGGTTCCATTGGCATGCTGCCGTCGGCTTCGCTGGATGAGAACAGCAAGGGGATGTACGAGCCGATTCATGGTTCTGCCCCTGATATCGCAGGCCAGAACAAGGCTAACCCGCTCGCAACGATCCTGTCGGTTGCCATGATGCTTCGCTATACACTTGATGAACCGGCGATGGCAGAGCATATCGAGGCGGCAGTCAACAAGGTTCTCGACAAGGGGCTGCGCACGGTGGACATCATGTCCGGAGGAATGACCGAGGTCACGACCGAGGAGATGGGTGACGCGGTGGTCGCTGAGCTCTGATTGTTTGACCACGAAAACATGGAGACCAGGTGCTCTCAGTTTTCCAGTTGCATGCATGTCGCTTGATACTGGTCATCCATTCAACACAGTGAGTCGATTTCCTTTGTGTCCTTTGTGTTGTCCGTGGTAATACTTTCCAGATTGAAATTTTCGGATTGGAATAAAAGATGAAACGAGTCGGATTTGTCGGTTGGCGCGGAATGGTCGGGTCTGTCCTCATGGATCGCATGCGCGAGGAAAATGACTTTGCCGCTATTGCAGAGCCGGTTTTTTTCACGACCTCCCAGGTTGGCCAGCAGGGGCCTGATATCGGCAAGGAGATCCCTCCGCTGAAGGATGCCAATGATATCGGCGAACTTGCCCGGATGGATGCCATCGTGACCTGCCAGGGAGGAGGGTACACCAGTGCTGTATTCGCGGAGCTGCGCAAATCCGGCTGGAAAGGCTACTGGATCGATGCAGCTTCGTCTCTGCGCATGGTCGACGAGAGTGTCATCATCCTGGACCCGGTCAACCGAGACGTCATCGACAGGGCACTTGCTGATGGCAAGAAAGATTTTATCGGTGGCAACTGTACCGTCAGCCTGATGCTCATGGCACTGGGCGGACTGTTTCGCGAGAACCTCGTTGAATGGACGACAGCCATGACCTATCAGGCCGCGTCCGGTGCGGGTGCGCGCAACATGCGCGAGCTCATTGCTCAAATGGGAGCGATCCATGCCAGCGTCGCCGGCGAACTTGTCGATCCCAATTCCGCGATCCTGGAAATCGATCGCAAGGTCGCCGAGGCCATGCGCAGTGAAGCCTTTCCGACGGACAACTTCGGAACGGCGCTGGCAGGCAGCCTGATTCCCTGGATCGATGTTCCCCTCGAGAATGGCCAGAGCAAGGAAGAGTGGAAGGGCAGTGTCGAGACGAACAAAATCCTCGGTCGCAGTGATAATCCTGTGCCAATCGACGGCACCTGTGTGCGCATCGGCGCAATGCGTTGCCATAGCCAGGCGCTTACCGTGAAGCTGGCGAAAGATGTCCCGATGGATGAGGTTGAATCGATCATTGCCTCCGCCAATGACTGGGTCAAGGTCATCCCCAATGAACGTGATCTCACAGTGGCCGAGCTGAGTCCTGCAAAGGTGACCGGAACCCTGTCGATTCCTGTTGGACGGTTGCGCAAAATGAACCTTGGTCCGGAATACCTGAATGCCTATACTGTGGGGGATCAGCTGCTCTGGGGAGCTGCCGAGCCACTGCGTCGAATGTTGTCTATACTCATTAGTGAAAAACTGTAGTATGATCAACAGTATGAATAATAAATTATAAGAAAAGTCTGCGAATCAGGATTCTAGGGAAAACCAGAATTCGCTACAACAAAGCGGAGACACTTGCATGTTCAAGCCACTGAAAACGTTGCCAATCGCGTTGCTTGCGATTGGTGGTACGGCCGAAGCACTTACGCTGGGCCAGATTCATGTGCAGTCATATATCAATGAGCCACTCAAGGCGGTCATTGATGTCAACAAGGCTACCGAGGATGAGATCAGGGCACTCAGGATCAAGCTTGCCGACAGGAATGCCTTTAGCAAGGTCGGTGTAGACTACACGCGAGAGGTACAGGAACTCCGCTTCGCGATCGTTGAAACGCCCAAAGGCACCAGCATCGAGGTCACAAGCCAGACATCGATTTCAGAGCCCTTCCTGAGCTTTGTCATTGATGCGAACTGGAACAAGGGCAGCGTCAGCAAGGATTACACCGTGCTGCTCGATCCCCCGATCTACACAGACCGTTTCGCACCACCCGTCACGCCAGCCGATGCGGGTATCGTCCGAAGCGACGAAATACCGGAGCCTGTTGCAGAGACCGAAACAACGCCTGCACCGAGCGAGCCGTCATCTCCGATCGAGGAGACTCCGGCAGCACCTGTGGCCGAGACACCGGTCGTTTCCGGCGACATGAAGAGCATTGGCCCAACTGCAGCTGGTAGCAATCTCTGGACGATCGCCCGTGACAACAAACCGCAGGCCGCAAGTATCCAGCAGGCGATGGTTGCCATCCACGAAGCCAATCCCGATGCCTTCATTCGCGGCAACATGAATCTCATGAAACAGGGGCAGCTGCTCAGGGTTCCTCCGCCAGAGGTGATCGAGGCCATTTCGCAGGCTGCCGCGGAGACACGCATTTCCCGGCACCAACAGGCCTGGAAATCCGGCGAAGCCGTTGCAAGCGGCGAGCGCCTGACACCGGAAGTGGTTGCTGGCACAGTAACGGACAGTGCAGAGACTGCTGCCAATGCTGCAAGTGAAACGTCTTCCACAGGGTCTGCAGGTGTTCAGGAAGGACGTCTCAAGCTGGCTTCGGCGGGCAGTGCGGCCAGCGATGCTGCTGGTGATGGGGCGACAGCCGAAACGGATGCGGAAGAGGCCTCAACAGGATCGTTGCGCAACCAGCTGATCGAAGCGCGCGAGGAGATGCTCAGCACGCAGGAAGAAAACAGGGAGCTGCGCGAGCGCAACAGCATGCTCGAGGAGCAGCTCGAATCCCAGAAAAAACTCATTCAGCTCCAAAACGAGCAGCTTGCGAGACTGCAGGATTACTATCGCCGTCTGAACGAGCAGGGCGGTGATGCGTCCGGTCTGGAGAAGCCCGAGGTGACGCCCCCGTCCGGAACAGAAGAGACTGCAACGGTAGACGAAACAGAAGAAACCGTTTCAGGAACAGCTGAAACGGATGTTGCGACTGAAGCAGACGAGCAGACCCCTGCCACGACCGAGCCTGCGGACGAAACTGTTCCGGAGCAGGCGACGGATGCAGCCGGGACGGCGGGTGACGAAAGCCCGGCGGAAGAAGCGCCAGCTGCAGAAGCGGCAGATGAAGCCGTTGCAACTGGTGCGGAAGAAGAGCCACAGCAGCAAGAGGCTCCGCGCGAGACATCTTTCCTCGCATCGCTGATGAAAAACAATACCCTTGTCTACGGCGCCACCGCGACCGGTATTGCCATCCTCGGACTGCTGGCCCTGTGGCTGATGCGTCGCCGCAAGGCCACGGAGGAAGCCGAGGAGAACATCCGTGCTGCAGAACTGGCGACCAGGGAGCCGTCTGCACCTGAAAAGCCGTTAGGGCCCCTCGCTGCAATCGATGTGCTCGATAAGGTTGATCCCCTCATGGCTCGCGATGAACTTGGCGAAGCCAGGGAGCTTCTCGAGAATGCCATTCTTCAAGAGCCAAAGCGCTACGAGCTGCACCTGAAGATGCTTGATCTGATGCATACGACTGGTGACCTCGAAGGATTCGAGGAGTATCACGCGATGCTCGAGGCTGCGAACTTTCCGGCCAGCAATCCGGACGACTGGACGAAGGTCACGCAGCAGCTCGAGGACCTGCAGGCCATGTCAGGCGCCCAGAAACCGGAAGAAGATACCGGGAAGGCTGGTGGCGCAGCTGCAGCAGCAGGCTCTGCAGCCGTTGCCGCGGCCGCACTCGACCAGTTCGCGGAAATCGACGAGACCGAAGATGACCTCATGCCCGGCGTCGAAGACGAGGAAGCACTCGAGGCAATCCAGAAGCTCAATACCTCGCTCGACGAAGTCTCCTTCGAGAACCTGGATACACTCCCGGAAGAAGCGGAAAAAGAGCCGGAAGACAAGGATGAAGAGACGTCTGCCGATCAGGAGCGCACCCTTACCGAGGACCTGGGTGAGCAGGATGATCTCGAATCTGCGCTGAAACTCTTCGAAATGGAACTCGAGGGTCGTCACCCTGATGCGAGCGACATCTCGGATGAGACGAAAGCAGAACTCGTCGAGACGGCAGAGCTGCTCGAAACAGGTGCACTTGATTCAGCCGAACAGCTGGAAGCCGATGAGTCGGGCAAGGCTGATGAAGAAGATGATCTCGACTTCTCTGCTGCATCCGAAGCGTTCGACAATGCCGAGGAAGAGCCTGTCGATACGGTCGCCATGGAGACAGAAGAAGCCGGTGAAAAGAGCACACCGGTCTCCGAGGAAGAGGTACAGGCCAAGGTCGAGCTGGCCGAGGCTTTTGCAGAAATGGGCGATGTCGAGGGAGCGCGGGAAATTCTCAACGAGGTCATGCGTGAAGGCACCGAGAGCCAGCGCTTGACCGCCGAGGAGATCCTCCAGAAATACGCCTCCTGACCGGGGGCGGACCAGCCGTATCCGGATGCGAATCGCTGTCGGCGTCGAGTATGACGGCTCCCGGTTCCGTGGCTGGCAGACCCAGCAGGAGGGCGTCCGGACCGTCCAGCGCGAGGTCGAGAAAGCACTCTCATTCGTCGCTGATCACCCTGTTCATGTCTACTGTGCGGGCCGTACCGATGCAGGTGTCCATGCACGTGAACAGGTGGTTCATTTCGAGACAGGTGTCGAGAGGCCGGCCAAGGCCTGGGTGATGGGAGGCAATGTTCGCCTCCCGGACGACGTGAATCTGCTCTGGGCCCATCCCATGCCGGATCACTTTCATGCCCGTTTCTCGGCGCGTTTTCGCAGTTACCGTTACCGTATCCTCAACAGACCAATGCGTTCAGCCCTGCTGCACGGGCGCGTGACCTGGATCTATCGTCCTCTCGATGCCGCGCGTATGCACGAGGCCGGCCAGGCATTGACCGGTACCCATGACTTTACCTCCTACCGTGCAATCGGTTGCCAGGCCAAGCAACCTGTGCGTACTGTCACGCACCTCGAGGTCACACGAGACGGCGATATCATCGAGCTCTTCATTCGAGCCAATGCTTTTCTGCATCACATGGTGCGAAACATCGCCGGGGTACTGATTGCGATCGGTGCCGGCGAACAGCCAGAGTCCTGGGCACGCGAGGTCCTCGAGCACAGGGACCGGACACTCGGTGGTGTCACGGCTCCGCCTGACGGTCTCTATTTCGAACTTGTTGAATATGAGGATGAATTCCAGCTCCCGAGGCCGCATAATGGACAGGTTTTTTACACCTGATACTGTCATCGGATGCGCACGCGCGTTAAAATTTGCGGCATTACGCGGATAGAGGATGGGCTGGCTGCTGCCAGAGCCGGCGCTGATGCCATCGGCCTGGTGTTCTATCCCAACAGTCCCCGCCACGTTGATACGGAAACGGCCGCCAGAATCGCCCGTGCGATGCCACCCTTTATCAGCAAGGTCGCGCTCTTTGTCAATGCCCCGGCTGATGAGATCAGTACCGTGCTGCAGCAGGTTCCGATCGACTATATCCAGTTTCACGGAAACGAGTGCCCTGACTACTGCGCTCAACACGGGCGCCCCTTCATCAAGGCGATCCGGATGAGGGAGGAGACAGACCTGTTTGCCGAGCGTGAGAAATTTAGCGCTGCCTGCGGTCTTCTCGTCGACAGCTACGTTCCCGGTGTTCCGGGCGGAACCGGCGAGACATTCAACTGGTCGCAGATCCCGCGTGAAATTGCCGGCGAAATCATCCTCGCGGGCGGGCTCAATCCGCGTAATGTGTATGAAGCCGTCACGAACGTCAGGCCATGGGGCGTCGACGTCAGCGGCGGCGTTGAGTTATCCGGAGGCATCAAGGATGCCTCTGCTATCGAACAGTTTGTACGAGGAGTCCAGCATGGCGACCGAGACAACGACTAACTGGCAGAATATGCCGGATGAGAACGGCCACTTCGGCCCCTACGGCGGCATCTTCGTCTCCGAAACCCTCATGGAAGCGCTGCATGAATTGCATCTTGCCTATGAGAAATTCATGCGGGACCCCGATTTCCAGGCAGAAATCGACGCGGACCTGCAGCACTATGTCGGGCGTCCCTCGCCGGTGTACCACGCCGAGCGCTGGAGCCGCCAGCTCGGCGGCGCCCAGATCTTTCTCAAGCGAGAAGACCTGAACCATACCGGTGCGCACAAGGTCAATAACACGATCGGACAGGCGCTGCTGGCCAGGCGCATGGGCAAGAACCGGATTATCGCGGAGACAGGCGCAGGCCAGCATGGAGTTGCCACGGCGACCGTCGCCGCACGCCTCGGGCTCGAGTGCATCGTCTACATGGGGGAAGTGGATGTCGCACGCCAGGAGGCCAATGTCTACCGCATGAAACTCCTTGGCGCGAAAGTGGTTCCTGTCACATCCGGATCGAGAACGCTCAAGGATGCACTCAACGAGGCGATGCGCGACTGGGTCACCAATGTCGACAACACCTTCTACATCATCGGGACGGTTGCCGGACCCCATCCTTACCCGGCGATGGTAAGAGACTTCCAGGCCGTCATTGGTCGCGAGGCGCGCCAGCAAATGCTCGACATGACAGGTTCCCTGCCGGATACACTGGTCGCTTGTGTTGGCGGTGGCTCCAATGCGATCGGTCTCTTTCATCCCTTCCTCAACGACCCTTCCGTGGCGATGTACGGCATCGAGGCGGCAGGCGAGGGGCTCGATACGGGACACCATGCGGCCCCCCTGTGCGCCGGCAAGCCTGGGGTGCTGCACGGTAACCGGACGTACCTCATGGAAGATATCAACGGCCAGATTATCGAGACACACTCGGTCTCGGCAGGCCTCGATTACCCGGGGGTCGGTCCCGAACATTCGTGGCTCAAGGACACTGGTCGCGTGCGCTATGATGCTGTGACAGACAAGGAGGCGCTGCAGGCATTCCATGATCTCACGCGCATCGAGGGTATCATTCCTGCACTCGAGTCCAGCCATGCGCTGGCTTATGTCACCAAGCTCGCACCAACCATGCGCCCTGACCAGAGTATTCTCGTCAATCTTTCGGGGCGCGGCGACAAGGACATGCATACCGTGGCAGCGACGGAAGGAATTGATCTATGAGCCGTATCAAAGGCTGCTTCGAGCGCCTCAAATCGGAAGGCCGAAAAGCACTGATCCCCTACATCACGGCTGGCGATCCCGATCAGGCTGTGACGTTGCCGATGATGCAGCGTCTCGTCGAGTCTGGTGCTGATATCATCGAACTCGGCATCCCTTTTTCCGATCCCATGGCGGACGGCCCCGTGATCCAGCGCGCGGCCGAGCGCGCCCTCGAGAAGGGCACCACTTTGCATAACGTGCTGGAGATCGTGAAACATTTCCGCGAGACCGACAATGCCACACCGGTTGTCCTCATGGGTTATCTCAACCCGGTCGAGGTGATGGGTTATGCGACATTTGCGCGCGCTGCTGCAGAGGCAGGCGTGGATGGTGTCCTGACCGTTGATCTGCCGCCCGAGGAAGGGAGCGAGATGCATGATGCACTGGTGGCCAACGACCTCGATCCGATTTTTCTGCTTGCGCCAACGAGTACGAAAGAGCGCATCAGGAAAATCTGCAATGCATCCAGTGGCTATGTCTATTATGTCTCGCTGAAAGGCATCACCGGTGCAGGCCATCTCGATCTCGATTCTGTCGCCAGCAAGCTCGCCGATATCAGGCAGGCGACCGATTTGCCGGTTGGTGTCGGATTTGGTATTAAGGATGCAGAGACAGCTTCGCGGATGGGCCAGCTGGCAGACGCTGTTATCGTCGGCAGTGCAATCGTCTCGCGAATCGAGGAGAATGCGGATCATCCGGAGTCCGCGATCGAGAGTGTCGGAAACTTTGTCGCCGAATTGCGCCGGGGGCTCGACGCCTGAAAACAACGATACTGACAGGCCCTGACCTATGAACTGGTTCGAAAAACTGATACCCAGCCGCATTCGTACAGAGGGCGGCACCAAGAAAGCCGTACCGGAGGGCCTGTGGGAAAAATGCAAGGGATGCGGTGCGGTTCTCTACCGCTCGGAAGCCGAACGGAACATGGATGTCTGCCCGAAATGTTCCTACCACAACCGCATCAATGCACGCCGTCGTCTGGATCTGTTTCTTGACAGTGGCGATCGTGTGGAGATTGCCGGGAACCTGAGCCCGCAGGATCCACTCAGGTTCAAGGACAGCAAGAAGTACAAGGACCGCCTCGTGGCCGCGCAAAAGGCAACTGACGAGAATGATGCCATCGTCGTCATGGAGGGAAAGCTTCATGGTATGGATATTGTCGCTGCGGCTTTCGAATTCTCTTTCATGGGCGGCTCAATGGGCGCTGTCGTCGGCGAGCGCTTCGTGCGCGGAGCCAATGTTGCTCTCGAAAAGCAAATCCCCCTGGTCTGTTTTTCGGCCAGCGGCGGTGCACGCATGCAGGAATCACTCTTCTCGCTGATGCAGATGGCCAAGACAAGCGCTGCTCTGGCAAAAATGCGCGAGCAGGGGATCCCCTTTATCTCTGTCATGACCGATCCCACCATGGGCGGTGTCTCCGCGAGCCTCGCAATGCTTGGCGATATCAACGCTGCCGAGCCTGATGCCCTGATCGGTTTTGCAGGGCCGCGCGTCATCGAGCAAACCGTTCGCGAAAAACTGCCGGAGGGCTTCCAGCGCAGCGAGTTTCTGCTCGAGCATGGCGCCATTGACATGATCATCGACCGGCGTGACATGCGCGATCGGCTTCATCGCATCCTCACGATCCTGACGCGTGAAACGCGGGTCAGCGAAGAGGCTCCCGAAAGTGAAGAGCCGCAGATGCTGGATGCATCAGATGTCATCGATATGCCGGACGCCGATGAGCCACCGCGCGCTGAGTGAGTGGCTCGCCTGGCAGGAACAGCTGCATCCATCCGTCATTGATCTCGGTCTCGAGCGCGTAGCAGAAGTCTGGAAGCGCCTTCATCCCGCCCCCTTCAAGCCATTCGTCATGACTGTTGCAGGGACGAATGGCAAGGGCTCCTGTGTTGCCTATCTTGACGCCATCCTGCGTCACGCGGGTTATCGCACCGGCAGTTATACCTCCCCGCACCTCGTACGCTACAACGAACGCATTCGTGTTGATGGCGAAGCGGTCAATGACGAAGCAATCTGCGCTGCATTCGAACGTATCGATACCTGCCGCGAGTCTGTGTCCCTGACATATTTCGAGTTCGGCACGCTCGCGGCACTGGATATTTTTGCGCGCGAAGCGGTCGACGTGGCAATTCTCGAGGTCGGCCTCGGCGGGCGTCTCGACGCTGTCAATCTGCTGGATGCAGACGCCGTGCTGGTGACTTCCATCGGACTGGACCATACAGAATGGCTTGGTGATGATCTCAATGCAATCGCACGCGAGAAGGCCGGTGTTCTGCGCAAGGGTCAGCCGGCTGTCTTTGCCGAGTCCGTCGTACCAGCCGGCTTTCTCGAGGCTGCAAATGAAAAGGGCGCCTGTGTCACTTATCCCGGCAAGGATTACAGCTACGCCTATCAGCCTGATGCATGGAGCTGGCAGATGGATGAAAGAGAGCTCGTGTTGCCGTTTCCTCGCATGTCCGGCGACTACCAGCTGCAAAATGCCGCCGCCGTCGTCACACTTTTACAACTCGTACAGGACCGGCTGCCGGTCACTCCACAGGCCATTGGTGATGGACTGCGGGAGGCCACAGCGCCCGCCCGATTTCAGCAGGTACACTCGCACCCGTCCGTCTATGTTGACGTCGCGCACAATGCCGAAGCCGCCATCGCACTTGCCGGTAACCTGGCGGGGCTGACGGAAAGAGGCCGGGTACATGCCATATTCTCCATTTATGCCGACAAGCCGGTGACAGAGGTTGTGCGTGCACTTGCACCGATCGTCGATGTCTGGCACCTCTATGCATTGACAAGCAGTCGCGCGCTCGATATCGAAAGCCTCGCGTCGGCTGTCAAGGTCGCCGACCATGGTGCGAAAGTTATGCTGTACGACACACTTGATGAAGCGATCAGGATCGTCAATGATTGTGACCCGCTCGAGACGGTGGTGATCTTCGGATCGTTCGAGGTTGCTGGCGAGGCCTTGCGGGTGCTTGGCGTCGAGGTCTGATGGCCCGAGCAGATTCTCGATTGATCACAGGGTATAATCAAGTGCATACCAACAAGAGGGAGTCACTCCGTGGATAACACGATGAAACAACGCATGGTCGGCGCCATCGTGCTGGTCGCACTGGCCGTGATTTTCATACCCATGCTGCTCGAGGACAAAGAACCTCCGGTCGAATCCGTCAAGCTCGACAAGCAGATTCCCCGCGAACCATCGACTGACTACCGCACAGACCTGATTCCGACAGAAGAGGCTGCCAAGGAAGCCGTGATCGATTCCCGCACGACCATGGAGATTCCGCTCGAAACCATTACCGAACCCGAGCGTCCGCCCGAGTTGCCCGAAGCGGAAGCACAAGCCGAGGCGACTGCGATCGAGGAGGCGAGGAAAGAGGAGTGGGTCATTGTCGAGGAGAATGCAGAGACGCCCCCGGAAAAACGCAGCACAGAATCCGTTGAGAGTGCTCCGAAAACGCAAGCGCCAAAGGTTGTAGAAACACCGCCCGCGGCGCCCATCGAAAAGGGATGGACCATTCAGGCTGGCAGTTTCGGGCAAAAAACGAACGCAGAGAAGCTCATGGCCAACCTCAGGCTCAAGGGAATGTCTGCCTATCTTTCCGAGATCAAGGTGCAGGACAAGACGCTCTATCGCGTGCGTATCGGCCCAATTGAGAGCAAGCAGAAGGCAGAACAACAGCTGCGGGATGTCGAGACTAACTTCAAGCTCAAGGGCGCGATTATTCCGCCCTGACGGACAGAATTACGGGAAATTACCGACCGCAATTCCCCTCGTTAATCTGTTAGAATGCGCGCATTCCACGTCTTCAAACGATCGGGGCCGCTGTGAACTGGGTCGACTTCGTTATTATTGGCATTATCGCTATCTCGGCGATCGTAAGTTTTTTTCGCGGCTTTCTTCGCGAGGCTCTCTCCCTCCTGATCTGGGTTGTCGCAATCTGGATGGCGGTGATGTTCTATCCCGCCGTTGAACCAATGATTCCGCAGGACTGGGGATTGCCGGGGACAGTTCGCATGGCGCTTGCCGGCGCCGCCATTCTGCTCGGGGTACTGATTGTCGGCGGCATCGTGACCTGGGCGCTTGGCTCATTTCTCGACAAGACCGGCATGAGCGGGACCGATCGCGTCGTCGGTGTTTTCTTTGGCGGTTTGCGCGGCATTATCCTCATTGCGATCGCAATTATCATTGTTGGCCTCGTCCCTGCAATCGCTGACAACAGCTACTGGAAACAATCCAAACTGGTGCCGCATTTCCAGCCGCTGGCTGACTGGGGCAAACAGGTTTGGGATAACTCCGGGCTGCAGCGAAAGCTCAACGGTTACATCGATGGCATCGCCGGTGAGGAGGGAGGTGCCATTATCGAACTCTCACCGCAAGATGCGGCCAAGGCCGGGGAAACAGTCAAACCGCAGGAAGGCATCGAACTTCCTCTCACACCGGAAAAGCCTGCCGAGCCACCGGCAACGGACACCCAGACAACGACAACAGCACCTGTAACAGAGCCTTCAACACCAGCCACGGGTAACTGATATGTGTGGTATAGCCGGTATCGTCTCCTACGAGCCTGTCAACCAGAAGCTCTATGATGCCCTGCTGGTTCTGCAGCACCGTGGCCAGGATGCGGCAGGGATTGTCACTTGCGAAGGGAGCAGCCTTCACCTGCGCAAGGACAACGGGCTGGCGCGCGATGTTTTCGGAACCGAGGATATGCTCGATCTGCGTGGCAGGATGGGGATAGCCCATGTGCGTTACCCAACCGCAGGCTGTTCATCCTCTGCTGAAGCACAACCCTTCTATGTCAATTCGCCATACGGAATTACGCTGGCGCATAATGGCAACCTGACCAATGCGGCCGAGCTCAAGAAAGAGCTCTACGTCACCGATTTACGCCATATCAATACCGATTCTGATTCCGAGATCCTGCTAAACGTATTCGCACACGAGCTGCATGTGCTGCACAAGCTGCGAATCGACAGCAATGACATCTTCAAGGCTGTCGAAGGCGTTCATCGACGTTGCCGCGGTGGTTACGCTGCCGTCGCCATGATCCCGGGCTACTGCATTATCGGTTTCCGCGACCCGCATGGCATCCGTCCCGCCTGCTACGGCAAGCGTGTGACTGACGAGGGTACTGAGTACATGATTGCCTCCGAGAGTGTCGCGCTGGACACCCTCGGTTTCGAGCGTATAGCGGATATCGCACCGGGTGAGTGTGTCGTGATCACCAAGAAAGGCGAAATCTTTCGACAGCAGTGTGCCGAAAATCCGACACATGCACCCTGCATCTTCGAATATGTCTACTTTGCCCGTCCTGACACGATCATTGACGACATTTTTGTCTACAAGGCTCGCCATCGCATGGGCAAGAAGCTCGGCAAGCGCATCAAGCAGATCTGGCCGGATCACGATATCGACGTGGTTATACCGATCCCCGATACCAGCCGCACAGCGGCACTGTCACTGGCTAACACCCTGAAGTTGCCGTATGCCGAGGGGTTCATCAAGAACCGCTACATCGGCCGTACGTTCATCATGCCTGGCCAGCAGGCGCGCAAGAAATCGGTCAGGCAGAAGCTCAATGCGATTGACCTGGAGTTCAAGGGCAAGAATGTCCTGCTCGTCGACGATTCGATCGTGCGCGGAACAACTTCACGTCAGATCGTCCAGATGGCACGCGACATGGGTGCAAAAAAGGTCTACTTCGCTTCTGCTGCACCGCCAGTTCGTTACCCGAACGTTTATGGTATCGACATGCCTGCGGCCAGCGAACTCGTTGCCCACGGTCGCACGGAAGAGCAAGTTGCGGAGTACATCGGCTGCGACAGGCTCATTTACCAGGAGCTCGACGATCTCATCAACGCGGTCCAGAAGAAGACCCGTAGCCCGGTTACCCGTTTCGATACCTCCGTTTTCAGCGGCGAATATGTCACCGGTGATGTAGACGATGCCTACCTCAACGAGCTGGAGTCATGCCGTAATGATGCTGCCAAGCAGCAGCGCGAGACGCAGACCGGAAACGTGATCGACCTGCATAACCACGGCCGCTAGGCATTGACAGAAAATGGCGCATTATTTATAGTTCGCCGTCTTTGGCAAGGTAGCTCAGTTGGGTGAGTTGCGGTAGCCTGAGGCTGCAAAAAGCCATTTAACATGGCTTTTTGAGCATCGAACGCGAGGTCGTGGATGACCGAGCTGGTCCGACTCTTCATGGACGAATTGATACATGGCCAGTGTCGAATACACAATTTATGGCAAGGTAGCTCAGTTGGTTAGAGCACAGCACTCATAATGCTGGGGTCGGCAGTTCGAATCTGCCCCTTGCTACCATCTTCAAAAAAAGCGCCCGGATCCGGGCGCTTTTACCGGGGCAAGCGTGTTCCTTGAGATGACTGGTCTGATGCCCGGCAGATCCTGACACGGGGCAGCAGCACCGAGAGCATGGCTATTCCTGTGGCGCTCCCTGTTCGCTGCTTGCCGGTGCAGCTCCTGTGCTAAAGGTTTCGCTGATCTGCTCAAGAGCCGGTTCAGCAGGTATTGCTGTTTCTGTGGGCGTTTCAGCGGGTTCGGGTTGCGACGGTTGCGCAGTCTGCGCTACGTCGTTATCCGTCAATGGTGTCTCCGGTTTTACTACAGATGCCCGGGTCTGTTCGAGCAGAAGACGGGTGTTTTCGTCGCGCGCTTTGGACAGTTCGGTCTCGAGCCGGACTTTTTCACCCTGAAGGTGCTGCACGAGCTCCCTGTTGTTCTCCTTGCCGAGCTGAAATCCGAGCAGGATCAGAGCTGCGACGATGGCTGCAACGGCAAAGTATTTGAGGGATTCGAGGATTTTCTTGAGCACTGTTGATTGTCCGTCGTGATGGTATCTGTTGCCGATTCTAGCCTTTGCACGCCATTAACGCGAATTGTCACAGCCCATTTTTCGCTGGCTGTGCTAATCTATATTTACTGCATGATATGTCAGAGTCTCGTGCAGTGTACTCCCCCGGTGAGAAACCGGATCGCCCGGCATACCCTGCCGGGCGATTAATGTCCAGCTTCTGTATTCACTGTTTCTGATGTTCCGGGATTGTCCGGACTCCTGTCATGTAATGCATTGGCACATGAACGCGCGACTCTACTATGTTCACGACCCGATGTGCAGCTGGTGCTGGGGCTTCCACAAAACCAGAGAACGGCTGCTGGAAAAACTTCCGTCTTCCATCGAGGTTGTTCGATTGCTCGGTGGGCTTGCGCCGGACTCGGCTGAGCCCATGCCTGACGCGATGCGCGAGTACCTGCAGCAGACCTGGCGCAGGATAGAGCAGCGCATACCCGGGACCTCCTTCAATTTTGATTTCTGGCAGGTTTGCGAACCGCGACGTTCAACCTGGCCAGCATGCCGTGCTGTCATCGCTGCCCGACGCCAGGGCGCAAAATATGACGAAGTCATGACATATGCCATTCAGGAGGCCTACTACCGGCGCGCCATGAATCCGGCCGATGAGGATATCCTGGTGATGCTGGCGGGCGAGACAGGCCTTGACCAGGCGCATTTTCAGAGGGAGTTGCGGGAGTCTGCCGTGCAGGAGCAACTGCAGGCGGAGATGCAGAGGGGCAGGGCGATGGGTGCGACAAGTTTCCCGAGCCTCGTACTGGAGCTTGGCGGCGATGTCTGGCCGGTTGCGGTCAATTACACCGATGAGGAGGAGATGCTCGAGAATATCCGGATGCTGACTGAAGAGTAGCTTTCGTTGGAGATATTTGCCCGGCAGCCATTCTCTACATTGTTCGGTGGAAGAGGCTTACGAATTGGCCAGCATCTGGCGCAGGTTCGCAAGGTGGGCCATGCCGGTTTCCCGGGTCTGCTGTTTTTGCTGTTGCTCTCCCTCCCAGAGCAGGTACTCGTCAGGGATCTCCTGCAGGAACCGGCTCGGTTCGCAAAACATCCATTCACCGTAACGGCGCCGTTTTTCAGCCAGTGACATCACGAGCTGCTGGCGTGCACGGGTGATGCCGACGTAGGCAAGCCGGCGTTCCTCTTCGATGTTCTCTTCCTCGATGCTCGTTCGATGTGGCAACAGTTCCTCTTCCATGCCGACGAGATAGACAAGCGGAAACTCCAGTCCCTTTGCCGCATGGAGCGTCATCAGCGAGACACGGTCACTGCTGTTCTCCTCGTCCTGGCGTTCCAGGATGTCCTGCAGCATCAGGTGATTCACGAGCTCGTCAGGTGAGGTTTTCTCTTTTTGCTCAAGCCGCTGCAACCATTCCACCAGCTCGAGGATGTTTTCCCAGCGTCGCTCGGCGACCTGTTCCGACGAACTGCGTTCGCGAAGAATATCCATGTAGTCAATTTCCTGGAGAAGTTTCAGCAGTGCCGCAGAAGTGCGCTCCTCGCAGGCCTGGCGCTGGTGATGCATCATCCAGTCGTGGAACTCGCGCAAGCGTTTGAGGCGACGACTGTCGATTTCCTCTGCAAGACCAAGTTCATGACAGGCAGCCAGAAGGCTGATGTCGCGACGGTTGGCATAGGCACCAAGCCTTTCAAGTGTTGTGGAGCCGATTTCGCGCCTGGGGACATTAACAATCCGCAGGAAAGCCGTGTTGTCATCCGGGTTGGCCATGAGTCGCAGGTAGCTCATGGCATCCTTGATTTCAGCGCGGCTGAAGAAAGAGAGTCCGCCGCTCAGAAAGTAGGGCAGGTCATGCTGCCGAAGCATTTTTTCGAAGACGCGCGCCTGGTGGTTGCCACGGTAGAGAATCGCGATGTCACCGAGCGGTCGTCCCTGGAACTTCTGCATCAGAATATCCGAGACAACTCGCTCTGCCTCGTGCTCCTCGTCCTTGCATTGAATGACCCTGATACGCTCGCCTTCGCCGAGCGCGCTCCAGAGCTTTTTTTCAAAGACATGCGGATTGTTCGCAATGAGGGCATTGGCTGAATCAAGGATCGTGCTGACAGAACGATAGTTCTGCTCCAGCATGATGACCTTGAGTCGCGGGAAGTCCTTGCTGAGCTGCAGCAGGTTTTGCGGGTTGGCACCGCGCCACGCATAAATCGACTGGTCATCGTCGCCCACGACCGTGAATGCCTGGCGCACGCCGGTCAGTAACCTGACGAGCCGGTACTGACTGATATCGGTATCCTGGTACTCGTCGACAAGCATGTAGCGGATACGTGATTGCCATTTTTCGAGCAGAGCCGGCTGCTGCTCGAACAGCTTGACCGGCCGCCAGATGAGGTCATCGAAATCAACGGCGTTATAGGCGCGCAGGCTGCGTTCGTAATCGGCATAGACGGTCGCTGCCTGGTGCGTGGACTTGTCCTCTGCTCCAGCCAGCACCTCTTCCGGTGTCAGCATGGCGTTCTTCCATCCAGAGATTTGCCAGCGCACCTGTGCGGCACGTTCACTGTCGTTTTGTTTCAGGAGTTCCTTGATGAGAGGCGTGGTGTCCTGTTCGTCAAGCAGTGTAAAGCCTGACTTGAGCCCGGCGGCTGCGAGTTCCTGGCGCAGAATGGAGAGTCCCAGCTGGTGAAAGGTGCTCACCTTGAGGCCACGCGTAAGATTGCTCTCAAGCAGTTCACTGACACGGCCCTTCATTTCCCGCGCAGCCTTGTTGGTGAAGGTGACAGCGAGGATATTGCGTGCCGGGATGCCTGCCTCGCGGATCAGCCAGGCGATTTTTTGCGTGATTACGCGGGTTTTGCCGGAGCCCGCGCCGGCGAGCACAAGCAGAGGGCCGCCGATGTACTCGACGGCGTTCTGCTGCTGCGGGTTGAGTCCGCTGTTATTCACTGAATGAGGCAAGAAAAGTCCCTCACCCGCATGGGTGATAATCTGCTGGAAAAAGGAAAATGGCGTCTTAGGGTCAGTGGTATTATCCTATCCGACCACCCGGGAAATGTTAAGAAGAGATGTCAGAAAGAAGCCACGAGACGCCATCGATGAGCATGGACGAGAAACGCACACGCGAGGCGTGGCGCGTCTTTCAGATCATGTCGGAATTCGTTGACGGATTCGAGAAACTGGAGTGCATTCATCCGGCCGTGAGTATCTTCGGTTCGGCACGCACGCCGGAAGAGCACCCCTGGTATCAGAAAACACTTGAAATTGCGCACCTGTTGTCTGACAGCGGCTTCTCGGTCGTTTCGGGCGGTGGGCCGGGTATCATGGAGGCTGCCAATCGGGGCGCCCAGATGGGCAAGTCAGACAGTATTGGCGTGAATATCGTGCTCCCGCATGAGCAGAAGGGAAATGACTATCAGGACATCAGTCTGGATTTCAAGTACTTCTTCGCTCGCAAGGTCATGTTCGTCAAACATGCTGCTGCCTATGTGGTCATGCCGGGAGGGTTTGGTACTCTGGACGAGTTCGCCGAAATTCTGACACTGATTCAGACCGGCAAGAGTCGAAGGATTCCCATCATCCTGGTCGAGCGTGACTTCTGGAAAGGACTGATCGAGTGGTTCGACAGTACGCTCAACGGTCATGGTACGATCAGTCCGGAGGATCTGGACCTGATCCAGATGATTGATGACCCCCGCGAGGTTGTCGAGGCAATCTTTCAATTCTACGAAGGCCGTACCATCGAGCCTTTGCCACAGGAGCACGAGCTGCTGCTGCAGCTGTGATGATGACCGCAATGAAAACAGGTGCCGTATTATTCCTTGCAACGATCGTCTTGCCGGCCTATGCGGCAGACGAGGTTCCGTCGACGGTCAGCGTTCACGAGGGTGAGAAAGTCACCATCACCGAGTACCATCCGAAGGATTTGCGTGAACGCATCGAGGTCGATCCGGTCAATGGACGTCCGTATGTCCTTATCGATAGCGATGGCAATGGTCAGCTTGACCGCAACAGTGGTGATCCGCGTAGCAACGATGGTCTCATGATGTGGAGCATCAGGCAGTGGTAAGCGACTGACTGAGCGGGGGCTCTCTCCGCCGCCGGTTTTCAGATAAAGCACTGTATAGACGGTTTTGCCTGCTTGAATGCAGGTTCGCATTGCCTATAATGCCCCCACTTCTTCCAACCCGGTTTTTTCGCATGTCGCTCAAGTCGGCCCAATTGCGTTTCGTGCAGTTGCGTGAAAACAAGCTGTTTGAAACCTTTGTGATCTTCGTGATCATCCTGTCGGCACTGGTCATCGGCGTGAAAACCTACCCGATACCCGACTGGTCGGTCAGGTTGATCATCTGGCTCGATATCGGCATCACGCTCTTTTTTCTGGTCGAGATCAGCATCCGCCTGATGGCTAGCGAGAGTATTGGAAAATTTTTCAAAAACGGCTGGAATATCTTCGATTTTGTCATCGTCGTGGCAAGCCTGGTCCCGCTCGAGGGCAGTGAGACTGCGTTTCTCGGCCGCCTGTTGCGTATCTTCCGCGTGCTGCGACTGGTGGCGATCATCCCGGAACTGAGGGTCTTGCTGAGTGCCTTCATGACCGCGATTCCACGCATGGGCTACGTGTCACTGCTGATGTTCATCATTTTCTATATCTATGGCGCCATGGGGTCGATCTTTTTCGCGAATATCAACCCGGACTTGTGGGAGAACATCTCGATCGCCATGCTGACACTCTTCCGTGTCGCGACCTTCGAGGACTGGACCGATGTCATGTATGAGACGATGGCGGTCTATCCGATCAGCTGGCTCTACTATCTCACCTTCATCTTTGTGGTCGCCTTCGTCTTCCTGAACATGATGATCGGCATCGTGCTTGAAACACTACAGAAAGAGCATGAAAAGTACGACAGGGAGACCGGGGAAGGCGAGGCTGGAGAAGTCCACTGGATTCGTGAACATACGGAGGCTATGGAACAGCGACTCGAACGTATCGAGGAGATGCTCAGGGCAAACAGGGGGCAATAAAAAACGGGGCCAGTGGCCCCGTTTTTTCACCAAACTGCCAGTGTTTACTGGGCAGGTGCAGGTGCCGGTGCCGGTCCACGTGGACGCGGTGCCGGGCGTGCCGGCGGACGCGGTGGCATGGGACGCTGACGGTAGTTCGGGCCAGGTCCGTAGCTCGGTCCGGGGGCTGCGCCCGGACCCGGTCCATATCCCGGACCAGGGCCGTAGCCAGGTCCCGGGCCGTATGGGCCGTAACCATAGGGTGTGTTGTAGTTGTAGCCGCGGCCCTCACCGGCACCATACATGTAGCTGTCGCCACTCCAGTCGGTGTCAGCGTCAGCCCTGCCGCTGAAGTTCATGTCGAATTCACCGGAGCCGCGACCGCGACCACTGCCGTCACCGTAGCCCCAGCCACTGCCGTCACCCCAGCCGCTGGTATTGCTATCATCGCCACCCCACGGACCCCAGGACTCTGCATATGCTGTTGAAGTTACCATGACTGCCGCAACTGCTGCGGCTGAAAGGAATCGTTTCATTCTTGTCATCTCCTCTGATGTTGAGTCAATGACTGTAGCAGATTGAACGAAAAAGAAAATAGCCAGAAGAAAAATCAGAGATTGCTGTTATTGTCGAACAGGCCCCCTGGAGCAGTCTCGTTCCGTTGATGCATCCTGCGGATGTTTGCCGGCTTTTCCCTTGCCGTCGTATTTCTCTCGAATCCTTTCACGGTGTCGCCGACCTCTAATCCACGTGTGCAACCATGCCTGATACATGCGTTTTCCAGGGCATCTCGCCTCGTTGATTGAGGCCACTTGACGGCTATCAATCGTGACCCTGTATTGCATCGAGTGATAAGCTTCGCAGGAATTTTTTCCCTGAATAAAGCAGATGAACGACGCCAAAGCGGCAGGCCCTCACAGTAACAACAGGACAGGATACCGATTGCTGGCCGAAAACTGGCGCCAGGTACTCGCCATGCTGTTTCTGGGCTTTTCTGCGGGCCTGCCACTCCTGTTGATCTTCTCGACACTCTCTCTCTGGCTGAGGGAGGCGGGCGTCGACAGAAGCGCCGTGACTTATTTCAGCTGGGCTGCACTCGGCTATTCATTCAAATTTGTCTGGGCACCACTCGTGGACAAGCTGCCGTTGCCATTCCTGCAACAGCACATGGGAAAGCGGCGCAGCTGGCTGCTGCTGGCGCAGGTCATGGTCATGACAGCCATGGTCTGGATGGCCATGAACGATCCCTCGACTGCCAGCGGACTCCATTACATGGCCTTTGCGGCAGTCATGCTCGGGTTTTCGTCGGCAACCCAGGATATCGTCATCGATGCTTTTCGTATCGAAGCCGTACAGAGTGATGTGCAGGCGCTCATGGCATCAACCTATGTGGCGGGATATCGTGTCGGCATGATCGTGGCAGGCGCCGCCGCGCTCTACCTCGCAGACTGGCTTGGCACGACGAGGGAGAATTATCTCTACAGCGCCTGGCAATTGACCTACCTGGCCATGGCCGGTGCCATGCTGGTTGGTATCTTCACGACTCTATCGATCAGGGAGCCGGCACGCACGCAGGAGTCGAGTTACCTGCATACATCGCGCGACTACTTCCGCTTCGTGCTGCTTTTTGCGGGTTTCGTGGGCGCCATCATCCTGGCTTATCTCTCGCTGTCGGATGTCGTCACCACGACGAAGAGGTGGCTGGTCCAGGCCGGGGCGATCGAGGAACTGGCTTCATTCCTTGCCGAGGCGTTCCGACTGATTACGGCGCTGCTGTCGGCGCTTTTCGCAGGCTGGTTACTGGTGCGCATCCATCTTGCCGACGGTCGGATGCTGCGGGATACCTATATTGATCCTGTCGCCGACTTTTTCAGACGCTATGGCAAGGCGGCAATCCTGATCCTTCTGCTGGTCGGTTTCTACCGCGTCTCGGACATCGTGCTCGGTGTCATTTCCAATGTCTTCTACCAGGACATGGGCTTCAGCAAGGACCAGATTGCAACCGTCACCAAGGTGTTCGGTATCTGGATGACGATTCTCGGGGGCTTTCTCGGCGGTTTTCTGACATTGCGTTATGGCGTGATTCGTATCCTGATGGTCGGGGCCGTCATGACAGTTGTAACCAACCTGCTGTTTATCCCGGTTGCCAACAATCCCGGCGACGTCCTGCTGCTCTACGTTGTGATCGGGGCTGACAACATCACCGCAGGACTTGCCAGCGCTGCTTTCATCGCCTATCTCTCGAGTCTCACCAGTCTTTCGTTTACTGCCGTGCAGTATGCAATCTTCAGCTCGCTCATGACGTTGTTCCCGAAACTGCTTGGCGGTTATTCCGGCTCGATCGTCGATGCAGTTGGATATCAAAACTTTTTTCTCGCGGCGTCGATGATCGGCATACCGGTCTTTCTACTGGTCTGGCTCGCCGGAAAGTTCACACGGGTGAAAGAGGCATGAACGAATCACTCTCACTGCTTGCTGCACTCACTGCAGGGTTACTCGGCGGCGTGCATTGTGTGGGCATGTGCGGTGGCATCGTCGGTGCACTGTCGCTTGCCATGCCCGGGCAGAAGCAGGGGCCGAAACTGCCGATCCTGCTGAGTTACAACACAGGGCGCATCACGAGCTATGTCGCTGCCGGCGCGCTGGTCGGTGGAATCGGCCAGCTCTCGCTTGGATTTATGCGAATACAGTCACTGCAACTGGTGCTGGCTATTATCGCCGGACTCATGATGATCCTCATGGGACTCTATCTCGGTGGCTGGAATGGCTTCCTGCGTCATATCGAGAAAGCGGGTGGCGTGATCTGGAGAAAGATCGAGCCTGCCGGCAGAAAACTCCTGCCTGTACGGAATCCAGGACAGGGATTCCTGCTTGGACTGGTGTGGGGATGGCTGCCTTGTGGCCTGGTCTACAGCATGCTGATCTGGGCACTGGGATCGGGCGGTTCCGTAGACGGGGCCTTGCTGATGCTCGCATTCGGTATCGGCACCTTGCCGAACCTGCTCGCGACAGGGCTTCTCGCAGGCCAGTTTGTGCGCTGGATGCAGCAGCCGGGCGTGCGCATGGCCGCCGGTGTTCTGCTGATCCTTTTCGGTACGTACACCCTCTACCGTGGTTTCATCTGAGACCGGCAGGAGCCTCAGCTCAGTCGGTGTAGAAGGTCTGCGAGAAAGCAGCCGGGATCCAGGTCACTTCGCCCTCGGGCTTGACGTCGATATGGAAATTGAGCTGTTCCTCGTTCCTGACGAGGAAATCGGCGATGTAATAAATGGCTTCACCTTCGCGTATTTCGCGCATTCTCAGCCGGCGCTGCTGACCGATGATATTGGTGCTGGAGGCACGGACGTCTGCCTCGACAGGCTGGCCGGTCGTGCCGGGTACCTGCTTTATCACCGAGACATTGAGCATGGCACGGTTGCGGCTGCGAATGAGCCCGTATTCGCGCGCGATCTCCGGGGTCAGCATGTCAGTTGTGATGGCGTTATGGTGAATGGTGAAACCGTTTTCTTTCGTGCTGTTTTCCGCTGAAGCGACAGATGTCACCAGCATGATCAGAATTGCTGTGAGCAGGCGCATTGTTGTTTTCCTCCAGGTGGATGAAAGGGCATTGCAGAAGCCGTTTGATGACAGAACGCTCTTTAGTTCCCGGGGACTGCAACTTGTTCAAATGTTACACAAACTTTAGTCTCGCAGAGGAAAAATTTCATGGTAAAATGCTGAGGTATTGTGACTTGTGGAGAACAGATCTAATGAGTGCTACCAACCTCCTGTCAGACAGCGATCTCACCCTGACCCAGAGTGCCCAGGGCAAGATGGCGGAACTGATGACACAAATCGAGGACGACATCACCGGTGTACGTGTCTACGCCACCCCCGGTGGTTGCAGTGGCGTGAGCTTCGGTATGAGTTTCACCGACCAGCTCAACCCGAACGACATGGTGCGTGACTACGAAGGCTTCAAGGTCATCGTCGACGATGGCACCTTGCCTCATATCCGTGGTGTCGAGATCGATTTCGTCGATCGTGGCAATGGCGATGCCAGCTTCGTTTTCAACAACCTGCAGCCTGTTGGCGGCGGTGGTTGCAACACCTGTGGTTCACAGGGCGGTTGTTCCTGATTCCATCCTGATCCGCACCGAAACCGCATCCACGGATGCGGTTTTTTTATGCTGTACGGCCTGAAAGCACGAGCTGCAAGAGGTTAATTCTGCCAAGCAGAAAACCTGTCTCGCAGTAACTGAGATAGTACTTCCACATCCTGCGAAACCCCTCGTCGAAGCCAAGGGCCGAGATTTCATCGCGACAGGCATCGAAAGCCCTGTGCCACTGCTTCAGTGTCCGGGCATAGTCGTGCCCGTGCAAATGTTTGTCCTCGATTACAAGGCCGGCATCCTGTGCCAGCTGTTCGAGCCTCTCAATGGGCGGCAGCATGCCACCGGGAAAGATATAACGCTGGATGAAATCGGTCCTGCGGCGGTAGTACTGATAGGCATTTCCGTCAATCGTGATGATCTGAAGAGCGGCCTTCCCGCCGGGTCGCAGGCATGCCCCCAGCTTTTCGAAGTAGAGGGGCCAGTAACGCTCGCCGACAGCCTCGAACATCTCGATCGAGACGATGTGATCGTACTGCTCGGAGAGGTCGCGGTAATCGCGAAACTCGAGCGTAACGAGATCTTCAAGCCCGGCTTCGCGGATCCGGTTACGCGCGTAATCCAGCTGTTCCTTTGACAGGGTCAGGCCCGTGACACGGCAACCACGCCTGGCGGCCTCTTCGGCGAACCCGCCCCAGCCGCAGCCGATTTCGAGGATGTGATCGCCGGGCTGTGCATTCAGGGCATCAAGCAGACGCTGGTATTTGCGCTGCTGGGCTGCTTCCAGCGAGAGTCCGGGCTCGTCGTCGAAGATGGCGCTGGAGTAGGTCATCGAGGGATCGAGCCAGCGACTGTAGAACGCATTACTGAGATCATAGTGGTAGGCAATGTTCCTGCGACTGCCATGACGGCTGTTACTGCGCAGTGCGTGCCGTACCCTTTCGCGCATTCGTTCGGAGAAGAGGCCCTGGCGAATGCGTGATCCTGATTCATTCGCGCCGATAGCCATGAGCAGGGCAGTGAGATCGTTCGTATCCCATTCACCAGCCATATAGCTTTCAGCAAATCCGAGATCACCACGCATCGCTACGCGCGAAAGTAACCTGACAGGATTTGAAATCAGGAGCTGCGGCCTCTCACTGCCGGTGTGGACTGTTCGACCGATCGCTATGTCAAGGTTGCGATGCGCACCTGTCGCACGTAGCAGTGCGTGGAGTGGATGCCATCTGCTGGTTTCTGTTGTTGCCGGTAGAGCTCTTTCTTCTGCACTCATTTTCCTGTCTCATTGCGCGAACGGTCTGGATGCGGGTATATCTTAGCGCCGTGCAGCCAGAGTTTCACCGCCTGCCAGTGGATCGCGGCCATGACCTTGAATGTGACGAAGGGCATGACGGCGAGGATTCCAAGTAACCCCCTGTCACTGAATTTCTTGCGCCGGCCCTTCTCGACAGCGGTGAGGAGGCGTTGAGCGTCATCGACATAGTCGATGTGTAACAGGTAGTCATCTCGCGGCATACTGATGCGGAATCGATATTCGCCGGATATTTCCATGAATGGTGAAACATGGAATGACTTGGGCGCACTCTCTTCGAGATAGCTGGCTTCAGCGTCATGGCCATGCAGGACATAGGTGTGGTAATCACCGAAAGTATTGCGTACCTCGCAGATGACCGCACGCAATTGATCGGCCTCATCGAGACAGTACCAGATGCTCAGAGGATTGAAGGCATACCCGAAGAGGCGTGGCATTGCGAGCAGCAGGATCTTTCCGCCGCCGCTATCGATATCGTGCGCCTGCAGCAGTGCTTCCGCCCAGGGCCTGAGCGCCGAGCCATCACGCGGACCGTGATCACGACGCCTGAAGCTGAAGAGATTCCAGCGGTCGATGGAGAAGAGTCGCATCCCGGATGCGCTCTTCTCGAGGTTATCAATGTCCAGCAGCATGCGGAAGATTCTGTACTCGAAACGCATCGCATGTTTGTCATGGCGCCGGTGCATGACGCTGCTGTGATAGAGCAGGGGTTCGCCCACGTGTGGCATCAGGCCGCCTCGATACCGTGCGTACTTTGCCAGGGTGCCGTGACTCCCAGCAGCGAGGCTACCTCGACGGCAGATGCAAGCGCATCCTCGTGAAAACCATAGCCGAAGTAGCTGCCGCAGAACCAGGTCCGCTGTCGTCCCTTGATGGTGGCAAGCCGGGATTGTGCGGCCATCGCATCCCTGTCGAAGACCGGGTGGTCGCAGGTCATTGAGGCGTGAATGTTTTTCGGTTCCTGCAGAGGGTTGAGGCTGACGAAATAGTTTTGCCGGGTATCGATGTTTTGCAGCAGATTCATCCAGTAGGTCACAGAGACGCTGTCCGTCATCATGTTACGGGTGTCTGCGAGGTAATTCCAGGCCGACCAGACACGGCGCGAACAAGGCATCAGCTGCGAATCGCTGTGCAGGAAAGCACGGTCTCCCTCGTCCACGAAAACTGTATTGGAGTGACCTCCGTAGTAGCTGCCGGATTCGAACAGGTGTATCTCGTATTGGTGTCTGAGCAGCCAGGCGCTGCCCAGTCCGGCAATCCCGCTGCCGATGACTGCGACCTTTTCCACGTCTCTTTTCTCGATATTTGTACAGATTAGGACCAGAGAAATATTAATTTGTCTTAGACAAATAGTCAAAATTGGTTCTATACTTGGACACGAACATGTTGAAAAAGAGCTAACCCACATGAAAACTGTGCAAATATTGTTCGGCTTGATTGCCGGAGGAGTCGCCATGACAGCCAGTGCAAACCAGTGCCCGGAGCTGCTTGACGTTGAGGTCCGCAAGCTCGCGTCCGATGAAAAGGTCAGGTTGTGCGACGAGTATCGAGGAAAGGTGGTCCTGGTCGTCAACACGGCAAGCAAGTGTGCCTTCACCGGGCAATACGAGGGGCTTGAAAAGCTCTACGCCGATTACAAGGACAAGGGCCTCGTCGTTCTCGGCTTTCCCTCGAACGATTTTGGCGGACAGGAACCGGGTAGCGAAGAGAAGATCCAGTCATTCTGTCGCCTGACTTACAGCGTCCAGTTCCCGATGTTTGAGAAGACTAATGCCAAAAAGGCCAATGCCGGTCTTCTCTACCAGAGGCTTGGAGAGGCAGCCGGCGAGTATCCTCGCTGGAACTTTCACAAGTACCTGATTGACCGTGACGGCAATCTCGCGGCGAGTTACTCCTCTTTTACAAAACCACAGAGCGGTCGACTGATCCGCGCCATCGAGGAGTTGCTATGAGCAAAAAATCCATCTGGACACTCGACGAAAACGAGAAAATCCCTGTTGGCATCAGCAGCTGCCTGATCGGGAATCCCGTGCGCTATAACGGTGGACACAAGCACGATCGTCGCATCACCGAGACGCTTGGCCAGTTTTTCGACTTCTCTCCTGTGTGCCCGGAAGTCAGCGCCGGTCTTGGTGTCCCCAGACCAACAATCCGACTTGTTGAAAATCACAAGGGTATTGCCATACGGGGAGCAAAAAAACCGGAGCTGGACGTGACACGCGAGCTCGTGGACGCTTCAGCCAGAATCGTCAGCAGATTGCCCGAGCTGGCCGGCTTCATCCTCAAGAAGGATTCACCGAGCTGTGGTGTGTTTCGCGTCAAGATCTATCGCGAAGACGGCCATCTTTCTCGCGCGGAGACACGCGGTGAGTTCACACACCAGCTACTGGCCGCCAGGCCCTGGCTGCCTGTTGAGGAGGAGGGGCGACTGAACGATCCCGTGCTGCGTGAAAACTTCATCAATCGCGTCATCGTCTACCGCCGTCTGCAAAAGCTCGATACGGCCGAGGCAAGCACTGCGGATCTCATCGATTTCCATAGCTGCCACAAACTGCTGGTTCAGTCCCACTCGCCGGATGCCGCTCTGCATCTGGGACGCCTTCTTGCCAATCCACTGGATCGTTCGTTCAGCGAACTCGTGGAGGCATACAGGCGCCAGATCATGACGGCAATGCGCAAGCCGGTTCCCAGGCGCCGCCATGCCATGGTCATGGAACGCATCATGGGCTACTTGCGCGGTCATCTCGACGCAGGAGACCGCCAGGAGTTTCGCGAACTCCTTGGCAGTTATCGACGTGGCGAGATGCCCCTGGTCGTGCCTGTGACGATGCTGCGTCATCACCTCAGGCGGCTGCCAGAAAATCACGCTGCACGACAGGTTTATCTCACACCGCATCCCGATGCACTGGCATTGAGAAATGCAATCTGACACGAGGAGGATTCCCATGATTGCCAACGAGTCCCTGCAAATGAATAGTGCCGACCAGCATGCTGTCTATCGCATCGGCGCCGTTTCACGTCTTACAAATATCCCCACAGAAACATTGCGTGTCTGGGAGAGACGCTACAAGGTTGTGGAACCGAAGCGCACCCCCGGCGGCAACCGCGTTTACGAGCAACATGACGTGGCACGTCTCGAGATCATCAAGATGCTCGTTGATAACGGCCACGCCATCAGCACAGTTGCAAACCTGCCCCTCGACGTGCTGCAGGAACGGCTCAAGGAAGTCCAGATGGCTGGTCACAGTGTCGTCATGAGCGACAATGAAAAGCAGCAACTCGTCATCATCGGCCAGACACTGCCCCATACGCTGGGCAAGGGAGGCGAGGGTGGCTACCAGGACCACCGTCCTGACATGCTCGAGCTTGTCGGTATTTACCCGGACATCTCCGCGTTCCTCAAGGACCCGGAGCGTGAACAGGCCGACACGATCATCGTCGAGTTTGCGACCCTCAATGATGAGAGTCTTACCCAGGTGGACCTGCTGCGTGCACCGAGGATCGTGATCGTCTACGGCTTCGGCCCGCCGGAACTCGTCAAGCGTCTTGAATCGAAGGGCTGCATCCTGCTGCGTGCGCCAGTCTCCTGGAGGGTACTTGGCCCGGTTTGCTATGCAGGGATCACCATGGTGCCTGAACGTCATGCCGACAGCGACAAGAGCCAGGATGCACTGCTCGATCGTGAGCCACCGAAGAAGAAATTCACGGATCGCCAGCTGGCGCATTACCTCGCTATTTCCTCGACGGTTCGCTGTGAGTGCCCGCGGCACGTTGCGGAACTGATCATTCACCTGAATCGTTTCGAGAAATACAGCGCGGAGTGTGAGAACCGCAACGAGGAAGACGCATTGCTGCATAGCTATCTGCGCACCATGACAGCCCGTTCGCGCAGTATCATGGAAAAAGCACTGATCCGCCTCTCGGAGATCGAGAAGATTCCATTCGTCGAACCCGACGCCTGATTGCTCATTGCCATGCACTTCTGCCGCCATGGATGGCCGGCACAGTGCCTTGCCTGAGTACCCTTGCGGCATGGGGGTGAATCGCCTTCAGGAACGAGACGGTTGCAATGCGGCACTGCTATAATCCGCCCTGATCTTTCAAGGAACCCCGATGATCCAAAACCCGACCCACCTGATCTGGATTGATCTCGAGATGACAGGGCTCGATACTGTCAATGACCAGATCATCGAAATCGCCACAGTTATAACGACCGGTCGCCTCGACACTGTCGCAGAGGGCCCGGTGATTGCAATACACCAGCCGGATCATGTCATTGACGCCATGGATGAGTGGAACAGGGTTACGCACGGAGACTCGGGCCTGATCAGGCGTATTCGAGAGAGCACCTACACGCATGCCGAGGCAGAGCGCGAGACACTCGCATTTCTCGAGGACTTCGTTCCAGCCGGATACTCACCCATGTGCGGCAACAGTATCTGCCAGGACAGGCGTTTTCTTGCCCGTCAGATGCCACGTCTCGAGGCCTTTTTTCACTATCGTAATCTGGATGTGAGCAGCATCAAGGAGCTGGTGACACGCTGGAAACCCGAGGTCATGAAGAATTTCACGAAGGAATCCAGCCATCAGGCACTGGATGACATCTACGAATCGATCGCGGAACTGCGCTTCTACCGCCAGAACGTTTTTTCAATCTGAGCTTCATGGCGTATTATCTGCCCTGATGCAAAGCTAGAAGGACACAATCATCCAGCCCCTGATCATCCCGCGTTCCGAACACAATATCTCGCGCGCAAACATTTCGAAGAATGCCGTCAAGGTGCTTTACCGCCTGCACAAGGCCGGTTACGAGGCGCATCTTGTAGGTGGTGCCGTGCGTGACATGCTCCTCGGACGCGAACCCAAGGATTTCGATGTTGCTACCAATGCGACACCCGAGCAGGTTCGTGAGTTGTTTCGTAATTGCCGGCTTATTGGTCGCCGGTTCCGCCTGGCGCATGTGCACTTCGGTCCGGAGATCATCGAGGTTGCGACTTTTCGCAGCGCGCAGCCTTCTCCCGAGGATGAGCACCAGAACGACGAAGGCATGATCCTGCGCGACAACATCTACGGGACCATCGAGGAAGATGCAGTACGCCGGGACTTCACTGTCAACGCGCTCTACTACAATATTGCCGATTTCTCGATTATCGATTACGCGGGCGGGGTCGAGGACATCAACAAGGGGGAACTCAAGCTTCTTGGCGACCCTGAACAACGCTATCGTGAGGACCCTGTCCGGATGCTGCGCGCCGTGCGCTTTGCAGCCAGGCTCGGTTTTCGGATAACCGATGAGACGCTCAAGCCGATCGGCGAACTTGCCGACCTTCTGGATGCCGTACCCGCTGCCAGACTGTTCGAGGAGACCCTCAAGCTTTTCATGGCGGGGCAGGCCTATGAGACTTTCCACCTGCTGCATCAATATGGCCTGCTGAAATATCTCTTTCCGCTGACCGAATCAGTGATGTCCGGTGACTATGACCAGCGCATCACGGAGATGATTGACCAGGGTCTCAAGAATACCGACGAGCGTATTGACACCGGGAAGCCTGTTACACCGGCATTCCTGTTTGCCGTCATGCTCTGGGAGCCGGTTCGTGAACTGGCTGCAGAGCTTCGGCAGGAAGAACAGATTGCCGAAATTCCGGCACTGCAGCAGGCGGCCTCTCAGGTTCTCTCCGAGCAGGCACAGCGTGTTTCCATCCCGAAGCGCTTTACGCTCATGATGCGCGACATCTGGACCCTGCAACCGCGTTTCCAGAATCGTGCCGGCAAGCGTCCGCTGCGCCTTCTGGGCCATCCGAAATTCCGAGCCGCCTATGATTTTCTCCTGCTGCGTGCGCAGGCCGGGGAGGTGGAGCAGGAAATTGCCGACTGGTGGACCAGTTACCAGACAGTCAACGCTGATGAGCGAGGGAAAATATCCCGCAGTGGCAACCCCCGACCACGCCGGAGGCGCCGCTCGAAGACGAAGCAGCAACCATGACCAGGGCCTACATTGGCCTCGGCAGCAACCTCGACAACCCGCGTAACCAGGTCGTCGATGCATTTCACGAACTGGCAGAAACAGATGGCATCAGGTTGCTGGCGCGCTCCAGCCTCTATCTCAGCGAACCCCTGGGGCCACAGGATCAGCCCGATTTCATCAATGCGGCAGCGGCCATCGAGACCACACTGGCTCCGCAATCACTGCTTGAAGCCCTGCAGGCAATTGAGCAGAGGCATGCGCGAAAGCGTGAACGTCACTGGGGTCCACGCACACTGGATCTCGACCTGTTGCTCTACGATGATGAACATATCCGGCACCCGGACCTGACGGTGCCGCATCCAGGGATTGCCGAGCGCAGTTTCGTGCTGCTCCCGCTGCAGGAGATTGCGCCGGAACTCGTCATTCCCGGGCTTGGAAGCGTCAGGAGCTTGTTGCGCAAGCTTGGTAATCCCGTACTCGAGGTGACGCAGGATGTCTGACGAGCGTATGCAGGAATCGCGCTTTATCGTTGTTGAAGGACCGATCGGTGTCGGCAAGACGACACTGGTCAAGCGCCTGGCGAGCCGTCACGGGAGCCAGATGTTACTGGAGAAGCCGCAGGAGAATCCTTTTCTCAAACGCTTCTACCACGAGGGCCAGAATGCAGCCCTGCCGACGCAACTTTTCTTTCTGTTCCAGCGTGCCTCCCAATTCTCGGATTTGCGTCAGCAGGACCTCTTTGCAAGGAATATCGTCGCGGATTTCATGCTCGAGAAGGACTGGCTGTTTGCACACGTGACGCTGCGGGCGGAAGAACTGGATCTCTACAAGCAGGTCTACGAGCGCGTCGGGATGGATGCTCCGCGACCGGATCTTGTGGTTTATCTACAGGCGCCTGTTACGACCCTGGTGCAGCGTATCCAGCGTCGGGGCAAGCCGGAGGAACGCCATATCACGACCGACTACCTCAGCCAGCTCTCGGATGCCTATACGCGCTTTTTCACGAGCTACGACAGGACGCCCTTGCTGATCATTAACACCGCCCAGGTCAACCTGGCGGACAATGAACAGCATATGAACCACATCCTGGAACGCATCGACGCACACCGGCACGGACGCAGCTTCTACAATCCCGTCGCAGAATTACTCTAGAGCATATAGAGGACTGCACCGGCAACCACGGCAATAATTACGATCTTGACAGCGACGAGCTTCAGGATCAGTGATTTTGGCAAGCCGGTCGGTTTTGCGTTTGCGTCTTCAGACATAAAACTATTAGCCTTCATGCAAGTCTCACTACTTGTAAAACACGAGAATAGCAGTAACCTGATAATTTCCTGTATTGATATCTGTCACTGGAGGATGAGGAATGAAAACAAGACTCTGCATTTGTGCTGCGGCGTTGCTGATGACGATCGCCAACCCGCTGCATGCTGCGAAATATGCCATCGATACCGAAGGCATGCATGCCTTTATCCATTTCAGTATTCCGCATCTTGGCTACAGCAACCTGATCGGCCGCTTCAACCGCTTTTCGGGCAGTTTTGAATATGACGCTGACATGCCCGGGGAGTCGAAAGTGGAGGTGACTATCGAGACTGCCAGTATCGATTCCAACCATGCAGAGCGCGACAAGCACCTGCGTGAAGAGGAGTTCCTGTTCGTCAGCAAGTATCCTGAAGCGAAATTCGTCAGCACCTCCTATGAACCAGAAAGCGCAGAGACCGGTACCCTCAGGGGTAACCTGACTTTACGTGGTGTCACCAAGCCGGTCAGCATCGAGGTCACCAAGATCGGAGAGGGTCCCGATCCCTGGGGAGGCTACCGTGTCGGCTTCACGGGAACGACCCGGATCGCGCTCGCCGACTTCGGTATCACCAAGTTTCTCGGCAAGAAGTCAACCGAGGTCGAACTGATTCTCGACATCGAGGGCGTCAGGAGAAACGACAACCCGGTTCACTGACCGGCAGCCGTCGCGCGCTCTTGCGGCCCCGGGCGCTTGCTGCGCAACAGGTTCAGGCTTGCGATGACAAGGATGATCAGTGACATCCAGGCAAGCCAGTGAGGAACAAGGTGTTCGCTTGCTGCAAGCTCGGACCGGATGCTGATGTTATTCACCTGTAAAAACCAGTCGAGCAGCAATCCGCTGACGATCGCGGTAATGGCGACTCCTGCAAGGTAGGCAAACAGGGCACGTTTGCCCAGTTCCCTGCGGATAATGCCCATGCTGCCGATGTTGCTGGCCGGCCCTGCCAGCAGAAAGACGAGTACCGTGCCCGGCGAGATGCCAGCCAGTAGCAGGCCGGCAGCAATCGGTGTCGATGCGGTTGCACAGACGTACATCGGGATGCTCACTGCAATCATGACGAGCATCGCCAGAAGACCGCTTCCCCATCGCGCCAGGAAATCCGGTGGCAACCAGGTCGCAACAGCCGCGGAAAAGAGGAGGCCGATGCAGAGCCAGAAGAGGATGCCTGAGAGCAGATCCGTGAATGCGTAACGGATTCCGGATAACCAGTCAGAATCGCTCCTCCGTTTAGCTTCCGTCCCGGTGCTGCAGCAGGATGTCTCTTGCGGTGACGTTGAGCAACAGGTGCTTGTGGTCCTGATCTCGGTGGCGGGCTTCGATGCACAACAGGCCGGTTCCAGGCTACCCTCGGATGTACGCTTTTCGGGATTGGTGTATGAACCCCTCGCAGCGTTCCTGCCGACCAGCATGCCGGCGGTGATTGCCGAGATCACGGCGGCAACGGGACGCACGATCGCCATGACAGGGCCGAGCATTGCGTATGTCACTGAAATCGAATCGACGCCTGTCTCCGGCGTTGATACCAGGAAGGAGACTGTCGAGGATTTCGATGCGCCTGCACGGCGCAGGCCGAGCGCGGCCGGTATGACACCGCAGGAGCAAAGCGGCAATGGTGCGCCGATCAGTGCTGCCTTGACCACCGGCAGGAAACCTTCTCCCTTGAGGTGTCTCTCGAGAAGGCGTGCAGGCATGAGGCGCTTGATGAGTCCGCCGATCACAAGCCCGAGCAGCAGCCAGGGCGCGGCATCGAGAGTCAGTTCGAGAAGGTTGCCGAGAAAATTGTTCATAGATGACTCCGGCCATTGCCTCTTTCCAGCGCGTTCAGAATCGTGCAGCGAATCGCTGATGCATCACCACCGCAACAGATATCACTGATGCGTGCGAGAGCATGATGCATCTGTCCGAGTTCCTCGATTTTACGTTCGATGTTCCGCAACTTGCTGTCCGCAAGCCGTTTTACTTCCCCGCAGGTATGACTTTCCGGGTCGACACGGATCGACAGCAGTTCGCCAATCTCGGACAGCGTAAAGCCGACGGACTTGGCCCGCTTGATGAATTCCACCTGCGCGAGATTTTCTTTCGAATAGTTGCGGTAACCACTCGGGCTGCGACCGGCAGGTGAGAGCAGTCCTTCCCTTTCCCAGTAGCGGAGTGTCTCGGCTGCGATGCCGGATTGTTTGACCAGTTCGCCGATTTTCATGTTTCGATCTCTGTTGATGTCTCTCACGGTGAGCTTTTTTCCTGGTAATTCATCGCCGGGAAGGCCCGGCTCATGCATAAATTCTAGACCCTGTAGCTGACTCCAGGGTCAAGGAATCGCCTGTAATTCCTGTTGTTATGCAGCCCGCATGACCATTTTCACGTATACTGAATCGCATTGAGCCGGGGGTGCCCGCAACGATTGCGAGCTGAGACAGTCCCTTGGAACCTGATCCAGATGATGCTGGCGTAGGGAGGCTTCTACGGGCGTTTTCCCCGTGCCTTTCCAGTGCCGCACCGGGAGAAAGCATGAGCGCCATACCTGAAGATTTTATCAAGAAGACCTCGGAGCTCTCCGGGGAAGTCACCCGTCCATTCGCCAATTCGCGCAAGATCCATGCAGAGGGTTCGCGACCTGACATACGCGTCCCGATGCGCGAGGTTGAACAGACCCCGACAACGACCAACGGGACCAACGAGCCCAATCCGCCGATCTATCTCTACGACACGTCGGGACCCTATGGTGACCCGGCTGTGAAGATCGACCTGCTGAAGGGCTTGCCTGACGTTCGTGCCGACTGGATTCTCGAGCGTGACGATACGGAACTGCTGACAGGGCCGACATCCGAGTATGGCACGCTACGGCAGAGTGATCCCGAGCTTGCCAACCTGCGTTTCGAGCATATTCGTCCGCCGCGTCGTGCGAAGGCTGGCAGGAACGTGACGCAGATGCACTATGCTCGCCAGGGCATCATCACCCCTGAAATGGAATACGTCGCCATCCGCGAGAACCAGAAGCTCGACGAGATGCGCAATGATGCGCGCTACGCAAAGCTTTTGAAGCAGCATCCAGGCGAGAGTTTCGGTGCCAGCCTGCCTGACAGCATTACGCCGGAATTTGTACGCCAGGAGGTTGCCGCAGGGCGTGCCATCATCCCTGCGAATATTAATCATCCGGAGCTCGAGCCGATGATCATCGGCCGCAATTTCCGCGTGAAAATCAATACCAATATCGGTAACTCTGCTGTCACTTCCTCCATCGAGGAAGAGGTCGAAAAGATGGTCTGGTCGGCACGCTGGGGCGGCGACACGCTCATGGACCTCTCGACCGGCAAGAACATCCACGAGACACGCGAGTGGATCTTGCGCAATGCACCCATGCCGATCGGCACCGTGCCAATCTACCAGGCGCTTGAAAAAGTCGACGGCAAGGCCGAGGAACTGACCTGGGAAATGTTTCGTGACACACTCATCGAGCAGGCGGAGCAGGGCGTCGACTACTTTACGATCCATGCCGGTGTGCGCCTGAAGTATGTTCCCCTGACCGCCGAGCGTGTGACCGGCATTGTCTCCCGAGGCGGTTCCATCATGGCCAAGTGGTGTCTGGCGCATCACGAGGAGAACTTCCTCTACACGCACTTCGAGGAGATCTGCGAGATCATGAAGGCCTATGATGTCTCGTTCTCCCTGGGTGACGGACTGCGTCCGGGCTGCCTGGCAGACGCCAATGATGCCGCCCAGTTCGGTGAACTCGAGACCCTCGGTGAGCTGACGAAGATCGCCTGGGAGCACGATGTACAGGTGATGATCGAGGGACCGGGCCATGTGCCAATGCAGATGATCAAGGAAAACATGGACAAGGAGCTGAGCGACTGCTTCGAGGCACCGTTTTACACCCTGGGTCCGCTGACAACCGACATTGCACCTGCCTACGATCACATCACTTCTGCTATCGGTGCTGCTCAAATCGGCTGGTACGGCACCGCTATGCTCTGCTATGTCACGCCGAAGGAGCACCTCGGCCTGCCTGACAAGAACGACGTGCGCGATGGCATCATTGCCTACAAGATCTCGGCACACGCGGCTGATCTTGCCAAGGGGTTGCCGGGCGCACAGGTCCGTGACAATGCGCTCTCCAAGGCGCGTTTCGAGTTCCGCTGGGAAGACCAGTTCAACCTGTCGCTGGATCCCGAGCGCGCACGCGAATTTCACGACGAGACCATGCCGGCACAGGCGCACAAGGTGGCGCATTTCTGCTCCATGTGCGGACCGCATTTCTGCTCCATGAAGATCACGCAGGATGTGCGGGACTATGCTGCTGCCCAGAAGATTGGCGACATCGATGTTGCGATCGAGGAGGGCATGAAGGAGAAGGCCGAGGAATTCCGCAAGCAGGGTGCGGAGATCTACAAGGAGGTCTGAGCACTCCTGATGCGTGTCTTGTGTGCTCCAGCATCCTCCTGCAAGGCGGATTGCATGGCGCTACTCGGGCTGTCAGAGTTCCCTGAAATTTCTGATGAGACGTATCCGCTCCGGAACGCGCTTGATGTGAGCCGTTCCGGCCCCACCCACGAGCAGATCAAGGGAGTTCGGTGTTGCTTCAAGCAGTTCACTGAGCAACGGACGGATCTTGCGGGCAGGAAATGAAGCGCTGAATGAGACACCAATCGCACGGGCATCAGCCTTCGCGGCAACAAGGGCGAGCTGCGGGATCGGGATCTGCGTTCCCAGGTTCAGTGACGGAATCTCACGCGTCAGCAAAATCGCTTCTGTCATGAGCAGGCCGATACCGTGCTGTTCGCCTGGCAGGGTCGCAAGGATGACCGGCTTGCTCCTGTTCACGAGATTAGTCCGGGAGATGGCGAGGTCCAGGAAGCGATAAATCTGCCTGGTCAGCAGATGCTCCTCATAGATTTCCATCCTTTCTGCAGCCCACAGATCCCCGATCCATTCCATGAGCGGGGAGATGACCTGGGTGACACAGGCCTCGAGCCCCCTGAGTGCGAGCTGCCCGTGCAACAACTCGTCGAGCTTGACCAGGTCACATGCCTCCACGGCATCCAGCAAGTGTCTCAGGTCTTGCGGTATGGGCCTGTCTGCCTGTCTGCCGAGATATTGCCCTGCAAGTTGCTGCAGCTGAGCCTCGCCAAGCGGGACAACCTTGCTGGGCCGCATCCCGTGATCGAGAAGCTTGCGGATCGTCACCAGGCGTGCAACCTGTTCGTCCGGGTAAAGGCGTTCTCCCTTCTCATTGCGTTCTGGGACAGGAAAGCCGTACCGGCGTTCCCAGATTCTCAAGGTGTCTTTCGGAATGCCAGTATCACGCTCTACGAGGCTGATTGGATGGAGCGCTGGATGCTTGCCTGAACCGGCCATCTTCTGTCAGGAAGACGCCTCTCTGCGCTTTTTGACGGCATCGGCCAGTTCGCGAAGCAGGGGTTCTGTCATGTCCCAGCTGATACAGGCATCTGTGATGCTCTGGCCATAGGTGAGATCTGCCCTGTCGGTATTGTCCTGACGGCCACCGACAAGATGGCTTTCGATCATGGCGCCAATGATACGTCGGTCACCCCGTGCGATCTGGCGCGCGACATCATGACCGACATCGACCTGGCGTTCATGCTGTTTCTTGCTGTTGGCATGGCTGAAGTCGATCATGAGATTGGGCTTGAGGCCTGCTGCTTCCATCTCTTTCGCGGCGATGTCCACACTCTCGGCATCGTAGTTCGGCCGGCTGCCACCACGCAGGATCACGTGACAGTCGTCATTACCTCTGGTCGAGAAGATCGCCGAATGACCTGCCTTGGTGAGTGACATGAAGTGATGCGGACGCTGTGCCGCACGAATCGCATCGATCGCAATCTGCAGCCGGCCATCAGTGCCGTTCTTGAAACCGACAGGGCAGGAGAGTCCGGAGGCGAGTTCGCGGTGCCCCTGGCTTTCGGTCGTCCTGGCGCCGATGGCTCCCCAGCTAATGAGGTCTGCGATGTACTGCGGGCTGATGAGATCCAGGAACTCGGTAGCCGTTGGAAGCCCAAGGTCGTTGAGGTTCAGAAGAAGCTCACGCGCGAGGTGCAAGCCCTTGTTGATCTTGAACGTACCGTTGAGATCGGGGTCGTTGATCAGGCCTTTCCAGCCGACAGTGGTACGCGGTTTCTCGAAGTAGACCCGCATGATGATGTGCAGGTGATCCTGCAATTCGTCACGCAGTGCCTTGAGCTTCCCGGCATATTCCATTGCAGCATCTGGATCGTGGACCGAGCAGGGACCAACGATGATGACAATGCGGTCATCCGTGCCGTGCAGGATGTTATGGACCGACTCGCGCGCATCATGAACGGTTTTTGCTGCGGCTTCCGTGAGCGGAAAGGCATCATGCACCTGGGAGGGGGCGGCCAATGCGCAGGTTGTCAGTCTGGTACATGGTCATTGTCGTGATCAATCAGTTATTGTCTGGATATAGGGACGACATTATACAAAAAAAGCCCGCATCGGCTGATGCGGGCTTTTCTAACGAATGGCTCCCCGTCGTGGATACACATCGAACCATCTTTAGCGCTCCGTCGCCGGAAGTCCGGGCCGTGTACGATGCTATTCGTGAATTCGGCCGCACGGCCGGCTAGTCGCATTTCATCGTCCAGCTGCGACCCCGGTGCCGAAACCGCTAATCTGGCAGTAACGCTTCACCCGCTTATGCCTTTCAACCGGGATCGTCCCGGGTGATCTTCCCATAGTCAAAACTTCCGTAGAATATGGTTTTCTACAAAACGTGAGGTTAAAGCATGAACGATACTCTGTCCTCGAACCGCAAGTCCCGCTGGCTCTTCATCCTGGTGTGCGCCAATTTCACCATGCTCGCTGTCTTGTTTATTGGCCTCGGCATCCTGCTCTACCAGTCCATCAGCCTGGTGGACTCACTCAAGTCAGACCTGCAACGTGCCGAGGAATCCGTTGCGCAGTTGCGTAAGCAGGTCGAACAGATCGAACCGGAAGCCGCCGTCGGACGCCTCGTCGAAACGGCCGTCGGGAGCATCCGGGAAGAGGTGCGGCAGGTGGTGTCCGAGTTCGAATCCCTGTCGGCCCTGTCCACGATGCCGGAAAGCATCGAGCGCGCATCCGTTGCGGCGGACGACATCGCCGAGACTTTGAGCGGGCTTGACGCGAACGCCATCGCTCAACGCGTGTCCTACGAGGTGCTCAAGGGCCTGGGCGAGGGGCTAGACGCGGCGGCAGAGAAGCGCAAACCCGAAGGGTGACTGGCGCGCTTCCCCACGACCTTTTCATCATCGTCATCGCGGTCATCACGGTGGGTTCATTTTGCTTGGAATTTTTCACGCCATCATTGCCTGCCTCGAGAAGGGGAACGCTCTGTGTGAACTTGCCCGGAAAACCGGTAGCCTTTTTCGAAAGCAGTCTGCGGCTGAAAAACGGCGTCTTCCCGGTTTTGTACTATTGAACTGCAGCGCAGCTGGCAGGAAAACTGCCGTTCTAGACCGAGCGGTCAGTACGGGAACACTGAACGATAAGCATAATACTGATGACAGGGAGCGCCCTTCAGAACATTGAACAGATCGAATCCAGCCTCTGGGAGGCCGCCGACCAGCTCCGCGCCAACTCCAAGCTGACCTCCAGCGAGTACGCCATGCCGGTGCTCGGCGTGATCTTCCTGCGACACGCCTGGCAGGCCACTCAAACCCCGCATGCGTGTGTGTCCATGAGGATCGGGTGTTGTCTTTCGAGGAAGCGGGCGATTCCGTTATCGGGCACCACGGCATTGCATCTGCAGCCCTGGCGGAAGAGGGGACAGCCAGCTGA
>JARRMW010000021.1:0-7892 GCA_037385685.1 Gammaproteobacteria bacterium
GGAGCAGTGTCAGAGACGCTTTTCAGAGAGATTCCCTGGGGTAGCGACAGGGTGTATGAACAAACACTCCAGCGCATCGACATGCTGGACTGGCGCAGTCAAGCCTTGCGCACACTGACGGATATCGACCGTCCGGAAGATCTTGCTCAGCTTCCGGTCCGGTTGCTGAAAGGCTTGACCTGAGCGTGTCGGATTACCCAACCTGGAGACCACCCGTGAACTGGCTCGACAAACTTCCGCTCGGCATACTCCTTCTGGCCTTCGCGACGCTCGGACTGGCGCCCTTTCAACCCGAGCCGCACGTGTGGGAGACACTCAAGATGCTGGCCGCCGGAGAACTTCAGCGCCCGATCGATATTTTCGACCTGATTATGCATGGCGCGCCATGGCTGTTGCTGCTTGCCAAACTTGGAAGCATGGCACGCACCGGCACAAGAGGCTGAGCGAAGAAGATGCAAGTGCAACAACCACGACTGGTCTTCGTCTACAACGCTGACAGCGGCCTGTTCAACACCATGGCCGACATCGGCCACAAGATCTTCTCGCCCAAAACCTATGCCTGTGATCTGTGCGCGCTCACACACGGCTATTTCAGCGAACGGCGCGAATGGAGAACTTTCATCGACTCCCTGTCGATATCCTGTGAATTTCTGCACCGTGACGAGTTTGTACGAAGCTACCCGGAACAGAAGAATCTGACGTATCCGGTCGTCCTGCTCGTTGATGACAACGGGCAACGCATCTGCCTGTCACGGGACGACCTCGCCGCCTGCGACAGTCTCGACACCCTGAAGCAGGCCATCAACGGTTTCCTTGCCAATAAAGAGACACAAAGCAATTGATGAATGGTGTCAGAGATTATTTTCGGAACGAAGATGATCTCTGACACCATGGTTGCTGACTGATCGATAAACAAGGCCCAACGGAAACTGGCAAGCATTTCCAGATCTGGCAGGCGCGAATGTTCATTCTGTCCCTAAATTGTGCGTTCGAATTCCAGACTCAGGCTTATTTCTAATAAAAATCATAGTTTTAACGATTTTTTCACGTTTGCTTTGCGATTCCTTCACGTCCCCCCGCGTACGGTAGATCTCAATCTGGCGCACATGTCAGATATTGCTTGGAATTTTGATACTACCGGAGAGACACATGAAACCAATCTACAAGATACTTGCGGCCTCGGCGCTCGCATTAACCCTGACCGCATGTGACGATGATGACGAAACAACTGCTGCGGTTGGCACAATCGTGGATGTTGCTGTCGACAACGGCTCATTCACAACCCTGGTATCAGCCTTGCAAGCAACAGGGCTGGATATACCACTCGCTGACAACGAAAATACGTTTACAGTGTTCGCCCCAACGGATGAGGCATTCGCAAAAATTGACACCACTAACCTGACCAATGACGAACTGGAAGACATCCTGCTCTATCACGTTATTCCGGATGCTGAGATTGATTCCACGAAAGCAATTGACGCCGCAGGTACTAAAGTGACAATGGGTAACGGTGATGAAATGGCACTGTCACTGACTGGGGCTGACCTGTTCGCCAACCTGTCGAAAATTATCGATCCAGATGTACAGGCCAGCAACGGCGTCATTCATGCCATCGATACCGTGCTGCTGCCGCCAGCAGAGGCCACTACACCAACCCAGAACATTGTAGAGATCGCTCAGGGCGATATGGATCTTTCAACTCTGGTTACGGCACTGTCTGCGACATCAGACCTTGTGGCAACTCTCTCTGATCCGAATGGAGATTACACAGTGTTTGCACCGACCAACGCTGCGTTCGCCGCCCTGCCTGCGGGAACGATCGACGCTCTCTTGCAAAACCCTGATGGGGCTCTGAGGGATATTCTGCTCAAGCACGTGCGTGCAGGTTCCGTTGATTCCATCACTGCCTTCACCCTGAACGGTGCTGAAGTTGAAATGGCCAATGGTGAAACAGTCAAGCTTGAGATCGACTCCGGCGAGTTCACCGTTGACGGCGCCAAGGTGACTATCTTCGATATACCTGCAACCAACGGCATCATCCATGTCATCGATGCGGTCATTCTTCTCGACGACTAGCCGTTAAGTTTACGGCTCAACCAAAAAGCAGGCCCTTGCGGCCTGCTTTTTTATGAATGGTGTCGGGGATAATTTCTCCTTAAAAAGAAATTTTCTCTGATACCGAAACCGTAAGGGTATTTTCATCACGCATGAAAGGTATCAGAGACTATTTTCCTTCCGAAAATAGTCTCCGACACCTCAGTCTCCGACACCCTGGTTGTTCAGAACGAAAAAAGCCCGGCAATGCCGGGCTTTTGAATCTGGTAGGCGCGAGTGGATTCGAACCACCGACCCCCACCATGTCAAGGTGGTGCTCTAACCAACTGAGCTACGCGCCTGGGGTCGTTTCCGAGGCTGCAATGCATGCCCCTGAAAGGCCGTGTATTCTAACCACACTCCCCTGTTGTGACAAGCGGATTGTTTCACTTATGATTCAATGATAATCACCAGGGAGTCATCCGGATGTCAGCCATAAGAATCACCCTCCTCTCACTGCTGCTGCTCGCCCTGAGCGGTTGCGGTATCAACAACATTCCGACATACGAGGAAGCCACCGATGCAGCCTGGAGCCAGGTGCTGAACCAGTACCAAAGGCGTGCGGACCTGATCCCGAACCTCGTTGAGACCGTCAAGGGCTATGCGGCACACGAAGAAGAGGTGCTGACAGCCGTTACCGAGGCGCGCGCGAAAGTCAACGAGATCAAGGTAACCCCCGAGATGGCCAGCGATCCCGCCGCGATGCAGATGTTCCAGGAAGCCCAGGGACAGCTCGGTTCTGCACTGTCGCGCCTTCTCGTCACGGTTGAACGCTACCCGGATCTCAAGGCCAACCAGAATTTCCTGGCCCTGCAATCGCAGCTCGAGGGGACTGAAAACCGCATCTCGGTCGCCCGGCGCGACTACATCGAGGCGGTGCGGCTCTACAACACGGAGCTCAAGACCATCCCGGGCCGCTGGTGGAAAAGCCTGATGTACCCTGAATCCGTGCCGCGCGCGAATTTCGATGTTGCGGAAGAGGTCAGGACGACGACCCCGAAAGTCGATTTCAACTAGGCGACCCCGTCTGGCAGCTTGTGAAGTGCGCTCTCTTCACAGGCTGCTGATACAGCATCCATGTTGAAAAGCCCGTCTCTCCTGACGCTGTTACTGGTAACTGCCATAGCAGCGGCTTATAGCTTCCCTCCCCTGACCGGCCGGGTCGTGGACCAGGCCGACCTGTTGTCAGCATCGGCAGAGGCGGAACTGAGCGCGAAGCTCGCCGCGCATGAGCAGAAGACGACAAACCAGGTCGTCGTGGCGACGCTTGATTCTCTCGAAGGAGGAAGCATCGAGGAATACGGTGTTGCGCTCGGCAGGCACTGGGGTATCGGGCAGAAAGAGAGAGACAACGGCGTGCTGCTGCTGGTGGCACCGAACGAACGAATGATGCGCATCGAGGTCGGCTACGGCCTCGAGGGGACACTGACCGACGCGATCAGCTCGGTGATTATCGACCGCCGCCTTCGCCCGGCATTCAGGGAAGGTGACTACGAGGCGGGTATCCGGGCCGGTGTCGATGGCATCCTCAACGTGCTCGAGAACAACATGCCCGAAGACCTCAAGGCACCACCCCGTCAGGATCCGGTTCCGATCGATATCATCATTCCGTTCATGTTCGTGCTGTTCACGATCGCGCAGTTTTTCAAGCGGGGCGGACAGAGACTGCTACCCTCCCTGGCCTTCGGCGGCATCGGCGGCGTCATCACGGCAAGCATCATGCATTCCCTGATTGCGGGCGGGATTGCCGGGGTTGTGCTCTTTTTACTGATCTACCTTTTGAAAGGTGGCAGTTCCGGTGGCGGTGGTAGTGGCGGCTCCTATGGCTGGACATCGGGAAGCAGCGGCTGGTCGTCCGGTGGCGGAGGCTTCTCCGGGGGTGGCGGTTCATTCGGCGGCGGCGGCTCGTCAGGAGGCTGGTGACATGGCATTTCTGAACGATCAGAAAAAAGAACGAATCGCACAGGCCATCACGGCCGTGGAAACGCGGACCAGTGGTGAACTCGTGACAGCCATTGCCCGGGTGAGTGATGGTTACAGGTTCATCCCGATCCTCTTTGCTGCTGTGCTGGCCCTGCTGGTGCTTCCCGTTGCGTATTTCGGCGGGATCGTGCTGTCGCTGAAGAACCTGATGCTGTCACAGATGGCCCTGTTCATGCTCAGCGCAATCCTTTTCCAGCTGCCGCCGATTCGACGCCTGCTGGTCCCGCGCAGCGTGCAACAACAGCGTGCCCGGCGCCTCGCTTACCAGACCTTCTACGAGGCAGGCGTCCACCACGCCTCGCATCGTGCCGGCATCCTGATCTTCGTCTCGATCGAGGAGCACTATGTGCAGATCATCGCCGACGAAGGGGTTGCAGCAAGGGTCGACAACACAACCTGGGAGCATGCTGTTGACTCTTTTATCGGCAAGGTGAAAGCGGGAGAGGTTGCAGATGGTTTCATCGACTGCATCGAACAGTGTGGCGCAGTGCTCGCCGAGCATTTTCCCGCCACCTCGGAACACCCCGCGAACGAACTGACCAACCGGCTGATCGAGCTCGATGGTGAAAATCTCTGACGGCCAGTATTCGTCGTGAAAAGACTCTCGGTGATCGGCTGCGGTAGCGCCGCGCGGACCCTGACGCGGCTCTGGCACGATGCCGGTATTTTCCGTATCGGCAGCATCCTCAACAGCAGCCCCGGGAGTGCTCGCGAGGCAGTCTCCTTCATTGGCGCAGGGACGGCTGCTGCCACTATCGAGGAACTCCCTTCATCCGATCTCTACCTGATCGGCTGCCCGGATGACAACATCCGGCAGTGTTGCAGGCTTCTTGCCGACAACACCCGCTCTTGCGATGGGATTACAGTTTTCCATCTCAGCGGCGCTCTCGCTTCCAGCGAGCTCGACTCTCTCCGACATCAGGGCGCTTCGGTTGCAAGCGTTCACCCGGTCATGAGTTTCGCCGATCCCGCAAAAGCGATTGGTGATTTCGCAGGAACCTGGTGCGGCATGGAAGGCGATGACCAGGCAATCGCGCTGCTGGAACCGGCTTTCAAGGCAATCGGCGCCCGGTGTTTTCGTATCGATGCATCAGGCAAGAGTCTCTATCATGCCGCCAGCGTGATCGCCTGCAACTACCTGGTGACTCTCGAGGAGATCAGCCTGCAAACCTTCGAAGCGGCCGGAATCGGTCGAGAGACCGCCCTGCAGATCCTTGGCCCAATCCTGCGCGGCACGGTGGAGAATATCCTGGCACTCGGGACAACCGACGCACTGACAGGTCCGATCGCTCGCGGGGATGTTTCCATCATCGAACGCCATCTCCAGGCGCTCGAGCAATGGAACCTGGAGGTCGCTGCCCTCTATCGCGGGCTCGGGATGGTAACGGCAGACCTGTCAGAGAAACAGGGGAATGCCCCAGAGGATTTGTTGAGCGCAATCCGGGAACTGCTGGGAACAAGAAGAGACAATGGCCGGAAGAGTCCGGGAAATGACAAAAAATGAGGGCCGTCTTTCCGGACGGCCCCTGCTTTTTCTGACAGAAATGTCTGGAAGTTCTACTGCCTGATCTTGCACTGGTGCATGAACCAGCCGATCAGGTTGCCAAGCAACATTGCCTGTTTGCGATCACACTGCTCCTGCAACTCCAGCATCTGGGTCTGGGTCTCGCTCAGGAGTGTGCGGTAATCATCGATCTTCGCCTCGGCATCGCCAAGCTTGAGCTTGAGCAGGTGAATTTCGTGCATGAGGTGCTCTGCATCGGGGACCGCATCACCGCGCTGGTGCTTGTAGAGGGCGCTGTCCTGGATGGCACGCACCTTCTCTATCATCCCGCCGTGATCCTGACCGGCATCGGGAAAGACCTTTTGCAACTCGGACATGCGGATTGCGCCTTCGAAGGCATGCACAATCCCTTTCTGGATATATTGCTGCATCTGACGTCGCTTGATACCGACCAATCGGGCCGCCTGCGACAGGCTGAGAAGATGATCCATTGCTTCCTCCGGTGATTGGTTGTCTGATGGATTGAGTTATTCAATATCCAAATATACGCCCAGGCTGATCGTATGCAACCATTTTTTATTTATGAATCAGTGAATTAGAAAAGAATAATATTATTATCGGGTTTCTTCAGACACCGCCTTCTTGGCCTCATCCCAGAGCGCATCGAGCTCCTGCAGTGACATCCCGCTCATCTCTCTTCCCTGCTCTTCTACAAGGCTCTCAACCTGCTGGAAGCGCCGGGTGAAACGCAGGTTACAGCCCCTGAGCGCCTCCTCCGGATCGACACCTGCAAAGCGCGCGAGATTGACGACGGAAAAGAGCAGGTCGCCGATTTCGGCTGCGATCTCTTCCTGGTCATGCTGCTGCAAAGCCTGTTCAATCTCGACGATCTCCTCGTGGCACTTGGCCAGCGGGCCACTGATGTCGGGCCAGTCGAAGCCGACGCGTGCTGCGCGACGCTGCAGCTTCTCCGCTCGCATCAATGACGGCAAGGCCAGTGCGACCCCGTCAAGTGCGCTTTGGTGGTGCTCTCGCTCGGCAGACTTGTGTTGCTCCCACGCCCGGCTTTGCTCTTCGGCTGAACTGACGGTCGCATCGCCGAAGACATGGGGATGGCGGCGTTCCATCTTGTTGCAGATGGCTTCAACGACATCGTTGAAATTGAAATGGCTACTCTCCTCTGCCATGCGCGCATGGAACACGACCTGGAACAGCAGGTCGCCAAGCTCATCGCGCAGCTCGTCCATGGCATTGCGCTCGATGGCGTCGGCAACTTCGTAGGCTTCCTCGATCGTATGAGGGGTATGAGAAGAAGTAACAAGAGCGGTGTTACCGTTCCACCTCCACCATCAGAGGAAGGGGGAGGAGGCACTTCTTCCGGTTCTGAAGGATCAGAGGTGAACCCCCAGCCCACAACGGTCGCCAGAGTATCGACAGCGGGAGCATCCGGATTGATTGTAATGGGTGCGGCAGGTTCCTGTGCTGCGCTGTCCAGCGCCAACAGGGCAATATCATTGAAAATCGGATCGCCAGGGTCATAGTCCGGATGCGGAATAGCATTAATAACTCCGATTACCTGAATTTCGTCTGAATCAAGCAATACGGATCCGGCACGGACAAAAATCTTGTCAAAGTTGATCTGCGTCTCACCTTGATAGAGACAGTGCGCCGCAGTCAGAACCCACTGACGGTCTATTAATGTGCCACCACAGAATTGAAACAGGTTATCAGCCACTTCAAAATAGATCGCAACTGTTGCCGGCCAGTCTCCTTCTTCAGAGGGCTCACCCCCGACGATCCTTGTCTGGATATCCAGCTCTCTCTGGAGAACCCCCGTCTGTGACTCAATCCACTCCAGGTAAGGCCTGACCCGGGTATAGACACCATAACTTTCCGGCTGGGCACACCCGACACCGAAGCTCACCACGGCAGTCAATAGCCAGTTGTTGTCATCCGAGGGCACCATCAGGGGGCCGCCGCTATCCCCGAAGCAGGCATCGGCACCGCCTTCGGGGTATCCTGCACAAAGCATGTTCGGGGTGATGATTCCACCATAGGAGTCATTGCAGGTTTCGTTCGAAACAATTGGAACCTGCACTTCACGAAGGTTGTTTTCCAGTGTTTCAGCTGACACCTGGGCAAATACGCTCACTGCACCACCAATGCACGAAAGCAGCACAATTCTCACAAGCGCCTGCATTGTCCATGACTCCAAGGCTAATCAAGATTCAATTATTTCACTGATCGCGGCAGGACTAAAGCAATGTCTGCGTGATGTTGAAATATCGTTTCTGCACAAAAAAGCCGGGCT
>JARRMW010000021.1:7963-31983 GCA_037385685.1 Gammaproteobacteria bacterium
TAGCTCTTGGCCTGCAGCGAGAGCTTGGCAGCCGCGCTGCGGGCGATTTCGCGGTAGATCTGCGAGATACGCGCCTCGGGCTCGGCGACGACGGTCGGCTTGCCGTTGTCGGTCTCCTCGCGGATGCGCTTGTCGAGCGGCAGCGCGCCAAGAAAATCAACGCCATACTCTTCTGCCATGCGCTGGCCACCGCCCTCACCAAAGATCGGCTCCTCGTGGCCACATTGCGAGCAGATGTGGATGCTCATGTTCTCGACGATGCCGAGCACAGGCACCTCGACTTTTTCGAACATCTTGAATCCCTTGCGGGCATCGAGCAGTGCAATGTCCTGCGGCGTGGTGACCACGATTGCACCGGAAACCGGTACCTTCTGCGCCAGGGTCAGCTGGGTATCACCGGTACCGGGCGGCAGGTCGATGACGAGGTAATCGAGGTCCTCCCAGTTGGTGTCGTTGAGCAGCTGCTCGAGCGCCTGAGTGACCATCGGACCGCGCCAGATCATCGGCGTCTCTTCGTCAATCAGGAAACCAATGGACATGGCCTGCAAGTCGTAGCTTTTCATCGGCTCCAGTGTCTGGCCGTCTTTCGAGTCCGGCTTGCCGGAGACGCCCAGCATGCGGGGCTGTGAAGGTCCATAGATATCGGCGTCGAGTATGCCGACGCGCGCACCCTCGGCAGCAAGCGCCAGCGCCAGGTTGACGGCCGTGGTCGACTTGCCGACGCCACCCTTGCCGGATGCGACAGCAATGATGTTCTTGACGTTATCGATCGGCTTGAGCGATTTCTGAACGGAGTGGGCAACAATTTTGCTGTCGACAGTCACTTCGACGGACGAAACGCCGTCGACACCGGCAGCAGCTGCACGTACAGCCTCGGCGATCTCGTCGTGGATACCCTTGGCCGGGAAACCGAGTTCGACCCTGATCTTGACGTTACCGTCATCGATGTCGATCTCCTTGATGGACTTGGCACTCACCAGGTCTTTCTGGAGATGCGGCTCGACGTAGCCCTTCAGGGCTTCTTCGATCTGTTCTTTTGTTGCTGCCATTGGAATGTAACTCCTGCTTGCGGACTGCCGGTGACAGTCCATTTGTAATGAATCGGGGCGAATCATACACCAGTGCGCGCGCAATTCCCAAGTAAAATACTTGGGTATTTTCACGGGTATTCGCCGTAGCTTCTGACATCAATCAGTTAAGTATTTCGACATGTTGTGAAATAATGCCGCATTCACGAGATTCAAGAGTTTTCACGGCTTTTTATGTCACGCAATATCCTGGTCACGAGCGCCCTGCCCTATGCCAACGGTTCTATCCACCTGGGGCACCTGGTCGAATACATCCAGACTGACATCTGGGCGCGCTTCCAGAAGATGCGGGGGCACAATTGCACCTATGTCTGTGCCGACGATGCCCATGGAACGGCCATCATGCTGCGTGCCCGCCAGGAGGGCATCACGCCTGAGGAGCTGATCGCGCGTGTCTCCGAGGAGCACCAGCAGGATTTCGCGGGTTTTCATATCGGTTTCGACAACTATCACTCGACGCACTCGGAAGAGAACCGCTTCTTCGCCAATACCATCTACGAGCGCAATCGTGATGCAGGTAATATTCATTCTAAGTTTATTACTCAAGCATATGATCCTATTGAGAATATTTTTCTCCCGGACCGCTTCATCAAGGGCGAGTGCCCAAAGTGCGGCGCACCGGACCAGTACGGCGACAACTGCGAAAACTGCGGCGCGAGCTACAACCCGGCAGACCTGAAAAACCCCCGCTCGGTCGTCTCCGGCGCGACTCCGATCGAGAAAGAGTCCGAGCACTATTTCTTCAAGCTCGGCAATTTCGAGACGATGCTCAGGGAATGGACAAAGGCCGGTCACCTGCAGAAGGAGATCACCAACAAGCTCAACGAATGGTTCGAGGCCGGGCTGCAGGACTGGGATATCTCGCGCGATGCTCCCTATTTCGGTTTCGAGATCCCGGATCATCCCGGCAAGTATTTCTATGTCTGGCTCGATGCACCGATCGGCTACATGGCGAGCTTCAAGAACCTTTGCAAGCGGCGCGACGACCTGGACTTCGAGTTCTACTGGAACCCCGACTCCGAGGCAGAGCTCTATCACTTCATCGGCAAGGACATCCAGTATTTCCATACCCTCTTCTGGCCTGCCATGCTGCACGGTGCCGGATTCCGCGTCCCGACCAATGTCTTCATCCACGGGTTCCTGACCGTCGACGGCCAGAAAATGTCGAAGTCGCGCGGTACCTTCATCAAGGCAAGCACCTACCTGAAGCACCTGAATCCCGAGTACCTGCGCTACTACTTCGCCGGCAAGCTCGGTTCGGGCGTCGATGATATCGACCTGAATCTCGAGGATTTCGCGCAACGCGTGAATGCAGACCTCGTCGGCAAATTCGTCAACATCGCCAGCCGCTGTGCCGGCTTCATCACGAAGCGCTTTGACGGAAAGCTCTCGGGCACCCTGGCCGAACCGACCTTGTGGAACAGCTTCAAGCACGCAGGTGACGAGATCGCGGACCAGTTCGAGAAGCGCGAATATGCACGGGCCATGCGCAGCATCATGGCCCTGGCCGACAAGGCCAACCAGTACATCGACGAAAAACAGCCATGGGTCATAGCCAAGGAGGAAGGCAAGGACGAAGAGTTGCAGGAGATCTGCAGCATGGGGCTGAATCTGTTTCGTGTCATTGCCTGCTATCTCAAGCCCGTGCTGCCGGCGACCATCGAGGCAGCGGAAGCCTTCCTGAACGTCGACCCGCTCAGCTGGGACGACGCGAAGACGCCCCTGCACGGTCATGTGATCGGCAAGTTCAAGCCGCTCATGACACGCGTCGATCCCAAACAGCTCGAGGCCGTTGTCGAGGATTCGAAAGAGGACCTCGAGGCCGCAGCGAAAACCGCTGAAGCACCGGCCGCTTCAGGCCCGCTTGCAGAAGACCCGATCAGCGATACCATCCAGTTCGATGACTTTGCAAAACTCGACCTGCGGATTGCCAGGATCATCAAGGCGGACCATGTTGAAGGAGCCGACAAGCTGTTGCAGCTCACACTGGACCTCGGCGGCGAGACACGCAATGTCTTCGCAGGCATCAAGTCAGCCTATGCACCGGAAGATCTCGAGGGTAAGCTGACCGTCATGGTCGCCAACCTCGCACCGCGCAAAATGCGTTTCGGTGTCTCGGAAGGCATGGTGCTCGCGGCCGGCCCCGGTGGCAAGGATCTCTTCATACTGAACCCTGACGAGGGCGCACAGCCAGGCATGCGAGTGAAATGATGAAAAAACTGATGATGATCCCGGTGGTGGCGCTGGCCATTTCCGGATGCACCCAGGAAACCCAGAACAAGTTCGGTCGTGCTGTCCAGAACTGGACAGGAACCGATGGCGTGCTCGAGGTTTACGCTGGAGACAAGCTCGTCAAGCGCTTTCTCGAGATCGACAAGCTCAGTACTGCACTCGGTACAGGCGACAGCACCCCGCGCTCCTATCGCTTCGGTTACGGCATCCTGGATGCCAATCTGAACGGTGTGGCTGACAAGGGAGAGAAGAAAGTCTACTTCGAGTTCAGCGACTACTCGACCTCCTACATCTTTCACGACAATCCAAACTGATCCGAGATGACCGAGTTCGCCCTGATCCTCATCAGCACCATCCTGGTCAACAACTTCGTCCTGTCGAAGTTTCTCGGCCTGTGCCCCTTCATGGGCGTCTCGCGCAAACTCGAGACGGCGACGGGCATGGGGCTTGCAACCACCTTCGTGCTCACCCTCTCCTCGGTCTGCTCCTATCTCGTCAACGAATACATTCTCATTCCGCTCGGCCTCGAGTACCTGCGAACGATCGCCTTCATCCTCGTCATCGCTGTCGTCGTGCAGTTCACCGAGACGGTCATGCACAAGACCAGTCCATTGCTCTACCGTGTCCTGGGAATCTTTCTGCCGCTGATCACGACCAACTGCGCTGTACTGGGTGTCGCACTTCTCAATACACAGCAGGATCACGGCTTCCTGCAGTCAGCACTCTACGGCTTCGGTGCGGCTGTCGGCTTCTCGCTTGTACTCGTGCTCTTCGCTGCAATTCGGGAGCGCGTTGCCGTTGCCGATGTGCCCGAGGTTTTCGAAGGCAATGCCATCGCGCTCATCACGGCCGGTCTCATGTCGATGGCCTTCATGGGTTTTGCCGGACTCGTAAGCTACTGACGACATGCTGAGCGCCATACTCACAATCACGATCCTCGCCCTGCTGTTCGGGCTGCTGCTCGGCTATGCAGCCATGAAATTTCACATCGAGGGTGACCCTGTTGCGGACCAGATCGATTCACTGCTGCCGCAAACACAGTGCGGCCAGTGCGGTCATCCCGGCTGCCGTCCCTACGCCGAGGCCATCGCAGCAGGCGAGGACGAGATCAACAAGTGTGCACCGGGCGGCGAGGAGACCATCATCGCCTTGGCCGACCTTCTCGGGCGTGATCCCATCCCGATGGACGAATCCATCGAGGAGCGCCCGCCGTCGGTCGCACGCATCAAGGAGAACGAATGCATTGGCTGTACCCTGTGCATTCAGGCCTGCCCCGTGGATGCCATTCTCGGAGCTGCCAAGCAGATGCACACGGTCATCGAGAGCGAGTGCACGGGCTGCGAACTCTGTCTGCCTCCCTGCCCCGTCGAATGCATCGTGATGGAGCCGATTCACGCAACCTACGAGAGCTGGAGCTGGCCCTACCCGATCACGGCGCACCGCAATGTGGCCCAGGCACAGGAGGCTTCATGAAGCTGCACTCATTCCACGGCGGCCTGCACCTCCCCGAACACAAGAGCGAATCGACAGGTGCACCGATACGCACGGCAGCGATTCCTGACCGGATCATTTTGCCACTCAAGCAGCATATCGGCGCCCCCGCTCACCTGCTCGTGAAACCCGGTGACAGGGTACTCAAGGGCCAGATGCTGGCCGCGCCGGCAGGACGCATCAGCGCCCCGATCCATGCACCGACCTCCGGCACTGTTGTCGAAATCAGCGAACAGCAAGTCCCGCATCCCTCGGGCCTGAGCGCACCCTGCATCATCATCGAGCCCGATGGCAGGGAAGAATGGACTGCATTGCCACCGCCGATGACCAACTGGAAGGAACTCGATGCGGAAACCCTCATCGAGCGCGTCCGCGATTGCGGTATCGTGGGCCTCGGCGGCGCAACCTTCCCGAGCAGTGTGAAGCTCGAGCATCGCGGCCAGGCCATCGACACGCTGATCATCAACGGTGCCGAGTGCGAACCCTTCATCACCTGTGATGACATGCTCATGCGAGAGCAGGCCGGCCGCATCATCGAGGGTATAAGCATTCTCAAACACATTCTCGACATCAACCGTTGCTTCATCGGGATCGAGAACAACAAGCCCGAAGCCATCGAGGCCATGCGCAACGCCGCAAAGAATGCCGGCCTTCAGAACACGACCATTGTTCCGATCCCGACGCTCTATCCAAGCGGTGGCGAGAAGCAGCTGATCGAGATCCTCACCGGGAAGCAGGTACCAAGCCACGGCATTCCGGCCAATATCGGCATCGTCTGCCACAATGTCGGCACCGCGCATGCCATCGCCGAGGCTGTGCTGGAAGGCAAGCCGCTGATTTCGCGTGTCGTGACTGTCACGGGCGCAGGCGTCAATAGCCCTTGCAACCTGCGGGCTCTCATCGGCACGCCAATCAAGTCGCTGGTCAAAGCGGCGGGTGGCGCCAATGGACAATCGACGCGCCTGGTCTATGGTGGCCCGATGATGGGCTTCTCGCTGCGCAGCAACGAACTGCCACTCACCAAGGGCGGCAACTGCCTGCTGCTGCCAAGCGAGGAGGAGTCACCGATACCGCCGCGCATGACCGCCTGCATCCGCTGCGGGAAGTGTGCCGAGGTCTGTCCGGCCCGACTGCTGCCACAGCAACTCTACTGGTACGCACGCGCGAAAGATTTCGACAAGGTGCAGGACTACCATATTCACGACTGCATCGAGTGCGGTTGCTGTTCGCACGTCTGTCCGTCGCACATTCCGCTCGTGCAGTTCTATCGCTTTGCCAAGACAGAGCTCTGGAAAAAGGAGCAGGAGAAGAGGAAAGCCGACCATGCACGCACGCGCCACGAGGCCCGTGTTGCACGTCTCGAACGTCTTGCGGCAGAGCGCAAGGCGAAGCTGCGCCAGAAGAAAGAGGCGCTCGAGAAACCGGCTCGAGGCAAAGGCAAGGCTGCAGGTGGTGACGATGCGAAAAAGGCGGCCATCGAGGCGGCCATGAAGCGCGTGGCGGCAAAGAAGGCCGCCGCAAAAGAACAACAACCCGAAAAAGGCGCTGACAACTGATGTCGCTACCCGTCTACAGTTCCCCCCATTTCGGCCATAGCCGGAATGTCACGCGTGTCATGACGGAAGTGCTGGTCGCACTGGCACCTGCCATCATCGCTCTGTGGTGGTATTTCGGCTGGGGCGTGATCGTCAACATCGTCATCGCCACGACGGCAGCAGTCGCTACCGAGGCCGCGGTGCTGGCACTGCGCGGCCGTTCGCTCAAGCCGCTGACCGACCTGAGCGCCGTGGTGACGGCCGTGCTCTTTGCCGTCTCGGTGCCGCAACTCTTGCCCTGGTGGATGACGGTGCTTGGCATGATCTTCGCCATTCTCGTCGTGAAACAACTCTATGGCGGCCTGGGCTACAACCCCTTCAATCCGGCGATGGCGGCCTATGTTTTCCTGCTGATCTCTTTTCCGGCAGAGATGTCAGCCTGGCTGCCACCTGCCGCCCTCAACGAGACACCACTGTCTCTCGGTCAGACGATCGCGGTGATCTTCACGGGGGACCTGCCAGTCAACCTGACATGGGACGCCATCACCATGGCGACCCCGCTCGATGTCATGCGCACCGAACTTGGCCAGGGCGCGATGATCTCTGAAATCCGCAACAGCCCGATCTGGGGCGACTTCGGTGGCATCGGCCGTGAGTGGGTTGGCAACTGGATCCTGCTGGGCGGCCTCTTCATGCTCTGGCGCAGGACCATCACCTGGCATATTCCGGTCTCGATGCTGGGGGCTGTCGTTGTCTTCGCGACAGCAGCCTGGCTGGCCGAACCGGAGGCGTTCCCGAATCCGCTGTTTCATGTCTTCAGCGGCGGTTTATTGCTTGGTGCCTTCTTTATCGCAACAGACCCGGTATCTGCGACGACAACCAGGAAAGGGCAGCTGATCTATGGCGCATTGATCGGCTTGCTGGTCATCATCATTCGCACCTGGGGCAACTACCCGGACGCTGTTGCATTTGCAGTGCTGCTCATGAACATGGCCGCACCGACGATTGATTACTACACCCAGCCCAGGATCTACGGAGAGCAGGAGAAGCAGCGTGAGCCGTAACATCCTGGTCTCGGCGCTGATCCTCGGTGTGTTCGGTTTCATCGGTGCGACGCTAGTCGCCGTCACCGAATTCGGCACCCATGAACGCATCCTTGAAAACGAGCGACAGGCACTCCTGCACCAGCTCTATGAGATCGTCCCGAAGGAGGAGGTCGACAACGACATCCTCGCTCACCCGCTGACGGTGAGTGCGCGCGATGCACTTGGACAGGAGAGTTCCGTGATCTATGTCGGTGAAAAAGCGAATGAGCTTTCCGCCATGGTGTTCGAAGCGACAGTACCGGATGGTTATTCAGGTCCAATACGCCTCCTCGTCGGCGTGGATCGCAACGGCGTACTGCTCGGCACGCGTGTGATCGCACACAAGGAGACGCCCGGGCTCGGTGACAAGATCGAAAAGGAAAAATCGGACTGGATCCTCGGCTTCACCGGCAAATCACTCACGGACCCGAAACTCGACCGCTGGAAAGTCAAAAAGGATGGCGGGGAGTTCGATCAGTTCACTGGCGCAACCGTCACCCCGCGCGCGGTTGTCAACGGCGTAAAACGTGTTCTGCTCTATTTTGATCAGCAGAAAGATGCGCTGTATAAAGAGTATCTCGACAAGGCGAAAACGAACCCATGAGTACCAGCTACCGCGAAATCGTCAATAACGGCCTCTGGACCAACAACCAGGCGCTCGTCGCGTTACTCGGTCTCTGCCCGCTGCTTGCAACCAGCAACACGGCCATCAACGGACTGGGACTGGGTCTTGCAACCACGCTGGTCCTTGTCCTGTCCAACACCACTGTTTCACTCATTCGCAACCTTGTTCGACCCGAGGTGCGTCTGCCTGTTTTCGTCCTCATCATCGCCTCCTTTGTCACGGCCGTCGAACTCAGCATGAACGCCTGGTTCCATGATCTCTACAAGATCCTCGGCATCTTCATTCCGCTGATCGTCACCAACTGCGCCATCATCGGCCGTGCAGAAGCCTTCGCCTCGAAGAACACGGTACCGAAGGCCGCGCTTGACGGCCTCATGATGGGGATCGGCTTTGCGGCTGTCCTTTTCACTCTCGGCGCAACCCGTGAACTCATTGGCCAGGGCACCCTCTTCTCGGGCGCGCACCTGATGTTCGGCGAAATTGCACGCGGCTGGACTGTCGAAATCGAGAACTACAAGGGCGTGTTGCTGGCCATACTGCCACCGGGCGCCTTTCTCGGCCTGGGAAGCCTGATTGCAGTCAAGAACTGGATCGACAAAAGCAGGAAGGAACGTGTCAGGAAAGACATTGTGGTTCCGGGCGACGAGGAAGCAGCAGCCACCTGACTATCCAACCAGCCATCTATCTGCTATCGCCTGTTGTTTGTCGGCTGGATGGCGAAGCTATCACCTTTTCGCTTCTCCCCTGACATGGCTTTTCAATCGCCATCACCCCCGAATAGCAGGTATTGCATTCAGCTGAGCCAGTGTCCCGATCCATTTACTTCGACCGTATGGACATTTCGGTCCCTTGCTCTTAATCTCGGACAAAGCCTGACCGCGAGTCGAGCATTCACAAGTCTGCCCGACCAGGGTCGTCATCTTCTGTAAGGAATTTTCATGCGTATCTATTTCGCCGGTGCTGGCCAATGTGCGGAATATGTCGCACGCCGACTGATTCGTGAAGGACACGACCTTTGCCTGATGGAGAGTAATGAGGCGCGTTGCCGCGATCTTGAGGAGACACTCGATGCACATGTTATCGCGGGTAACGCTTTTTCCATCGATGAGTGGCGACGCGCCGGCCTGGACAAGGCCGATCTCTTCGTCGGCTGCACCCATTCGGACGAACTCAATATCGCAGCCTGCCTGATCGCCAACGAGCTTGCCCCGGACGCCCTCAAGGCGGTTCGTCTGCGCAGCTATGAATTCGCCGAATGGGGATCGATGCTGAGGAACCTCGGCGTCAAGGTTGACCGGGTCATCCATCCGGAAACAGACATTCTCAGGCGTATGCTTCGCGTTATCTCGATTCCGGGCATTTCGGACATCCGGAATTTTGCAGATGAACGTGTCAAAGTCTTCAGCATGAATATCGAGCGCGGCAGTCCCCTGGCGGATATGTCACTGCGAAGCCTTTATCGCGACGGCGTCCTGAGCGCGGCAAGAATTAGCCTGTTGTTTCGAGGCACGGGTGTTACTGTTCCCGGCCCCGATGAAGTCCTGCTTCCGGGGGATCATGTTTACGTGGTGACGACTGCGGAGGCGCTCGAACAAACCCTGGATGCAGCGGGCATCCACCAGAAAGAGCACCTGCGCCAGGTCTTCATCGTGGGCGGTGGTGAGTTGGGGATGGAGCTCGCAAAAGCACTTGAGGAGCTGCATGTACCCACCAAGCTGTTTGAACTGGATCCCGCGCGCTGTGAAGAACTGGTCGCACAGCTGCCGAATACCACGATTATCAATGCGGATGGCACATCACAGCGAATACTGCTTGCTGAAAATATTGAGGGGATAGATGCCTTCATCCCCCTGACCGGGAATGATGATGCCAACCTTATCGCGGCAGTTCTTGCGAGGCGGCTTGGTGTCGACATGGTCATCCCATTGTTGCATCGCCTGGATTACCTGCCACTGGCACAGCGACTTGGCATCAATGCGACTGCCAGTCCGCGCGTCAAGGCTGCCGATGCGCTGTTCGAATTCATACGCGGGGGTGGAGTGCTGTCCGTGCGTACCCTTGGCGAAGAGGCTGCCGAAGTCATCGAGCTGGACGTTCCAGAAGGATCGAAATATGCCGGCAAACCACTCGGGGAACTGAGCTTGCCGAATGGCACAATCGTGGGTGCAGTTGCCTCACCGGGCCAGCCTGCAGTGATTCCGAATGAACAGACCATCATGCGTCCCGGAGACAGGGTGGTGTTTTTCTCCGAGGAAAAATCCGTCCGTGATCTCGAGGCCAAGGTACTCCAGACAGCGAGAAAATAGTGTCTGCCACGTTGATTAACTATCGCACGATCTGCTGGATGCTCGGCACCTTCATGGCCGCGCTCTCCGTACTGATGCTGACGCCCCTGGTGGTTGCAAGTGGCCAGGATGCAATCGTCATCGGCGCATTCATCAAAGGGACCGGCATCACCCTTGTCACTGCCATTCTTCTTCTGATTGCGGGATCAGGGCGTCCAAGACAGGAGATGCGGCCACGAGAGGCCATGCTGCTTGTCGTGCTTGTGTGGGTCATGACATGCCTGTTCGGCGCGCTGCCACTCTGGTTCACACCGGAATACGCCAGCTTTACGAACGCGCTTTTCGAATCCACTTCCGGATTTACGACAACCGGAGCCTCGGTCATCGGTGATGTTGAGGCCCTGTCTCGCCCGGTCCATCTGTGGCGTAGTCTCAGCCACTGGCTGGGCGGCATGGGCATCGTTCTTCTTGGGCTTGCCGTTCTTCCCCTGCTGGGCCATGGCGGTAATGCACTCTATCGCGCCGAGTTTTCCGGATCATCATCCGAACGATTACGTCCTCGCATCCTCGAAACCGCACGCTCCCTCTGGCGTATATATCTCTTCCTGACCATCCTTCAGTTTCTGTTACTGATATTCGCAGGCATGAGCGCGTTTGACGCCCTATGTCATGCCTTTTCCACTTTGGGCACGGGCGGTTTTTCGACCCGCAATGCAAGCATTGCAGGATTCCAGAGCGAAACAGTCGAATACATCGTGATCCTGTTCATGTTGCTGGGGGGCATCAGTTTTGCCCAGCATTTCAGGCTGCTCGTCGAAAGACGTCCGCGTTCTGTCACGAGGGATTACGAGGTCCGAAGCTATCTTGCGATCACGATTGCTGCCACCCTGGTCATCACCGTAAACCTGCTGGCCAGTGCCGATTTCAATTTCGAACCGGCATTTCGTGCGGCACTGTTCCAGACGGTATCGATTCTGACAACAACGGGCTTTTCCACAGTGGACTACAGTCTCTGGCAACCGTTTGCCCAGCTTGTCCTGCTCGTGCTCATGTTTGCAGGTGGCTGTACAGGTTCGACCGCGAGCGGACTCAAGGTCGCAAGAATCGTCATTCTGCTGAAACTCGTCTGGCGCGAGTTTCGCCGTTTTACCGAACCGCTGGGTGTATTCAGAATCAGGCTGGAAGGCACCGTCATCCCCGATCATGCGATCCACGGTGTTCTCACCCTCGTTTTTCTCTCCTTGTTGCTGATGCTCGTGGCAAGCCTCTTGCTCACCGCGATGGGAATGGATCTGCTGACATCCATGTCTTCCGTGATTGCCAGTCAATTCAATGTTGGCCCCGGCCTCGGGGGAGTTGGTCCGGCATCAAACTACGGTGACCTTCCCATGGGTGCCAAGTGGGTGCTGATGTTTTGCATGATTGCAGGCCGTCTCGAATTTTATACCTTCCTGGTTGTCCTGACTCCTCTGTTCTGGCGCAAGTGATTGCTTGCCTGAAGTGCGTTCTGATCAGTACGGGTGGCTGGACTCTTGAGTGTCAGGCTGGTAAAGATAAGGTGTCAGGCAACCTCCGCCATCTTTTTCGAAAGGATTTCGTAGAATAATCACCTTGCTGATAAACTCGACAGGCAAGCGCCGATGCAGGTAAAACGCATCTGCTTATTCGACAGCATTGCGTCACGAGCTGCCTGTTCATAAAAGCGATAACCATTTTGAAACCAATAGGAAGAAGATCATGAAACGATTCACCCTGAACCTGTTCTTTTCACTTGCCATCACAGCCATGCTATCCATGCAGGCTCACGCCATGGATATGGTTGATCTGCCGGAAAGCTGTGAGGACAAGGGCCTGAATATCATTGTTTGCCCACTGGACGACGGCATCGACACGGACGATGCGATCGATTCGATGAAATTGCGTGCAAACAGCCTGAATTTCAAGCTTGTCGCCCACATGCCGCTCTCCGAGCAGGTCGAGGCCATGGGGCAGGACTCCAGGCGCATGGAGATCTTCCAGTTCTGTGATGCACTCATTGCCAAGCAGATGGTGGAGTACAACATTGTCTTTGCCGGCTTCCTGCCCTGTCGTATCGCCATCATCGAGGACGAGAACGGCAATGGCTCCATCGTCACGATGAACATGGATACCATGGTCAACAGTGTTGAATTGACAGAGGATCTGAAAAAGCTTGGCCTGAAAGTCCGCAACACGATCTTCAGCATCGTGCAGGCCGGCGTGGAAGGCGACCTGTAAGTTTCTGGTGTCGGAGATTATTTATCGCGATAAATGATCTCCGATACCGATGCCGTTCTCACGGAGAGATCCAACATGAAGACAGCCATACTGACCAGCGCCCTTCTTTTCACCCCGTTGCTCATTGCTCAGGAATACGACCTGAACCTGCCAAAGGAGCAGGTCACGCCGCCGTCGCAACAACCTGCCACTCCTGCTGCGGTCCAGGAACCTGCTGGACCAACCCTGGGAGATCGCTGTATGGAGATGTACAGGCAGATCGAGGAACTCAAGGGCAAGCCCCAGCGCAAGGCGGCGATGAGAGCCCGCTTCGAGGCAGAATGCCAGAAAGGCCCGGGTACCCAGTAAACGCCTGGCATCAGGAACTCCCGGTGTCAGAGATCAATTTTAAAAATAATCTCTGAGACCAGGGTGTTTACCGTTTTACTTACCAGCTCAGTGTCTTCACTTCGGGATCAAACAGCAGGCTGAAAACAAGGTCTGGATTTCCCATCTGCACGCCGTCGATAAAATCCTCCTTCTTCAGACCGGCAGCTTGCGAACAGGCACCACAGGCGATGACGATGCCACCATCTTTCATGAAAGCAGTCAGCATGTCCTGAATGGACGCCCCCTCCTCCTTCATCAGGCCATGCACATGGGAAGGCCGTTTCCTGTCGATCAGGTAGATTGCGCGGACATTCATCCAGATGGCAACCGGCTTGTGCCCGCTTTTCAGAACCTTCTCGTGCGCAAAGAAAATGGCCTTGGCCGCTGCCCAGGTATCATCCGTCGTCAGGTTGATGAAAAGCCCGCCCTTGTTTTCCTCCGCCATGGCAGACGAGATGCTCATCATCGATGCCATCAAGACGAGAACAAGCATTTGTATATGTTTCATGGAGATACTCCTGATTTCCTGGAATGAGAAGCGACTGGATAACTCACTTTCAATGCTAGTCGGCGGAGTGCTTGTATGTAGTGCGACCAATTGTCACAGCATTTTATGACCAAACCGGCTGCCGTTCTCTGCCCCCGAAGTTCCCCCTCGCGTCCTGCTGACGTACGTCAAGAACAATTGAATTAGCATTCACTAATGTTCTGAATGAGGCTATGATTATGCTTTGTTGAGAATCATTTTTATTTAGTGCTCTCTTTGTCCATGCCAGAAATCAGGCCAATGACCGAAATTCCTGTTGGTCAGCTTGTCCGTCTCGTCAAAATCGAGGGTGGGCGCGAACTCACGCGCCGCCTGCTTGCGCTTGGCCTGAGCATTAACGAAGAGGTCGAGGTTCTGCAGCACCGCGGGCGCGGCGTCGTGGTTGCGCGAGGCGGCAATCGTATTGCGCTGGGTGGCGGAATCGCAGAAAAGTTGATGGCTGAACTGCTGCCATGAGTCGCGACCGGCACCCTCCCCTGACTGCGCCGAAAGATCCGGCCTCGCCCCCCCTGACGATCGCCATCGCAGGTAACCCGAACTGTGGCAAGTCCGCACTCTTCAATGCGCTGACGGGCATACGCCAGAAAACCGGCAACTGGCCAGGTGTCACTGTCGATCGCAAGGAGGGCCACGCCCGTATCGACGGACGCCATGTGACCGTCATCGATCTGCCCGGCATCTACTCGCTGGACGCCAGTTCCCTCGATGAAGAGGTCACACGCGATTACCTGCTATCGCGCGATGCCGGTCTGGTCGTCAATGTCGTCGATGCCAACAACCTCGAACGCAACCTCTATTTTACCGTCCAGCTGCTGGAGATGGGCGTCCCGCTGGTGCTCGCGCTCAACATGATGGATGTGGCGCGTAAAAGCGGTGTCTTGATCGATCATGCAGAACTGTCAAGGAAGCTCGGTTGTCCGGTCGTACCGATTGTCGCAACAACCGGCGAGGGACTCAGCGAGTTGCAGGCTCGCATGCTGGCAGTGGCAGACGGTCATGAATCCGGTGGATTTCAGCTCGGCCTCGATGATGTCGTTGAACAGGCCGTGCTTGGGATCGAACAGCTTATCGATGAACCCGACCCGGCCAACCGGCGCTGGCTTGCGATCAAACACCTGGAAGAAACCGACATACAGGATGACGACCTGCCTGAAGCCCTTGCAAGGGAAGTCAAGGAATCAAAACAGCGTATCGCGCAGCGGCATGGCGAAGATCCCGACCTCGTCATTGCCGACAGCCGCTACACTCACGCACACGCACTGGCTCAACATGTCGTGCAGCAGCAGGGACGCGCATCCCGCACACTCAGCGACCGAATCGATCGCCTGATACTGGGACGCTGGACCGGCGTACCGCTCTTTCTCGCGGTCATGTACCTGATGTTCCTCTTTACGATCAACATCGGCAGCGCCTTCATCGACTTTTTCGATGGCGTCGCCGGGGCACTCTTCGTCGACGGTGTCGGCACACTTTTGAGCCAGGCAGGCACACCTGACTGGATTCGGCTGCTGGTTGCGGATGGCATCGGCGGCGGGTTGCAGGTTGTCGCGACCTTCATCCCGATCATCACGGCCCTGTACCTGTTCCTGTCGTTTCTCGAGGACTCCGGCTACATGGCGCGCGCTGCATTTGTCATGGACCGCTTCATGCGCGCGATCGGGCTGCCCGGCAAGGCCTTCGTGCCACTGATCGTCGGATTCGGATGCAACGTCCCAGCCATCATGGCAACGCGAACACTGGAAAATGCACAGGAACGCAAGCTGACGATCCTCATGAACCCCTTCATGTCGTGCGGTGCGCGCCTGCCGGTGTATGCCCTCTTCGCCGCCGCATTCTTCCCGACATCAGGACAGAATATCGTTTTTGCACTCTATCTTGCCGGGATTGCCGTCGCGATACTCACCGGACTCCTGATGCGCAAGACGCTGATGCCGGGCAACAGCAGCGGATTCATGATGGAACTGCCGCCCTACCACCTTCCCACGCTGAAGGGCCTGTTGCTGCGCGCCTGGGACAGGGTGCGTCTTTTTATCAAGGAAGCGGGACAGGTCATCATCATCATGGTGCTTGCGCTGAATATCGTGAACTCGATTGGCACCGACGGAAGCTTCGGCGACCAGGAGGGTGACAGCTCGATACTCAGCGCCTCCAGCCGTATGCTGACCCCGCTGTTCGAGCCAATGGGACTGCACGAGGACAACTGGCCTGCCGTGGTTGGCATCTTCTCGGGCATCCTTGCCAAGGAGGTCGTCGTCGGCACGCTGGACAACCTTTACACGAGTCTTGGCGAGACGGAAACGGGCGAGGCTGAATTCAGTCTGTGGAATAGCCTCAAGGCGGCAGGAGCAACGGTTCCGGCGAACCTCGCCTCTGTCATCGATAACCTGGCCGATCCGCTGGGACTGGATGTCGGCACGATTCACGATATGGCCACGGCAGCCGAGGAGCAGGGGGTCAACAAGGCCGTATTCGGTGCCATGACCGAGCGCTTCGACGGACAGTCAGGTGCCTTTGCCTACCTGCTCTTCATCCTGCTCTATTTTCCGTGTGTAGCAACCATCGGCGTGATCAAGCGAGAAGCAGGCACCCCCTGGGCTGCCTTCGTCGCGACGTGGTCAACGAGTGTCGCCTATATCACGGCTGTGATCTTCTACCAGGCAGCCAACTTTTCCACACACCCGGCCACATCCACATTCTGGATCGGCCTGATGCTGATGCTGTTCATATCGGCTGTGATCGGGCTGCGACTGTGGGGCACACGCGGGGGGAAACGTGCTGCGTTACAGCTGGAGAGAAGCGCATGATTCTTGCGGAGATCAGTGACTATATCCGCGAGCGTGAGCGAGCCAGCGTCGCGGATATCGCCAACCGGTTCGACTCGGATCCGGAAGTCGTAAGAAAGATGCTTTCCGTGCTCGAGCGCAAACAGCGCATCCACAAGGTACCGAGTATCACGGCCTGTGGCAGCAGTTGCCGCCAGTGTGATCCGTCAGCAACCGAACTCTACGCATGGGGACCGGAGGAAGGAAAGCCTGACGAACAGGCAGCCTGCTGGCCTGTTTGAGAGAAGAAGAGAGAACCTCTCAGTCGGCCGCCGCCTGCTTGTCGTCACTGACTCTTTTTTCCAGGGCGCTGCGACAGGAACTCAGGTTCATGTTGCCAATCACCTTGTCCTTTGTCAGCTGGATATTCTCCGCAGACACTTCCTTGTAGATGCTGTACTGGAAAAAGTTCATGCCGAGCGATGCGGCAACAACCAGAGTGATGACGATAACGGCATCCAGATGAAGATGATATTTTTTCATGGGTACTTCTTCAGATAAAAACCATCAATGAACATGAGGTAGCGAGCCACACGGAGGGCCTGCCCCCCGTATCAGCCTTGCTATGGCAGTTATCCGGAAACCGGATTGGGGCCATATCTGTTGGCTGCGTCATCGCCTCTCAGAAATCCGAGTTCAATCAGCAGCCAGAGCCCGCCGATGAGCGGGACAAGCGCAATAAGTGTCCACCATCCGGATTTGCCGCGATCATGCCAGCGCTTTGCATGAATCGCAAGAGTGGGCCACAGAAAGATCAGAAGGATAACGAGCAAGGCGAGGCTCGCTCCTGGCGCCATTCCGGCTGCTCCGGTACTGCCTGCATCAGCAGGAATGACCCCGATCGCAACAGCGGAAAAGTAGACAATAAACTGGATGACATAAAGCAGGATAAAGCCGATCCACCACTCCTTGCGACCGATACGGCCTTCGAAACTGGTAAAAAGTTGTCCAAAATTCATCATTTCTCCTTGTGCTCATGAAAACTGTTCTGGAACCTGTCCAATCTCCAGGTTGTCCTGCAAATTGTTTGATCTATTCCGGATGATACAGTGAAACCTGCTGGAATAGAGAGGTTACAGGATACTGCATCCCGGTCATCGAACGCAGGAAACCTGCGATCGGGACTCAGAGATACTTGATGCGCCCTGCCAGTTCTTCCGTGCCGATCGTCACATCGCTGAAATGCCCTTCACCGTCGTATCCGGCAACGATGCCCTTGCCCGAGACAGGGATGAGTGTATCGATCTGGAAACGGCCCTCAGTGCCGCGCAGGAAACACTCCTCGTCGAAGAAGAGATAATCGCCATCGCTGCCAACGGCATCAGACTCGATGGTGTCATAGCCGATGATCGTGCGGATCTCGTCCATGCCGCCGGATAGATCAATCTCCTCGATGGAGCGATTTTCAGGGTTAATCAGGTGCGCTTTCATAGTCCGGCCTCTCGTCTGCAATAAGTGAATTGATGTCAGGCTTTCTTCAAACCAGTCCAGTTGACATGGTACAGATCGAGGCGCCTGTCCTGCAGGTTGCGCACTGATCCGTTACGACGGATTTCAGCCAGCTTGTCGAGATCCAGATCTGCGATGAGCGCCATCTCGGTGTTCGGCGTGGCCTCGGCTGCAATCGCATCGTGGGGAAACGCGTAATCGGATGGCGTGAAAACGGCTGACTGGGAATACTGGATGTCCATGTTCTCGACATTGGGCAGGTTGCCCACGCTGCCCGTGATGACGACGTAGCATTCATTCTCGATCGCGCGCGCCTGCGCGCAGCGCTTCACGCGCTCGTAGGCATTCTTGGTATCGGTCCAGTAGGGAACAAAGAGTATCTGCATGCCCTGCTCCGCGAGCACCCGTGGCAATTCCGGGAACTCGACGTCATAGCAGATCAGGATGCCGATCCTGCCGACATCCGTCTCAAAGATATGCAACCGGTCACCCCCCTGCATACCCCAGTAGGTGGTTTCATCCGGTGTCACGTGGAGTTTGTACTGTGCATCCCAGCTACCATCACGCCGCAGCAGGTAGCTGACATTGTGCAGCCGCTGATCGCTGTAGACCGGCATGGAACCTGCCACGATATTGATGTTGTAACTGACAGCCAGTTGCAGCATCTGCTCTCTGATCTGCTCGGTGTAGACCGAGACATCCCGGATCGCCTGCGCCGGGTTGTCCTGGTTGAACTGCACCATGAGCGGGAAGGTGAAGAATTCCGGGAAGAGCACAAAGTCCGCGTTATAGCTCGCAAAGACATCGACGAAGTACTCGATCTGTTGCTTCAGAACCTCGAGTGTCGGCGCCTGCCGCATCTTCCATTGCGCCGCGCCGACACGAATCTGGCTCTTGCGGGTATGGATGAGCGGAGCTTTCTCCTGGTAGTGGATGTTGATCCACTCGATGAGTGTGGCATAGGTTCCCGAGGCACTGTCCATGGTCTCGTAATGCGGGATCAGCTTCAGTACATGAAAGTCGTTGCTGAGCTGGAAAGAGAGCACCGGGTCACGCAGTTCCTTGCGCTTGACGAGCTCGATGTACTCGCGCGCTGACATTTTGTCTGCATGCTTGCTGTAGCCGGGAATTCGCCCGCCAGCGACGATACGCCGCAGGTTCAGGTTCTCGCAGAGCGTCTTGCGCGCATCATAGAGCCGTCTGCCCAAACGCAGATCCCGGTAGTCAGGATCCACGAAAATATCCGCGCCGTAGAGCGTATCGCCGTTCGGATCATGGGTATTGAAATAGCCATCGCCTGTGATCTGCTCATAGGTATGGCGGTCACCGAAGCGCTCCATGTTGACGATCAGGGCATTCGATGCCGCCACGACCCGCCCGTCGTCCTCGATGCAGATCTGGCCTTCCGGAAATCGCCGGATCTGCGACTCGAACTGGTCGCGTGCCCAGGCGCCCTCCCACTCCGGATAGATACGATTCATGAGCGCCGCGATGTCATCATAGTCATCGAGACGCGTGTTGCGCAGAAGCAGTTCCTGGAAACGCTTGCGCTTCTTCTGACCGCTTTTCTTGCCGCCCTTCTTGCCGGCGTGGTTCTTTTTGCTGGATTTGTCTCTGGACATGAATGATGGCCGGGAACTTAAAGTCCCATCTTAATCCCGACCGCAATCACTGTGAATTGCGGCATGTCACGAAAGCAACCGGATTGATGACCCAAAAGGGCCAGATTCAGCGAGTCCGGGCCTTGGCATAATCTGCGCGTCCCCGGCCCTGACTTCATCAGCTATCGCTGACCTCGGAGGACCCAAGCCGCTCCCAGGGCGCAACTTCGAAGGCACTGGCTGCATCCTCGCTACCCTCTTCCATGAAATCGTGGAGAGTGTCATTGATGAAGTAGTCCCAGAAGTCGGCCTCATATTCCAGTACCTCGATGGCAAATGCCCCTGCTTTCTGCTGTTCCTGCAGGAACTCGCGATAGGCATCCAGTGGCTCGGGACCAAGTTGCTGGTAGATGATACGTCCGCCATATTGCTTGTAGAGTGCCCGGCCGAGTTTCCAGTGCTCAATCATGGAACGTGCCATCTCGCGACGCATGCTGTCGAATTCGGCAGCTTCCTCGGGAGTCAGTTCCTGGATGGCGTTCAGGCCATCGGCATCCAGGGCCTGTTGCAACCTGGTAACCCAGGTTTCTATCTCGTCGTCCGTCGCCTTGAGGCCATGTTCTGCGGCATAGCGATCAAAGAGTCGCGTGAGGATGATCTGCTGCATCTCCGCAGAATCACTCGTGCGGATCTCCTCTCCGAGGACTGTTGCGACCACAGGTATATCACGGGGTTCGAATTCGATAATAGACCCGTCTGCCTTGGTGGCAAGAAAGAGATGCCCCTCTTTCATCACGTAGCTGCGCACCCACTGGAACTGCGCCAGGTATATCTCGGAGAGTGATTCCGGTGGACAGAGTGCCTTCGTCGAGGCGATAGGACCGAACTCGAGCCTGCCTTCTGATTCCGATGACCAGGAACCCGTGCCACGGTTACAATCAGCGAGGATGGCAACACGGCCATCCTGCTTGAATTGCATTCGGTAAAGCGTGCGATCTTTCGGCTCATGAACGCTGTCATCCATGGACATGATCCTGACGAGTTGCCAGGCCGTTCCGGCAAGTTCACTGCTGGCGGGATAAGCGCCAAGAGCAGCGACAGGCATGAGGGCCAGCAAAGCTGTCATGAAAAGAACAATCAATCGCGTATGCATGAGGTCAACCTCCCTGTATGAGTGCCAGCGGCACTTCATAGACTTCATCATTTTCGACAGTTACGATCCAGGTGTCTCCATCGAGCCTCGCCTTGACCTCCCTGTTTGTCGCATTGACATACTCTTTCATGAAATTGATGGTGAATATCTCGCCTAGCTGGTTCTGGATGACCACAGAGCCCTGTCCGTCATCCATGCGAAGCACACCAGCCGGGCAATTGCCGAATTCCTTGTCACCGGCGGCACGGCAGCGCAGGCGTGTTGTGGCGTCATACTCTTTCGTTGTGAAGGGATAGGTGTAGTTGTCTTCGGGGGTATTGGAAGGGTTCAGGGCGGCCGTATTCCAGTAGACAAAGACACTCTCGTCTTTTAGCCGAAAAATCTGCCCCTGATCACCCAGTCCGCTCTGGCGATAGGCGGCATTGCCATGCTGGTCTCGGAAATTCCCGGGATTTGCATCCTTCACGGGCATGAGATCATGCACGACACCATCCTCACGCGTGATGACGATATGGCCCTGGGCCTGGTAGAAACGGCAGGGAATCATCTTGCTGAGCTGGTCGGATCCACGCGGATAAATATCGCAGCGGGCATCAACCGAATCGGCAATAACCGGGGTTGAGAAAAGTAGCCCGGCGAGTGCCAGGAGGGTTGCAGGTTTATTCATTCTGGTTAGTTACCTCGTGCCTGGTGAATGTCTGCCCCTGGGAGCATGGCGTGAGTCGTCGTCACTGGGCGGCAGGAGAACATCTCCAGATTCATTCTACCTGGATGATCACTCTCACACAGGTATAACAGGGAAGAATTCCGGACTTTTAGTTTTTGTACTGATCGGTGAACAGGTGAGGACTGCATGTGCTGTTATTAACAAAAGACCTCACCCCGGCAGACTGGCTGCCGGGCACTCATCAATAATTGAATGTTGACGTTGCTTCCTCGGCCAGATCAACAAGCGCTGAAGCTCCGGCCACCTCGGCACCCTCGAGGATACTATCAAGTTCAATCGAGTGAGCCTGTAAGCATGGTCCGCAAAGCAGAAGCTTGCCACCGCTTTCCCGGAAGATTCCGATCAGTTCCTCAAGTGGCGGGAAGGGCTCCGAGCGCAGACCCGACGCAGCCCCCTGCTTCGCCATCTCGACAGATGGCCCCTGCAGGAAAATAGTAACGTCCTTGTCGGCAGCCAAGGCAGCATTTGCTGCTACCCAGGGAAGTGTTGCCTTTTCAAGGTTATCCTTGAAATGTGTTGAAATGACAAGCGTCTTGGACATCATAATCACCCGCCTTTTCTCTTACTGTCACTATCCTGGAGTTTTCTCCAGTCAATATAAGTATAGTCTTATATTCTTGGATTGGCGGGTGATAATTGACAATCGATCTCAGCGAAGATTTTGTTTGAAGTTCGGGATATCGGCGTTCAAGGCCTCGGAGAAATTGGCAAAGTCCATTGTGACGGAAACCAGCTCGACGCCCTCGAAGTTCGCGTTCCGGACGTTCGCGTTACGCATGATCGTGCCACTCAGAACCGCATCCGTAAGATCCGCATCGGTCAGGTTGGCTTTTTTCATGTTGCACTCTTCCGCCGCGATATTGCGCATCAGGATGCCGCTCATGTTCGCTTCCTGCAGGTTTGCCAGATTGATCGCGCTGAAACCCTCTGCGTGATTGCTGCCGAGCACCATGCCTGACATGTTGGCGCGGTAGAGATTCGCGGCGTTGAGATGGCTGTCCCTGTAGTCCGCCTTTTCGAGGTTTGCCTCCTGCAATTCCGCATGAATCATGAGAAGGTTTTTACCGGTGGTACCGGAGAGATTGCAGTGACTGCAATCGGCATCGCACATGTCGACACGGTCCAGGATGGCACCGTTCAGATTGGCATTTCGCATGCTGACATACCTGAGATCTGCATCGCTCAGGTCAGCCCCCGACAGGTCACAACCGTCCATCACCGCGGCGCCGGAACGCCTGCTACTGCCGATCCGGGCAGACTTGAGATTGGCGCCATGCAGGTTGGCATCGTCGAGATGCGCTCCACGCAGCGAAGCGCCGGAGAGGTTGGCACCGGCAAGATCGGCATTGGAGAGATCCGAATTGTCAAACCTCGTCCCCTGCAGATCCTGGCCCCTGAGGTCAGCGTTCGCCAGGTCCATCTCGCGGAGGTCGGCACCCTGAAGGGAATCCGCTTCGACTGCGACAAGTATCTCGCCGGTTACTTTCTCTTTAATCTCAACCATGGGTTTGCACCTTGTTATTGCATTCTCAGGACGTTGAACAGCCTTTATATCAGCACGGTTACTGTATGAAAATATCAGGAATCTTCCTGCCGGGCGCGATCAAATCCATGGAAGCCTGATCGTCGTCAATTTTCATGACGCCAACCCGGCCGCATACATTCTGCCTGGATGCACCCGGTTCCCTGGATGTCCCGCAAATCAGCAGGCGCTACTTGATGGTATGGTGAGCCCTGTCTTGAATGTCAGGGCTGCTCTATGACAAGAACCTTGCTCCTGCTCGTCACGGTGATTGCTGTCTCGTTCGCGGGCTATCAACTCTATCGTTTTGTGGAGACGAGTACCGAAACGGTCATCGACGAAGCAAATCTCTTCGACAGGGAAGAGGTCCGGAAGCTGGAGGATTACCATGCCTATCTGCTCGCAGAACACGGGATCGATTACCGGGTGCTGACGACCCATGACGCTGAAGATATCAACCGCCTGGCGAACCGTCTCTTTCGTGAACATGCAGTCGGTAGCCAGAGTCAACAGGGCCGCGGGCTGTTGCTCGTTATCGACAACAACAGCCGGCAGGTTCGCCTCGAGGTCGGCGTCAGCCTCGAGGCGGTCTTTGTCGATGCTTTTGTCGCCTACATCGAACGCGACCAGATGATCCCCTTCTTCCGGAAGCAGCGACTCGCAGATGGCATTCTCGCGACAACGGAACTGATTATCACCCGCGCGCAGAATGCCGAGCAGAACAGGGGTTACCAGGATGAGCTCTGGTTCACGGGCAGCGCGGGTGCCGGTGCAACGATGGATATCGAGACGGCAGCACAACGCCGGACCAGTCAAGACCAGGTCCCCGGAGGCTCCTCACCACGTCGGACACTGGATGCCTATGCCACTGCGATGGCATCCACGAACCTGCGTCCCGATCTGGAGATCTATACACTGGATACTCGCCGCATGCTCGCCGACTGGGTGGTCACGCCCGCGCAGGCCGACAATGCCGCCCGGTCGATACGCCAGTGCGGAGATGCAGAGACCCTGACCAGTGCTGATGGCCGGCTTGCTGTCATGCGCTATCCGGTCGACAAGCGACAATGCAATCCCTACTTCTTCCGTCTCGAGGAGGACCGCTGGCGACTGGACCTGACCATGATGCAGCGAGCCATCCGTTTCGGTCGCAGCAACCAGTGGCACCTGGAGCCGGGCATCGACCATCCCTACGATTTTGGCTTCACAGACTGGCGATTCGACAGGAACGGC
>JARRMW010000022.1:0-26038 GCA_037385685.1 Gammaproteobacteria bacterium
TCACAGAAATCCCAGTCATTCTCATGGAGCAGGCGTGATGGCCAGTGGCAGCTCGGCCCGGCGAACTATGAGATCGCCTCAGACACGATCCGTCTCGGGGACACGACCATCCGCGACAGCGCCTACCAGCTGGCGCATGACGCCTGGCAGTTTCCGTTCAGGGGTGAAACCGGATTCACCATCGAAGGCACGAGCCATTCGATCAGCAGGGATGCGATGACTCTTTCGGGCCTTGGCCACAAGAGCGCGGGCTCGATCACCTGGCCTGACAATGATGAACCCCTGGCCATTCAGATGGATCTCGATACCAGCGCGGCACAGGTGGCATCGGGCGCACTTTCCGCGAAAGACCTCACCGTCAGGGGAAAGATGTCACTGGTTCCAGGCCAGAATCTCGCCATGACACTGGCAGAAGGGTTCGATGTGAGACTGCATGACATGGCGCTTGGAGAAACCGCGGTCGACGTCGCCAGCCTGCAGCTGGTACAGCCGCAGGCAGTGACGATTTCCTCTGAAGACGATGCGCACGTCATGCTGGGCGCCAGCGAGTTGCGGTTTCAACATACCGGCTTCTCGCACCCCGAATTTCGACTCGAGCCGGGTAGCATGGAACTGAAACTGGAGGAGACAGACCTCTCGACAGGCGCGATCACCGGAAACATCCATGCCGGGGCAGCTGTTTTCATGGCAGCTGGCACGCAATGGAACACGAGCGAGGTCGAGGGAAGATTCAGCCTTGCAGCGGATGCCGTGAAACTCCAGGGGGGCCTCGTGCTCGACAATACCGGCAGTCGCATCAGTTATGACCTGACACATGATCCCGGGAGCAACAGCGGCAACCTCATCTTCCGTTCCGGCGACCAGCCGGTGCAGCCACTCGCGGAGTCCCTGCGCACACTCGGCGCCCCGCTGCCGCCTGAACTGCAGTTGCTCAGCGGCAGCGCAAGCCTGACCGGTGAAGCCCGCTGGAACAAGGAACTGCAGAGTGTCAGCACAAGCATCAGCCTGAAGAGCACCGGCGGCCGTTTTGGCAAGGCATACTTTTCCGGGCTCGAGAGCAGCTTCGACCTCGTGCTCTACCCGGCGATCTCGGGCGCATCGAGCCGTTTCAGCGTCCAGGTCATCGACCTCGGAATTCCGATCACGAATCTCACGAGTCGGATCAGCCTGGCCACGGCGGATGGCAAAAAACCGGTCATCACTGTCAGCGGGCTCAAAGCCGGGATGCTCGATGGAAGTGTCACGGGCAATCGTGTACGGATTGATCTCAACCGCCGCAGCAACAGTTTCACCCTGGCCTTCGCAGATATCAGCCTTGCAGAGCTGGTACGCCTGCAGCAGTTCGAGGATATCGATGCGATCGGCAAACTCAGCGGCGCCTTGCCGATCACGATCGGCCCTGCCGGGCTCTCTGTTACGAAAGGCAAGGCATCGGCGAAAGCCCCCGGCGGCTACATCCGCTACCGCCCGAAAGACGGTGGTGAACTCTTCGGATCGAGCTCCATGGAGACCGAGATGCTCCTGAAAGCACTCGACGATTACCAGTACGAGGAACTCGATGCCGCCATGGCCTACAAGCCCGACGGCCAGCTGACGATGCAGCTGCAGATGAAGGGACGCAGCCCCGGACTGCATGCCACGCGTCCGCTGCATTTGAACCTGAACCTGGATCAGAATATCCTGTCTCTTATTGAGAGTCTGCGAGCCGTCGATGGCCTCAACGACAGGATCGACCGGGCCGTGAAACAGCACTTCAAGGCACGAAACCGCTAACCTGCAGGGATTAACTATGAAACCGGCCTTTATTCCGCTATTCGCAGTCCTCGGCCTGCTGCTCACCGGTTGCTCGCCGACCGTCAAGGTCGAGCCGCCTGACAAGCCCATCACCATCAACCTCAACGTGAAGGTCGAGCATGAAATCCGCGTCAGGGTCGAGCGCGACCTCGAGGAACTGATCACGACCGAGAAAGGTATCTTCTGAGGGAGACGAACATGAAACGCATTCTGAACACGCTCACCGTCCTTATTCTGTCGCTGTTGCTTGCTTCGCCGGCGCTTGCGCTGGACCTCGACTCAGCCAAGGCTCGCGGACTGGTCGGTGAAAATGCCAACGGCTACATCGGTGCCGTGCAATCGAGTGGCGAGGTCAACGCACTCGTCAAGAGCATCAATACCCAGCGCAAGGCCCATTACCAGGAGATCTCCAGGAAAAACGGCACCCCGCTGGGCACCGTCGAGAAACTTGCCGGTGAAAAACTCATCAACCGCGCACCACGCGGCCAGTACATCAATCGTGGCTCAGGCTGGGTAAAAAAATAGCCGCCTGGACAGGAGCAGCGTTGGGCAGCAACAAGCCGGACAGCAGCACGGCGATGCGCATGCTCATCGCCGAGATCCGCTGGAGGCCTGGGAGCAAAGGCTCGATGCCGGTGAGAAACCGGGGCTGTCAGACCTCTCACGCCTCGAGAAAAAGGGCCGCAAGGTCTATCGTATGCTCCGGGAGAATCAACTCGTCTGACAGGCTTACCCTCGCCGAAGCCTCCGTCTTCACTCCCCTGCGATCATCATGGACTCGATGAGCCAGGAACCGGTTCTCACACTGCCCGAGTAGTTATCATCATTGCCGACCGCCACGAGGTTGCGGAACATGTCGCGCAGGTTGGCTGCAACCGTGATCTCCTCCACGGGAAAGGCAACCTCCCCGTTTTCAACCCAGTAACCGGCAGCGCCGCGTGAGTAGTCGCCCGTGATGGTATTGACGCCCTGCCCCATGAGTTCAGTCACGACCAGTCCTGTTCCCATCTCGCGCATGAGCTGTTGCAGGTCCATGTCGCCCATGCCGATCGAGAGATTGCGCACTCCACCGGCATTCCCGGTGGTCTGCAAGCCGAGCTTGCGAGCCGAGTAGGAGCCCAGCACGTAGCTCTTCAGGATGCCGTCCGTGACCAGGTCGCGCCGGCGGGTCGCAACGCCCTCTGAATCGAAAGGCGCGCTTGCAAGTCCGCGAAGCAGGTACGGGTTCTCCTCGATGTGGACCCATTCCGGGAAGACCTGTGTATCGAGAGCATCGAGCAGGAAAGTCGCCTGCCTGTACAACGCCGAGCCGCGAATGGCGCTGACGAAACTGCGCAACAGGCCGGCGGCGAGTTCGGCCCTGAAAATGACCGGCGCCTGGCGAGTTTGCAGCTTGCGAGCGCCGAGCCTGTCGAGAGTGCGCCTGGCGGCCCGTTCACCAACCGCGACTGCCGGTTCGAGATCGTCAGAATGACGCGCTGTGCTGTACCAGTAGTCGCGCTGCATCTCGTCTTTCTGTTTGGCAATCACACTGCAGCTGATCGAGTGCCGGCTGATCGGGTAGCCGTGATTGAACCCGTTGCTGTTACCGTACACACCGACCCCGGCTTCGGTGTTCAGGGTTGCCCCCTCGGAATTGCTGATACGCGGATCCATGGCAAGTGCTGCTGCTTCGCACTCCTTGCTGATTGCAAGGGCCTCGTCGATGGAGAGCTCCCAGGGATGATAGAGGTCAAGATCGGGAAACTCGGTTGCAAGCAGCGCGGGATCCGCAAGTCCCGCAAATTCGTCCTCGGCCGTGTAGCGCGCGATATCGCAGGCAGCCCTGACCGACTCCCTGATCGCAGTGGAGGAAAGGTCAGACGTGGAGGCAGATCCCTTGCGCTGGCCGAAATAGACGCTGATGCCGAGGCTGTTGTCGCGGGTGTGCTCGACGGTTTCCGGTTCACCAAGCCTGACTGTGGCCGAGAGACCGATATCGCTGTGTGCTCCGACCTCGGCAGCGGACGCACCCTGGGATTTTGCTTCCTTCAGCACCTCGTCGATGAGTTCCTGCAAGTGTGCAAGTCGCGCCTTGTCGTCGAATCCCCTCATGCGGTGCCACCGACGGTCAATTGCTCGATCTTGAGTGTCGGCTGTCCAACGCCAACCGGTACGCTCTGCCCCTCCTTGCCGCAGACACCAACGCCCGGGTCGAGCTGCAGGTCGTTGCCGACCATGCTGATCTTTGTCATGACGTCCGGGCCGTTACCAATCAGCGTCGCCCCCTTGACCGGGACTGTCACCTTGCCGTTCTCGATGAGATAGGCCTCGCTTGCCGAGAAGACGAACTTGCCCGACGTGATATCGACCTGGCCACCGCCGAAATTGACAGCGTAGATTCCGCGATCGACCGAGGCGATGATCTCTTCGCGATCATGCTCACCGGCGAGCATGTAAGTGTTGGTCATGCGTGGCATGGGCAGGTGTGCATAGGATTCACGCCGTCCGTTGCCGGTCGGTGCAACACCCATGAGGCTGGCATTGTGCTTGTCCTGCATGTATCCCTTCAGGACACCTTTCTCGATCAGGACGTTGTATCCGGTATCAGTGCCCTCGTCGTCGATGTTGAGGGAACCCCGGCGGCCTTCAAGTGTGCCGTCATCGACCACGGTACAGAGTGGCGAGGCGACCTGCTCACCAAGGCGACCGCTGAAGGTGGAAGTGCCCTTGCGGTTGAAATCACCCTCGAGACCATGGCCCACAGCTTCATGCAACAGGACGCCGGGCCACCCCGGGCCCAGTACGACCGGCATCTGGCCAGCCGGGGCATCGACCGCCTCGAGGTTGACGAGCGCCTGACGGACCGCTTCGCGCGCCAGCTGTTTGCCGCGCTGTTGCTCGGTGAAATAGTCGAGTCGCGTGCGCCCCCCGCCACCGGCGGAGCTCTGTTCCCGGCGTCCACCCTGCTCCACAATGACATGCACATTCATGCGCACAAGTGGGCGTACATCCCCTTTCATGGTGCCATCGCTGGCAGCCACAAGGACGATATCCTGAGCACCGACAAGGCTGACAATCACCTGCCGGACACGCTCGTCCTGATGGCGTGCCTCCTGTTCGACATCGTGCAACAGGCTGATCTTCTCCTCGCGCGTCAGTGAATCCAGCGGGTTGACCGGCTGATAGAGCTGATGCCTGGCCGGCCTGCTCTCGATGGCAACAGTCCCGCGTTGTCCTGATCGCGCGATAGCGCGTGCTGTATCGGCAGCCTCGATGAGGTTGGGCAAAAACAGTTCGTCTGTATAGGCAAAACCGGTTTTCTCTCCGCTGATGGCGCGAATACCGGCACCCTGCTCGATGTTGTAGGAACCTTCCTTGACGATCCCGTCCTCGAGTGTCCAGGCTTCAAGGCGGCTCGACTGAAAATAGACATCGGCAAGGTCAACCTGGTGCGACAGCAGGTGATCCAGCACCTTGTCGAGGTGATGCAGCTCCAGGCCTGCTGGCGCAAGCAGCTGTTGTTGGGCGATCTCAAGCATTGAGAGAGACTCTCCTGATCAGGAAAATGGCTGGGCCGGCCTGTGACCGGCTGCCGGGAAAATGATTCAATTGGGGATTATAACTGACAGCGAATGCGCCGATGATCCAGGCTGGGAAAGTTACGCCGCGTCGTCCTGAGAAGATCGATATCGAGATCCGCGGTGACATAGCCGGCGCCATTCGGTAACTCGCCGAGAATCGTTCCCCAGGGATCCACGATCATGCTGTGCCCCCAGGTCTCGCGCCCGCTGATGTGGTAACCGCCCTGTGCCGCGGCGATCACGTAACAGAGATTCTCGATAGCGCGCGCACGAACGAGAGGTTCCCAGTGTGCTCGTCCTGTCACGGCAGTAAAGGCAGAGGGCAAAGCGATGATGTCCGGTTTCATGGTCAGCATCGAGCGGAAAAGCTCCGGGAAACGGAGGTCGTAGCAGATCGCAATCCCGAGATTGCCAAAGGGTGTTTCAACGACCAGCGGCTGATCACCGGGCTCGATCGCACTCGACTCCTTGTAATCCTCCTCGACGTCGACAAGGTTGACATCGAACAGGTGCAGCTTGTCGTAACGCCCCTTGACCTCGCCGCTGTTATCGATCACGAAGCAGGCCGAGCGCACCTTGTCGCTGTCCCCGATTGCGACAGGAATGGTACCACCCACAACCCAGAGATCATGCTTGCGCGCAAGGTCACGAAGAAAATCCTGAAGCTTTCCATGGCCAGCAGACTCCTTGACGCTCCACAGGTCCGTGCAACGATGCCCCATGTAGGCAAAGTTTTCCGGCAGTACCACGAGGCGCGACCCTTCACGAGATGCCTGGGCGACATGGCGCTGGACTTCCAGGAGATTTGCATCGACATTGGGACCGGACGCCATTTGGATGGCTGTTGCTTTTATGACTGCTGGCATATCCGTATTGATGGGTTTGTCGACATCTCAGAATAGCACCGAAAACCCGTTATTGGAAATCACTGAGCGGATCATTCCGGTCGTCATCATCATCTGTGACCGCAGGCTGGCGGATACGCTCGATGACCGGTTCCTCCCATGTGCCCGTGACTGAGTAACGCATTTCCGCGACCCTGTCGAGTTGCTTGCCGGCAATCTTGCCGATGACAAGTGCGGCTGCACCGGCAACCGGGCCACCAGCAGCGGTCGCCGCGAGCGGCAGGGCCCCATGCAGGTCCGGCACGACCCGGATCATCTGGTTGACCTTCCTGGTACCCAGGTCAATCTCCCCGGAGATAAAGATATCCGCGGATGGCGCCTTGATTGTCAGGTTCTCCGTCGACGCCACGCCATGGGCGAGCTTCAGGGTTCCGCTCATGTCATCAAAAACAAATCCTTCATTCGAGAAATCCGAGAAATCAAGCTTGATACGCCGTTTCAGTGCCGAGATATTCACCAGGCCGAGAATACGACCGAAACCGGGATCGGCACTGGCAATGCGGCCCTCATCGGTACTGACATGAATGACACCATTCGCCTCCTGCAGTGAAAAGTCGAGCAGTCCTCCATCCCACGCAAGAGAAACCTCGATGTTGCCGTTCGCTTCGGTCAACTGATTCGTGACGGCAAGCTTGCGCAGGCTCTCTCCGAGCTGCTCCGATTTCAGGATACCGTCGATGCTGCTGCCGCCGCGGCTTTTCCAGATGCCTGTGGCCACGAAGCTCGCAAGTGCTCCCTTCGTCGCCAGCTCCGTAATCTCGTGTCCTTTCGGAGTATGCCTGCTGGTCATGCGCATGCGCCCGAAATCCCCGTCGTTGATGAAAAATTGCCGGGCCGTGATCGACATCGGTGGAATATCGAACGGGCGCAAGTTGCTGATTGCTCCAGACTCTTCACCAATTTCAAAATTGACGGCCAGGCGCTCCAGGTCGAGTTGCAAGGCTTCATCAGCTACAAGCGGATATCGCACGCGACCCTGCAATTCCGGAATATCGATGCTGCCGGCCAGATGACGACCGTTATCTGATGTCTGCAGCTTTACCCCGCCATAATCGATACCAATATATTGCGGTTCACCCGGCCGCCAGATGACCTTGACAGCACGCCTGCTGCCGGCCGGTTTGGCGAGGGAAAACGGCAGGCGCAACGCCATGCCCTCGAGGTCGCTCGTCGCCGTGAGAGTCATGTCTCCACGACTCATCCTGCCCAGGGTCGGAATCACGAGATCGAGATTCCAGAGGGCTTCACCGCTGAGAGGTAACTCACTGGAGCCGGCGAGATCCATGAGCATCTCGTCCGACATTCTCAGCGAGGAGCTCACAAGCGTCTGGTTTTCCTGCGGCGTAATTGCAAGGCGCATGGGCATGCCCGAGAACTCTGCGTGCAACTCCTTTGCAGCGATTCCTCTCTCTGTGACACGCAGCTCTCCCGCGACATTATCCAGCCTGATGCCAGCCTGGCGTGCAAGGACGCTCGTATCCCGGATTTCAATACGGCCGTCGAGACGCAGTGTGTGTTCCGGCTTGATAGGAATATCGACATCGACCTCGACACGCCCCTCCCCTTTGACCTCAAGTGCCTCGAACACAGGAACAAAGGTTTTGCCGAGCGGTGTTTCCGTGAGAATCCTGACCGGGCCTGCCAGATCACCTTCAGTGGTCCCCTTGACTCGCACGGCCGAGAGAGGCTTCAGTGTCATGGCCGTCACGACATCCCTGACGGGATTATCATAGATCCATCCAGTGTCAGCCTCGACGGTAAGTGTATTGCCCAAGAAACGGAGGCGTCCGCTGACATCCCTGATTGCCGGCCATTCCGGGTGATACTTGAGCCGGGCATCCTCAATCTCGGCAACGACTTCGAAAAGCCCCCTGCCTGTGCTTGTGAACATTTCGGGGACGAGTTCACCCAGAATTCTCGCCGTTCCGCTGACCACCTTGCCGTGTTTGATCGCGTTGTCGAGCCAGTTGAGCGACTCCTTCGGCATGATGCTTGCCGGGTAATAGATCGGGGCATAGGCACCATCTGCATCATGAAAATCGCTCTTCAGATCAAGCCAGGGCGGCTTGCCTGATTCCAGATGCAGGCCAAAAGCGGTGCTTGTCCTGACATGCTCATTCTCGAGGACGAGACTGTCGCTCTTTACGAACCAGTGGCCCTCGTCGACACGCTGCCAGGCAACATCGCCATGGAAACGTGTGACCGGAATCGGCCAGCGAAAGAGCTCTCTGGCATAGACAGAAGCGTTTTCAGTCCTGAAACGCAAACGTCCAGAATCATTGCGGGCTGTGACCTCGACACTGTAGTTCTCGAGTTCCGGAACCCGATAGGTACCATAGGCACTGAGGTTATCGAAGGTGCCACTGAACTCCCACTCAAGGGGGCGATGCATGCGCAGGTGCAACAAGGGTCGCTTGAGTTGTCCCCGCAACCCGGATTTCAGCAGGTGGTCGACAAGCGCTGACTTTGGCGGGTGTACAGAGAGCGCGTGCATGAACGCCTCGATGTCGAGTTCATCAGCGCCGATGAAGAGTTCCGGAACGGCCTGCTCACCGGGAAAGCGGCGCAGCGCGATACTGACCGCACGCGTTGGCCAGGGTCTCAGCCCGTCGCTGATCGATGGCTGATCAATGTCGAGTCTCCAGCCAGAGTCTTCACGCAACCACCGAAAGTGCCCCCCCAGCGAATCGAGCTGCAGGGTCGGAGCCTCGGTTACCCTCACAGAGCGAAAGCGCACATTGCTGGTCAATAAACGACCTTCGAGACGCTGCAATCGACCCGCATCCCAGTGACTCCAGGCCTCCATGTTCGCGCGAGCACTCTCCAGGTCGTAGTGACCGGGGATGCGGTTCTCGAGAAGCCAGGCAAGATTGAGACCGGAGGTGCGCAAGTAGATATCACCCGACCAGAAGAGCAGGTTGTCCTCACTGCTGAGCGCAAGGTCGGCAATTAACATCATCTCGCCCTGCTGACCTTTCTCCACGGAAAGGGAAGCGGCCATTTTGTGTCGATCGCCCTGCTTGTCGATATCGACGGTCACGGGCGAAAGATGCAGAGGTCGCGCGTTACTGCCGAGATCCACAAGAGTGACACGCGCATCACTCAATCGCAGGTAATCCGGCTGAAGTAAAAGCGGGCTGATGGGTGCCATGTCGGCCTCCCGAACACCGGAGGAGGCATCCCTGTCCTCTTGTTGCTCGAGACCGTGAATCGACAGTGAGCCATCCTCGTGCCGTATCAGCACCAGGTGTATCCCTGCGACACGGATTTCGTCAGGTGTGAGATTGCGATAACGAATCAGCTCGAGCAGGCTGAAACGAAGCGTCACCCTGTCAGCCTGCAGATTGGCGCGGGTGCGCTCCTTGTCGTAAAGCCGCAGGTTGCGCATGACAATGGCGGGACCATCGCCACGCCAGGCAACAGAAAGGCTGTCGGCCTCAATTGGCTGCCCTGCAAGTTCACCAAGACGGTTGATCAGCTCCTCCCGGTGCTGTTCGATCCAGGCCGGAAGCACAAAGCGCATCAGGCTCGTCGAGAGGGCCGTCAGCACCAGCAGCGAAACGGCGATTCTGGTGATCCAGCGCATGGTGGTTGGACGATTCTCCTTGCTGATGGATGACAGGCCTGATCGTGAGCGCTCAACCGGCTCGTCGGGTTTGCGGGCACTCACTGCGGGACGGGAACGACTGCCCCTTAGAGCAGCACGATGTCATATTGTTCCTGTGTATAGAGCTGTTCGGCCTGGAGACGAATTGACTTGCCGATAAACTGCTCGAGCTCGACAAGACTGCCTGACTCCTCGTCGAGCAGCAGGTCGACGACCTCCTGCGAGGCCAGGATCAGCAACGACTCGACATCGAACTGGCGTGATTCACGCAGGATTTCCCGAAAAATTTCGTAGCAGGTTGTCTCGGCCGTCTTCTGCGTGCCACGGCCATTGCAGCAGGGACAGGGCTCGCACAGCACCTGGCCGAGCGATTCACGCGTCCGCTTGCGCGTCATCTCGACCAGGCCCAGCGTGGAGACTTCCGTGATCTGGGTCTTGGCATGATCACGTGCAAGGCACTTCTCGAGCGCGCGCATGACCTGGCGCTTGTGCTCGTCCTCGACCATGTCGATGAAATCGATGATGATGATACCGCCAAGGTTGCGTAAACGTAGCTGGCGGCAGATGGACTGCGCTGCCTCGAGGTTGGTCTTGAAGATCGTCTCCTCGAGTGTCCGGTGACCAACAAAAGCACCGGTATTGACGTCGACCGTCGTCATCGCCTCGGTCTGGTCGATGATGAGATAACCGCCGGACTTGAGGTCGACCTTGCGCTGCAACCCCTTCTGGATCTCGTCCTCGACACCGTAGAGTTCGAAAATCGGGCGTTCACCGGGGTAGTATTCGATACGCTCTCTGATCTCGGGAATGAATTTTCCAGCAAATTCGATCGCCTTGTCATGGGTCGCGCGTGAATCGATACGGATCTTTTCCACACTGGTATCCGTCATATCACGCAGCGCGCGCAGTGCCAGTGGAAGATCACTGTGCACCATCTCCTGGGTGCCTGCTTTCTCACACCTGTCGCTGATCGATTCCCAGAGCCGCGTCAGGAACAACATGTCTGCGCGCAACGCCATTTCGTCGACACCTTCCGCTGCCGTCCGCGCAATGAAGCCACCCTTGAGTTCATGTTCCCGTACGAAGCATTCGAGCGACTTGCGCAGGCGTGTGCGCTCCTGCTCGTCCTCGATTTTCTGCGATACACCAATGTTGCTGTCTGCAGGCAGAAAGACAAGGTAGCGTGAAGGAATGGAAAGGTTGGTGGTCAGGCGTGCGCCCTTGCTGCCGAGCGGGTCCTTGACCACCTGGACGATAATCGGGCTGCCTGTCTGGACGAGGTCGGAAATGTTCGGATTCTCGATTCCCCTGGTGTTGGCAATATCCGAGGCGTGCAGGAATGCCGCGCGTTCGAGGCCTGCATCGACAAAAGCAGCCTGCATGCCGGGCAGCACGCGGCACACCTTGCCCTTGTAGATATTGCCGACGATACCGCGTTTTTTGGTTCGTTCGACAATGACTTCCTGCACCACACCGTTCTCGATGATGGCGACACGCGTTTCGGGCGGCGTGACATTGACGAGAATCTCTTCACTCATGCATTCTTTTCCTGAAGCAGCCTGATCCCCGCGCCGCTCAGCAACTTCGAGGTCTCATACAGCGGAAGGCCCATGATACCCGAATAACTGCCGCTGATTGCCGAGACGAACATCGCTGCCAGCCCCTGGATGCCGTAACCGCCGGCCTTGTCGCTCGGCTCGCCCGTCTCCCAGTAAGCAAGCATTTCCGCTTCGCTGACCTCGCGGAACGTCACATCACTGATGCTTGTCTTCAGCCAGCACTCTTCTCCATGGACCAGGCTGACGGCCGTAATGACCTGGTGCGTGCTGGCCGACAGCAGTCTGAACATCTCCATGAAATCGGCTCTGTCACGGGGCTTTCCGAGAATCCGTGACTGCATGACGACATCGGTATCGGCCCCGAGCACAACGCGCCCCGGCACGATCCCGGCGACAGATCTCGCCTTCTCTTCAGCCATGCGCCTGACGTAATCGAGGGGCGCCTCATTTTTGCGGGCCTCCTCGCCGATCTGCGAAGGAATCACCTCGCAATCGATGCCGATCTGCGCCAGCAGGGCTTGTCTGCGCGGTGAAGCCGAAGCAAGAACGATGCGTTGGGACATTGAACCTCCTGGCGATAGTGGCCGGTTTCGGCGCGGCGCTGGAACTATCCCAGAATAGCGGCTATCTTTCCAGAGTATTCCGGAATCGATGCCATGCACTCCCTGACCGTCACAAGCCGGGACCCCGCAATCGTCGCGCAGGTCCGCATCCGCTGCTCGAGTGACCCCTGGGCCTCGGAGCAGCTCTCTATCGCGCGCGGCGACTTTTTCACCGCCATGCGCATCATGTTTGCGCCCGACAGTCTGGCTCGTCGGGAGATTGCGCTGGCATTTTTCAATCGGCGCTATCCTGAACAGCAGGGCCGTGCCTCGCTGTGTGCGGGCTACGCATTGCATCATGCGAGAACCATCGCGTTGCGCGGTGAATGCTGGTTTGTCGATCATCGCGACATAGTGCGTTTTGCGAGACTCGATTTTCCTGACTACCACAGCACGCCATTTCGGCCACTCTTCATGCTCACAACCTGACACCATGCAGATTTTCGATGGTTTTCCGAAAGATCTCTATCCGTTCCTGCGCGCCCTGGAGAAGAACAACAACCGCGAATGGTTCAATGCCAACAAGCATCGCTACCGCGAAGCCATCCTGGAACCCGGCATGGCCTTCATCGAGGCCATCAGCGAACGCCTCGGCGAAGTCAGTCCACACTTCCGCGCCATTGCGAAAAGCAACGGCGGCTCCATGTTCCGCATCTACCGCGATGCGCGTTACGCGCGGGGCCGTCCCTACAAGGAAAACATCGGTTTTCATTTTCGCCACGAACTGGGGCGCGACGCCCACGCGCCCGGTTACTACGTGCACATCGAGCCGAAGCTGACCCTCATCGGCTGCGGCATCTGGATGCCTTCCTCGCCTGCTCTGGCGAAAATCCGTGCCTTTATCGATGATAATCCCAATGCCTGGAAAAAGGCGCGCGACGACAGGACAGTCCGCAAGCGCTTCGGTGAAATCGAGGGCGACCGGCTGAAACGTCCGCCGCGGGGATATGCAGCCGACCATCCGCTGGTCGAGGACCTGAAACGCAAATCCTTCTTTGTCATGCAGGAACACGGGCCGGCACTTGCGGGCAAAGCGGAACTTGTCGACGAATCGATTGCAGCCTTCAGGGATGCAGACCCGCTCATGCGTTATCTCTGCATGGCACTGGGCGCAGAGTTTTGAGCAACGATAACGAAAAGATTTTTACCACGAAGAACACCAGGGCCGGTTTACGACACCGCGTCGATCACTGTGTCATCGCCAGGGGATGCAGGCCGACATGGCGACTCGGAATCCAGAGATTGCCACGGTCGCTACGCGCCCTCTCAATAACAGTGTTCACTCTTCCGGATTGAGCGGCTGGTACCTTTGTCATCGCGAGGAAGCCGCAGGCTGACGTGGCGATCTCCGGCTGGATTGCCACGGCTGCTGCGCAGCCTCGCAATGACCCTGTCGTTGCAGATCGCCCTGAAGGCCAACCTGCAATCTCTGTGCGAAGTGGGCTTTGTGCCAGATTTCAGCGAGCGTGTGTCGGCCCACGGGCGCCTTGATGTGGCACTCCTGCCATAGCGGTATGGATAGATACCCTTCGTGTTCTTCACGGTGAACTCTGAATTAGTCCAGATCAACCCGGAAACTGTAGCCGTGTTTCTCGAACCCCAGTGATTCATAGAACGCATGCGCGCCGGTGCGGCGCAGGTTCGATGAGAGCATCATCTTGTAACAGCCTTTCTGCCTGCAGATCGCCATTGCCTGTTCCATCATCGCCCTGCCAACTCCGTGGCGCTGGACTTCAGGCTCGACAACGACATCCTCGACGATGCCGGATGGTGTGCCGCACTCACCAAGGTTATCCATGATGAGCAATGCGAATGTCCCGGCAAGCCGGTCGCCATACTCGGCGAGGTACAGCTGATAGTCGGGATAACTCCGGATGCGTTCGAACAGTCGCTCTGCCTCGGCAATCGTGAGCGCCTCGCCATCGAGGGCGCGTGCATAGAGATCGAGAATTCGTGGCAGATCCCGCCTGGTCGCTACCCTGAGGATCAGGCGATCATCCATCGCATTTTCCCGCGATACTATCGAGGCAGAGCTGCCAGTAAGCCGTATCGATCAGTTTGCCGAACTTGCAGCCGACGCCCTCGAGTACACCGGCCCGGCTGAATCCCAGTGTCGCGTGGAAACGTTCGCTTTCCTCATTGGGTAATGCGATCACACCGATCATTCTGCTGATGCCATAGCCGGGGGCAAGCTCGATGAGTTTGCGGTAGAGCGCCGTGCCAATCCCCCTGCCGGTTGCATCCGGCAGCAAATAGACTGAGGATTCGGCGACATGATCATAGGCTGCACGGGAACGGAAACGCCCAAGATAGGCATACCCGAGCAGCCGGCCCTCCTCTCTCCAGGCGATCCAGGGATAGGACAGGGTGATGTTGCGAATACGCTGCGCCATCTCGGCAGTGCTGACCGGATCAATCTCGAAGGTCACCCTCGAATTGAGAACATAAGGATTGTAGAGCGCCGTAATGGCCTCCGCATCGGCTACTGTCACCTCGTCAATCATCCGGATTTCCGCCCCCCGGGCCGGCTTTCTTTGCTGCATATTCTATCTGATTGACTCTTGTCATCATCATGCAACCTGCGGCAACGTATCATCACAGGACTATCCTTACACAGCTCCAAATAAAGGGAATGATCATGAATTACGTCTATGCATTCGAGGACGGCGACGGCAAGAACAAGAAACTCCTTGGCGGCAAGGGTGCGAACCTCTGTGAAATGACCCAGTTCGGCCTCAACGTGCCACCGGGGTTCGTCATCACGACAGAGGCCTGCCTTACCTATCTCGACAACGGCTCGTCCGCCCTGCCCGATGGCATCATGGACGAAGTCCGCGTACAGATGCAGCAGGTGGAGGCAAAGACCGGCAAGGGCTTCGGCGATGCCGACAATCCCCTCCTTGTCTCGGTACGCTCAGGTTCGGCACTGTCGATGCCGGGCATGATGGACACCATTCTCAACCTCGGCCTCAATGACGACACCCTGAAGGGAGAGATTGCACAGACCGGCGATCCCCGCTTCGCCTACGATGCCTGGAGACGTTTCATCCAGCTTTTCGGCAAGGTCGCCATGAACGTCCCGGATGAACTCTTCGACAAGCAGTTCGAGGAGGTCAAGGCGCAGGCGCACGTCACCGAGGATGTCGGTCTGTCGGCAGATAATCTCCGCGAGATCTGCGACCGCTTCCTGAAAGTCTTTGAAAAGCACACCGGGCGCCCCTTCCCGCAAGATCCTTATGAACAGCTCGAGATCGCCATCCAGGCCGTCTTCCGCTCCTGGACGGGCAAGCGTGCCGTCGATTACCGTCGCGAATTCAATATCACGCCCGAGATGGCCAACGGCACAGCCGTCAACATCTGTACCATGGTCTTCGGCAACCGCGGTAACGATTCGGCCACAGGCGTCGCCTTTACGCGCAACCCGGCAACCGGTGAAAACGTGCTCTTTGGCGAATACCTCGTCAACGCCCAGGGCGAGGACGTGGTTGCAGGCATCCGCACCCCCAAACCGATCGCGTATCTCTCCCGGGAGATGCCCGAGATGGCGCGTCAGCTCGAGGAGCTGCGCCAGAAACTCGAGGAGCACTACCACGAGGTCCAGGATTTCGAATTCACCATCGAGCGCGGCACGCTCTACTGCCTGCAGACGCGCAACGGCAAGATGAACGCGCCGGCAATGGTGCGCACCTCTGTCGAGATGCGCGAGGAAGGACTCATCGATACAGCACAGGCGTTGCTCAGAATCGACCCGACGATGCTCGAACAGATGCTCTATCCCCGCCTCGACAACAAGGCCAAGGCCAAGCCGATTGCGCAGGGCCTTCCCGCATCTCCGGGCGCTGCCACAGGCATCGTCGTGTTCGATGCTGACCGTGCCGAGATCATGGGCAAGGAACAAGGCCACAAGGTGATCCTCGTGCGCGAGGAGACCAAGCCCGAGGACATCCATGGTTTCTTTGCTTCCCAGGGTATTCTCACCAGCCGTGGCGGCAAGACATCGCACGCCGCCGTCGTCGCACGGGGGATGGGCAAGCCCTGCGTCGCCGGTGCCGAAGGCATCCATGTCGACGTGTCCCGGCGTGTCGCCGAGATCGGCGAGGTGATCATCGAGGAGGGCGATTTGATCACCATCGATGGCAGCTCCGGCAACGTCTTTCTGGGAAGTATCCCGATGGTGGAGCCCGACTTTACGGAGGAGCTCAACCGCCTGTTGCGCTGGGCTGACGAGGAGTCGCGCCTCAAGGTCATGGCCAATGCCGATAGCCCGACGGACGCGCGACGTGCGCTGAAATACGGCGCCACGGGTATCGGCCTGTGCCGCACGGAGCGTATGTTCAACGCCGTCGAACGGCTTCCGACCGTGATCGAGATGATCGTCGCAGAGAATACCGAGGAACGACAGGCGGCTCTCGACAAGCTGCTGCCCATACAGCGCGATGACTTCAAGGAGCTCTTCGAGATCATGGCGCCCATGCCGGTGACGATCCGGCTTTTGGATCCGCCAATTCACGAATTCCTGCCAACCGAGAACCAGCTCGAGGAAGATATCGCCAGGCTGAGCCATCTGCAGGAATCCGTCGATGGCATGTCTGTTCTTGCATCCAGCGTCATGCTGCTGGCCGATCCGAACGAGGCACGCCAGACATCCGATTACCTGCGCGGGATGGTGGATGCATCACTCGTGACGCGCGCAATCGAGAAAAAGGAACAGATGCTGCGCAAGGTGCGCATCCTGACAGAGACCAACCCGATGCTCGGTCACCGCGGCGTACGGCTCGGCATCACCTTTCCCGAGATCTACGCGATGCAGGTGCGTGCCATTCTCGAGGCTGCCGCAGACTGCACCACCCGCGGCCTCGATGTGCACCCGAGAATCATGGTGCCCCAGGTTTGTACGCACGAGGAGCTGCGCCTCGTGCGCAAGGCGGTGGACCAGATCCACAAGGAAGTCGAGCAGGCATCCGGACAACCCGTTCGCTTTCAGTTCGGCACCATGATCGAGGTTGTTCGCGCCTGCATGCGGGCTGAATCGCTGGCCGGCGATGCCGACTTCTTCTCCTTCGGCACCAACGACCTCACGCAAGCGACATTTTCTTTCTCGCGTGAGGACGCCGAAAACAAGTTCCTGCCGATGTACAACCGGATCGGCATTCTCAAGGACAACCCCTTCGAGGTTCTCGACGTCAAGGGTGTCGGCAAGCTCATGAAGCTTGCCGTCGAGTGGGGCCGCGAACTCAAGCCGGATCTCGATGTTGGGATCTGCGGCGAGCATGGCGGACACCCCAAATCCATCGCCTTCTGTCATGAAGCGGGACTCAATTATGTCTCCTGCTCGGCGCCGCGCGTACCGGTCGCGCGTCTTGCCGCGGCGCACGCGAGCCTGCGGCCGGAAGGCTTCTTCAATGACCGGTAACCGCTGAGCTACTGAAAACAGGGGTCGGAGATCATGTCTGAAAAATGATCTCCGACGCTTACCGGGCAAGAAAATCCGATAGTTGCCGGTAGTACTCTTCCTTTTCCGAAAGTGAATTGTGGCCTGCACCGGCAATCGTAGCGACTCGCGCGCTGTCTGGTCCAAAGGCTTCGGCCAGCCTGCGGCTCGATGTCGATGGCACGATCCTGTCCTCACCCGCCACGAGGATGAGTGTCTCCGCATCGATGCTTGGTGCACGTTCCGCAGATGCATAGCGTTCCCTCAGCAACAATCCCGCCGGGTAGAGCGGAAAAGCCGCTTCCGCGATACCTGCCAGGCTGTCAAAAGGCGTCACCAGCACGAGCCTGTCGATCTCTCTCTCGGCAGCAAGCCATGTCGCGACACCGCTCCCGAGACTTCTGCCGATAACATCAATGCCCTCATGGCGCGGCCGGATCGCATCATGGATATGCAACGCATCCTTGTAGAGCGCCTGCTCACCCGGCTCGCCCGTGCTGCCGCCGTAACCGCGGTAATTGACGAGGTAGAGTGTCTTTTCGGGCAAGGCCTCTGAAAGCCGTTGCGCGCTGTAGCCGACAGCCTCTGCATTGCCCCCGAAATAGAGCACCGCCGCCTGCTTGCCCGGGTTCATGACATGTACGCGGATACGTTGCCCGTCAATCAGGAAGCGCTCCGTGTCGAGATCATGGCGCGCCGGGGCGAACCCCGGGTAGTAGATTATGCGGGACTGGTTGAGATAGAGATAAAGACCGAAAAGCAGGTAAGCCGCTCCCGCGAGAACAAGGGCTCCCAGCAGGATCCGCTCAGGATTCTCCGGCATGATGCAGCGTGATCTGCTGAAACGGGATCTCCCAGCCGTGATCTGTAGCCGCTTCCACGCACCAGCGCTGGATCGCTCGACGCAAACGGTTGTAAAGATCACCGAGCTCGCCCCTGAAATCGGCGATCACGACGATGTCGAGTGAGGAGGTGTTCGCCTGCGCGAACTCGACTCGCAGGTTCAGCAATTTCTCTGCGTAGCCCTCTTCCTCGATGCGCTTCGCGACATGTGCCTCGAGCAGCGCCGGTATCTCTTGCGTGCTCTGTGCCTGCAGATTATAGGTGATGCCGAAGACTTCCTTGATACGGAAGTTCGTGGCAAGGTTCAGCGGGGAACCACCGAGAAAATCCTCCATGGTATAGGTTCGCTGTGCACCTCCTCGCTGAACGAGTGTCACCAACTCCTGCGATATGCCGATCACCTTGCCACGCGTGCCATCTGCCATGATGATCCAGTCGTCTTTCTTGCAAGGGAACCAGGGCTCTCCCCTGGCCAGCGGCCGTGATTTGAGATCGACAAGGTCGTCCAGCGGAACCCGCTGGACCAGCCTTGCAATCGGATTTTCGAGTTTCGAATAGAAATTGATCTCCGCGATCTTCCAGGGCAATCCGTCGAGAAAGATACGCTCGCCCTCACGTACCGATCCAATATTCAGGAACAGCTGCATCTGTTTCCAGTATCGCGGCAAGGTCTGCCGAAGGGTCCACGCAAGTCCGATTAGCACCAGCAAACTGATGCTGAAGAGCACCCAGTCCTCGACGACGTAAAAGACAACCATGGGTCCCGAGATGACCAGTAGCAGTGTCAGGATGCGATGGAAAAGGTCGAGCAGCCGGGTCCGGAAGCTGCGATGCTCCTTGCGATAATCCGGGATGAGACGCGTCATCGCCTTGTAGATCAACCGTGATACCACCAGGATGACAACCACGACGAGCAGGGCTTGCAGCAGGTAACGCCCTCGCTTCTGGAAAAAGCTCTTCAGATAGCTGCTCGACGATTCGGTGAAAGATTTTTCACTGCTCTCAAGCTTGTCAAGCTGCAATTGTGCTGCCTGCAGCTCGCTCTTTATAAAGGAGCGCTGTTGCTCCCATTCTCGCAAGAGTTCCTGGAGCCTGGCACGTACCGCTTCACTTTCGGTACTGTCGATGAGCTTCGACAAGCTCTCGATGGCCTTCTCCGCAAGCGGCAGCTTCTCGGAATAACGGGCGATGGCTTCCCTGAGCTCCGACTTCTTTCGGACATCGCTGGTCATATCCTTGAGTTCCTTCACCACCGGTTCGATCAGCGAGAGAATCTCCTCCTGGAAATTGAATTTCTGTTGCTCCAGTGTTCGCAGGTTCCCAAGGTTGGTTCCTGCAGCGATTTCTTCAAAATTCTTACGTGTCGTGCGAAGGTCAGCCTGAAGCTTCTCGAGTTGCTCCGTCAGCACCTGCTTCTCGGCCTCTGATTCGGCAGCCTTCTGTGATTCTCGGATGCGTGCGATATCCTCCTGCAGAGATGCCTGCAGCTTGAGAAAGTCGGCAAGGCTCTGCAGCGTCTCGCCGAGCAACGCGGTTTCATCGGTATCGCCTTCCACGGCATATAGCCAGGGTGAGAAGATGAGCAAACCACAGAAAATCAGGATGCGTGTGATGGTCATGTTGAATCCGGCTTTAATTTCACGATATCGACTGCTTCCTGCATCGGAAGGTTCTGTTGTGCAATTCCCGTCGCCGTGACAAGGGTCACAGGTCTCTCATCGATGCAAAGGTGAATGCCAGCACGATGAAAGCACTGGCCGTTGCCCACGACCCAAGGATACGGATGCCGATTTTCTGCCATGCCCTGTTCGCGAACTCGGCTGCGGCAGCCGCATAGAGAATGAGCAGAAAACCGCCGACACCTGTGCCGGTGAGGATTGCCAGCTTCGCCCTGCCCTGCAATTCCGGCTGCGAGGAATCGAAACCGACAAGCAATGCTGCCACTGTAGCTATTGCCATCAAAGGTATCAGGGACAGCTGCATTTCGGTCGCCACAAGTACACCGCATAGAACGGCTATCGACAATAACAGCATCTCGCCGGTCGACTCTGGCAAGGCCAGATCAAATTGTCCTGTCACTGTCAGTGCACCGATCAGGACGAGCAGAAAAGTGATCAGCGGCACCTGCATCCGCTTCACGCCCTGCTGACCGATAAGCAACCCGGCCGAGACGATTGCAAGCAGGTGTGCCGGTACCAGTACCGGATGCAGCACGCCATTGTAGAAGCTGTCCATCCCCTCGATTGGTGCGTGTGCCAATACGAGCCCTGGCATGCCGACCAGAAGAAGCGTGAAAAGCAGGCGCATCATGTGTTTCATGCAAGGCCGAAAAGAAATGCAAATCCCCCCAGGGCGATCAGTCCGCCTCCAGCCCGCACAGCAACCTTCCCGGCAGGCCAGTGCGCCAGTCCGCCGAAGGCGATACCACAAAGGTGCAGCAGGCCTGTCGCGATCACGAAACCGAGGCTGTAAGCAAGCGGATTGGCTGCGTTCGGAAGCTCTGTACCGTGCGCATGCCCGTGAAAGATTGCGAAGGCCCCGACAATCACGGCGGCCACCCAGATCGGCGGGCGTACGGCGAAGGCCACCATGGCACCGAGAACGATGGCCGAGACTGCTATGCCGGTTTCCACTGCCGGAAGTGTGACACCCGCAACGCCGAGCGCACCACCGAATGCCATGACCATCGGAAAGACAATCGGCAGCAGCCAGATGGCCGGCCGGCCGAGAAAGGCACCCCACAGGCCGACCGCGACCATCGCGATCACATGGTCGGGTCCCAGCACAGGGTGCATGAGGCCGCTGAGGAAGCCGCCGGCAAGGCCTTCGGCGGAGTGGGCAGAGACATCCGTGACTGCGAGCAGCAGAAGAACCGCAAGTAACGGGAGATTTCGTGTTTTCATTGAGATCACCTGATCATGCATAGCTTGTCATATCGTGGCTATTCTAAACGAGTGTTCCGAAAGATGCCGTGTCTGTGGTGGTTGCAGAGTCCGTTGACAGCTGCCGTCATGCGGGAGATCACACTCAATGGTTTCGTGACAACAGGGTCTGTTCCACAAGTTTGCCGACAAAGGCTTTAGCCTGCTGCATGTCGTATCGTTTCGGTAAATGGATGAAGCCGCAGCGCCTGCCGCTGTCGCGGCAATGCTCGGCGATGACATACATGGAGAAGTTGCAGACGTAGGTTCCGGCATCATAGGAGAGGCGCACCTGGTCATGGTGCGGAATTTCGAGCGACATGAAAAGATGACCGTGTCCGTGTCTGCTGATCGGCCGTTTCTTTTCACCCCTCTCCCCCATCAGGTTCACAGCCCTGCGCTCGATGCGGATCTTCCTCGAGCGGGCGCTCTGGCCGAGACCGATGATGATCTCCGGATCGATTCTCACTATGGCATTGATGAACATGGCACGATCGAAACGCACATCGAAAACTTGTCGCTGCACGCTCGAGGGCAAGCGCATTCCCTTGACCAGCTCTCCGCTGATATTGGTCTCGTGGCTGTCATAAAGTCCAAATCCGTAGAGAAGGATTCGTGGCATTTTGAGATCTGCTCCGGAGTCGTTTCAGGGATTTCCTACTCCCTGTGGTAAGGGTGTCCCTGCAGAATAGTCCAGGCGCGATAAAGCTGTTCGGCCAGCAGGATGCGTACCATCGGATGCGGCAGTGTCAAGGGTGACAGTGACCATTTTTGTTGTGCCTGCTGCATGAGAGATGGATCAAGTCCGTCCGGACCACCGACGACGAGTGCCACATCATGGCCTGAATGCATCCAGTCATCGAGCTGTTGCGAAAGCTGTTGCGTGGTCCAGGGTTTGCCACGCTCATCGAGCACAACCAGGTGCGCGCCTTTGGGTAGCGCAGAGAGAATCCGTTGCGCCTCGTCAGCCTTGTAGCGATCGGGATTCCCGTTCTTGCCACGGTGCGCCGGGGGGATCTCCCTGAGTTCGATCGCGCATTCGCGCGGCATGCGCTTGGCGTACTCCCCGTATGCCGTCGCCACCCAGCCCGGCATCTTCGTCCCAACGGCCAGCAGGTGAATCTTCACGGGCGCAGCAGCCTGATGACCGGTAGTGTCTCCGGACGCACGCCACGCCATAAAAAGAAGGACTCCGCAGCCTGCTCAACAAGCATGCCGAGGCCATCGAGCGCTTTTATCGCGCCCTGTTCCCGCCCCCACCTGACGAAAGCCGTGGGTTCATCGCTGTACATCATGTCGTAGGTCCAGCCACCGGGCTTCAGGCAGCCGCCAGGAATTGCCGGCACCTTGCCAGAAAGGCCGGCAGATGTGCCATTGATGATCAGATCGAACGGCGCTTCGTGTTCATGGTCGAGTCCAACACCCCTGACATTGCCTTGCTCAGTGAAAATAGCAGCGAGATCGACCGCTTTGGAGGGCGTTCTGTTCGCAATCACGACTTCCTGAGGACTCTTTTCAAGCAATGGCAGCAATATCCCCCTCGAGGCTCCGCCAGCACCGATCAGCAGAATACGCTTGTCTTCGAGATCGAATCCGTGGTTGTGCACCAGATCCCGCACCAGTCCGATGCCATCCGTGTTGTCACCACGCAGCCTGCCATTCTCCAGCACAATGATGGTATTGACCGCACCGGCATGTTTCGCCTGTTCGCTACGCTCATTCACGAGCTGCCAGGCGCGCTCCTTGAAAGGGACTGTGACATTGAGCCCTTTGCCTCCGGTCTCGACGAAATCGCGCACGTCTCCGTAGAAATCTTCCATGTCGCCAAGGATCCGGCCGTACTCGATATCCTCGCCGGTCTGTTCTGCAAAAGCAGCATGGATCTGTGGCGACTTGCTGTGTTTGATGGGATTGCCGATGACGGCGTACTTGTCTGTCATAACGCTTGTGTCAGTCGATTGTTTAACCGAAGGTCAAAAAAGGCCGGTGATAGCTTTCCTGAACAGATGAGCGCAACGCGCTATTTACTCTGAGTCCCTGCTCTGCTACCACCAGTAATGAGGATAACTTCTCTTTTCATTGATGTTGTGAACAACAAGCGCAGTCAGAAACATCAGGGTGACGCCGGCCATGACCGGCACCAGGTAGGCCCAGCCGAGATCATGCACGCTCTGCGGCCCGATGACAGCGATCAGCGCTGTGGCCCCGCCCGGCGGATGCAATGTCCGCGTCAGCTGCATCAGCATGATAGCGATGGCAACAGCCAGTGGCGCAGCAGGAAACAGCTGCTGGGTGATGTAGTGATAGACGATGATCCCTGCAACAGCCGAGACAAGGTGGCCACCGAAGAGATTGCGCGGCTGGGCAAGGGCACTGCCCGGAATCGCATAGAGCAGTACAGCCGTCGCACCAAAGGAACCAATCGTCAACATCCATCCGGACGGGTACCGGCTTTCCAGCAATGCGACGAGGGACATACCGGTCAATGCACCGATGAATGTCACCAGGATCATGCGAACCGGTGGACGCGGGGGAGCGTCTCTTTTGGTCAATCGTTGAGCCATTGCGCGGCTTTTTTCGCAAAATAGGTCAGGATGCCGTCGGCACCGGCACGCTTGATGCAGACCAGCGACTCCAGCGCCACGGCCTTCTCGTCGAGCCAGCCATTCTGAGCTGCTGCCATGTGCATGGCATATTCGCCACTGACCTGGTAGACGAATGTCGGAACCTGGAATGTCTCCTTGACGCGACGGACAACGTCCAGATAAGGCATGCCGGGCTTGACCATGACCATGTCGGCGCCCTCCTGCAGATCGAGTGCAACCTCGTGCAGCGCCTCATCGCTGTTGGCCGGGTCTTGCTGGTAGGTGTACTTGTTGCCAGTTCCAAGATTGGCCGCCGAACCGACAGCGTCACGAAACGGACCGTAGTAACCCGAAGCATACTTTGCGGAATAGGCCAGGATACGTGTGTGAATATAGCCATCGCCCTCGAGCGCACCGCGCACCGCGCCGATACGACCATCCATCATGTCAGAAGGTGCAACGATATCGGCACCGGCCTCGGCGTGAGAAACGGCCTGGCGTACGAGCACGTCGACTGTCTCGTCATTCAGGACGTAACCATCCGCATCGATCAGCCCGTCCTGGCCATGTGTCGTGAAAGGGTCGAGTGCCACATCAGTGATCACGCCTAGATCGGGAACAGCGTCCTTGATCGCACGGACTGCTCGCTGTGCGAGCCCGTCAGGATTGTATGCCTCGGCTGCATCCTCGCTCTTGGCCTCCAGCGGCGTTACCGGGAAGATCGCCATGGCAGGAATGCCGAGATGATGGATCGCCCTCGCTTCCTCGACCAGCAGGTCGATACTGAGACGCTCAATACCCGGCATCGATGCGACTGCCTCGCGCTCGCCCTTGCCCTCGAGCACAAAGACAGGATAGATCAGGTCATCCGGTGTCAGGAGCGTCTCTCGCATCATGCGCCGGGAAAAGTCATCACGACGCATGCGCCGCATGCGGGTAGAGGAAAAATGTCGGTTCACAGACTGCCAGGACATCATTGTCTCCTGTTCGAAAATCCAGCCTAATGTACTTGAATCGGCCCGATTTTGCTAAGATTCGCCCCCTTGAGAAACGTATCGGGAATCGCCGTGACGGAAAACACACAAATATTCGATGTGCATGAGCACGACTTTAAGGAGCGCGTACTGAAACGCTCCTTCGACCTGCCGGTGCTGGTCGATTTCTGGGCGGACTGGTGTTCACCCTGCCATATGCTTGCACCCCATCTCTACAAGGCGGTTGAATCATTCAACGACGGTGTCGAACTCGCAAAACTCGAGGTCGATGAGGGCGAGAACATGAAGCTTGCCGGGCATTACAGGGTACGCGGCTTCCCCACGGTCATCATCTTTCTCGATGGCGAGGAAGTTGCGCGTTTTGCCAGTGCCAAACCCACTCACTGGATTACCGAGTGGATCGAGGAACATGTCGGCGACCGGCTCTACAGCTGAATCGCTATCGACTCTTGATCATCAGTCTGCAAGCGATCTCTCTCCGCTGATGTCTGTTATCAGGTAATACTCTGACGGAGCCGGTCATGATTTCGATCCGCCTTACAGGCATCGCTGCCAAAGCCCTGATCATGATCGCAACAATTGTGCTCATCACGACGATGCCATTTGCCGCGGCAAAACCCCTCGACAGCCGGCCCGCCCCGGAATTCACACAGACATCGCCGGATGCCTGGATCAACTCACCGCCACTGACAAGGGATATCTTCAAGGGGAAGGTAACGCTCGTCGATTTCTGGACCTTCGGTTGCTGGAACTGCTATCGCTCCTTCCCATGGCTCAATGCTTTGGAGAAACGCATGCAGACAAGAGATTTTCAGGTTATCGGTATTCACACGCCAGAATTTGATCATGAGGGTGTCCGGGAGAGTGTCGTTAGCAAAAGCCGTGAATTCGGTCTCGAGCACCCGATCATGATGGATAATGATTTTGCCTACTGGAACGCTATGAATAACCGCTACTGGCCAGCTTTCTATCTTGTGGACAAAGAGGGCAATCTGCGGCACCTCTTTGTTGGCGAAACCCATGAAGAGAGTCGAAAGGCCGAATCTATCGAAGCTGCCATCGAGGCATTGCTGGCGGAGTAGCCATTGCTGAAGCTGCGACGTCCGAAAAAGTCCGGCTTTGTCCGTATCGTGCCGATTCCTTTTGTCCCTTATAAACACGAGACCGAAGAAACCACAAATGACGCAATAATCATGCTACCCGGTATTTCAATGCGCCTTCTGCCCTGTGCCA
>JARRMW010000023.1:0-42675 GCA_037385685.1 Gammaproteobacteria bacterium
ACTCGATTTCTCGTCATCATCCTGCTTGCTGCGATCCTGAGCGCCTGTGGAGATGCGGCCGATTTCAGGAAAAAGATTATCAACAGTGACAATGGCGAACCGCTGATCCTGTTTGCTTCTGGCACCCACGAGGTAGCAGCCTCTTTCTTGAACATTGGTGATCTCCAGGTCGTCGACGGGACCGGCTTTTGCAAGGAGGTTGATGGCGTCATCGGCACTGCAACGGTGCCGCCGGCAGCACCAGCTCCCGGGGAGGACTTCGTCATCGCTTTCGGGAACTGTGTTGATGAGTATGGGATCACATACAATAACTCTATACGAGTCACAATCAGCGCCTTCACTGACTGGAGCAATCTTGCATTCAGCCTCGAGTTCATTGATCTCACAGCAGAATCAGACTGGTTGGGTGGAGATGCCATGGTCGGGGGGAGCCTGGACTATGTCGTCGCAGGCGAGGCAGGCACTGTTGATCTTCCTTTCGACACGCTCACAACAGAGGTCAGTACAGGGATGATGGGGCAGCTGCAACTCGATGCCCTGAACATCACCGTGGAGCTGGATGAAGACAATCCCGATGTCACGAAAACATCCGTGGATGGTTCCGGTGAACTGTCCAATACGGACTTTTCCGGGCCTGTGACGCTTAAAACATCTTCGGTGCTGAGTATTGACACGGCCAATGTCGACCTGCTCTGCCCGCAGACGGGTGCGCTCAGGCTGACCGCGACAGAAGACAGTTCCTATGCTTCCCTGGAGTACCCGTCCGGTACGAATAATGTCTACCAGGTACGAACCAACGGTTCCTTCATCGAGCAGTACGACTGTATCTGAGAGATGCCCGGCCACCGGGGGCGAGGGCCGGCAGAGCCCTCCCTGGGCCCGGGCGTGATGTCAGTCCTTCTCGTCGTCGATCTTCTTGACGGCTTCTATGCCCTTGTGGGGAATGAAGATGCCGAGCCCCATTTCCCGTCCGGGGCCGAGACCGACTTCCTGCAACAGCAGTGATTCATCGCGCTTGAGGTCGGCGAGCATCAGGCTGCGCGTGGCGACCTCGCCTTCAGGCGTGTAGACCATTGTCGTCTTGCCGCAGAGCGCTTTCCTGATTTTGATGCCGTGTTGTCTCAGCTCGTCGGCCATGCGTGCGAGGAAATCCATCTCTTCCTCGTCGGGCAGGCACTGGACGTAGCGCGAGAAGATCGTGCCCTGCTTGCTGAGTTCCTTCTCCTTCGACTTGCCAATCGTGAGTTCGCAATTCTCCAGACGCAGTGTCTTGCCTTGCAGCTGCTGGCTGATCGTATCGGCTTTTTCCCTGGGGATGCGCAGAGTCAGTTTGGTGCGACGTGATGTCAGCAGCCGCTCCTCGCGTGAAAATTCCGGTCGCTCCCAGCCATTCTGCGAGCCGGCAACATGGATCGTGTGGACGCCGATACTGCTCTCCTGGCCGATTTCGGGGAGATGCTCACGCAAGGCTGTCGAGAGTGCGTGGGCGTGATCAACGGGGATCTCGCGGCACTGGATGTCGAACAGCAGATCGATCACATCGCTCTGCTCGCGGGCCGTCCTGTCGTCGTCTTCCTGCCAGAACATGGTCAACCTCCCTCAGTGCTCGGGCAGCTCGTTCTGAAGCGCATCGCGATCGATCCACCAGTCGTCCTGCGCGAGCACGTCGATGACATTGCGCAGGCGCACGAGAAACTTGTCGGGATCGTCGAGTTCGAGCCGCTGGACCCAGAGAGCAAACTGCTCCTGGCTCTCGATATTGGAATGACGACGCGCGACGTTGCCGAGCAGCTGGTTGGAGAAGAAGACCAGGCGTTCCTTCTCCGGGCCCTCGTCTGCGCGCATGTCGGCCAGAAAGAGTGCCGTCGCGGCAGCAACGGCGGCGCCGTCGGCATCGTCGGGCGTGTCGTCGATGACATGGCTCAGCAGGTGAATGCTGATTTCCGGGTCGATCGGAAAGGTGACGCCAAGCCAGATGCCATTGCCGAGGGCAATCAGGGAATCAGGCTGTTCACTCTGGTAGAGCACGTCGCATGCATCGGCAGCGTTCTCCCAGTCCTGCTCGGCCGCGAAGAGATCGAAAGCCGTGCGTGCCAGTGGCCAGGCCTCTTCACCGCGTTCCAGGGTCGCATGAGCACGGGCCATGTCGAGCAGGATGCGGGCACGCTCGGAGGGCGGGGCATTCTCAGGGAGCCGGGCGAGTTCGTGCTGCAGCTCGACGAGTTGCCCCTCGAGCTGTGCTTTTTGTCCGAGGTCCTTGCGCAGAGAGGCAGCGGCGCTGTCCTCGATTTTGTTGGGGTCCAGATAATCAACCATGGTTATGCTCCTGATCAACGATAGCTGCTGAAGGCTGCTTCAAGACGGTCTTCCCAGTTGTCCGGAGTATCCGGGTAGTGGGGCTTGACGTCGATCTGGAAAAACATCTCGCCGGTGGTGCGGGCATAGTCTTTCAGTGCCTGCTCGAGTTCACTGAAGGACTGGAACTCCTGGTTGGCGATCAGTACCTGGCTTAGCTGCAGCATGCTTTACTCCGTTACTCTGGTAGTGCTGTCGTCGATGCGGTCGTAGAATCGTGCGCGCCACACCAGCCGCTTGCGGTCTGCTGTGTCGCCGTCGGTGAATGCGTTACGCCGGTGGAGAATGTTGTTGCTCACTACGCCCTCGCCCGGTTGCAGTCTGTAGGTGTATATGGGGGCACTTGTATCCCGGAACAATGCAGTGATGAACTCGCGCGCCTGCGTTGTGGCGGCATCATCCTTCCAGACAATGTTGCGCTTGCGGGCAGAATAGCGCATGTGCAGGTATCCGGAGGGGGTGACTGAAAAAACAGGCCCGCTGTGGTCCGGGCGGATTTCGTCGCCATCCTCGCGATTGGCCGGAATGGTCATGGCATCGGGTTGCATCAGCGCCTCGACCATGGAGGGGTCCTCGTCGCGCATCATCAGATACAGCATCTCGTGATCCATGAGCTGGTTTTCCCCGCCATCGGCAGCCTGTCGCACGCAATAGAGAGCCCAGCCATGAATCTGCCGGCCAGTTTCGTTGTAGTAGCCGTCGGTATGCCAGCTCAACTGTCTGTCCGTGTACGGAATGTAGGCTGTCCCGTCCTGTTGTTTGACCTGGATGCTGCTGATGCCGGTGTCGTCTGCACGCAGGTTCCTGTCTATCTGCTCGAGGCCGATCTGTTCACACAAGGACTTCAGGCAGTCTTCATCCGTCATTTTTGCCGGATCCGTATTGAACAGTGCCCAGTTATGGCGCCGGGTCAGGGTTGTCAGCTTTTCAAGCTCCCGACAGGACGGGCGACACGGGTCGGCAAGATGCACGCGCATTGCGTCGATCGAGGCGGGAAGCGAGGCGAGCTTGTCTGCGCGCCATGCCTGCCAGGCAGCATCGTTACGCAGATCGAAGGGTGAGCCGGCCGGTGAGTTCATTCGCATATCGGAATTTTATTGACTGCTTATATAGACCTGGATTAGGATAGCCTGTTAATGCCTTGCTGGCTATAAGGTTTATATAGCCGGTTTTCGTGACGGGCAATACTAACTTGTTGCTGTAGCGGATAAAAAATCATCATGAGCAGGGTATTCCCGCGAGGCTGCCGGTCGGGTAGCTATCCCCAAGGGGATAGGCGAGGGAATAGGGTATCCCTCTTTGGTGGAATGTCGCCGCCTGTTCCGCGCGGCTATATTAGCGACCGTTAATGGGAACCTCTGACCGGAGGCTTCCTGTGGCGGGAAGGGAAACTTTGACTTTCTGCCGGTCAGTATTCTGGCGTCTTGCCGATGCAGGTCGTCGATTGATTCAAAACTATAGCGTCTTCAGTCAAGGAGAACCAACCACATGGCAACGAAACACCATACTCCGATGCTGGACCAGCTGGAAAGCGGTCCATGGCCGAGCTTTATCTCCGGTATCAAGCGTCTGCGCGACGAGCACCCGGATGAGCGTATCAATAGAGTGACTGGTGACCTCCTGGGTCAGCTGGAACATTCTTACGAAACCCGCAAGGGTTACTGGAAAGGCGGAACGGTATCCGTCTATCAGTATGGTGGCGGTATCATTCCGCGCTTCTCCGAGGTCGGCCACGCATTCCCGGAGTCGAAAGAATTCCACACGCTGCGCGTTCAGCCGCCGGCGGGTAATCACTACAGCACCGACATGCTGCGTCAGCTGGCTGACAGCTGGGAGAAGTACGGTTCAGGCCTGGTGACGTTCCACGGCCAGACCGGCAACATCATGTTCATCGGTACCAACACCGAGAACACGCAGCACTTCTTCGACGAGATCAACGACTACGGCTGGGACCTCGGCGGCGCCGGACCCTGTGTCCGTACCGCGATGTCCTGTGTTGGCGCAGCGCGTTGCGAAATGTCCTGCACCAACGAGCAGAAGGCGCACCGCCTGCTTGTTAACAACTTCACAGACGACGTTCACCGTCCGGCCCTGCCTTACAAGTTCAAGTTCAAGATCTCGGGCTGCCCGAATGACTGCCAGAATGCCGTCGAGCGTGCTGACTTTGCTGTCATCGGTACCTGGCGTGACGAGATGAAAGTCAATCAGGAAGAAGTCAAGAACTACGTCGCGAAGAAGGGTCGCGAGTACATCATCGACAATGTTGTCACGCGTTGCCCGACCAATGCCCTGTCCCTGAAAGACGACGATACCCTCGACGTCAACAACAAGGACTGCGTCCGTTGCATGCACTGCCTCAACGTCATGCCGAAGGCACTGCACCCGGGCGACGACCGCGGTGTCACGATTCTCATCGGCGGAAAGCGTACGCTGAAGATTGGTGACCTCATGGGCACAGTCGTGGTTCCTTTCAAGAAGCTGGAAACCGAGGAAGACTGGGAGTCTCTGGTCGAGCTTGCGGAAGAGATCATCGACTTCTGGGCCGAGAATGCACTCGAGCACGAGCGCTGCGGCGAGATGATCGAGCGTATCGGCCTGGTCAACTTCCTGGAAGGTGTCGGTGTAGAGGTCGATCCGAACATGGTCAACGAGCCGCGTCAGAGCTCCTACGTCCGTATGGATGGCTGGGACGACGAAGCGGTCAAGTGGTTCGATCGTCAGGCAGAAGCTTCCTGAGCTACTGATCTGGCCGATCCACTGAGTATGTGACTGGCGGGCGTTCCGCCCGCCGGACAGAGATGTTTTATTCCAAGATTCTGGAGATAGAAAATGGCAGATATGCGTGACCCCATCGAAACGGGCTGCCCAGATCCTTTTCAGTACATGCATCCGATGATGCGTCGCAACTTCGGACTGTGGGCCTACCACGAGCATCCGCGCCCCGGCGTCCTGCTGCACGTTGCCAAGAATGGCGACAAGATCTGGACCATCAAGGCCGGAACCCAGCGTATCCTCGACCTGTTCACCCTGCGCAAGCTTTGTGACATCGCGGACAACTATTCTGATGGCTTCATCCGCTTCACGATCCGCTCCAACCCGGAATTCTTCGTCACCGAAGAGTCGCGCGTTGAGCCGCTGATCGCCAAGCTGGAAGAAGAGGGTTTCATCGTCGGTGGTACACAGAACTCTGTTACGACCCTTTCTCACACCCAGGGCTGGCTGCACTGCGATATCCCGGGCACCGATGCATCGGGCGTGGTCAAGTCGATGATGGACGAGCTCATTGGCGAGTTCCGCAAGGCGGAGATGCCAAACCGTGTTCATATCACCACTTCATGCTGCCAGATCAACTGTGGTGGCCAGGGCGATATCGCGATCAACGTACAGCACACCAAGCCGCCGAAGATCAACCATGACATGGTTTCCAAGGTTTGCGAGCGTCCTTCTGTTGTCGCCCGTTGCCCGGTTGCCGCTATTCGTCCTGCCATGGTCAACGGCAAGCCGTCACTCGAAGTTGACGAGAAGAAGTGCATCTGCTGCGGTGCCTGCTTCCCGCCATGTCCTCCAATGCAAATCAACGACGCCGAGCACACCAAGCTGGCAATCTGGGTTGGTGGTAACCACTCCAACGCACGTGGCAAGCCGACATTCCAGAAACTGGTTGCAGCGGGCATCCCGAACAACCCCCCGCGCTGGCCGGAAGCGACCGCCATCGTCAAGCGCATCCTCAAGGCTTACAAAGAGGGTGCACGCGACTGGGAGCGTATCAACGAGTGGATCGAGCGTATCGGCTGGCCGCGTTTCTTCGAAGAAGTCGAGCTGCCGTTCACCAAGTACCACATTGACAACTGGCGTGGTGCTCGCAAGAGCCTGAACTCTTCAACGCACATCCGCTTCTGATCAGCTGTCGGGAGTAAGTAGCAATGAAGCTGACAATTCAGGTCAATGAGGGGCCCTATCAGCACCAGTCGTCTGATACGGCCTATCACTTCACGAAGACAGCACTCGAGAAGGGGCACGAGATCTTTCGTGTCTTCTTCTACCACGATGGTGTCAACAACGGTACCCGCCTGACCACGCCTCCGCAGGACGATCGCAATATCGTCAAGCGCTGGAGTGATCTGGCTGCCGAGCACGATCTTGATCTTGTCATCTGCGTTGCCGCGGCACAGCGCCGCGGCATCGTTGACGATGGCGAAGCAGAGCGCAACGGCAAGGATGCAACCAATATTGCACCTGGTTTCCGTATTTCCGGTCTCGGTCAGCTGATCGAGGGTGGCATCCAGTCCGACCGTCTGGTCGTTTTCGGGGACTGAGGAGAGAGCGATGTCTGATATCAAAAAATTCATGTATGTCAATCGCCGCGCTCCTTACGGCACGATCTACGCCTGGGAGTCTCTCGAAGTCGTGCTGATCGGTGCTGCATTCGAGCAGGATGTCAGCCTGGCGTTCATCGATGACGGTGTCTACCAGTTGACCAAGGGGCAGGATACTTCCGGAATCGACATGAAAAACTTTTCACCGACCTACTCCGCACTCGGGGATTACGAAGTGAACAAGATCTATGTCGAGAAAGAGTCACTCGAAGAGCGTGGTCTCACGCTCGATGACCTGCAGCATCTCGTCTGGGAAGACGAAGATGACGACTGGGCAGAGAAGGATTCAATTCGTCTCGTGAGCCGTGCCGAAATGGCCGACGTGCTCGCCGAGCAAGACATCCTGTTCAATTTCTGAGGGGTATTCGTCATGTCAATGTTACATATCGTTAATAAATCCCCATACGAGCGCAACAGCCTGGCGGCTGCTGTCGGCCACATGACAGACGGCGATACGCTGCTGCTGATCGAAGACGGCGTTTACGCCGCGATCAAGGGCGGCGCTGCTGCCGGAAATCTCGAGGGCAAGACAGTTTCCGTGCTTGGAGCGGACCTGGCTGCCAGGGGTATCGGAGTAGACAAGCTGGTTGACGGAGTTTCCGTCGTTGATTACGGCGGCTTTGTCGACCTGGTAGAAGCAACTGACAAATCACAGTCCTGGCTGTGATCCTGATCACACTTTTTCTGAAAGAGGAGAAAAGACAATGGGTATCGAAGTAGACGGCAATGTCCTCGAAACTGATGAAGAGGGATACCTCGCTGATATCACTCAGTGGGTTCCTGGTGTCGCTGAAGTCATGGCGAAAGAAGATGACCTCGAGCTGACCGACGAGCACTGGGACATCATCAACTTCCTGCGTGAGTACTACGAAGAGTATCAGATTGCTCCGGCTGTACGCGTTCTCACCAAGGCGGTCGCCAAGAAGCTTGGCAAGGACAAAGGCAACAGCAAGTACCTGTACGGCCTGTTTCCTTACGGTCCTGGCAAGCAGGCTTGCCGCTATGCTGGTCTGCCGAAGCCGACCGGCTGCGTCTGATCACGCGCGAATGAATCCTGCCTGGTCCCAGGCGGGTTCGCAAAGAGGCGGGGCCCAGGCCCCGCCCGCACAAGATTCAAGACTGGCGGCCCGCTGAGAGCGAGCGGTCAGTAAAACGAGGGTTTGGGAACATGTCCTTGGCGTTTGCCTTACTGTTCTATTTCGCACTAGCAGTGCTGGTAATCGGTGTCATTCGTCGCATCATCAAGTATGTTAAGGCGCCCGCACCGCTCAAAATACCAACAACACCAGCTCCGACAACGCAGACCGGTGTGGTTCTGCGCATGTTCCGCGAGGTGGTGTTTTTTGAAAGCCTGTTCAAGTCCACAAAATGGACATGGATCTTTGGCTGGATGTTTCATATGGGCCTGTTTGCAGAACTCGCCCGTCACAGCCGCTACTTCAACTCCCTGATGCCTGCCGAGCTGGTTGGCCCGCTGAAGTACGCAGGTTTTTTCATGGTGATCGGTCTGTTTGGTCTGCTTGCGCGCCGGATCTTTGTCGATCGCGTGCGCTACATCACGTCGCCGTCGGATATCGCCATGCTGATTTTGCTGATTCTGATCGGGATCAGCGGCATCATGATGACCTTTGTGTGGCACACGGACGTCACCGCTGTGACGCATTACTTCCGCTCGGTGATCTGGCCCTTTGGGGGGATTCCCGAGCTGCCTGGCGATCCGGTTTTGTGGATACACCTGCTGCTGGTCGTCGCGCTGATGATCGTCTTCCCGATCAGCAAGCTGCTCCACGCGCCCGGGGTGTTCTTCAGCCCGTCGCGCAACATGGTCGACAATCCACGCGAGCAGCGCCATGTTGTCGACTGGGCGAAGAAGCTTGAACAGAACTGATTTGGCACGAGAGAAAGGCCTCTTGAGGAACACTCATGGCAAAAGCTGAATTTGAAATACCGGAAATCGAGGAATACATCGAAGTTCCCGATGTGACTCCGGGCACGATGGCGCACAGCTCGCCGTTTGTTGCGAAGCCTCAATTCCAGGAGCCACTGGGCTACACCGGTGAAGTGCCCGACGACTGGAAAGAGAAAACGCTCGAGGCGATGGACGACCTGCTCGGCAAATACCGCGGACTGCAGGTCTTCATGGATTCCTGTGTCAAGTGTGGTGCCTGTACCGACAAGTGCCACTATTACCTGGGCACCAAGGATCCGCTCAACATGCCGGTCGCTCGCCAGGACCTGATGCGCAAGGTTTACCGCCGTTATTTCACGTTTGCCGGCAAGTTCTTCGGCAAGCTTGGCATGGCGAGCTTCGTTGGCGCCAAGGATCTTGAGCGCGAAGACCTGGATACATGGTTCAGCTATTATCACCAGTGCTCCCAGTGCCGCCGCTGCTCTGTCTTCTGCCCATACGGCATCGACACCGCAGAGATCACCATGGCAGCACGCGAAGTGCTGGCGCGTGTGGGCATCGGCCAGAAATACTCCAACGAGATCATCGGCAAGGTCTTCAAGATCGGTAACAACCTCGGTCTACCGGAGCCGGCACTGGCTGACACGCTGGAAGGTCTCGAGGAGGATGTCGAGGACGATACCGGCGTCAAGGTTCGCTTCCCGCTCGATGAGAAAGGCGCCGATATCCTGCTGGTGACGCCCTCGGCGGATTTCTTTGCAGAACCGCATGTCGACGGACTCATGGGATACGGCAAGGTTTTCCATGAAGCGGGCGTCAGCTGGACCCTGAGTTCCAAGGCGTCGGAAGCGGCAAACTTCGGCATGTTCATCGGTTCCTACGAGAACATGCGCAAGATCTCGCTGCGCATTCGCGAAGCAGCGCTGGAACTTGGCGTCAAGCGGATTATCTTCGGTGAATGCGGGCACGCATGGCGCGTCGCCTATTCATTCCTGAACACTTTGGCTGGACCGTTCGATTTCCTGGATCCGAAGTACCCGGTTCCTCAGCACATCCTTGAGTTCACCTGGAACGAAATCCAGAAGGGGACGCTGAATCTCGATCCGTCACGCAACGACGATATGGTCCTGACCTACCATGACTCATGCAACGTTGCGCGTGCCTCGCGCATGGGTGACATGCCGGGTGGCCAGTTTATTATTCCGCGCAACGTCATCAAGGCGGTGTGCAACAACTTCGTCGACATGGACCCCGACACCTTGTACGAGAAGACCTTCTGCTGCGGTGGCGGTGGCGGTCTGCTCACAGACGACCTGATGGAGCTGCGTATCAAGGGCGGTTTGCCGCGAATGACAGCGCTCAAGCAGGTTACCGAGGAACAGGGAGTGACACACATGGCTGCGATCTGTGCGATCTGCAAGAGCCAGTTCACGAAGATCCTGCCGTATTACGGATTTGACATGGACCAGATCGTGAGCGTGCACCAGCTTGTTTCCAACGCCCTCATCCTCACCGGCCAGACCGATGAAGATGATGAAGATTCCGGTGAAGAAGCGGCCTGAGAACACAGGCGCCCAATCACCTATAGTGACTGAACAGTAAACAGATTGATTACGGGAAGGAGATAATCGATGGCAACTTCCAGCGATGAGATGAACACCAAACTTTCCTGGCGCCGTTTTGAAGACGGTGATAACCAGTGGGGTAGCTATACTGACAAGATCTTCAACGAAGATACGTCTCACAAGTGCCCGACATATGTCCACAAAACTCCTCCCTGTCAGGGCAGCTGCCCGTCCGGCGAGGATATCCGTGGCTGGCTCGCGATCGTTCGTGGCCAGGAGCATGGTCCGGAAGGTGTCGAGTGGCAGGAATACGCGTTCCAGCGTTCCACTGATGCCAACCCGTTCCCGTCCATGATGGGCCGTGTCTGCCCGGCACCCTGCCAGGACGGTTGTAACCGCAACGAGGTCGAGGACTATGTCGGTATCAACTCAGTCGAGCAGTTCATCGGCGATACCGCACTCGAGAAAGGCTACAAGTTCGTAGCCGGCGCAAGCACCGGCAAGAAAGTCGCCGTCATCGGTGGCGGTCCGGCAGGCATGGCGGCAGCCTACCAGCTGCGCCGCAAGGGCCACGCGGTCACCATCTACGAGTCGCTTTCCGATCTTGGCGGCATGATGCGTTTCGGTATCCCGAACTATCGGATTCCACGCGACAAGCTGTCTGCAGAGATCCAGCGTATTCTCGACATGGGTGACATCGATGTCCACCTGAATACCCGCGTCGGCAAGGATGTCTCTGTCGAGGAGATTGACAAGAATCACGATGCTGTCCTCTGGGCCATCGGCTGCTGGACAGGTCGTGGTCTGCCGCTCGAAGGTTGGGACGATGCGCCGAACTGTGTATCGGGTGTCGCATTCCTGAAAGCCTTCAATGAAGGCCGTATGAAAGTCACTGCAGACAAGGTAGTCTGTGTCGGTGGTGGTGATACCTCGATCGACGTTGTCTCAGTTGCACGCCGTCTCGGCAACATCTCGAGCTCCAACCCGGCCGAGCGTCCGGAACTGGTGATCAACGATGGTTTCGTCTCCCACGATGCGGCAGTCACCGCTGCAAGCATGGGTTCCGAAGTCACGCTGACCTCGCTGTTCCCCAAAGAACAAATGACCGCGGCCGAGCACGAGGTGCACGATGCCCTGCATGAAGGCGTCACCATCCTCGATGGCGTCATGCCTGTTGGTCTCGAGATTGGCGAAGATGGCCGCGCAACAGGCCTGAGGGTTGCGGATTGCAAGATGGAAGACGGCCGCCCGGTTCCTGTCGAGGGCACCGAGCGTTTGATCGAAGCCGACCTTGTCGTCTCAGCAATCGGTCAGGGCGGAGATACCGATGGCCTGGAAGACATGGCCAACGACCGTAATCTCTTCGATGCCGACAAGTTCTACCAGATGCCGAGTCGTCCGGGCCACTTCGTTGCCGGCGACATCGTTCGTCCGCACCTGCTGACAACGGCTATCGGCCAGGCGTCCATCGCGGTTGACAGCATCCACGACTACCTCGATAACGGCAAGATCGATCTGGCTCGTCGTCCGAAAGTCGACGTCCATCACTTTGATCTTGAGGACAAGCTTGTCGAAGCAGGCCTGACCCCCTCGCACTTCGACATTGAAGAGCGCGGTGACCTGCGCGGCACCTCGAGCGGCAACTGGGCAATTCACAACTACGAAGACCGTTCGTTCGCGGAAATCATCCCGCACGACGAACTCTTCCTCGGGCACTTTGCCTACCACGAGCGCAACAAGCGTCGCGAGGAAGTGCCAAGTGCCGACGAGGTTCTGGGCCACTTCATGGAGCGCCTGATCTGCCTCGACGAAGAGCAGGCAAAAGACGAAGCCAAGCGCTGCATGAGCTGCGGCATGTGTTTCGAATGCGACAACTGTGTCATCTTCTGCCCGCAGGATGCTGTCTTCCGCGTCAAGAAGGACCAGGCGACAACCGGCCGTTACGTCGATACCGACTATGACCGCTGCATCGGCTGTCACATCTGTTCCGATGTCTGCCCGACTGGCTACATCAAGATGGGCCTGGGTGAATAACGAGCGGAGTTGCTGATGTTGTATCGCATCAAACGCGGGGTGCTCTCACTGATGCTGCTGGTGATGGCGCTTGCCATCACCGGCATCAGCCAGGCCGGTCCCCAGTGGAAAGAGAACACCAACTCGAATGCCGCGACCTCCGGCGGACAGTGCGTGCGTGAAACCGAGTGGATGCGCAAGAATCACATGGCCCTGCTCAAGCATGACCGTGACATCACCGTACACCAGGGGATTCGTACTGTGGATGGAAGCCTCTCGGAGTGTGTTGCCTGTCATGTGAATACCGAGAACGGCAGTCACGTGCCTGTCAATGCGATGCAAGGGCCAGACGGTGCACAGTTCTGCGCAGGTTGTCATGCCTACACGGGCGTCAAACTCGACTGTTTCCAGTGTCACTCCCCGGTACCCGCGGAATAAGGCTGGAGAGGAATAGGCGAAGTGAATAACAGAGAGCAAACAGACCAGAATCGTCGTGACTTTCTCAAGAAAGGCGCGGCCACAGCGGTTGCGACCGTCGCACCGGGCGTGCTTCTGCATACTGTCGAGGCAGCGCCAAGAGATGAGGCTGTCTCCGACAAGGTGCGCTGGGGCATGATGATCGACACCAGCAAGTGTGCCGATGGTTGCGACGAGTGTGTCCAGGCCTGTAACGAAGAGAACGGACTGACTGCCTACAGCATGCCCGAGGGCGCAGACGAGGCGACCTGGGACCAGCAGCGTCCCAAGTGGATCCGCACGGTCAAGGTTCAGGATAACCTGACAGGCCATGTCACGAACCTGCCGATGATGTGCCAGCATTGCGAACACCCGCCATGCCAGGATGTCTGCCCGACAGGCGCGTCGTTTCGCCGTGCAGATGGCATCGTCATGGTCGACCGTCATACCTGTATCGGCTGCCGGTACTGTATGATGGCCTGTCCCTACAAGGCGCGTTCCTTCATTCACGAGAATGTTGATATCAAGCCGAGCCTCGCGCCGCGTGGCAAGGGTTGTGTCGAGTCCTGCAACTTCTGTGTACACCGCCTTGACAATGGTCAGACGACGACCGCGTGCCAGGATGCCTGCCCGGAAAAGGCAATCATCTTCGGTGATCTCAGGGATCCGAACAGTGAAGTATCACAGGCGCTTGCCAAGTACCCGACGGTTCAGATCCGTGCCGATCTGAAACTCAATACGGGTGTCCGTTACAGCGGCGTGTAAGCGAGAGCAGAGATGAAGAAGATTTTCTACAAAGAGTGGGGCATCGAAAGCCCGAAATACTGGTTGATCCTCGCCGTGCTTGCTGCTGTTGCCGGCGTCGGCGGGCTTGCAGCGCTCTACATGGAGCATAACGGCCACTGGGTCTCCGGAATGAACAATCAGATCGTCTGGGGCACGCCGCATGTCTTTGCGGTCTTCCTGATCGTGGCCGCCTCCGGAGCTTTGAACGTCGCTTCGATCGGCTCTGTCTTCAACAAGACTATCTACAAGCCTCTGGCCCCGCTGTCCGGCCTGCTGGCTATCGCACTGCTGATTGGCGGCCTGCTGGTCCTGGTGCTTGACCTCGGGCGCCCGGAGCGCCTGATCGTCGCCATGACGACCTACAACTTCAAGTCGATTTTCGCCTGGAATATCATCCTCTATAACGGCTTCATCGCCATTGTTGCGATCTATCTCTGGACGATTATGGACCGCAAGGTCAAGCGCTACTACAAGGCAGCAGGCATGCTGGCATTCGTGTGGCGCCTGATCCTCACGACCGGTACAGGTTCCATCTTCGGATTCCTGGTTGCGCGCCAGGGCTACGACGCAGCCATCATGGCGCCCTGGTTCATCATCATGTCCTTCGGTTTCGGCATGGCGATCTACATTCTGGTGCTGATGGATGCCTTCAGGCGCGACCAGCGCCCGCTTGGCGACGCGGTCATGCAGCGCCTGAAAAACCTGCTCGGTATCTTTGTCGCAGCCAATCTGTTCTTCATGGTGATCTATCATCTGACAAACCTCTATGGCACGGAAAACCACGCCTACGAGGCCTTTATCCTGCTCAACGGCGGTGTCTACACCATGATGTTCTGGATTGGCCAGGTACTGGTCGGTGGACTGCTTCCGCTGGCGATCGTTTTTCACCCGGCACTCGGCATGCAGCGCAGCTGGCTGATTGCAGCATCCGTGATGGTCATCCTGGGCGGTCTGGCAACCATGTATGTCATCATCATTGGCGGACAGGCATTCCCGATGTCACTCTTCCCTGACAAGACCATCATCGACAGTGGTTTCTACGATGGTGTCGGCGGTGCAATCGCAGCCTATACGCCATCGTTGCCGGAGGTCCTGCTCGGTATCGGTGGTCTCAGTGTCGCTCTCCTTATTACCGTTATCGGTATGCGTATGCTGAAGATCCTGCCAGTCTCCCTGGAAGACAAGATTGCAGATCCGCATTCAGCGGCCTGATACAGACCTGTCCATCACGGAAAAAACGCGGATTTAATCCGCGTTTTTTCTTGTAGACTCCCTCGCCATGGGTTACTTCTATCTCTCCGCGGCTCACAAGTCATCGGGCAAGACAACCGTGAGTATCGGCCTTTGCGCTGCACTGGCCGGTCGCAAGGGGCTGCGTGTCCAGCCTTTCAAGAAAGGCCCCGACTATATCGACCCGCTCTGGCTCGGTGCTGCTGCGGGCAATCCCTGCTATAACCTCGATGTCTTCATGGAATCGCCGGAGGCCAACACCCGGCTCTTTCAGAGCCACATGCAGAATGCAGACATCGGCCTGATCGAGGGAAACAAGGGACTCTTCGACGGCATCAGTACGGATGGATCAGACAGTAACGCGGCAATGGCCAATCTGCTCGGGGCGCCGGTCGTTCTCGTCATCGATACACGTGGCATCACGCGTGGTATTGCACCACTGCTGCACGGCTACGCGACCTTTGATGCAGAGGTGGAGATCGCGGGCGTTATCCTGAATCAGGTGGGTGGATCACGCCACGAATCCAAGTTGCGCAACGCGGTCGAGACCTACACGGACATTCCTGTTCTCGGTGCAGTCGGCAAGTCCAGTGAGCTGGTGATCGATGAACGCCATCTTGGACTGATGCCGAGCAACGAGCATGACGAGGCTCAACAGGTGATTTCGCGCATCGCGAACGCTGTTGCCGAGGGTGTGGATCTCGACAGGCTGATGGCGGTTGCCGGGGCGGCACCGGAAATTCCACCCGTTCCTGTCGCGGCGGACATGCCTGTGGCAGATGTCAAAATCGGCGTCGCAAAAGATGCGGCCTTCGGTTTCTATTATGCAGGTGATCTGCAAGCGTTACGCAATGCGGGCGCGGAGATCGTCTGGTTTGATGCGATCAATGACATGACCTTGCCGGATGTGGATGCTCTTTTCATCGGTGGTGGTTTTCCTGAAACCCTGATGGCGGAGCTCGAGGCAAATGTCGCAATGAGACGCAGCATAGCGGCCTTTGCTGATGCCGGGGGTGTCATCTACGCGGAATGCGGAGGCCTGATGTATCTGTGTCGTTCGATTCGGTGGGGTGACAGACACTGCGAAATGGCGGGTATAATACCGGCCGACGTTGTGATGGACAGCCGTCCGCAGGGACGGGGTTACGTACGCATCGAGGAAACGCCGGCGCATCCCTGGGCACGGACAGCGGATGAAGGCTCCCTGGTGCCGGCACACGAGTTCCACTATTCACACCTGGAGCAGGTTGACCCCGGACTTCAGTTTGCTTACCGCATGCATCGCGGGCACGGTATCGATGGTCAACATGACGGTCTTGTCTACAAGAATGTCCTGGCCGGCTATACCCACCTTCGGGACATCGAGGGCCATCACTGGGCAAGGCGTTTCGTTGAGCATGTACGAAACTGCAGATAAACGAATACGAGAGGTTGATATGTTTACATTAACAGAGTCGGCAGCAGAACAGATCCGCAGCGCCGCGTCCCGGGGTGGGGCAGAAGGCATGGCCTTGCGTCTGGCTGCAGTGAGGAATGATGACGGCTCGTATGATTACAGGATGGGCTTCGATGATGTCACTGATGACGATATCAGCTTCAAGCAATCCGGTGTCGAGATCGTGATGGCACCGGAATATGTGCCACTGCTGGATGAAACCACGCTCGACTTTGTCGAGATGGACGATGGACAGCAGCAGTTCATCTTTCTGAATCCCAAGGACAGCAACTACGTCCCCCCGCAAACAGACTGACCAGGCATCCCGCCGATGGATCTGTCCGCTGAAGACAGCCTGCGTATCAACGTACTGCTTGCCAACAAGCCGCAGGCAATTCGTATTCACGAGTCATCCATGACACTCTATGGTCTCTCCGGCCAGGAGGAGGTGCTGGTCAAGCTCAATCCCAACTGTCGCGACGAACAGTACCTCAAGCGCGTCAGGGAGATGCTTTCGGGTCATGTGCTGGGTTCGCCGGGGGGATACCCTGTTTATCTGCAGCGCTGGACGCGCATGGGCCAGATGCGTGATGACAACCTTGACCAGCTGCTGCTCCTCGGCGAACCCGAGGCAGTCGTTGCTGTCGTCTGTGCGCCGGGGATTACTGATGAGCTGGCGCGCAGGGCATGGTGGGCCATGGAGGATGCCGAGAACGCTCGCCGGATGCTCATGCGTGATGCTGTCAGCGAGGGGGAGATGGGTCCTGTTCTGGCGCAGTATCTTGTCGATTATCTCCCGTTCGAGACCGAGATCGAGCAGATGATGGTCACGGTCTCGCTGGTGCTGAAGCCGGGGCTCATCAGTGATGAGGCGAAAGAGGATCTCTGGGCGCGTGCCAGGCGCAAGCCGGCCTACTACGTCGGCTTCCTGTCGGCCTGCCCGGACGATCTTCCCGAACAGAAGCAGGCATCGGCGCGTTATCTCGAGCTGCAGCAGGGGCTTGCCGCGATCGCCGCGGACAATCCCGTCGCAGCGCTCCTGCTCAGGGTGCATTCCCCGGCAGGCCAGGCGTTCCTGGAGACAGTTGTCCGCGTACTGAAGAAACCGGGCACGCAGGAGATGGTCACAGCGACGCTCGACAACCTCGCGCTCTATTTCTCCGGTATGCGCCCGGAGGGCAGGGTGGACATGACGCTCGGGGAACTCGAGCAGGATGCAGAGCCCGGCGGCACCGGACTTGCGAAGGCCGTCGAAGAGGTGCTCGAGCGATGCCCTGGCTGTGCCGATGAGATTCAGACCATGTATTTGCTGTCCGGGCTGGGCTACGGGGTATTGCGTCCGGTTCTGCGTGACACGACGGCAATCGGCAGTCTCATGCGACGCAAGATCGAGCCGGTCATCTCTCCGCTCCTGGAAAGGATCGCGCAGTTGCAGACCTGAACCTGTGGGCTGTTCGCGCTTTCCGAATCATTGTTGTTCATCCATCAGCGGGCGCGTTAAAATCCCGATATTCTGACCACCGGATTCACTGAATGATTTCTGGAAGTATTGTCGCCATCGTGACCCCCATGCTTGCCGATGGCGCCATCGATTACGACAGCTTGCAAAAGCTGATCGACTGGCATGTCGACTCTGGCACTGATGCAATCGTTTCAGTCGGCACGACCGGTGAATCCGCGACACTCAATCACGATGAGCATTGCGAAGTCATCACCCGCACGATCGAGTTTGCTGCCGGTCGCCTGCCGATCATCGCTGGGACCGGTGCCAACTCGACGAGCGAGGCCATCGCACTCACCCGGTTTGCTGCAAAGGCCGGTGCCGACGCGGCATTGCTCGTGACTCCCTACTACAACAAGCCGACCCAGGAAGGCCTCTTTCAGCACTACAGGGTCATCTCCGAAGCGGTCGATATTCCGCAGATTCTCTATAATGTGCCGGGTCGCACAGCTGTGGATATGGGCGTTGAAACTGTCATACGGCTCAGTGAACTTCCCAACATCGTCGGTCTCAAAGAAGCAGCTGCCGACGGGCCGGAGCGGGTTGCTGCATTGCGCGATGCCTGTGGCAAGGACTTTGCGCTCTACAGCGGCAATGATGACACGGCGCGCCAGTTCGTCCTTAATGGAGGCAATGGCGTGATCTCCGTGACCGCCAATGTCGCACCGGCCGAGATGCATCGTATGATCGCAGCTGCCCTGGCCGCTGACAGGGAGACAGCCGCGATGATCGATGAGAAGCTTGCGTTACTGCATGATCGCCTGTTCATCGAGAGCAGTCCGATCCCGGTCAAATGGGCCCTCGCCGAGATGAAGCGTATCGATAACGGGATCCGCCTCCCTCTGACCTGGCTGGACGATGAATACCACACAGCTGTCCGTGAAGCACTCGAGCACGCGGGCCTGCAATAGGAACCGATGGTGAAAAGAATGAATAACTATCCAACGCGCATTCTCGTGATCGCTCTTATGGCGTTCGCAATGAGTGCCTGCACGACCTACAACGAGGGCAACATCCTGCCCGACAAGCGGGTCGAGTACAAAAAGTCACGTCAGGCCGAGAATGTCCTCGAAGTTCCGCCGGATCTCTCCCAGGACACCATTGCCCAGGGTGGTGTCATGTTCAGCGGATCGAGCCCTGCCGTAACCACCTATTCGGAGTATCAGGCCGCAAGGAGCGGTACCCCGGGAAGTGGCAGAAGCAGCAGGAATGTACTGCCGAAAAACCCCAATATCGAGGTGCGCCGCGATGGCGACAAGCGCTGGCTCGTGATCCAGGCGCCTGCCGAGGCAGTCTGGGATACCGTACTGGATTTCTGGCAGGAGAACGGCATTCTGCTCGTCGAGCAGGATCCCTCTGCCGGTGTCATGCGAACCGCCTGGATCGAGAACCGTGCCGATATCAAGACGGACATGATCACCAACTTTCTTCGCAAGGCGGTCGACGGGCTCTATGCCGCGGGCACACGTGACCAGTACCGCGTCAGGCTCGAGCGGGCTGGTTCCGGAACCGAACTCTTCCTGACGCACACCGGCATGAAAGAGCAACTTGTCTCCGGCATCGCTGAAACGGAAACAGACCAGAGTGTCTGGGTTCCCTCGGGGTCCGACCAGGAACTCGAGGCAGTGATGTTGCAGAAACTCATGGCCTTCATGGGTACCTCAGAGGCGCGTGCACAAGAAGAGCTTGGCAGTACGGCTGGTACCACGTCGAAGCGAATGTCGACGCTCTACACCGGTAGCGACTCGCCTTATATGGCGATCCATTCCGACTTTGCCCGTAGCTGGCGCCTCGTCGGCATTGCGCTCAATCGTGTCGGCTTCACGGTCGAGGACCGCAATCGCAGCGCCGGCAACTACTATGTGCGTTACAACGATCCATCCGATGACGTGGAGGATGAGGGATGGCTGTCAAACCTCGCTTTCTGGAGTTCGTCAGACAAGGGTGAGAGCCAGGTTTTCATCGTCAATATCAGTGGTGAGGAGCCGGCGACCGTCACCGTCCGGAACAACAACGGCAACCCCGCGCCCGCGCAAACGGCTTCGCGCATCCTGACCCTGCTGCACGAGCAGCTGCGCTAGGAGCCATACTCCCGGATGCGCTTTCTCTCCCTCGGCAGCGGCAGTCGCGGCAATGCCACGCTGCTGCAGTCAGGGGAGACACTTCTGCTGGTCGACTGCGGTTTCACGCGGAAAGAGTTGCAGCGACGTCTCGGTCTCGTCGGCCTGGCTTGCGAGGACATCGATGCATTGCTGCTGACGCATGAACATGCAGATCATGTGCGCGGGGCGCAGGCGCTCTCCCGACATCATGCGATGCCGGTATGGGCCACCGCCGGCACGCTGCGCTGCAGTCAATGGCTTGAAACCAGTGAACTCCACCAGATCAATGCCAACAGCGGTGAATTCCGCATCGGCGATATTCGTATCAGCCCCTTCACTGTCCCGCATGATGCGGCAGAACCTTGCCAGTATGTATTTGCAGACGGCCACAGCAGGTTTGGCATTCTGACCGACACCGGGTCGATCACGTCGCATATCCTGTCACGGCTACAGCAGCTCGATGCCCTGTTGCTCGAATTCAACCACGACCTGCAGATGTTGCGTAACGGCCCGTATCCGATATCCCTGCAACGCCGGGTCGGTGGTGATCACGGCCACCTCAGCAATATGCAGTCCGCCGGTCTGGTGAGCGAGCTTGACCATCACAACTGGAAACACCTGGTCGCGGCGCATATCAGCGAGAAAAACAATGATCCGGCACTTGTCCGGTCCGCGCTCGATTCGCTCGATCCATCGCTCGGCAGCAGGTTTTCCGTCCTGCACCAGGATAATCCCAGTCAATGGTTTGATCTTGGTTGAATGCTCGCGCCTGCGTGCGCAATCAGGAGCGAAACGGTCCCTGTTGCTGTAGTAGAATTCCCTCAGAAAATATTCCCCAAACGGAAGTCACGATGCAGATTTTTCACGGTGCACCGGCACTCTCCTCGTTTCGTCTACAACGTCTCGCCGAGGCACTGAAGAGGGACATTGGCCATCAGGTCGATGTTCATGCGCATTTTATCCACTTCGTGGAGTATGCCGGCAAGGCCTCCGAGGAGGACCTGGAGCTGCTTGGTGCGTTGCTGACCTATGGTCCCCCGGCGGAAGGCAAGGCGGTTTCGGAGAAGGGTTTGCTGATTGTTGCACCCCGCGCCGGCACGATTTCTCCCTGGTCGACAAAGGCGACCGATATCGCACACAACTGCGGCCTCGGGGTCGTGCAACGGATCGAACGCGGCGTTGCATACAACCTGACGCACAAGGGCAAGGGGCTCTCACAGGAACAGCTCGAGGCGGCGCTGCCGGCATTACATGACCGCATGACAGACCAGGTCTTCCTGAACGAGAACGATGTCCTCGAGCAACTCTTCCTGCACGCAGATCCCGGAAAGCTGCGCACCGTCGATCTGCTCGCCGGTGGCAGGGAGGCTCTCGAGCAGGCCAACGTCGACTGGGGGCTCGCACTCTCCGGTGACGAGATCGACTACCTCGTCGAGAGCTTCAATGCACTCAAGCGTGATCCGACCGATGTCGAACTCATGATGTTCGCCCAGGCCAACTCGGAGCATTGCCGCCACAAGATTTTCAATGCCAGCTGGATCATCGACGGCAAGGAGCAGCAGTATTCCCTGTTCGACATGATTCGCAATACCACGGAGATCTCGCCGATCAACGTGCTCTCGGCCTACAAGGACAACGCTGCAGTGATCACGGGGCATCGTGGTCGACGTTTCTTTGCAGATCCGGACAGCCATGCCTATGGCTACCACGATGAGAATATCCACATCCTCATGAAAGTGGAGACACACAATCACCCGACGGCAATCTCTCCTGACCCTGGTGCCGCGACCGGTTCCGGCGGTGAGATCCGCGATGAAGGGGCGACAGGTATCGGCGGCAAGCCCAAGGCGGGCCTGACCGGATTCTCGGTCTCCAACCTGCAGTTGCCGAAGGCACCGAAGCCCTGGGAATCCGATCATGGCAGGCCGGGACGCATCGTCTCGGCACTCGATATCATGCTCGAGGGCCCGATTGGCGCGGCTGCCTTCAACAACGAGTTCGGTCGTCCCAATCTCTGCGGTTATTTCCGTACTTATGAACAGCGCGTCGAGCACGCGGATGGAGCGGAGCTCCGCGGCTATCACAAGCCGATCATGCTGGCTGGCGGTGTGGGCAATATCCGTGAGGAACACATCGAGAAAAAGCCGTTTCCGGCCGGCACACCGCTGATCGTTCTCGGTGGCCCGGCCATGCTTATCGGTCTTGGCGGCGGCGCGGCCTCCTCGATGACCTCTGGAACCTCTGCCGAGGACCTCGATTTCGCCTCCGTGCAACGCAGCAATCCCGAAATGGAGCGTCGTTGCCAGGAGGTGATCGATCGTTGCTGGGCACGCGGCAGCAGGAATCCGGTGCTCTTTATTCACGATGTCGGCGCAGGCGGGCTCTCCAATGCGCTGCCGGAACTTGTCCACGATGCAGACAAGGGCGGCAAGTTCGAATTGCGCGAGGTACCAAACGATGATCCCGGTATGACGCCGATGGAGATCTGGTGCAACGAGGCGCAGGAGCGCTATGTCATGGCAGTCGATGCCGACAGGCTCGATGAGTTCAGGGCAATCTGCGAGCGTGAGCGATGCCCCTATGCCATCGTGGGCGAGGCGATGGACCGTCATTTCAATGCCAATCCGATCGATATGCCGATGTCGCTGCTGTTCGGCAAGCCGCCGAAGATGACACGGGACGTGGAAAGCCTCGACGTTCGCTATACCGATCTCGATGTATCAGGGATGGACATCAAGGAGGCCGCGCTGCGCGTCCTCTCCCTGCCGACTGTTGCCGACAAGCGGTTCCTTATCACGATTGGTGACCGCACAATCACCGGTATGGTCGCGCGTGACCAGATGGTCGGGCCATGGCAGGTACCTGTCGCGGATTGTGCCGTGACGCTGACAGACTATGACAATGTCACCGGTGAAGCCATGGCGATGGGTGAACGCACGCCACTGGCGCTGGTCGATGCCGCTGCTTCCGGTCGTATGGCCATCGGCGAGGCCATCACCAACATCGCTGCAGCCCCGATCGACAAAATCGGGCATATCAAGCTTTCCGCCAACTGGATGGCGGCTGCAGGTCATCCTGGTGAGGATGCAAGGTTGTTCGAAACGGTGCGTGCCGTTGGTCTCGAACTCTGTCCCGCTCTCGGACTTTCGATCCCTGTCGGCAAGGACTCGATGTCGATGAAGACCGTCTGGGAGAGTCAGGATGGCGAGCCTCGCGAAATGACTGCACCGCTGTCGCTGATCGTCTCGGCCTTCGCGCCGGTCAGCGATGCGCGCAGGAGCCTGACGCCGATGTTGCGTCAGAATCACGGACCCTCCACGCTTGTCCTGATCGACCTCGGGCGCGGAAAGAATCGTCTCGGGGCAAGTGCGCTGGCCCAGGTCTACAGCCAGGTTGGTAACGGCTGTCCAGATGTCGACGAACCGCAACTGCTGAGGAATTTTTTCCAGGCCATCCAGTCTCTCAATCGCGAAGGCTTGCTGCTTGCCTACCATGACCGTTCCGATGGCGGCCTGCTGGCAACGCTGGCTGAAATGGCCTTCGCCGGGCGTTGCGGCCTCCAGGTACGCCTCGACACTGTTGACAGTGGTGATATTCCCGCGCTCTTCAGTGAAGAACTCGGGGCTGTGATCCAGGTCGCCGATGAGCATCTCGACACTGTCATGAAGATGCTCGGCAGCTTCGGCATGGAAGATCACGTCAGGGTCATTGGCAAACCGCTTTACGATGACGAGCAGATTCTCTTTCTGCGTGGCGACCGGGTCGTGCTCCGGGCCAGCCGTAGTGAATTGCAGGCGGCCTGGTCGGAAACCAGCTGGCATATGCAAACACTGCGCGACAATCCGGAGTGCGCGGACGAGGAGTATGCGCGTATCACCGATCTGCAGGATGCCGGGCTCTCACCCTATCTGTCGTTCGATCCGGATGCGGATATTGCAGCGCCATACATCAATACCGGCGCAGCCCCGAAAATGGCAATCCTGCGAGAGCAGGGTGTGAATGGCCAGGTCGAGATGGCTGCAGCTTTTGACAAGGCAGGCTTCGAGACAGTCGATGTGCACATGTCCGACATCATCAGTGGTCGTAGCTCACTCGAAACTTTCAAGGGACTGGTGGCTTGTGGCGGTTTCTCATACGGTGATGTTCTTGGTGCCGGTGGTGGCTGGGCCAGGTCGATCCTGTTCAACAGCAAGGCGCGTGACGAGTTCGAGGCATTCTTCAATCGCGAGGACAGCTTCTCGCTTGGTGTCTGCAATGGCTGCCAGATGCTCTCCGGTCTCAAGGAACTGATCCCGGGAGCTGCGCACTGGCCAAGGTTCGTGCGTAACCGCTCGGAGCAGTTCGAAGCGCGTCTCTCTCTCGTCGAGATTCTCGAGAGCGACTCCCTGCTGTTGCGGGGTATGGCAGGATCACGCATCCCGATCGCTGTTGCTCACGGCGAGGGACGTGCCGAGTTCGCGAGTGCGAATGACATGCACAATGCACAGGTCAGTCTGCGCTATATCGAGAACGACGGCTCCGTGGCTGAGAAGTACCCGGCAAACCCGAACGGATCGCCCGCAGGCATCACGGGTCTGACGACGACCGACGGCCGCGTCACCATCATGATGCCGCACCCCGAACGCGTCTTCCGGACGGTCCAGTTTTCCTGGGCGCCGGACGGCTGGGGCGAGGCGAGTCCCTGGTTGCGCCTGTTTCGTAACGCGCGAGCCTGGGTCGGCTAGGCCGCCCGCTTAACGATAACGATCCGGCGAGCGCCGGATCATTCTTACGATCTCGTCTTCACCAAGTGGCAGCTTGTGCTTGATGCGCAGGCTTTCGTTCCATTCCTTGGCGAAGTCATGCTGCAGCCAGGCATTCAGGCCTGCCGTCAGGCTCATGGCAATCAGGGCGCCAAGGCTGGCCAGCGCCATGTCCTTGTGCGCATCCCACACATCACCCTGTGTTCCGAGGTAGGCCTGCCCGAGTTCACCACCGAAAAATTCCGCTGCACCCCATTCAACAAGTTCATAGAGCATCGAGGTCGACATGGTCAGGTCGAGCGGAAGAAAGTAACTCCAGAACCCCTTCACTTCAGCAATGCGGATGAACATCTCGCGAATCGGATACGCAAGCAGCAGACCGTATGCGAAGTGCGTAAAACGATCGAAATGGTTACGTTCGAATCCAAGCAGCTCGTTCAGTCCCGTGCCTGTCATGGAACGAAACCAGTCGTCGTAGGGAACCAGTGCATAGGTGTAGTGCGAGCCGATCTCGTGCAGCATGAGGAACAGGAAGATCAGCGTGTAGGAGATTCTCGATAGCGGGAATTGCCGGTAAGTTGCGGCGATCAGCACGACGCACAGGATGACGAGCACGTTTTCGAGCATCCAGTCATGACGGTCGACCGGGTTGATCGCCATCGCGACAGCGAACACAAGGAAGATGACTGCCAGGGTTGGCAGGTAGGCCTTGCGCCTGAACATCTCAACAGGCGCTCATGTCAGGAATGCCGAGTCGCTTCATCATGGGGTGATTATCCATTTGTCATTGAAGTCTCCGGGAGGCTAGACTGCGATCATAACCAATAAAAGAGCGTCGGGAAGGAGAGCATGAAGGAAATGAACAGCATCGAACGCTTCGGTGACCGCCTGATCGAGGTCTTTCATCTTGTCGGACTGTTCGTGATCGGAGGGACCATCGTCTGGAGTGCGATCCACGAGTACATCAGCATCATGTCCAAGAGTCATGCAGGCCTCGATGACATCCTGTTGCTGTTTATCTATCTCGAGCTTGGTGCCATGACCGGTATCTTCTTTCGCACCCACCGTCTGCCCGTGATTTTCCTGCTCTTTATCGCCATGACAGCAGTGACTCGCTATCTTGCGATTGACCTCAAAGAGCTTGGTGTGCTCGAGATCACGACGCTCGCCGGGTGTATTCTTGTGCTCTCTATCTCGGTGCTCGTCTTGCGCTACAGTGAGAAGCGCTTCGTTACCGGCGGGGATACGCAGTCGACCGAATCGCTCTGACAAGCCTCCGGGGAAGTTGCCTTCGCATCTGCGAGATACATCAGTACTCTCTGATATGCTAAAAAACTTATATAAATCATGGTTTTGCAATTTGGCATGCAAGAGAGTATCGTTTCCAGACTGATATGTATGAGCCGACACGCGTCTTCCCGGGCGATCCAGCTGCCGGTACCAGCATTCACACACCTTACAATCTCAAGCAGAAAACTGCCTGTTACCTGATACCACGAGAGGGGAACTATCTATGGCGCATGTTGTTGTCCTGGGGGCCGGAACCGGAGGCATGCCGGCGGCCTATGAGCTACGCGATGAACTGGGCAAAGAGCATCAGATCACTGTCGTTAATGAACGTGACTATTTCCAGTTCGTGCCATCCAACCCGTGGGTGGCAGTTGGCTGGCGGGATCGGGGTGACATCTGTTTCGGGATCAAGCCCTATCTCGAGCGCAAGGACATCAACTTTGTTGCAAAGCGCTGCGACAAGATTGATCCCGAAAACAACAGGCTCCATCTCGATGGTGGCGAGACCCTGGACTACGACTATCTTGTCATCGCAACCGGTCCTCGCCTGGCATTCGAGGAAGTCGATGGAGCCGGGCCGGATGCAGGCGGCACGCACTCGATCTGCACAGTCGACCACGCCGAAAAGACCTATGCCGATTACCAGAAGCTGCTCGAGAAAGGCAGCGGGCATATCGTGATTGGTGCCATGCCGTTTGCAAGCTGCTTTGGTCCTGCATACGAGTTCGCCTTTATCGTGGATACTGATCTGCGCAAGCGCAAGGTCCGCGACAAGTACAAGATGACACTGGTGACTTCCGAGCCCTATATCGGTCATCTCGGTCTTGGTGGTGTCGGCGACTCCAAGGGGATGCTCGAGTCCGAACTGCGTAACCATCACATCAGCTGGATCACGAATGCGAAGACTACCCGTGTCGAGCCCGGCAAGCTGCACGTCGAGGAGCTCAACGACAAAGGCGAGGTGAACAAGACCCACGAGGTCGAGTTTGATCTCGGCATGATGCTGCCGGCCTTCAAGGGTGTCGATGCCGTCATGGCCGTCGAGGGACTCTGCAATCCGCGCGGCTTTGTCATGGTCGATGACTACCAGCGTAACCCGAAGTACAACAATATCTTCTCTGCGGGCGTCTGTATCGCAATCCCGCCTGTCGAGGCAACACCGGTACCAACCGGCGCGCCCAAGACTGGCTACATGATCGAATCCATGGTCACCGCAATCGTGCATAACATCGCGCGCGACATCGATGGTCTGGAACCTGACAAGGTTGGCACCTGGAATGCAATCTGCCTGGCTGACATGGGTGATACCGGCGCGGCATTCGTTGCGCTGCCGCAGATTCCGCCGCGCAACGTCGCCTGGTTCAAGAAAGGCAAATGGGTGCACATGGCAAAGATCGCGTTCGAAAAATACTTTATTCGCAAGATGAAGAAAGGGAGCTCGGAACCGATCTACGAGAAATACGTCCTCAAGATGCTTGGTATCAACCGACTCAAGGAGTGAGCGGGCAACATTTGAGCAGATAAAAAAAGCCCGGAATCACTTCCGGGCTTTTTTTGTCTGCGAAGGCCGTGCAATACGGCGCTTGCAGCAGGAGGGTCAGGCGCTGATGGTGTCCTTGAGGACCTTCAGGGCAGTAACCTTGACTGCGGTGTGAGCCGGCTTTGCAGCAATCTTGATCGTTTCGCCAGTTGCCGGGTTGCGACCCATGCGTGCCTTGCGAGCAGGCTTCTTGACGCGTGAGATCTTTACGCCGGTATCCGGAATATGGAACTCGCCGGAACCGTTGCGTTTCATGTTGCGGGTGATCAGGTCACCGAGGGTGCCAAATACTGCGCTGACATCTTTCTTTGTCAGGCCTGTTTCGTCTGCAATTGCCGCAACGATGTCAGACTTTGTCATCCTCTTGCGGATCGCTGGCAGTTTTTTGATTGCAGGTTTGGCACTTGCCTTCTTCTTTGTCGCCATAGTAATGACTCCTCCTAAATGATACTGGGGTATTGATTTATATGACTGGGACCGTCACTGGCCACTCGAAAAATACCATAGTTTCGATCTTAGTACAGTAAAAATGTGTACAGTAATCACCCAATAAACAGATCCATATCGCGTGATGCGTACATGACCATATAAACCTGACAAAAGATATAGCGTGATGACAGGATCCAATCATGACAGGGGTATTCGTCCAGGGCCGGCACATGCAGGTCTGCGGAAGGAAGCAAGCGGAGGCTGAAGAGCAGATGCGTATTCTTGGCATCGGTATCGCGACACTCGATATCATCAATACGGTCGCTGACTATCCTGATGAAGACAGCGAGGTGCGTGCGCTCGATCAGCGCAGGAGCCGTGGTGGAAACGCAACCAATACGCTGACAGTTCTGGCCGCGCTCGGCCATGCCTGCAGCTGGGCCGGCGTATTGCCGGATGAGCCTGATGCTGTCGAGGTCGTGACGCAACTGGCTGATGCAGGCATCGACATGCAATCTGTCATGCGCCTGCAGCAGGGAAAGATGCCGACTTCCTATATCACGCTGAACCGTCGCAACGGTTCACGAACGATCATCCATTATCGTGACCTTCCGGAATATCGTTCGGAATGGTTTTCCAGTGTCGATCTGCGTTCATTTGACTGGCTCCATTTCGAGGGACGGGCTCCGGATGAACTTGCCCTGATGCTGGAACGGGCAGGGCGCAGCGACAAGCGATTCAGTCTCGAGGTTGAGAAGCCGCGTGAAGGGATCGAGAGACTGTTGCACCTCCCCGAAGTCCTGCTCTTCTCGAAGCAGTATGCCCGGGAGAAGGGCTATGACAATGCAGCGGCATGTCTTGAAGCGCATGCCCGCCATGCAGGGCAGAAGCGTCCACTACTCTTCTGCAGCTGGGGCGATGCCGGTGCATGGGCCCTCACGCGAGACGATATGCTGTATCATCAACCCGCCTTCGAAGTACCGAACGTCGTCGATACGGTCGGTGCCGGCGATGTGTTCAACGCGGGTATCATCCATGGCTTGCTTTGCGGCATGCCGGTTCAGGATGTACTCAGGGAGGCTGCGCGACTGGCGGCAATCAAGTGCGGCCAGACCGGCTTTGAATCACTCGCTGATGCACTTTGAACGGCCAGGCAAAAGGTCTGACAGGCTTCAAGCAAGAGAGTGAAAGCAATGCGACGTTATTCCCTTTGTGCCCTTGATGAACTGGGGAATCCCGCCACCAAGGGCTTTGAAATGGATACTGGCGACGAGGTGGTTTCTCTCTTCGTTGTCCGTCGGGACAATGAAGTGCGTGGCTATATCAACAGCTGCCCGCACACGGGTGTCCCGCTCGAATGGGTCCCGGACCAGTTCCTCGATGCCGACGGCAGTTTCATCGAATGCGCGACGCACGGGGCACTGTTCACGATCGAGGATGGCAAGTGTGTCAGCGGGCCCTGTGCCGGTGACCGTCTTCAGCCTGTCAGGCTCGCCGTCGAGAATGATGTCATTTACTGGCTGGCCGGCTGAGTGACAGGGCCCTTTCGATGCAATTGTCAGGTTCACTCTTCTCGACACCGTTTATCGGTGTGACCGCCGTCGCTGTTACAGCAGTCATTGTCGTTGCCGTGCGCCATGCACCCTGGCGAAAACTGCTGGATGGCAGCAACTCCAATGTTTTTTTCGGTGCCCTCGTCGGCATGCTCATTCTGTGGATTCTGCGCACGGAGATGCAAGAGGGGCTGGTGTTTCATCTCTCGGCGATGACGGCGCTCACACTGATGTTCGGATGGTCGATGGCAATCATCGGTGGTTCCATCGTACTGTGCGGGGTGATCCTGTTTGGCATGGGTGACTGGAGCGGTTTTTTCCCGAGCATGATTGTCGAGGTCTTTGCGCCAGCGAGCCTTACCTGGCTGAGCCTGGTGCTTGTGCGCGCCTGGCTGCCAAAGAACTTTTTCATCTATGTCTTTATCAATGCCTTCCTGACCGGTGGAATCGTTGCGGTGCTCTCCGCACTGCTGACACTCCTGTTCCTTCTCTCGGCAACGAGCTACACCTGGGAGATGCTGAACCACAGTTATCTTCCCTATTTCCCGCTGATGTTCTTCCCGGAAGCCGTATTGAACGGCTGGATCATGACGATCCTTGTCGGGCTCAAGCCGGAATGGGTCTTTTCGTTCAGCGACGAAGAGTATCTGCATGGCAAGTAAGAAGGCTTGTGCTTGATCATCATCGGGGCAGGGCTTATTCTTGCATGAATGTCCCGCCATGCGGCAATTGCGCGGCAGAACGGGAACAACACAATAACAAGTTACAACAGGCGTAGCGGCACGTTTCAAAAGCACTCCGTGCAGCATGACCGGCTGTCCCGGTGTTCATGGCCACAATCGAGGCTGCCTGCGACTCGCTGACTGTACGGGAGGATCCATGAGTACTGATATCGACCCCATTGTCCTGAACCTCATTTACGTGGCCACGGGCGGCCTGATGACGCTCTTTTTCATGTGGATGGGATGCAAGGTTTTCAGCCACATCGTTAATTTCAATATCCCCGAAAAACTTGCCGAGGGAAATCTCGCCGTCGGCATGATGATCGCCGGCATGTTCATCGGTATCGGGACGGCCCTGGGCCTCGTCATCGGTCTCGGACTGAACTGAGATGCGCCCCTCGATCTTCTTCAGCCTGCTCCTGGTTCCCGCCATCGCGCTGGCGATCAAGGACCCACCGGTCGATGATGACCACTGGTCGAAGAAGTACGATGGCATGTTCCGTAAGTATTCAAAACACTATTTCGGCCCGCACGTGAACTGGAAATGGTTCAAGTCGCAGGCAATCGCTGAATCGAACCTCAAGCCGGCGGCAAGGAGCCCGACCGGCGCCATGGGGATCATGCAGATCCTTCCTTCGACCTTTCGAGAGATCAAGAAGCAGAATCCCTACGTCGTCGACATCAAGACACCTCGCTGGAATATCGCAGCTGGTATCTACTACGATCGCCAGATGTATCTTCGCTGGGGCAACAGGGGCTTGCCGACGGAGGAGCGGCTGGCTTTTGCATTCGGTAGCTACAACGCCGGATTTGGCGGTGTTCGCAGGGCCTGGAAGAAGGCCTCCGGATCACATGAAAACATCTCGAAGTGGGATCAGGTTGCGCCCCATGCGCCTCGTGAAACCCGTCACTATGTGAAGAGAATTCGCGGGCTCATGCGCGAGTAGTGTATTGCTGATGGCATAAAAAAACGCCGGCCACTGGCCGGCGTTCTTGTTTCGCTCACTAGTGATCAGGGGCGCGGATAGCCGTAACCCTGTGGTGCGCCGCGCGGATCGGCTGGCGGCGGTCCGTAGGGGGCCGGAGTTGCCGGACGTTTGCTGCCATAAGGCGCAGGACCACCCCATGGTCCTCCCCATCCGCGCTGCTGCTGGTCGTAGCCATAGGGCGGACGTGGTGCTGCGCCTGCCCGGGGTGGCATCATCGGCGCCATGTCCGGTGTCATGGGTGCCGGAGGCAGGTTCTCGATGGCACTATCCATGCGCTGACGCATGGCTTCCTGCTGCTGTTTCATGCGCTGCTCCATGAGCTTGCGACGTTCGGCACGAGCCCTTTCCCACTGTTCCTGTTCCTTGCTCGTGGCGCTTGGTGTTTCGTAGCGTTGCGGTACCGGCCGGCGATACATCTCCTGGCGACGCTCCCGCACGCGTGGCTGCATGGTCTCGTCCGGCCTCGCGACGGTCCTGGGGTCGACGCTGGACTGGCCGGCTTCGCGTTCCTGCATGGCGGCATGACGACGGGCATCCATCTGCTTCTGCATCTCTGCGCGGCGGGCTTCCATCTGGGCACGCATGGCTGCCTGGCGCGCCTCGGCTGCCTGCTGCCGCTGTGCGGCTTCAGCAGCTTGTTGATCAGGCGTGGCTGCCTGGCGTTCTTCGGCTGCCTGCGGTGCCTTGTGGCGCTCCTCCATGGCCTGTGCCATTTCGGCCTTGCGTTCTTCCATCGTCTTCTGCGTTGCCGCCTTGCGTTCCTCGGCTGCCTTTTCACGCTCATCAGCAGTCGCTTGCGCCGGGGGTGCTGCTGCCGGCTTGCGTTCCTCGGCACGTTTTGCCATCTCTGCCTGGCGCTCTTCCATCTGCTTCTGCATCATTGCCTTGCGTTCCTCGGCGCGCTTTGCCATTTCTGCCTGGCGCTCTTCCATTTGCTTCTGCATGGCTGCCTGGCGGGCTGCGATCTCTTCCTGCTGCTTTGCGGTGTCAGCTGCAGGCGGTGTCTGCTTCGTCGCAGCGGCTGGCTCGCGCTGCTGCATGCGCTGTTCGGTTTCGGCCTGGCGGGCTTCCATCTGCTTTTGTATCTCGGCCCGACGGGTTTCCATGGCTTTCTCGGTCTCGGCACGCCGCTTTTCGATCATGGCCTCCTGATCAGCTGCTGACGGAGGTTGCTGTGCTGCAGGTGCGGGAGGGGCTGTTTTTGCAACCGTCTTCCAGGGCGGGGTTTCCGGCAGTTCCGGGCAGCCCAGTTCCCTGACTTTGACCCGTAGAATCTCATACTGCCTGTCGCGATAGATCTCCCTGTCCTGTTCAGACATGTTTTGCATGTTCTGAATGTGCGCCTGCTGCTCTTCAGCGCTCATCGGGTTCGCGCAGCTGACCTCCTCGGCAGAGGCAATTGAAGTGGCCGCCATCATGGCCGCCATGCTGGATGCCAGAAGGGATTGTCTGATTTGCATGTTGTTCTCCTGCAGATATTCAAGACAGCCAGGCGAAGCCGGCTGCCCGAGATATTCGGACGTTCTTTTGGGATTCGGATGCGGGCTCCGTGGCAGCGCTCTCCGCCCGAAATTCGGTAACAATTGAGAGTATCATATCTTTCACGATTTTTTTATGCAGGTTTTGTGCGATGAACGATCACCGGACAGTCCTCGATGAGATTCTGCGACTCGTCGAGCGCTCCCCGCACTCGGCAGCTTCGCTGACGCTCTATGCCATGGTCAATACCATGGATTACGAACAGGCCGGTTGTCTCTTCAAGCTCAACAAGTTGCGTGATCTCCAGCCGGAGGAGCGGCAGCTGGCTTATGCACTCATGGAACTGATGGTCGAGCAGGGAAACAGCGGTCCTGCATGGGAGCATGCCAGGTCGCGCATGGACGAGCTTGTCCGGGCCGGCTAGGCAACATACAGGCTATTCCTGGCCGGATTCGCCGTCGCCTGATACGGCTGCCCCTGTGGATTTCGATTCGACTCCTTCCGGCATGACAAACTCCCGGGGCATCCTGTACTGAAGGATTTCCCGCCCCTCTGTACTCATCAGGAGCGTCAGGCCGATATCAGGGTAAAACCACTGGACGTGTTCCTCGTCTTCTACCTTCCAGGCAGCCGGTTCACCGAAGCGCTCCCGGAAAAAGTCTGCCTCGAGTCCCTTGTATGTCGGGATATAGGTAATGCCGGCGATGCGTGCATCACCGAGTGACTGCTTGTCCTCGCTGTTGAGCAGCAGCTTTTTGTCACCTTCCGCGGAAAATTCCTGTTTGATGGCGTTGGCCTCGAATTCATCGAGGCGTTTCTCGTCCACGAGCAGGTTGAGAATGATCTTGGCTTTCAGTGGCCCCATGCTGACGGTTCCGAAATAGGTTTCGAGATCCCGTGTGCCGGATTCACGGATATAGAGTGCCACGGCTTCCGGGTTGCCGAACTTCGCAATCGCATCCTGTAGCGTGGAGGTTCCGATATGCAGGTCGAACACCCTCGAACTCCCGTCGGGTTCGGGGGTTACAAGCCAGGGAAGGTCGGTACGTTGCATGGTTTGCGGGTGATCGGCGGGGGGCGTCACGAAAAAGATCACCAGGCCAGTCGCCAGCAATAGAGCGGCGATCCAGATCCACTTACTCGCCATAATTCATCTCCGGTTCAAGTTTCGGTGGCATCTGCAGGTAGTACCCCTGCTCCTCGAGTGCATTCATGACGATTGCCACATCGGCGCGAGCGAGGGGGCGTCCGGGCTGCAGGTCGAGCTGCATCACGAACAGTGCCTTGCCGAAATGTTGTCGTAACATCTCCGGCAGGTCGTCATAGCCATCCTCTTGTGCAAGGTAGAGATACATCTCCTGTTTGCGCGCACTCTTGAAAATCCAGCAGGGAATGGTGTTGTCCGGCATGCTCTGCTCCGTTCGCAATCTGCGGGGATTCTATCGAAAACAAAGCGTGATTTCTGCGGTCTATGTCAATGCAGCGTCTGCCGGGCTACCATGGACTACGGCGCGCAAAAAAGCTGGAGTCTGTAATGCTGAAAATGATCCCGTTCATCCTGCTTGCTCTTGTCCTTCTCGGTGGCTGTACCAGCGATCCCCTGAGAGAGGCTGATGTCTCCGAGGTCACCATCACACAGGCCGCAGAGATGCCGGAGGCCAACAGGGGCAAGCTCGTGCGGTGGGGCGGCACAATCCTGGGTATCACCAACAGGGAAGACTACTCACTTGTCGAAATTCTCGGCAAACCGCTCGAGTCTTTCTCGGAGCCGGACGATCGCAGAGTCTCGACGGGTCGTTTCATGGCAAAAATTCCCGGTTTCGTCGATCCGGCCGAGTACCGCGAACCCAACAGGCTTACCGTGGTCGGCAGCCTCGACGGTGTGACCAGGGGCAAGGTGGGGGACTACAGCTATACCTATCCCGTCGTCGAAGTGCAGCAGCGCAAGCTGTGGGCCGGCAACTACCAGGTCCCCGAACCTCTCTATTACTCCCCCTGGTGGTATGACCGCTACTATTTCGGCTGGCCACATTACTACTGGCACACTCCCTACTACAGGTATCCGCGGCCACCTGTCATCAGGTCAAGCCCGCCAGCCGCGGACGCAAAGTAATGCGGTTGCTCGCTTGCCTGTCATTGCTGCTGTTGCTCGCAGGATGTGAATCCGTCGGGGAACGGGATACCCTTTCCAGCTTCACGCCAGCCGACGCCATCCTCGATCCGGATGCTTTCCGGGGCAGGGATGTCGCCTGGGGCGGCACCCTGATCGCTACGACCAACCGCAGTGACGAGACCCTGCTCGAGATCCTGAGCTACCCGCTCGGGTCCGGGTGGCCTCGACTCTCGCAACCCTCGAATGGCCGTGTACTGGCGCGGATTCCCGGGTTTCTGGATCCGGCCGACTACAGGGCCGGCAGGACCGTGGTGGTGGAGGGGCTCTTCACCGGTGTGAGCCACAGCTACACGGAAGGGGTCTCCACGACACGCGCGGTGCTCGAGGCACGCAAGGCCGAAGTCGGGCCTGCATCGACCGATGCTTCCGGCTGGCCACCAAACCTCCATATCGGTATCGGGTTCTCAACCTCGCTCTGATTTTTCGCCCGCTGCCTCTCATGCGCAGGGTGCCCGGTTCCGCCAAACTGGTATCCTGCTCCTTTTGGCATCACGGGTTCAGCTTGTGTTGATCGAATGGCTTGTTCTTTTTGCTGCCGGGTTTGCAGGCGGTATGCTGAACTCGATTGCAGGTGGTGGCAGTTTCATCACTTTCCCGGCGCTGTTGTTTGTCGGCGTTCCCCCCGTGAGTGCCAATGCTACCAACACCTTCTCGTCCTGCTCCGGATATCTCAGCGGCGCCTGGGCCTTCCGCCATGAACTCGCAGCCCATCGGAAAGAGTTGCTGAAATACACGCTCGCCAGCCTTCTGGGTGGCGCGACTGGCGCCTGGCTGCTGCTGCAGACACCGGAAAATCTTTTCAGGGAAGCCATTCCCTGGCTGCTGCTCTTCGCAACCCTGCTGTTTGCGCTCGGCGGCAGGCTCAATCTGGCATTGAAGGGTTTCGCATCGCGTCATCAACATGCGGGTCGGGCCGGTGCAGCGTTGCTGCTCCTGCTGCTTATCGGTGTCTGCGTCTACGGTGGCTTTTTCAATGCCGGGCTCGGCATCATCCTGCTGAGTTACCTGGTGCTGGCGGGGCAGACGGATATCAACGCCATGAACGGCATCAAGTTGCTGGTCTCCTCGCTCGTCTCGCTGATCGCCATCGCCCTGTTCATTGCCGAGGGGGTGATTGCATGGCGCGAGGGTATGATCGTGCTGCTTGGTACGGTCGCCGGCGGGTACATTGCGGCACACGTATCACGGCAGATACCGCAGGTCTTCGTTCGCGGTTTCGTGATCCTCGCAGGCAGTCTCATGACACTCTGGTTTTTTGTCGCCACCTATCGCTGAAACAGGCGGCGATCTGCGAGCTGTTCCCGGCCTGCGTATCAGATCAGGTCTTGAGAATGAAGAGCATTTCGATGCCCCTGGCGATCATCTCGATTGCATAGGTCCCGGTAAAGAGCGCGACCACCCGGCCGCAGATTTCGACATAACGGTTGAGCAGGCGCTCGTTGCGCTTTTGCAGGGGATCGTGGATCAGCTTGAAGAGCATGATCGAGAGGAAGGATGCCAGCACCGCGATGCCGACAGCAGCTGCCGCCATGCCGGGAGGCTGGACTGAACCGATCAGCACGCTTGCGCTCAGGGTCCCGGGGGCGATCATGAACGGCATCGCGACCGCACCCGCGAGATGTTCGGGGTTGCCGTGCGTTTCAAACAGCAGGATCTTGCCCGAGAAGACGGATCGCACCCCGATCATCAGGAAGACGATGCCACCGAAGATCAGGAAAGAGGCGAAGCGTACCCGGAAAACATCCTCGAAGATCGCATCACCGGCGATGGCGAACAGGATGAAGGCAACAGCGCTGATCAGGTGTGCCCGGGCCATGACGGAAAAAAATTCCCTGAGCGACAGCTCCCTGATGAGACTGATGAGATAGACACTCATCAGGAAGGGATTCAGCAGAATGAAGAGAATCGAGGCTGACTTGAGCAGTTCCATGTGCGGAGTGTATCTGTTCAGGACCAGTCTGGCACAGGCTGCAATCGCTTCATCCCGGGTACTGGCCTACTTCAGGTGCCACGCGCTTCCTGCATGGCAGCATACTCCCCGGCAAAGAAAAAGGCCTTTTCGCCGAATGCCGGTTCCAGCTGATCGAGCCAGGTTGCCTGTTCATCATACTTCGCGAAGAAGGGTTTCTGTACCCAGTCGGGGTTGCGCCCCTGGATGAACCGCAATACGAAGACCTTCTCGCCGTTGATCTCGGTGACTCCCTGTATCTCGATCTTTCCCGGTCCGGCACTCATGCTCGGTCCGCGCGCAGTCCGTGAGAGTCCGGAGACTTGCTGCATGGCATCGCGATAGATTCTCCATGCCCTGGCGAGCGGCAACTCGAAGTAGTGACGCGCTCCCGTATCGCGCTCGACGAACATGTAGTAGGGGATGATGCCGAGCCGTACCTGCGTCTTCCAGAGCCTGGCCCAGTCATCCGGGTTGTCGTTGATATGCCCCAGAAGCGGGCCCTGGGCGCGGATCTCGGCCCCCGTGCCGCGCAGGCGGCGGATCGCCTCATGCGCAATCTCCGTGGAGAGCTCCTGCCAGTGGTTGTAGTGCGCCATGATCGCAACATGCTTGCCGTCGTCAGCGAGACGGGCAAGCAGGTCGATGAGCTCATCGGCATCCTCGTCGGTGACGAAGCGATGCGGCCAGAAAGTAAGGGCCTTGGTGCCGATACGGATTGTCTGGATATGGTCGAAACGCGGCTCCAGCAGCGGCTCCAGGTAGGAGACGAGGTGCCGGGTTTTCATGACCATGGGGTCGCCGCCGGTGACGAGCAGGTCGGTGACCTCCCGGTGTGCCTCGAGGTAGGCGTGCAGGTGCGCTGCCTCGTTGGTGGCGATGCGAAGCTCCTTGTCGCCGACGAACTGTGCCCAGCGGAAGCAGAAGGTGCAGTAGCTGTGGCAGGTCTGTCCCTGGCTCGGGAAGAAGAGCACGGTCTCGCGGTACTTGTGCTGGATGCCGTTGATGGTGTCACCGTTGTTGTCGAGCGGGATGTTCATCTGCATCTGGCCTGCCGGATGCGGGTTCAGCTCGGCGCGCATCTCCGTTGCCAGTGCCTGGATCGCCTTCCTGTCGAGGCCGTTTCGCCAGGCATCGGCCATGCGGTCATACATCTCCGGGGTCAGCATGTCGCGCTGCGGGAAAGTGAGCTGGAAGATCGGATCCGCGGGGACCTTCGACCAGTCAATGAGCTCCTCGATGACATAGGCATTCACGCGAAATGGCAGCACCGATGAAACGACGCGCATTTCGAAACGCCTCTCTTCGGAGAGGTGTGCGAGTTCGGCGATGCGGTCCAGGTCGCGCTGGGTGTAGACCTTGAAGCGTCTCGGCTCGGGCTCTGCAGGGGATGCGATGTCGATTTTTCGAAGTGCTGCTGTCTGTTTCATAACGTCTCTCCAAGTCGGGCGCTGTCCATCTTTGCGCGATAAGATTCTTCATGCGTGGCCGTCAGTGTCCGGCAGCTGTTGTCCGGGCGCGGCCCTGGAAGGGGGGCGAACCTTAACAAATCGCGCCACAGAGTTCAAAGTTGACATCTGCGCAACGCCTTGTATATGAAAGGGAATTTTTTTCGGGAGCGGGACTGGCCTGGAAACGGCGTCGTGACGCCAGCCGGTTGCTCAGGGCAGATCGTGCCGGTAGTCGATATCCCTGATGATGCCCGGATCTGCTGTCTCGATGAGTTCGAGAGCATCCGGGTGAGCCTCGATCAGTCGCCTCGCCCCGGTATCGCCTGACAGTCCGCAGAGCGCCTCTTGCCAGTCCCTGGAAAAGCCGACCGGGTGGCCCCGGCGACTCGCGTATGAAGGGGCTGCCATGGACGCTCCCTGGCGCAGGCACGTGGCCACGGCACCGATGGTGGCGGGTTCGATCCAGGGCATATCGGCCAGGGCAATGATCCAGCCTGCCGCATCCCGTGTCGCCCGCACGCCCCTGGCAAGGCTTGTTCCCATGCCCTCGCTTGCGACCGGGTTTTCGATCACGTCCAGGCCCGTCGCTGCAAGCGCATCCCTGAGACGCACGTCGTCAGGCCTTGTCACCGCGATGCTGTTCGGCACCGCCTCGGCCAGGCGCTGCGCAGCCTGCACGGCCATCGGCGTGCCGTCGGACAGGGGATGCAGCAGCTTGTTGCCGCCAAACCGAACGGCATTGCCTGCCGCGAGCAGGATCGCTGCGATCTCAGCCATTCGCGCCGGTGATGCCGTTTCGAATCGCCGTGATCTGCGCAAGGATGGAGAGGGCGATCTCGGCGGGACGCTTGCTGCCGATGGAAAGGCCGGCCGGGCCATGGATGCGCGCGATATCGGCGCGCGAATAGCCAAGCGATTCGAGGCGCCTGTTGCGGGCCTGGGCCGATTGTCGCGAGCCCAGTGCGCCGATGTAGAAGGCGCCGGATTCGAGTGCGGCACTGAGCCCGAGATCGTCCTGCTTCGGATCGTGCGCCAGGGTGACGATGGCCGTGCGTGCCTGGTCGCTGATGTTCCTGACAGCATCGTCGGGCATGGTGTCTGTCATTGCGATCCCGTCGGGCATCGGGGTCTTGTAAAGGTCGCGCGGATCGCAGATGGTGACCCGGTAGTCGAGCTGTGATGCCATGCTGGCGAGATGGCGGGCAAGCTGCCCGTCACCGATCAGCAGCAACTGCCAGGCGGGACCAAAGGTCTTCGTGACCCGGTCGTCGCAAATGGCGAGTTCCGGTCCGTCCCGTCCGGCCTGCAGGCTCACCCTGCCTGTGACGCAGTCGAGGGTGCGTGCCACCAGTTCGCCGCGAGCGAGCCGCTCGAGCAGTGCCTCGGTCTGCTGTGCATCACCCAGTTCCTCGACCAGGACCTCGAGGCGCCCGCCGCAGGGTAGACCCATGCGCGAGGCTTCCTGGCGATCAACCCCGAAATCGATTCTTGTCGGTTGCGGTCCCGCGATATCCCCATCGGCATAGCGGGCGACAAGCGTCTCCTCGACACAGCCACCGGAGAGTGATCCGCAGTAGTTGCCGCTGTCATTCATGGCGAGCAGCGAACCGGGCGGGCGGGGTGACGAACCCCAGGTCCGTAATACCATGCCGAGTGCGACACGCCGGCCTTCCCGCAGCCAGGCAGCTGCCGCAGAGAGCACGGCGATATCATCCGCCTGCTGTGTCATCGTGCAGTCAAATCAGGCCGGGCGCAGGTCGCTGTGCTTGAGCGGAATACGGCGGATGCGCTTGCCGGTCGCGGCAAAGATCGCGTTGAGCACGGCAGGTGCTGCAACGGCGATAGTTGGTTCGCCGATGCCGCCCCAGAAGCCGCCGGAAGGCATGATGATGACCTCGACCTTCGGCATCTCGTTGATCAGCATCGTGGGATAACTGCTGAAGTTGGTCTGCTCGACGCCGCCTTCGCGGATGGTGCATTCGCCGTATAGCAGGGCCGAGAGTCCGAACACGAAAGAACCCTCGACTTGTGCCTCGATCTGCTGCGGGTTGACCGCGTAGCCGGGATCGGTTGCGGCGACGATGCGTTGGATTCTGAGCTTGCCTGTCTTGCTGACCGAGACTTCGGCACAGGCAGCGACATGGCTCCCGAAGGCCTTGCAGACTGCCAGGCCGCGGTGGACGCCCTTGGGCGGGGGCGTATCCCAGCCGGCTTTCTCTGCCACGGCATTGAGCACAGCCAGGCTCTTCGGGTGATCGGCCATGAGCTTGCGCCGGAAGGCGAGCGGATCGGCTCCCGCGGCATGCGCGAGTTCATCCATAAAACACTCCATGTAGACGGCGTTCTGGTTGACATTGACGCCGCGCCAGAACCCTGGTGGTACTGGCGGGTTGCGCATCGCATGGTCCACGAGCAGGTTCGGGATGCTGTAGCTGATGGCGTGGTCGCCATCGGGCAGCAGGCCCTGGAAAACAAACATGTCGACGCCATTCTGCATCCAGTTCGGGTTGACCGAGGCCAGGATCGACTGTCCCGAGAGTCGCATGTGCAGGGCTGTCAGGTTGCCATTCGCATCGAGGCCGCCGGTGAGCTTCGCTTTTGTAATCGGGTGGTAATGGCCATGTTGCATGTCCTCCTCGCGCGTCCACAGTAATTTGACCGGTGTGCCGGGCATCTGCTTCGCGATGGCCACGGCCTGCCTGACGAAATCATGGAAGGCCCCGCGGCGTCCGAAGCCCCCGCCGAGGTGGATCTTGTAGACCTCGCACCGGTTCGCGGGCAAGTCGGCGGCCTCGGCAGCCGCCTCCAGTGCCGCTTCACCGTTCTGTGTCGGGCACCAGACTTCACAGCGTTCCGGGGTCCAGAGCGCGGTCGCATTCATCGGTTCCATGGGTGCATGATTCTGGTAGGGATAGCCGTAGATCGCCTCGATGGTTGTCGTAGCGCCAGCCAGGCCACTGGTGACATCTCCTGCCTCGTTGCCGACGAAGGCCTCTTTCGCATCGAGTCCCTCGTCGAGCATGGCGCTGATCGAGTCGCTGCTGACCTGCACGTTCTCTCCGCGGTCCCAGCTGACGGGCAGTGCGTCGAGTGCCGTCCTGGCCTGCCACCAGGTATCGGCAACCACGGCGACGGCGTTGTCCTCCACGGGCACGACCTTGCGTACCCCCGGCATTCCGTTGACCGCCGTCGCATCAAAGCTCTCGAGCTTGCCGCCAAAGGTCGGGCACTGCCTGATGGCGGCATTGAGCATACCCGGCATCGTGAGGTCGGCGCCGAAGGTCTGCTTGCCGGTCAGCTTGTCGACAGTATCGAGGCGCTTGACGGGCTTGCCGATGAGTTTCCAGTCGGCCGGATCCTTGAGTTCAACCTCGAAGGGCGGAACGAGTTGCGACGCGGCCGCGGCGACCTTGCCAAAGCTGGTCGTTCTACCGGTTGGTTTGTGCGTGATGATGCTGTTGGCCGCAATGCACTCCTCCATTGGCACGTCCCAGGCCTCGGCGGCGGCCTCGATGAGCATCTCGCGAGCCACGGCGCCGCCCTTGCGGACATAGTCATGGCTGCCACGGATGCCCTGGCTGCCGCCTGTCGAGAAGCTGCCCCAGGCGCGGTCGCGCGCGAGGCTCTGACCCGGTGTCGGGTACTCGGTCGTGACCTTCGACCAGTCACACTCGAGCTCCTCGGCAACAAGCTGAGCGAGCCCTGTGAGGGTGCCCTGTCCCATCTCGGAACGGGCGATCCGGATGATCACGGTGTCGTCCGGCTCGATGACGACCCAGGCGTTGATCTCGGGAGTCGAAGGTGCATCGGCATCGCCGGGGACGGCGGTTTTTGCAACCGCCATCGGCAGGTGCATGCCGAGCGAGAAACCGGTGCCCGCGGCTGTCATGCCAATCAGGAATTCACGGCGGGTAATTTTGAGACGCTGGCGTTTCATTTCGACCTCCCGCGCTTGCCGATCTCCACGGCCAGGTGGATGCCGCGCCGCACCCGGTTATAGGTCCCGCAGCGGCAGATGTTGGTGATGTTCGCGTCGATGTCGGCATCGTCAGGCTCCGGGTTCCTGTCCAGCAGTGCCGCGGCACTCATGATCATACCCGGCTGGCAATAGCCGCACTGGGGCACATCGAGCTCTTCCCATGCCTGCTGCAGCGGGTGGCTGCCATCGGCAATATCCAGAGGAGGGGCGTCGAGCGATCGGCGTCGACCTCGACCTTTTTCCCGTTGATCTTCAATGTCGCCATGGGTCTGAAACTCCGGGTTTTCGTTTTGCTGCGAAGCACGATCAAAACAAGAATCGAAGCCTCGCACAGTCAGTTATCCAGTCACATACCCTAGCATGCAGCCATCGATTTTCCAGTCCTTCTCTCAATGTGGAAAATCTCCGGGTTCTCATCGCTTGACGGCGCCCGATGCTTGCCGCAACCTTGGCGTCTGTAATTTTTCAGCAGAGCCGTAATTTCATCAGGAGAAGTCATGGACAAACCATTTCACTGCAAACAACTCGCAGGACGCCTGGCAACCTTTGGCACCCTGCTCCTCCTGGTGGCCTCGCTGCTGGCACCGGCAATCGCCAGCGACTTCACGGCCCGTTCCGGTGGCCCTTCATCAAAAGAGATGCTTGCGAGAAA
>JARRMW010000024.1:0-20982 GCA_037385685.1 Gammaproteobacteria bacterium
AGGTAGAGCAATATGCCACGTTCAGTTCATAAAGGTCCATTTATCGATCACCACCTCATGAAAAAGGTGGAAGCTGCTGTTGCAAGCAACGATCGCCGACCGATCAAAACCTGGTCGCGCCGTTCGATGATCAGCCCGGATATGGTTGGTTTGACAATAGCAGTACACAACGGCCGCCAGCATGTTCCTGTGCTGGTCAACGAAAACATGGTTGGTCACAAGCTCGGCGAATTTGCCCTGACGCGGACCTACCGCGGCCATGCTGCCGACAAGAAGGCGAAAAGGTAACAGGAGATCATCATGCAGGCTGTTGCAAAACATCGTTTCGCTCGTATCTCTGCCCAGAAAGGCCGTCTGGTTGCAGACCAGATTCGCGGACTTCCTGTCGAGCAGGCGCTGGATGTGCTGGCATTCAGCAAGAAGAAAGGCGCTGCGCTGGTCAAAAAGGTTCTCGATTCCGCGATTGCGAATGCCGAGAACAACGAAGGTGCGGATATCGACGAACTCAAGGTGAAGGCAATTTACGTCGACGAGGGTCCGACACTCAAACGGATTCGTGCACGTGCCAAGGGTCGTGCTTCTCGTATCCTCAAGCGTACCAGCCACATTACTGTGACTGTGGCAGACGACTAAGGCAGGAATAATTATGGGTCAGAAAGTACATCCGGTTGGTTTCCGTCTCGGAGTCACCAAAGAACACAACTCGCGCTGGTTCGCAAACAGCAATGACTATGCCGATTTGCTGAACCAGGACCTCGAGGTACGCGACTATCTCAAGAAGAAACTCGCGCAGGCATCGGTAAGCCGTATCCAGATCGATCGTCCTGCCAACAATGCACACATCACCATTCATACCGCGCGACCCGGTGTCGTGATCGGCAAGAAAGGCGAAGATATCGACGCGCTGCGTGCAGATGTGGCCAAAAGGATGGGTTGCCCGGTCCAGATCAGCATTGAAGAAATCCGCAAGCCGGAACTTGACGCCACCCTCGTCGCAGACGGCATCGCACAGCAACTCGAGCGCCGTGTCATGTTTCGTCGTGCCATGAAGCGTGCCGTTCAAACGGCAATGCGCCTGGGTGCCCAGGGTGTCAAGATCAATATCGCCGGTCGCCTGAACGGTGCAGAAATCGCTCGAAGCGAATGGTATCGCGAAGGTCGCGTGCCACTGCATACACTGCGCGCTGACATTGACTATGGTACTGCAGAAGCGCAGACGACCTACGGCATCCTCGGCATCAAGGTTTGGATCTTCAAGGGCGAGGTCTATCCCGGCATGCCGCAAGCCGAAGAAGAGCCAAAATCACCCAAGGGCCGTGGCAAGAGCCGTGGCAAGAAGGACTAAGTCATGCTGCAACCGAAACGCACAAAATTCCGTAAGGTCCAGACCGGACGCAACCGTGGCTTCGCCCAGCGGGGCAACAAGGTCAGCTTCGGTGAGTTCGGCCTGAAGGCCACCACGCGTGGCAGGCTGACTTCCCGCCAGATTGAGTCTGCACGTCGTACTATCACACGTACAGTCAAGCGTGGCGGCAAGCTCTATATCCGCGTCTTCCCTGACAAGCCGATCTCAAAGAAGCCTCTCGAGGTGCGGATGGGTAAAGGTAAGGGTAACGTTGAATACTGGGTTGCCCAGATTCAGCCGGGACGCATGTTGTATGAAATTGAAGGCGTATCCGAAGACCTGGCGCGCGAAGCGTTCAAGCTTGCCGCTGCCAAGCTGCCTGTCGATACCGCCTTCGTCAAGCGGACGGTACTCTGATGAAAGTTAGCGATCTTCGTAACAAATCCACGGCGGAACTGCAGGAAACCCTGCATGAACTGCTCCAGGAGCAGTTCAATCTGCGCATGCAGCAGGGAACCGGGCAACTGGCTCGTCCACACCTCATGCAGGAGGTTCGCAAGAATATTGCTCGGGTCAAGACATTGATGAACGAACAGAAAGGTAATGCGTCATGACGGACAAGCAGCCAACAAACCGCACGCTGCAGGGTCGTGTTGTCAGTGACAAGATGGACAAGACGATTACCGTTCTTGTCGAACGCCAGGTCAAGCACCCCCTGTATGGCAAATTTATCAAGCGTTCAACCAAGGTACACGCACACGATGAGGATAATGCATGTCGCCAGGGCGATATCGTTGTCGTCGAATTGTGCCGTCCGCTGTCAAAAAACAAGTGTTGGCAGCTGGTTGAAATCGTAGAACGCCCGGCTCGGGCCTAAGTGACAGTATTACGTGGAGTAAGCTGATGATTCAGATGCAAACAATGATGAGTGTCGCCGACAACAGCGGGGCGAGACGTGTTCAGTGCATCAAGGTTCTTGGCGGTTCCCATCGCCGCTATGCCGGTATTGGCGACATCGTAAAGGTGAGTGTCAAGGAAGCGATTCCGCGTGGCAAGGTCAAGAAAGGCGACGTTTACAATGCAGTCGTTGTGCGCACACGCAAGGGAGTCCGTCGCCAGGATGGTTCAGTAATCCGTTTCGACGGTAATGCTGCAGTCTTGCTGAACAACCAGCTGCAGCCGATCGGTACCCGTATCTTCGGCCCGGTGACGCGCGAACTGCGCACCGGCAACTTTATGAAGATCATTTCACTCGCACCTGAAGTGCTGTGAGGTCATACAAATGGCAATGAACAAGATCAGAAAAGGTGACGATGTCGTTGTCCTTGCAGGAAAGGACAAGGGCAAGCGTGGCACCGTTCTTCGCGTCGTCGGCGACCGTGTTGTCGTCGAGAATGTCAACATGGCGAAGAAACATATGAAACCAAACCCGAACAAGGGTGAGCCTGGTGGTATTGTCGACAAGGAGATGCCGATTCACGTCTCCAATGTCGGTCTTTACAACCCGCTGGCTGACAAGGCAGATCGTGTTGGTTTCAAGATCCTCGATGACGGCCGCAAGGTGCGTTACTACAAGTCTAACGGCGAAATCGTTGACGTTTAAGCAGAGTGACAGAGATGGCTAGGTTGAAAGAACATTACCGCGAGAAAGTCGTTCCGGGTCTGGTCGAGAAATTCGGCTACTCGAGTGTGATGGCTGTTCCGCGAATCGAAAAGATCACCCTCAACATGGGTGTCGGTGAGGCCGTTGGCGACAAGAAGATCCTGCAGAATGCTGTTGAGGACATGGTGAAGATTGCCGGGCAGAAGCCCGTTGTCACCAAGGCGCGCAAATCTGTAGCCGGCTTCAAGATCCGTGAGGGTTGGCCAATCGGCTGCAAGGTTACCTTGCGCCGCGAGCAGATGTACGAGTTCCTGGATCGACTGATCAATATCGCGATCCCGCGTATCCGCGATTTTCGCGGCCTCAATGGCAAGTCCTTCGATGGTCGTGGCAACTACAGCATGGGTGTCAGCGAGCAGATCATCTTCCCCGAGATCGAGTACGACAAGGTCGATGCACTGCGCGGTATGGACATCACGATCACGACTTCGGCAAAGAACGACGAAGAGGGTCGAGCTCTGCTGGAAGCATTCAACTTTCCGTTCAAGTAATTCGGTATCAGGATATGGCAAAAAAGAGCATGATTGCCCGTGAAGCCAAGCGCGCCAAGGCGGCACGCAAGTATGCGGCAAAACGCGCACAACTCAAGGCGATCATCAATGATCGTACCAGCACGCCGGAGCAGGTTGATGAAGCAGTCATCAAGTTGCAACAGCTGCCCCGTGACGCCAGCCCCTCGCGCCAGCAGAATCGTTGTCGCCAGACCGGCCGTCCGCACGCGGTCTACCGCAAGTTCGGACTCTGCCGTAACAAGTTGCGTGAAGCGGCCATGCGCGGTGATGTGCCTGGCCTGAAAAAGGCGAGCTGGTAACAGCCCGGCACAAAACTCCCGGCTGGCGCCGGGAAGCGCTCAAATTCATTGCGGACAGCGGTTGGCATAGCCAGCCGTTATCCGGTATAATCCGCGGCCTTCATCTGAAGGTTGTTCAATTTATTGGGTATCGCGTCGAGAAGACGGCCTGACCCCGGGAGACTCGAATGAGTATGTCAGATCCAATTGCGGATATGCTGACGCGTATTCGCAATGCTCAGGCAAGAAACAAGATTTCTGTCACCATGCCATCTTCGAAGCTGAAAAAGGCACTCGCTGCCGTACTGCACGAAGAGGGCTACATTTCAGGCTATCAGTCTACCGAAGGTCCCAAGCCGGAGCTGAATATCGAGCTCAAGTATTTCCAGGGGGCCCCTGTCATTGATCTGGTCCAGCGCGTAAGCCGTCCCGGTCTGCGTATTTACAAAAACAAGGATGAACTTCCTTCAGTGCGTAACGGGCTGGGCATTGCCATTATTTCCACATCAAAAGGTCTCATGACTGACCGCGCGGCTCGCAAAGCAGGCCACGGCGGCGAAGTCGTTGCCTACGTCGCATAAGGGGGATCGGTCATGTCACGTATTGCAAAATCACCGATCACCGTTGCTTCCGGCATCGAGGTAAAAGTCGATGGCCAGAACGTCACGACCAAGGGTTCCAAGGGCACGCTCGAGATGACTGTGCACCCGGACGTCACTGTCCAGTTCGAGGATGGCATTCTGAGTGTCAAGCCGAACGAGGAGACCAAGCAGTCATGGGCACATGCGGGTACAGCGCGTGCACTGCTCAACAACATGGTTGTTGGCTGTTCCGATGGTTTCGAAAAGCGCCTGAACCTCATTGGTGTTGGTTATCGTGCACAGGCACAGGGGAAGAAACTGACTCTCAACCTGGGTTTCTCGCACCCTGTCGAGTACGCAGTACCAGAGGGTATCACGATTGAAACACCCTCTAACACAGAGGTTGTTGTCTCCGGGTCTGACAAGCAGAAAGTTGGTCAGGTTGCAGCAGAAATTCGCTCCTACCGTCCGCCGGAGCCCTACAAGGGCAAGGGTGTCCGCTACAGCGATGAATACGTGCTGCGTAAAGAGGCGAAGAAGAAATAAGAGGTTATGGCGATGGATAAAAAGCAAACACGTTTGCGTCGTGCACGCAAGGCACGTGCCAGGATCCGCGAGGTTGGCCGGCATCGTCTGACCATTTTCCGCACGCCCCGTCACATCTATGCACAGGTCATCGCACCCAACGGGGCAGAGGTTATCGTCTCTGCATCAACGGTTGACAAGAGTCTGCGCGGCGGCTTCGAGGGTTCGACGGGCAATATTTCGGCAGCTGCAGTCGTTGGCAAGGCGATCGCGGAAAGGGCCAGGGACAAGGGAATCGAACAGGTCGCATTCGACCGTGCCGGTTTCAAGTACCACGGTCGAGTGAAGGCGCTTGCAGACGCTGCGCGCGAAAATGGTCTGGATTTCTGAGGGTAACGGCAATGTCAAAATTTGTAGCACAACAGGCTGAAAGCGAAGAGCTCATAGAGAAGCTGGTTGCCGTCAACCGCGTCGCCAAAACAGTCAAGGGTGGCCGGATTTTCGGTTTTGCCGCGCTCGTCGTTGTCGGCGACGGTAATGGCAAGGTTGGCTTTGGTCAGGGCAAGGCCCGCGAGGTTCCGATTGCCATCCAGAAAGCAATGGAGAGTGCGCGCAAGAACATGAAGTCCATCAGTCTCAAGGGTGACACATTGCAGTACCCGCTGATCGGACGTCACGGTGCGGCCAAGGTCCATATGCAGCCCGCATCCGAGGGTACGGGTATCATCGCCGGCGGCGCGATGCGCGCTGTTTTCGAAGCTGTGGGCGTACACAATGTTCTTGCCAAGTGCATCGGTACCAATAATCCGATTAATGTCATCCGCGCGACCATGAATGGCTTGACCGGCATGGTGAACGCAGAGTCTGTCGCACTCAAGCGTGGCAAAAGCGTCGAAGAGATTCTGGAGTGATCCCATGAGCGACAAGAAAATGATGAAAGTCAAGCTGGTACGCAGCCTGCATGGTCGCCTGAAGGCGCACAAGGCATGCGTATCGGGTCTCGGCCTGCGTCGCATGCACCAGGTGGTGGAAGTGGAAGACACGCCTGCTACCCGCGGCATGGTCAACAAGGTCTCCTATATGGTCCAGGTAGTCGAGGAAGCCTAAGATGCGTCTGAATACAATCAAGCCTGCTGAAGGCAGTCAGAAGAGCCGCAAGCGTGTCGGTCGTGGAATCGGCAGCGGACTTGGCAAGACCTGTGGTCGTGGTCACAAAGGCCAGAAATCGCGTTCAGGCGGTTTCCACAAGGTCGGCTTCGAAGGCGGCCAGATGCCGCTGCAGCGTCGCCTGCCCAAGGTCGGCTTCAATTCCAGAAAGGCACGTATCACCGCAGAGCTGACGCTCTCCGAAATTGCCCGTGTCGATGCCGATGTTGTCGACATGAATGCACTTTACGATGCAGATATTCTGCCTCGCAGTATGAAGCGCGCGAAGGTTATTCTCTCCGGTGAAATCGGTGTGGCCAAAACTCTCAAAGGCATCAGGGCTTCCAAAGGGGCTCGTGAAGCAATCGAGAAGGCCGGCGGTTCGGTCGAAGGCTAGGGAACGCTGAAGCATGGCAAACCGTGGAACAGGAGGGCTCGGTGATCTCGGTCATCTGAAAGAACTGCGTCAGCGTATTTTCTTTCTGCTCGGGGCCCTGATCGTCTACCGGATCGGTACTTTCGTGCCTGTTCCCGGTGTGGATCCGACGGCCTTTGCCGTACTCTACAGCCAGCAGGAAGGCACGATCCTGGACATGTTCAACATGTTCTCGGGTGGTGCGCTCGAACGCGCTTCCCTGTTTGCTCTGGGCATCATGCCCTACATCTCTGCATCGATCATCATGCAGCTGATGTCGGCTGTCGTCCCCTCGCTTGAACAACTCAAGAAAGAGGGCGAAGCCGGACGCCGCAAGATCACCCAGTACACGCGTTACGGTACTGTCGTGCTCGGGGTGTTCCAGTCTGTGGGTATCGCTATCGCATTGCAGGGGCAGACAGCGGGCGGTGAAAATGTGGTTGTGAACCAGGGTATCGGTTTTGTTGTCATCGCAACCGTTGCGCTCGTAACCGGTACCATGTTCCTGATGTGGCTCGGCGAGCAGATCACAGAACGTGGCCTCGGCAATGGTATCTCGATCATCATATTCGCGGGTATCGTCGCCGGCCTGCCGTCGGCAATCGGCGCAACCTTCGAGCGCGTCAGCAGTGGCGAAATGAATCCGCTGGTCCTGATCGCTCTCCTGATCGGCGTCATCGCAGTCACGGCCTTCGTCGTTTTCGTTGAACGCGGACAACGTCGCATCAAGATCAACTATGCGAAGCGTCAGCAGGGTCGCAAGATGTACCAGGCACAGAGCAGTTTTCTGCCGCTGAAACTGAACATGTCGGGTGTTATTCCGCCAATCTTCGCCTCGAGTATCATCCTGTTTCCTGCAACCCTGGGGCAAATGTTCGGCAGCAATGAGAACATGCGCTGGCTACAGGAGATCAGTGCGACCTTCTCGCGCGGAGAGCCGGTCTACACGATTGCCTTTGCCGCAGCGATCATTTTCTTCTGCTTTTTCTACACGGCGATTGTGTTCAACTCCCGTGAAACGGCAGACAACCTGAAACGCTCAGGTGCATTCATTCCGGGGATCCGTCCCGGGCAGCAAACAGCGCACTATATCGATGGTGTGCTGACACGACTCACGCTGGTAGGCGCGCTTTACATCACAGCTGTCGCCCTGCTGCCGGATTTGCTGCAGTTTCAGTGGAACATTCCATTCTACTTTGGTGGAACTTCCCTGCTCATCATCGTCGTTGTGGTGATGGATTTCATGGCTCAGCTACAGGCGCATCTGATGTCGCATCAGTACGAGAGCCTTATGAAAAAGGCTAACTTTTCAGGTGTAGGCGGCGCAGGCCGTATTCACTGAGCAACTTTGCTGGAGAGACGATTATGAAAGTGCGTGCATCCGTCAAGAAAATATGCCGTAACTGCAAGGTCATCAAACGAAATGGCACTGTCCGTGTGATCTGCAAGGATCCACGCCACAAGCAGCGCCAAGGTTGATTTAACGAGGTTTCCACGCTAATATTGCGCGTTTCGCTCGCGCGGCGTGAATAGATAGGATTCAGGAGCTCATCAATGGCCCGAATTGCTGGTGTCAACATACCGGACAGAAAACATACAGTCATCGCACTGACGTCGATTTATGGCATCGGTCGCACCCGTGCTGCGCAGATTTGCGAGGCAGCCGGCGTTGCCCAGGATCGCAAGATCCAGGAACTTGCCGAAAACGAAATCGACGCCTTGCGTGTTGAAGTCGAGAAATTCACAGTCGAGGGTGATCTTCGTCGTGAAATCTCTATGAATATCAAACGTCTGATGGACCTCGGCTGCAATCGCGGCATCCGTCATCGTCGTGGCCTGCCCGTTCGCGGTCAGCGTACCAAAACAAATGCGCGTACCCGCAAGGGCCCGCGTCGTGCGATCAAGAAGTGATCCTTTAACCAGGTTAGTGCAAAATGGCAAAACCAACTCGTAGTACCAAAAAGAAGGTCAGAAAGACAGTCACCGATGGTGTGGCGCACATCCACGCGTCTTTCAACAACACCATCATCACGATCACTGATCGTCAGGGCAATGCTCTTTGCTGGACCACGGCTGGTGGTTCAGGATTCCGCGGCTCGCGCAAGAGCACGCCGTTCGCCGCCCAGGTTGCGGCAGAGCGTTGTGGCGAGATGGCCAGGGAATTCGGCATGAAAAGCCTGGATGTGGAGATCAAGGGCCCAGGTCCTGGTCGTGAATCGGCAGTCCGTGCGCTCAACGCTGTTGGTTTCAAGATCACAAGCATTTCTGATGTGACGCCCATTCCACACAATGGCTGCCGTCCACCCAAAAAGCGTCGCGTCTAAACGGAGTCGAACATGGCAAGATATATTGGCCCCAAATGCAAACTCAGCCGTCGTGAAGGCACTGATCTTGGACTCAAGAGCCGTGTTCGTGCGCTTGATTCCAAGTGCAACATGGAGAAAGTGCCTGGTCAGCAGGGCGAGCGCCGCCGCCGCCAGTCAGATTACGGTTTGCAGCTTCGGGAAAAGCAGAAAGTGCGCCGGATTTACGGTGTTCTCGAGAAGCAGTTCCGCAACTACTACAAGAAGGCTGCCCAGAAAAAAGGCGCAACAGGTGATAACCTCCTGAAGCTCCTAGAAGGTCGTCTCGACAATGTCGTTTACCGTATGGGCTTCGGTTCGACCCGCGCCGAGGCGCGCCAGCTGGTTACCCACAAGGCAATTCTTGTAAACGGCCAGACGGTTAACGTTCCTTCATACCAGGTTTCCCCGGAAGATGTCATCAGCGTGCGCGAAAAATCACGTAATCAGGTGCGCATCCAGAACTCGCTGGCACTGGCCGAGCAGTATGAATTTCCGGAGTGGGTTGAGGTTGATGTTAAAGGCATGAGTGCTACTTTCAAGCGAGTGCCGGATCGTTCCGAGCTGCCTGCAGAAATCAGCGAACAGCTGATCGTCGAACTCTACTCCAAGTAAGGAACCATCGAGGCGCATACATGACAGATGCAATCACAGATTTTCTCAAGCCGCGTATTGTCAAGGTAGACAATATTTCCGACACGCACTCCAGGGTCGTGCTGGAGCCTTTCGAGCGCGGTTTCGGTCATACACTCGGTAATGCGCTGCGCCGTATCCTGCTCTCATCCATGCAGGGCAGCTCTGTCATTGGTGCATCCATCGAAGGCGTGCTTCACGAGTACAGTGGCATCGACGGCGTCCAGGAAGACGTACTCGATATCCTGCTGAATCTCAAGGACATGGCGATTGCGCTACATAACCGTGACGAGGCGATACTCAAGCTCACGAAGCAGGGTCCGGCAGTGGTGACTGCAGGTGATATCACGCTGGACCACGACGTCGAGGTAGCCAATCCCGATCATGTCATTGCCACGCTGACGAAGGATGTCATGCTCAGCATGACCATGAAGGTTCGCAAGGGTCGTGGCTACGAGCCGGCAACCATGCGCGATGAAGAGGATGAAAACCTCGTTGGCTGGCTCAAGGTTGATGCCACATACTCGCCGATCCACCGTGTCTCATATGCAGTCGAGGCCGCTCGTGTCGAGCAACGCACCGACCTGGACAAGCTCATTCTGGATATCGAAACCGACGGCACGATCGATCCTGACGAGGCTGTTCGCATGGCGGCAACCATCCTGCAGGACCAGCTTTCCGCATTCGTTTTGCTGGACGCAACTGTTTCTGCAGAAGCAGAACAGCCCTCGCCGAAAGAACCGGAGATCGATCCGGTTCTGCTGAGCCCGGTCGACGACCTGGAACTGACGGTCCGCTCCGCAAACTGTCTCAAGGCCGAGAACATCATGTTTATCGGCGACCTTGTTCAGCGCACCGAGGTCGAGTTGCTCAAGACGCCGAACCTCGGCAAGAAATCGCTCAACGAAATCAAGGACGTTCTTGCTGAACGCGGGCTATCACTCGGCATGAAGCTGGAAAACTGGCCGCCCGAGAGTCTGCAGGACGCCATGAACGGCTGAGTCCGGTCATAACAGAATTACACTTATTCAGGAATCAGAACAATGCGTCATCGTAAATCTGGTCGCAAGCTCAACAGAAACAGCAGCCATCGCAAGGCAATGTTCCGTAACATGGCCTGTTCTCTGATTGAACATGAACTCATCAAAACCACTCTGCCGAAGGCAAAAGAGCTGCGCCGTGTCGTCGAGCCTCTGGTGACAAAAGCCAAGACCGATTCGGTCGCAAACCGTCGCCTCGCATTCAGCCGTCTGCGTGATGACGCCGCAGTGGCGAAGCTTTTCACCGAGATTGCTCCACGCATGCAGGATCGTCCTGGTGGCTACATGCGCATCCTCAAGGCAGGTTATCGTGATGGAGACAAGGCTCCGATGGCGTGGGTCGAGCTGGTTGATCGTCCGATGCCCTCCGAAGAGGAGCTCGCCACAGAAGAGGCAACCGTCACCGAGTGATCACCAACAGGGATGCTCTTCGGGTATTCTGTCTGTGAGAACAACAAACCCTCGCAACCTTGCGAGGGTTTTTTTATTGCTGCCCCACCGTGTCATTTATCAATCAGCCGAAGCGGATGACGCGCTTCTGCGGCTGCAGGTTGATCTCCTGAATGACCGCTCCCTGACGCGCATCGAGCATCAGTAAAACGGCTGCGACAACGTCGTCCGGAACAAGGTGCTGGTCTGCCTCCTCGCCAGGCCGGAAGTCAAGTTCGTCGAAAAAGCTTGTGTTGACCATGCCGGGGTTGATGATGCCAACGCGTACGCTGCTCGTCGAGCACTCCTCCTGCAGCGCCTGGACCAGGCCGCGCAAACCGAACTTGGTTGCAGCATAGACGGTGCCGTATCTGCCTCCCCTGAGGGCCGATTCGGAACCGATGAAGACCAGGTCGCCACTACCGCGTTTCTTCAGTTTTGGCAGGAATTCCCGAGCAAGCAGGACCTGGCTCGTCAGATTCAGATCGACGAGTTGCCGTATCTGTCTGACCGAAAATTCTTCAAGGCTGCCAAAACGCCCGATCCCCGCATTCAGAACCACGGCATCGATATCCGGTTGCTGTGCTGATAATTCGTGCAGGGCATGCGGCAGTTTGTCGAGATCCGAGAGGTCTATCCCTACGTGGGAAAAACGGTCGGAATCGATCCCGGGGGAAAGGCGACTAATGCCGACGACCCGGTGCCCCTCGTCAAGAAGCCTTTTGGTCATTGCCAGGCCAATACCGCGGCTGCAGCCCGTGACGAGCAGTTGACGCTGCTTCATGCGTCGTTCTCCGGCAGGTTGGTATAGATTTTTTCATCGGGCAGATACTTTTGAAACTCCTGTACGCAAAAAGCGATCATTTCACGTTCCCGGTCGAGTGGATACGAGACCATCTTGCCACGTGTTTCCAGTCCTGCAGCGAATAGCGGTTCTTCGGGGTAAAGACGTTCCATGTTGCGGAAGAATGGCTGCGGCATGCGAAACGGGCCTGTGGTCACCGAATGGACCATGGTTTCAGGCAGATGTCTGAACAGTTGCAGGAATAGTTCACTGTAATGCTTCTCATAGTCGCTGTGCCAGATCAGCGGGTCGATACGAAGAGCAATCGGCCATCCTGCCCTGGCAAGTTGCAGCATGGCGATGGCGCGCCTTTCAACAGTTGGTACACGATGCTCTGTCGCTTTCCAGACAGGCTCTGGCGTGAAGCTGAAAGCCGTGACGATATTTGGCAGTGGCTTGCGCGCAAGAAGGCTTCCAATCTGGGTGCTCTTGGTGCGCAGTTCAAGCCACGCCTCGGGCCGTTGCTCGAACCAGGGTAGCATTGAAGCCGCGAATCCGGTGACGGGTTCCAGTGCAAGACTGTCACCATCGTAGCCCGAGAAGAACCAGGTTTGCCGACCCGGCTTGACCAGTGAGTCCATTTCGTCGAGGAAATCCTCATAGTTGATGAAGAGGACATAATTTGCCGAGCGGTACATGCCCTGGAGAAAGCAATAACGGCAGTCGTAAAGGCAATTCAGCATGTGTGAGAAGTAGTAGTGACTGTCTCCGCCGACACCGTAACCGGGTGGCGCCTGTTGTACCAGTCCCTTGTGCTTTCTAGCCAGGATCAGTGCCGGGCGCTGTTTTTGCAGTCTGAAATTCTGCGCTTTTGGATTAAAGACCTCGCCATATCGTTCGCACTCGACGACAGTCGCGCGCTTGTGACGCAAGAGGATTGTTTTCACACGCGGGTGATCGCGAATTTCCCGTTCGATGTAGATATAGGGGATCACCGAAACACCGGAGGCATGCTATCAATACGCATTTGCAGTGCGTCCAGCAGTCCTTGTGCCGTCGCCTGTCCGGAAACCGTGGCTGGAATCTCCATGTCCGGATTCAGGGCCTGCCATCGCTGCAACAGTTGCTGCAGCCGGTTCTGCTGGCTGACGGTGAAATGCATTGCTGCGGTCAGTGTTTCATACTGTTGTGTGACGCCGGCAGGTGTTTCAAGCGGTATGGCGAGCCTTTCCAGGGAGCGACAGAAATCCTCGAGTGCCGCCACATGCGGCGTAATCCAGGCCTGTAGTTGTGACCCCTTCGGAATCACTGCGGGCGACTCGCGGTTATCAGAAACGATTTTCAGCACATGCACGAACTCGCCACTTGAAAAACGGAGGGCAGTCTCCATGAAAGCCGAGGCTTCCATGTCGACCAGGCTGCCGCTTGCATACTCCATGTCCGGTCGATCGACAGTCATGAGCGGGGCGCTTTTCCACGGGCTGCCCGTGACCAGAGCGGGATACCAGGATTTTCCGCTCATCTTTTCGGTAATTTTGTGCGCGATCCGGGCTTCACCCAGTGGCAGCTCTGCGTGGCCGGCAATGCCGACATTGATCCAGCTATTGTCCCAGGGGAAGCCGGCTCTTCCATGCAGGTGCGTTGTGGCCGCGGCTGCATTGATCCGTCCTGGCCCGGAAACAATGAGCCAGACATCCACGCCGGCATAAACCGGGAAGCCGTGGTCGGCCTGGCGCCTGAGCCTGAAATGATCGATCATTGGCCGCGCTTCGGCATCAAAGGCAGTCACGATGAGAATCATGCGCTCTCAAGCCCGTTGATCGGCAGGCGGCCTTCCTGTTCTGAAGAGGGTTCACCGGCATAGCGTTGCATCAATTGCCTGTAGTAGTCAGCGCGCTGCAGCTTGCCACGTTTGCGGGCACCCTGTTCGAGAATCGCAGCCTTGCGGAGCAGCATCGCAACGGTTTCTCTACCCTGATCGGGTGTCAGCAGATTATTGGCAAGTATCTTCTCGAGCGCCCGGATTCGGAAGCGATCCATGCCCCAGTGCTTGCGGGAGAGCTGGTCGTCATGGCCGCCATACTTCTCGATTAGAGGTGTATCGACGAACAGCACCGGCTCACGCGCACAGACCCGCAGCCAGAGGTCGTAGTCCTCGCAAGCCGGTAGTGTCTCGTCGAACAGACCGATCTCCTCAAACAGCGTGCGATGCATCAGCACGGAGGAAGGAGAGATGACACACAATGGCAAGCACTGGTTGTAGATGTGGCCGCCGCTCTTCCGGTGTTTGTGCATCTGGTTCACCCGCTTGCCGTTGCGGATCCAGATCTCCTCGGTATGGCAAAGACGATGGTCCGGACGCTGTTTGACAAGCGCGAACTGTGCCTCGAGTTTTGTCGGAAGCCAGCGGTCGTCCGAATCGAGCAGCGCAATCCAGTCACTCGAGGCTTCCTTGATACCGTGATTGCGCGCGGCGCTGACCCCGAGGTTTGATTGTTGCAGCAATTTCACCTGCGGATAGTTCCCGAGGACCAGATCCACTGTCGAGTCTGTCGAGCCATCGTCGACGACGATGATTTCATCGATAGCCCGGGTCTGGGCGAGGACCGAATCCAGGGCCCGTGGAAGTGTGCGGACCCTGTTATATGTCGGAATGATAACGGAGACGGAATACGTCACTCTGTCGTCATGTCGGGCGTGATCGCCTTGAACGCTGCGAGCTGCTCATCGGTCGCAGGTTTCTGGTGATTGCTTTTCCATTCATCGTAGCTCATGCCGTAGATAGCCTTGCGTGCCGTGTCGTCTTCCATGTCAACGCCATGGTCGATGGCGGCGTTCCTGTACCAGCGGGAGAGACAGTTGCGGCAAAAGCCGGCAAGGATCATGAGATCGATATTCTGTACATCCTTGCGTTTGTCGAGATGTTCCAGAAGCTTTCGGAATGTGGCTGCTTCAATTTCGGTCCTGGTCTGCTGGTCCATATGCGCCTCAGTAGAGATAGTTGAACATCCTGGTACGGTACGTCTTGGTAATCGGGTGTTCACCGCCGAGAATATCAAACACCTGAATCATTGCCTTGCGCGCTGCATCATCACCATATTCGCGGTCCTTGCGCATCAGGGTCAGAAGATGGTCCAGTGCGGGTTCGAGCTGGTTTTGCATGACGAGCTGTGCCGCAAGCTGGTAGCGGGCCTCGCTGTTGTTCTCGTCGGCCAGCAACGCGGTGTTAAGATCCTCGATGGACGGTGCCCCGGAAGCGACCTTGTCGAAGAGCATCTGGGCACGCATGGCTGCGACTTCAGGTTTTTCCTGTTCTTCCGGTGGCAATGACTCCAGAGCCTCCGATGCCGCCTGCATATCGCCGAGCGTCGCCTTGAGCTTGGCAAAAGCGAGGATGGCCTGTGGATTGGAAGGCTCTGCTTCCAGCGCTGTCTGGATCAGAGCGGCTGCCCGGTCGCTCTCGCCCTGCATAAGCAGTCCGTAAGCCTGCTCGATCGCATTGTCTGTCTCGCTCGTCTCCTGCTGGATATGCTTGTCGAGGAAAGCGCGTACCTCGGATTCGGGCAGGGCACCGGCAAACTCGTCAACAAGCTTGCCCTGGTAAACGAGCTTGACGGCCGGGATCGAGCGGATCTGAAACTGGGCTGCGATGGCCTGCTGTTCCTCGGTATTGATCTTGGCGAGGATGAACTTGCCCTTGTACTCGTCTGCCAGCTTGGCGAGCAGGGGCATCAGCGCCTGGCAGGGCTGGCACCAGCTGGCCCAGAAATCGATCAGGACGGGCTGCTGCATCGAGCCCTCGAGGATCACGGTCTGGAAATTTTCTTCTGTGACCTCAACGATATAGGGTGAGTCTGTCATCAGGTTCAAAATGCTTGAATAGGAATGCCGTTATTCTAGCGGGTTGCGGGGGCAGGAGCGAGAGGCCTGCAACGCGACCGGCCATCGAACCTGCTGACCCTCTCCTTCCTTGCTATTGAAACGAATTCAGCTTTACTGCCGAAAGAGCCAGATGATCAGCGAAACCACGACACTGACAATGATCATCGTGGTGATGGGAATGTAGAGCCTGAAATTATCCCTCTCGATGACAATATCACCAGGTAGACGTCCAGGCTGAAACATACCCAGCCAGGGCCATGCGAGACCGATGACGACAAGGGCGAGGCCGACAATGATCAGCGTTTTTTGCATGAAAGAACGGGTGCCATGGCATTAGTCTCCAGGTTATTCTGGTGCTTCCCTCAAACCGATTGACAGGGAGTCCCCGGGGTTTATTGTGACGAATGATAACGACGCCGGGAATGATCCGTTGCCAGCAACCAGTGGCTCATGCCGTTTTCATGTCACGCAGTTTGGATTAGCGTTTGCTATTTACCGTGTATCAGCGTATCGTGTCCTCAGCATACATCTTAGTCCCGCCTTTTACGCCGTCCATTCGCTGTTTCCTCATCGTTACACCCGAATCCAGCTAATCCGCGTCAACCGAGATTTGTGGTGCCGCTCGCTTTTTCGGCGGGCAATCTTAATTTTGTTTTGAGGTAATCAGACATGTCTGACAGACAAACAGGAACCGTCAAGTGGTTCGACAGTACGAAAGGTTATGGTTTTATCCAGCGTGAAGAGGGCAAGGACCTCTTCGTTCACTCCCGTTCCATCGCGGGTGAAGGCTACCGTTCACTTGAAGACGGCCAGAAGGTCGAATTCAGTGAAGTCGAGAGCCCGAAGGGCCCCCAGGCCGAGAACGTCACGCCTCTCTGAGGCTGGCCTTCATGCCTGAAAAACCGCCTCTTCGGAGGCGGATTTTTTTCACTTTCCCGCGGCCAGTGTTGTATTGCTGGTCAGTATCCCAACCGACTTGTCGAGGTATTAGCTTTGATTACTCTGTTTATTCGCGGTCTTCCCAAATCGATGACCGAAGAGGGCCTGTCGGCACTTTTTTCTGAGTTTGGCCCCGTTCGATCACTCAAAATGTCGAAAGATCTCTTTTCGGGTGAATGCAAGGGGTTCGCCAATATCGATATGGAGGGACACGAGGCGAGAGCAGCGATTGCCGCGCTCGACGGCAAGGCCGTCAATGGAAGCATGATCCAGGTAGCACAGGATCGTCCGCGCAAGGGGCGTGGCAGACGGCGTTAACTTCTCCTGCGCATGAGCCAGTCTCTTTTTCCTGCGTTCCCCTTCTTCCCGACGTCTTTTTTCTAATTCAACTTCGGACGCTTCTGCAGCTTGCGTTGCAGCGTTCTGCGATGCATGCCAAGTTGACGCGCTGTCGATGAGATATTTCCGTCATTCTCTTCGAGCACGCGCTGGATATGTTCCCACTCGAGCTGCTTCAATGGTGTCGGTGAAAAATCCGCGACCTCCTCATCCGTCTCTTCCGGTGGCTCTTCCTCAAACGCCTTGAGGATCGACTGGACGTTGACCGGCTTGGCCAGGTAGTTGATGGCGCCGAGCTTGATCGCCTGCACGGCGGTCGTGAGGCTCGCGAATCCTGTCAGCACCACGATCTGCAGACCGGGAGCAACAGTCAACAGCGGCTTGATGAGCTGAATGCCCGAGTCGTCGCCGAGGCGGAGGTCCAGTACCGCCTTGTCCGGTTGATGCGCTTTCGCACTGGCGAGTGCCTCATCAGCATTGTGGGCAGCAAAGGCCTGCAGATTGTGCCGTTCCAGGGAGCGGCACAGCGTGCGGCAGAAGGCCTCGTCGTCGTCGATGACCAGGATCTTTTCCATCGGATCAGTTCTCTGCCTCCCGCAGTGTGAGTGAATCGAGCGGAATACAGACGCGTGTTGATGTCCCTCCCTCTGGGAGCCGCTCCATGCGCAAATCACCCCGGAGCTGTTCGAGTGTCGCATTCGAGAGGATCAGTCCCAGCCCCAGCCCCTGCTCCTTGGTACTGAACGAGACATTGCCTGCAAGCGCATTCTGCTCCTCGCTGAGCCCCTTGCCCTGATCCTCGATGATAACGTACAGGTCATCGCCCTCACTCCTGGCGCTGATGCTGATGCGGCTGGCGCCATTTTCAAGCGATGCGTCGGCAGCATTGTTCAGCAGGTTCATGAGAATCAGCGACAGGGCGTGCTTCTCGTAAATCATCGGTGCCTCGTCGAGCTGGAAGGTCTTGGTCAGCTCGATCTCCGAGCGCAGCGCGCTCCAGGCGCGAATGATTGACATGAGTGCCTCATCCAGAGGCATCTGCATGCCGCCATTCCCGCGTGCCATCTCGGCAGCCTGCTGCAACCGCTGGAGGCGTTCCTTGCAGTGGTCGATCTGTAATCCGATCTCTTGCGCGTCCTCACGGAGTTGCTTGTCGGCACCTGCCTGCAGTTCGATCTCCTCTGCCAGCATCGCGATCGTCGAGAGGGGCGTGTTGAGTTCGTGCGCGGTTCCGGCAGCCATGGCACCGACAGAGACGATGTGCTCGTTGCGCAGCAATCGTTGCTGCATATCGGCAAGCTGGCGATCACGCACGCGCCCGGTGCGTGAGAGGCTATACACAAGGATAGCGCCGACGAGCGCGCTGAGAATGAAGGTACCCCACATGCCATAGATATGGACCATGAAATCGCCGCCAAAGCGCTCCCCGACGGGCGGAAGCGGCAGGAAATTCTTCATAAGAAAGGTATAGAGCAGTGCGCAGGCGACAAGTACCCAGAAAACATAGATGCCGCGTAAATAGGCTGCTGCCAGGACAACAGGTACCAGTAGCAATGAGACAAAGGGATTCGTCGAACCTCCGGCAAAGTAGAGCAGGGCAGTCAGTGCGATCGAATCGATGACCAGGTGCAACATGATCTCCAGGTCTGTGACCTGGAAGGTGCGTTTCAGACGAAGCCAGACGATCAGGTTGAAAAATGCCAGGGAGGCCACGATGACCAGCAGGGGTGTTGCAGAGATATTCATTGGCAACAGGCTGAAAGCCAGCACAATGGCAACGAGTTGTAAAAGGACCGCAAGCCAGCGCAGCCAGGAGAGGCGCTTCATGACCTCCCTGGACGCCTGGATGTTATGCGATCTAGTCATCGGGGCAGCCTGTAATGCAGGGGTACGGTGAATTCCCAGCTGGTGCGCCTGCTCGCATCCGGGAAAGGCGGAAATCGGCCGACCTTTTGTACCGCCTTCCTTGCAGCCTGGTCAAGTGCGCTCACGCCCGACGGGTGGCTGATGCGGAGGTTCAGAACAGTTCCGTCGCGACGCAGGGTGAAGCTCACGCTGACTTCGCCTGTGCTTCGATTGCGGCGGGCACGGGCGGGATAGAATTTTTGCTTCTCTATCAGCGAGCGCACCATGCTCCGGTAGCTGGCCTCTTCTTGTGCAATTTGCTGCCGGGAGGCGGCCGAGGCGGCACTCGAAGTTTGCGGGATCTTCCTTGCGGGCTTCTTCGCAGGCTTTGCTGGTTGTGTGACCTTTTCAGGTTGAGCGACTGGCGGTGCTTTCTCTTTTAGCGTTTCATCTGGCGAGAGATCCGGTTGCGGAGGCTTTTGTTTCCCGGGTTCGGGTTCAGGTTCGGGTTCGGGTTCAGGTTCGGGCTCGGGTTCAGGTTCGGGCTCGGGTTCAGGTTCGGGCTCGGGTTCAGGTTCGGGCTCGGTTTCAGGTTCGGGTTCGGGTTGCTCCTGCGGCTGAGCAGAGACAGGCGGGGTCTCCGGTGTCGAGTCAGTTTGCGGTTCGGTGCGAAAGATACGCATATCCAGCACCAGGCGCGAGTCCTCCGGAACAGGTGCGGGCGGCTCATCGCCGCTCAGCAGGAAAGGCGCGATCAGCGCGGCATGCACCGCAAGGGATGCGACAAAGCCGGCTGGCGCACACCAGGAGCACCTCATTGCGTATTTCTGGTGATGATCGAGAGCTTCTCCATGCCACGCGCCTTCAATGCATCCATGACGGGCACGAAGGTGCCGAATGTCACGCCGGTATCGACCCGCAGGCTGATATTGCGCTGCGGGTCGGTCTGGTCGATGGTCTCTTTCAAGCCGTCGAGGGTCGTGGCCTCGCCATCGAGGTAGAGCAGCTGGTCAGCGTCGATGGCGATCTCGAGAGGGTCATCGAGTTGCTGTGCTGTGGCCGCCTCGGTTTCAGGCAGGCGGATATGGAGATGCCCCGTGGAAATGAACGAGGCAGTCGTGAGCACGATCGCCAGGAGCACGAGCATGATGTCGATGAAGGGGATGACATTGATCTGGTCAAACCGTTTCATGAACACCTCTAAAATTGTCTTTTTCCGCGATTGCGGCGTCAGCTCCGTGCTCGAACCTCATGTATCACTCCATACACTGCGGTTCTGCGCGCGGTGCTTCCTTGCACTCACAATAAAAATCCGAATTTTCAGAGGTGCTCATTGCTTTGCAGCCGCTTCCAGTTCGCCGTGAGAACCTCGACTTTCCGCAGCAAGCCGTTATAGATCATGATCGAGGGGATCGCGACCAGGAGACCCGCGGCGGTTGCCTTCAGCGCCAGTGCGAGGCCGGTCATGATCGCGGCCGGTTCGATGTTGCTGCTTTGGCCGATGTCATAGAAGGTGATCAGGATGCCGAAAACGGTTCCGAGGAGTCCCACATAAGGGGCGTTAGCCCCGATGGTCGAAATCCAGGTCAGGTTGCGTGTCAATGCAATACCGAGTGTGTCGGAGTGATCGAAATCCCGCAGCCTGACGCGCCAGAAGTAGATCAGCCGCTCGAAGGCAAACCAGAGCATCAGAAAGCTCATGAGGCCCAGGATGCCGAAGACGATCGTGTCGAGCCAGACTCGCAGGAAATCGATCATGGTCTCAGAACGCTGCAGTCAGCTTGAGCCAGGCGACGCGCCCCGGTTCGTTGACCCTGACGGCTTCCAGGTCCATGAGATTCGAGCGGCTCGCATGCTCGGCATAGGTCTTGTCGAAGAGGTTGTCGATGCCCCAGCGCAGGCTGAAGGTCTCGTTCATGGCATAGCTGCCGTAGAAGTCGAAGACGCCCCATCCGGCCGTCTCACCCACATAGAGAGGGCTCTCGGGATCTGTACGGTCCTGCGAATCCGCAAACCGCATGCGTGCGCCATGGGTCCAGCGACCGCTGTAGTAGTCGAGCTGGACCTTGCCGCCAAGGGGTGGTGTTTGTGCGATCGGGCGGTCATCGGTCGTGTTGGTCGCGTGGACATAGGCAAGCGCTGCCGTCAGGTCGAGACCGGGGCGCAGCCGCCAGGTTCCCTCGATTTCGAGACCGTAAAGCTCCGCGTCGATATTCCGGTAGATTTGCGCATCATCGGGCGCATAGTCACGCAGGATGTAATCGCTGACATCGTCATAGAAGAG
>JARRMW010000025.1:0-48225 GCA_037385685.1 Gammaproteobacteria bacterium
TGGAAAAAGGATGACGGTGCTGCGCTCGTCAAGAGACTCGTGCCTGCACTGATCGCCAGCGTGCTCGCGGGCGTACTCGTCATGCTCTGGTTCGGCTTCAGTCTCGGGGCGATACTCGGCGTTGCGCTGGCTGTCTGGGTTATCTGGCTCTCTGCGATGGCGATACGTGACCAGCTCAGGGGCAACCGTCGCCTGAGCTCGATACCACGAGGTTTCTGGGGCATGATTCTCGGGCACCTCGGTGTTGCAGTCTTCACCATCGGGGTAACGCTGACATCCATCTACAGTGTTGAAAAGGATGTTGGTCTCGGGGCAGGTGACAGCTACGAACTCTCCGGTTATACCTTCACCTTCAATGCAATCAGGGAAATTGAAGGCCCCAACTACAGTGGAACACGGGGCATCGTTACGGCATCCGATGGTGATTACAGTGTGATGCTCTACCCGGAGAAGCGAACCTACTTCTCGAGTTCCATGCCGATGACAGAGGCAGGTATCGATGCCGGTCTCACACGTGACCTCTTCGTCGCGCTCGGCGAACCGCTCGGTAACGGCAAGTGGGCTGTGCGTCTCTATCACAAGCCATTCATCCGCTGGATCTGGCTCGGGTGCCTCATGATGGGCATCGGTGGCGTCCTTGCAGCGACCGACAAGCGCTACCTGCGTATGGCACGACGCAAACAGGCCACTGCAGCATCCGTCTCCTCCCATGGAGCCACTGCATGAAGTCACTGCGCTTTGCAATCCCGCTGATCATTTTCATCGGCCTGATGCTGCTCATGTTTAAAGGCTTGTGGCAGGATCCCAAAATCGTCAATTCTCCCCTGATTGACAAAGCTGCACCGGGCTTCACGCTGCCGATCCTCGAGGGTAACGGATCGACCTTCTCTCTCGAGGAGATGCGCGGCAAGGTCTGGGTGCTGAACGTCTGGGCATCCTGGTGCGTTGCCTGCCGGGCCGAGCACCCGCTCGTGACCGAAATGGTGCGTGAGCATGACATCCTTGTCGTGGGTCTGAATTACAAAGACGAGGCGCAGGATGCACTCTCCTGGCTCGAGCGTTTCGGTGACCCCTATCTGATGAGTCTCGTCGACAAGGATGGCGAGGTGGGTATCGACTACGGGGTTTACGGTGTACCGGAGTCCTTTGTCATCGACGCCGAGGGCGTCATCCGCCGCAAGGTGATTGGCCCTGTGACGCGCAACTCCGGTGACAAACCCGAGAACAATATCGATACGCTCGTTGCCTACATCAAGCAGCTGGAGTCCGGCTCATGATGCGTTTTATTTCCGTGTTGCTGGCGCTGCTCCTGCTGATGCCCGTACAGGCAGCTATCGAGACCCATCAATTCGATACTCCTGAACAGGAGGCCCTGTTCAAGAAGATGACCGAGGAATTGCGCTGCCTCGTCTGCCAGAACCAGAATCTTGCTGATTCGAATGCCGAGCTCGCACTGGACCTCCGCGAGAAAACCTACGAAATGGTCAAGTCCGGCAAGAGCGAGGCCGAGATCATCGAATATATGGTGGCACGCTACGGCGACTTCGTTCTTTACCGACCGCCAGTCAAGTCCTCTACGCTCTTCCTCTGGCTCGGGCCGCTTCTGTTCCTGGCCATCGCCATTATTGTCGCGACACGTTTCGTGCGCTCACGCCAGTCTGCCGGGGCGGATCCCGAGCTGACGGATGAACAACTCAAGCTGGCGCGCGATCTTCTGAACAAAGAGAAAAAATCATCATGATCACATTCTGGCTGATAGCCGGCGTCATGTTGCTGCTGGCCCTGTTGCTCCTCGCCCGTGGCTTGCTCTCGCGCAAGCAAAGCATCGAGATCGACAGGAACGAGCAAAACCTCCTGATTGCAGAGGAGCGGCTGCAAGTTGCCGAGACAGAGCTGGCCGACAGAAAGATCAGCGAGAGCGAATATCTCCAGATCAAGTCCGAGATCGAGAAGACACTGGCTGATGAGCTGGCCCAGGAGACAGGAACATTTTCCGGCAGCACCAATTCCGGGGCAATCGGAACGGCCGTGATCGGTCTTCTTCTGCCTCTGTTCGGTCTTGCCATGTACGGGTTGCTTGGTAGCCCCGACTTCATTGATACCGCGGCCCGCCAGAACGCGACTATAACCGAGCAGCATGGCCAGGCGACGGGCGAGCAGCCACAGTCCTTCGAATCCATGGTAGAGAGCCTCGCGCAAAAGCTCGAACAGGACCCGGACAATCTTGAAGGGTGGTTCCTGCTGGGCCGGAGCCTCATGAGCCTCGGTCGTTATAGCGAGGCCATGCAGGCATTCGAGGTCGTGAACAGCAAGCTCCCGGAGCCGCAGCCCGGTGTGCTGCTGGCATTGGCGAATGCCGTGGCAATGAGCCAGGAGGGGCGTCTCGAGGGGCGTCCTGCGGCGCTCGTTCAACAAGCACTTGTTCTCGATCCACAGAGCACAACCGCCCTCTGGCTGGCAGGGATGGCTGCAGAGGAGGCCGGACAACTCGAGAGCGCATTGCGCTACTGGGAGCAGGCCGAACCATTGCTTGCGGATGAGCCTGAAAACCTCGCCGAACTGCGGGATATGATGCGTGCAGTCGCCGAAAAACTCGGCCGCACACCGGCTTCTGATGTCAGCGCAGTCAGGCAGCAGCCTGAGACCTTCGAGGTGCCAAAAGCTTCTCCTGCACCGGGTGATACAGTCAAACAGGTCCGGGTGCGTGTCTCCCTCTCGCCAGAGGCAGGTGTCGCGGTCTCCCCGGAGGACACCGTATTCATTTTTGCAAGGGCAGTCGAAGGTCCGCCGATGCCGCTTGCCGCTGCGCGCTACCAGGTCAGGGAACTGCCGCTTGAGCTGACGCTCGACGACAGTCTGGCCATGATGCCCCAGATGAGGATCTCGGCGTTTGACGAGATCAATGTAACTGCAAAAATTTCCATGAGTGGAACTGCCGATGCATCTCCGGATGACAGGAGCTCCGACGTCATGCGGGTCGCATTGCCGACGACCGGCGTCATCGAGCTCGTCATCCGCTAGGTAATCCGACACGAAGCATGCAGCATGCTTCAGCCCGCATCATGGATCCGGAGAAAGCGATGAGATCAGGCTATCTGTATCTCGAAACCCGTGATGATCATCCCGGCATGGTCCGTGTGCGCATGTCAACCGAGTTGCCATCGACACAACAGGGCGAGGCCGGGGCGAACATTCGTGCCATCAGCAGCTACCAGGATGTCGATGCTGCCGCCATGCACGTCCATGAGCACCTGAAACGGCATCTCGTCGATATTGACAGGCATCTCTACAAGGTGTCGCTGGCGGAGGCTCTCGCGGCACTGAGTACCCTCTCATTGACGTGCAGAATCGTCTGGACGGATCCGGCAATCGATGAGGAGACACTCGAGGCAAAGGATTCCTTCATCGAGCAGCACACATCTGCTCGCAGGCATCGGGATATATGGATCAGGATCATCATCTGGATTGCAGTCGCACTCCTGGCATTCAACCTTCTGAGCGGGCTGTTCGGAGGCCGTATGGGGCTCTGGTTCTAGTTCACCGTTTGCTCCCCGAGCAGTGCATCGACAGCGTCGAGCACCTCTTGCGAATCCCATGCAAAGGCCCCGAATACGGCGTAGCGAATCCTGTGTCTTCTGTCCAGGATGAAGGTCGTCGGGAACGCATAGGTATTCCAGGCCTTGAAAGCCTCGGCCTCAGGATCGAGTGCCACCGGGTAGTGGACAGGTTTATCTTCGAGAAAAGCCCTGACTTCTCCGGGCTCTTCGCCGACATCAACACTCAGAACCTCGAGCCCGCGATCATGACGCAGCTCGCGCAGGCGTTCGAGTGAGGGTATCTCCTCGACACAGGGAGGGCACCAGGTCGCCCAGAAATTCAGCACCACCACCCGGCCGAGATAGTCTTCGAGTTCGAGCCGCTCCCCATCGAGTGTCTCGAGGGAGAGTGGGGGCGTGTCGCGGTCACTCCTGTAGGGCTTCAGTAATGCCGCCGATGTCGTACCCTTCTCCTCAGGTAATATGGCCTCTGGCAGCTCCTGCATCCGGGCTGCAGGCAAGGGGACCTCTGTCGTCTCGGAGAGGAGCATGACGGCACGCTGCAGAAGTCCCGGTAGCTTGTCAGTCATGCGCTCTTCTTCTTCGGAATAGTCCGGTCGCGCATAGAAACCATCACCCACATCCTCGAGTACATGCAGATAGACCGCTGCTCCGCCTTCCTCAAGCTTGTTCCTGATCTGCTTGCTGCGCCAGTAATAGGCTGAATTCCTTGGCTGGATAAGATAGACGGGTACATTGGTTGCAGAGGCAACCGGTACGAATTCAGCAGCCTCACCGCCCTGGGGCGTGCGCGCATAGAGTTTCGGATGGAGCAGTATGGCACCGCCGAGCGCATCCTCCTGCAAGCCTTCGATCTGCCACTGGCGTATCGCCGAGAGTCCGAGTGCGGCCGTTCTTCCGGGTGCCATGAGGTAGACGCGCTTGCGGGACCGCTCGTGTGCAGCTTGCAGTATCTCCTTGAGAAACGCGGGATCGATTTTCGTCAGGCTGTAGCGGCCAACGGCCAGAAACCAGGTTGCATGCAGGTCCGGGAGCCATGTCTCTATACCGCGTGCAGCCAGTGCTTCCGCGATCGGTTCCTGCCTCGGTGATTTGCCGAATTCCGAAGGAAACCACACGATCAGATCGTCACCTTCTGCGGCATAACGCGTGACAAAGGCATCGGAGCCATCACTGAGCGGGATCTCGATCTCCTCGGCGGCCTGCGCGGTTGTTGCCAGCAGCAGGAGCAGTCCGATAAACACCAGGGGTGTGAAGAAGTGTTGTTTGTGCATGTTGCCGGGACCCTTGCAATCATCACCGGACGATACGATACCATCGCGAGTGGCAGGTTCGACCATGCCAATTGCGAGGGAGATTCCTCTATGGACGTAGGCCCGGACGCTCGCTGTCAGGAGACGAGGGGATCAGCCTGCGTGATGGTCTGCGATATGCCGGCAGCATGGGCAGGCTGACTCCGCCCCCTGTGTCATCAACGCTGGATCGGCTTGTACTTGATCCGGTGCGGCTGATCCGCCTCGTCGCCGAGACGGCGCTTCTTGTCCTTCTCGTAATCCTCGAAGTTGCCCTCGAACCAGACGGCCTGGCTGTCGCCTTCGAAGGCGAGGATGTGCGTTGCGATACGGTCGAGGAACCAGCGATCGTGCGAGATGACAACGACGCAGCCGGGGAAGGCCAGCAATGCCTCCTCGAGCGCGCGCAGGGTCTCAACGTCGAGATCATTTGTCGGTTCGTCAAGCAGTAACAGGTTGCCGCCGGATTTCAGCAGCTTGGCAAGATGGACGCGGTTGCGCTCGCCACCGGAGAGATCGCCGATACGTTTCTGCTGGTCGTTGCCACGAAAGTTGAAGCGGCTGCAGTAGGCGCGCGACTGCACCTGGTAGTTGCCGACTGTGATGATGTCCTGCTTGTCGGAGATCTCTTCCCACACAGTGTTCTTGTCATTCAAGGTATCGCGACTCTGGTCGACGGCCGCGATCTGCACGGTTTCGCCGATGCGCAACTCGCCATCGTCGGGCTGCTCCTGGCCTGTCAGAATACGGAACAGCGTGGTCTTGCCAGCGCCGTTCGGGCCGATGATGCCGACGATGCCGCCGCGAGGCAGGTTGAAACTGAGGTTTTCGTAGAGCAGACGGTCGCCATAACCCTTCTTGAGATTCTTTGCCTCGATGACAAGGTCGCCGAGACGCTCGCCAGGCGGTATGTAAATCTCATTGGTCTCGTTGCGTTTCTGGAAGTCGGAAGACTGCAGCTCGTCGAAGCGCTGCATCCGCGCCTTGCTCTTTGCCTGTCGGCCCTTGGGGTTCGAGCGCACCCACTCGAGTTCCTGTTTCATCGCCTTCACGCGGGCCTGCTCGGTCTTCTCTTCCTGTTCCAGGCGCTTCTCCTTCTGCTCCAGCCAGGAGGAGTAGTTACCTTCCCACGGGATGCCATGTCCACGGTCGAGCTCGAGGATCCAGCCGGCGACATTGTCGAGGAAGTAACGGTCATGGGTGACGGCGACGACGGTGCCGTTGTAATCGTGCAGGAAGCGCTCGAGCCAGGCGATCGATTCGGCGTCGAGATGGTTGGTTGGCTCGTCGAGCAGCAGCATGTCAGGCTTTGAGAGTAGCAGGCGGCAGAGTGCGACACGGCGACGCTCGCCACCCGAGAGTTTGGTGACATCGGCATCCCAGGGAGGCAGGCGCAGTGCGTCGGCTGCGATCTCAAGCTGCCGGTCCATGCCATGGCCGTCGGCGGACTGGACGATGTTTTCGAGTTCCGCCTGGCGAGCGGCCAATGCATCGAAATCGGCATCGGGTTCGGCATAGGCGGCGTAGACTTTCTCGAGCTCTTCCATTGCCTCCTTGACGTTGCCGAGTGCTTCCTCGACGTTGCCGCGCACATCCTTTTCGGGGTCGAGTTGTGGCTCCTGTGGCAGGTAGCCGATCTTGATGCCCGGTTGCGGGCGTGCCTCACCCTCGATGTCGGTGTCGACGCCTGCCATGATACGCAGCAGTGTCGACTTGCCTGCGCCGTTGAGGCCGAGGACGCCGATCTTGGCGCCGGGAAAGAAGGAGAGCGAGATGTCGCGCAGGATCTGTTTCTTGGGAGGAACAACCTTGCCCACGCGGTTCATTGTGTAGATGTACTGAGCCATTCTGATGTCAGGATCCGGATCTGGATGATGTCAGCCCGTTATTCTAACCATGAAGAACAGGAAGGGCATGAAGAATTCCAGGTAATTCGCAATGTGCGAATGATCAGTTCTCACCTGAGAGTGGTCATCGCCCGTTCGGGATCGGAGTCACTTTGACTCCGACCCCTGGAGTTGGCAAGGATGTAGTTCGTCAGTCAGTTCGTAGTTTATAGGCCTGGAAAGTGTTTTCCAGCAGGGTCGCGACCGTCATCGGTCCGACACCGCCGGGGACGGGTGTGATCCAGGCTGCCTTCTCCTTCGCGGCGTCGAAATCGACATCACCGCAGAGTGAGCCATCGTCGAGGCGGTTGATGCCGACATCAATCACCAGTGCGCCGGGCTTGACCCATTCTCCAGGAACGAACCTGGGCACACCGACGGCGGCGACCAGGATGTCAGCATTGCGCACCTTCTTCTCGAGATCCTTCGTCTTGCTGTGACACACGGTGATGGTGCAGCGTGCAGCCAGCAGCTCGAGCGCCATCGGCCTGCCGACGATGTTGGACTGGCCGATGATGACTGCATCCTTGCCAACAAGATCCTGCCCCGTTCTTTCGAGCATGGTCATGACGCCTCTTGGCGTACAGGGGCGCAGCAGGGGGGTGCGCAGTGCCAGTCGTCCGACATTGTAGGGGTGAAATCCGTCGACATCCTTTTCGATCGCGATATGCTCGATAACGGCGTGCTCGTCGATATGGTCCGGAAGCGGCAGCTGTACCAGGATACCGTCGATGGCGTCGTCGTTATTGAGTGAATCGATTCGCGACAGCAACTCCTCGAGTGTCGTCGATTCCGGCAGTTCGATGAGTTCCGACAGAAAACCCGCCTGTTCGCAGGAGGTGCGTTTGTTGCGCACGTACACCTGGGATGCCGGGTTGTCACCAACAAGGATGACTGCGAGCCCGGGACGCCGCTTGCCTGCTGCGACGAGGGCTTCGACCTCGGACTTGAGATGCCCCTTGATGTCTGCCGCAATCGCCTTGCCATCGAGTATTTGAGCTGCCATGTGCCTGTCCTGAAACTGTCAGATTCGAGGCCGCCAATCATACCGCTTTGCATGAAGGCATGCATGCCCGGGCCGTAAAAAGAGGACAGGCGTTACAGGCATCTCAGGGAACGCAAACCGGCTTCCGGCCACTACCATCCCTGTCGGACAGCCGAATGCGTCCGCTGTTCTGCAGGATGATCACTGCCGGTTGCGTGCTTCCGTCCCGGGAGCAGAATTTGATGGAGATGGTGTAGCCCGCGGCAGTGCCCGCTGGTGTGAAGACGACGCGTTTCCTGCTCTTGCCGGTACTGTCCGGATCCGCGCCGGAAAAGACGCGCAAGTGGCGATTCATTTCCCGGAACCCGAGCAGTTCCTCCTCTTCGTCACGGCGCCTGTTGTGATTTGTATCTTCAAAAACCATGACGCCCCGGTTCCACTCGTTGGCTTCCCCGCAGGCTGTACCCTCTTCACCGGGGCAGAGCGTTACAGGAGCGTTGCGGGCCACTGCCTGCATGCGGGCGAATTTCATCATCGATGCGAGTGTTGATGTCCCGGATCTGATCCTGGTTTCGGCGACCAGGGTACTCATCGAGGGCAGGGCGACTGTTGTAAGGATCGCTGTTATTGATACGACGATCAACAACTCGAGAAGGGTCAATCCAGCTGTGTGCTTGTTCATCTTTCATCCCTGAATGCCAGCTTGTCATCGGCAACTTCCTGTTGCCACATCAGTTACTCTAGCAGAGGCTTGCTGCGACGGCGACCCCGCTCAGCGTCGCGCACAAGGATTAACGGGATTGCAGATGCAGATAGAGTTCGCGGTTCCTTTCGCGTTCCCGGCGATTGTCGCCGTGATGGTGTCTGTGCCTGTGTCCGTGGCCGTAACCTTTCCTGTGCCGATCATAATAGTAATATGGAGGGTGACCGCTGACCCTGACGAGAACACGTTCATTGCCGTAGATGAAAGCCATTTCAGGCAGGGTTCGTGTCCTGAGCCAGTGCCCGCCATCAGAATAGTAGTAATAACCACTCCAGGGATGGAAGTAGACACGGGCGCCGGGGTAGTAATAGTAGTCGTCCGAGCCATAGTTGCTGTAAGAGACCGTGTAGGGAGTGGTCTCGCATGCCGTCAGGCTGGTCAGCATGACCAGCGCTGCAAGCACCATAGCAAGCGGACCTTTTTGATGACGCATCATTGTCTCCCCGGCGCAATCGTTTACAACAACGAGAATATGCTCGCTCTGTCACTCTTAGAGACCATGGCCGGACCAGGAGTTCGATTGTACTGAGGCTTGCCTGATCTGGATCATGCAGAAGGAATGTCGAGCTCCTTCCAGGCTTTCATAAGCGGGAAATAGAGGGCGATGCGGATTTCGCGCTCCTCGAGCTGTCGCAAGGCATCCCTGTAGGCGTCCAGCTGCGCGCTGTAACGTTCCGCCTCCTGTGCAAGAAAACCATCGAGGCTGCCGCCTTCGTGACTGCCGGTCTTGTAATCGATGATCCATCGCGTTTCGTCTTCATCGATGAAGGTCCTGTCGATGACCATCCTCCTGATTCCACCCGGTGCGCGCGCGGTCAGAGCGTACTCGCATCGCGCTCCGTCGTGGTCGGTCAGGATCCAGCGGCCGCGTGAGTCCTCGAGGCTGTTCGAGAGTCCAAGGATGACCTTGTCAGTGGCATCCGGCAGAAGATGCTGCGTGACGCCGAGGGCTTGCAGCGCACTCGCGATCCGGTTTCGATAATCAGTCACGCGCTCCGCGCTCCAGTTGCTGATACCACTGGTTGCGATCCATTCGAGGTAACGATGAACGACCGTGCCGACATGTCTCGCGGTTGTCCCGGCCCACAGGAACTCCGGCGCCATCTCCTGTTCAGCCAGTTTCGCCTGCTGCGGCCAGGCGATGGCTGATGGAGCTGGTGGTTTCCATCCGGATATGACACGCCGCAAGAATGGCGGTTGAGCGGGCTCCGGTGTATCCGGGACCTCTGTGGTCTGCTCCTCGAGATTGTCGAACGCTTGACCGACAGCTGGCCAGAGACGGGCCAGCAGACTCTGGGCAGGGGGTTGCGGTGTTTCGTTGCCAGTCCGGATCTTCGCGCTGCCAAACATGTGGAGACGCTTGCGGGCACGCGTGGCAGCAACGTAGAGCAGCCTCATATCCTCATGTTGCTGCTTTGTTCTCTCCAGGAGCCGGATATAGGTCTGGATGGCCTCCTTGTCGGCACCTGTTTCCCGTATGGGCGCCATGACGAGTTGTTCGTTGCCGTCCTCGTCCGGGAAATAGGACCAGTTGAGGAGTTGCTCGGTGTCGTTTCTAGGCGTTCTGCCCAGCCCCGGAAGAATGACGGTGTCGAATTCCAGGCCTTTCGATTTGTGCATGGTCATGACCTGCACCTTGCCATCCGATTCTGGATCCGGTGGCGCAAAGAGTTTCTCGAGCGCCTCTTCCAGCACGGTGAAATCCTCGAGATCGCCTCCCTTTTCCTGTTCCGACAGGGTTTCGAAGAAGCGTTCAGCGGCCTCGATCTCAGCGGCTTCCCGCAGCAATGCCGGCCCGCCAAGTGCGAGCCATGTGCTCTCGATGAGCTTTGCGAGCGGCTGGCGGCGCGCCTCGCGGAGACGTTCGTGCAACACTTCCCTGATGCGTGTAAAGCGTGAAAGCCCCTCTTCCGAAAGATTCGCGATAGTTGCCGGTGCCCGGAGCAATGCTCGCAAGGGCTGGTCACCGGCGGCCCTGGCAACTGCGAGCAGGTCTGCGTTGTCCAGTCCGCACCATGGGGCGCGCAGCAGGCTGAGCCACGCAATGCGGTCAGCCGGGTGCAGCAGCGCGCGTGTCAGAGCCGTGAGGTCGCGTACGACCTGGTGGTGAGCAAGACTCTCGATATCGACGGCCTGGTAAGGGATCCCTGCCTTGCGCAATGCCGGCAGGATCTCCGCAAGATGGCTCTTTGCCCGGGCGAGGATCGCGATTTTTTCCAGCGGATAGTCGGCGAGCGTCTGACGGACAAGTTCGCAAATTGCAGAAGCTTCCGCATCACGGTCGTCATCGAGCGTGGCGTGAAAGTGGATTCTGTCTGATGGTTCCGGCGGGTGATGAGCGACTGATGGTGCATAGGTCACTGCGCCGGAAACCGGTTGTTCCATCTCCGGGAAGGTGACGGCGAAGGTCCGGTTCACCCAGTCGATGAGCGTCGCAGTAGAGCGGAAGTTGACACTGAGGTTCAGTGCTTCAAGCCGGATATCACCGATGCCATGCTGCCTGGCCTGCAGGTAGAGGCCGACATCCGCCTCGCGAAAACGGTAGATCGACTGCATGGGATCCCCGACGCAGAAGAGAGTTCTGCCGTCGCCAGGCTCCCAGCCGGCAGTCAGCTTGCGCAGCAGCCTGTATTGCCCGTGACTCGTGTCCTGGAATTCATCGACCAGGAGGTGACGGATATGGTAGTCCATCATCAAGGCAAGGTCTGTGGGATCATCTTCCTCGCCCAGTGCCTGCAGGGCGCGCTGCATCACCTCGACATGATCCACTTCGCCCCGCTCGGCGAAGGCCAGCTGCAGTTCCAGGACAGCGTGGACCAGAACTCCGTAGAGGCTCTCGAGCCGTGTCCACTGCTCTTCACTGTAGCCGGGTTCCGGAAGGTGACGCACGGCATCGAGTTTCGAAACAACTGCGTCCTCTTCCTCGAGATCGGCCAGCAATGATTGCATTTCGGCTTTCTCTTCCCGGTGATCAGGCGGGAAGCCTTCATTGACCGTGATGCGTCTTCGAAGGCCCGTGCCGCTGTTGGTCAATACCAGGTTCGCGAGCCCCTGCCAGGCGTGCATATCGTCTGGATCGGATGTTGGCAGGGTGCTGCGTTCCAGCCAGTCGGAAACCGGTGCGGTGCGGCTCTTGTCAGGCAGATGCGCTGCGGCGAAACGCGCCAGCCGGACCATGCGCTCCAGCAGCGCCCCTGGCATGCTCGCGGCCATGGCGTCGAGCTCGCTGCGCACGAGCAGGCGCAGCCCCTCCTCGAGTGAGTCGCGCATGCGCGCTCTGTCGTGTTGCATGAGCAGACGCAGCCACTGGTCGCGGTTTTGCAGCATTCCGGCGAGCAGTCGTTCGAGCTGGCCAATATTGTTGTCGAGGTCTGCCAGCAGCACGCCGAGTGCCTCTCCGGCTGCACCTTCTCCAAGCTGCAGCAGGGTACGGCGGGCAGCCAGGCGATAGAGATGATCGGATTCGTCACTGATCTGTGGCTGGCCGCCCAGGCTCGAGAGTACCGGCATGCGCTTGCTGAGACCGGCGCAGAGACTGTCGATTGTCTGCACCCGCAGGCGGTTCGGGTTTGCAAGCAGGTTCCACTCCAGCCTGCGATCCTGCTCGAGCACCTTTCGACCGAGCTGCCAGAGGGTCTGTTCGTAAAGCTTTGTTGGTGCCTCGCCGGTTGCCATGGTGAGGGCTTCGATGATCCGGTTGCGCATTTCGCCGGCTGCCTTGCGCGTGAAGGTGATCGCGACTACCTCCTCGGGCGATTCGACCCTGGACAGCAGGGCGAGGAAACGTTGTGTCAGAAGGGCTGTCTTGCCGGAACCTGCCGGTGCCTGCACGATAAAGGAACGCCCTGTATCGAGTGCCTCGGCGCGCCGGGCGGCATCTGCGATTTCAGCTGTCATCATTCTCCTCCAGCTGGAATCCTGACTCTGATTCATCGATGCGGCACAGCGATTGCAGACCGCAATAGCGGCAACTTCGTGCCGGGTCCACGGGATCGATTGCCGCGTAACCCTGCATGACCTCCGCAGCAAGTGCGTGCAGCGACGTTTTCCACTGCGTCAGCAGCGCATCCCAGTCGCCCTTGTAGAGCAGGCTGTTATTGCCCGGCACCAGGCTTTTCTCCTCGACAAGGCCGCTGAACCTTGTCTCACGACCATTGATAAACGCCAGCAGCGCACCGGCTGTCTGACGGTTGTTCGAAAGGGTGTAGAGCGGCAGCTGGGGCTCACCGAGTCGCTCTGATTCCCAGTCCGGGGTGAAAGGTCGTCCGCTCTTGTAGTCGATGACGATCTGCCTTCCATCCTCGAGGGTGTCGATCCGGTCTGCACGCAGTTTCAGTTCCAGGCCCTCAAGTTCCAGTTCGATATCCTCTTCAAGCCCGGCAACGGTGAATGGCGCGCGCTGGAGTTCGATTGTCTCGAGCCAGCGGGTCAATAACCGCTGCAGGCGGGATCGCTCGAGTTCCAGGTAACCCTGCTCAAGTCCCGGGTCTCTGCGGTTTTCGCCGAAGGCCTGATCGATGCACTCGCTGACCAGTGTGTGCCGTCCTTCCTCGCCGAGGCTGGCGAGCTCGTCCGAGCTGCGGACCTCGTTCCAGAAGAGCTCCAGGCAACGGTGCATGAGCGTGCCGCGCACACGGGCATCGAAGCCGAGCTCGGCTTCTTCGAGCTTCCGCGTGCCAAGACGGTAGTTTGCAAATGCACGAAAAGGGCAGGCGGCCTGATCGCTGATCAGGCCGCTGCCACCCCTCGGAATATCATCGGACGTGACTGGCGGCGCTGTGTTGCAGTTGACTGTTTCGACCGGGGCACTGCCGAGCATCGATCGAGCGAAATCCGTCTCGCCGGTTTCCTGCTCGATCAGCGGGTAATGGCTGATCAGCGGGGAGGGCCGAAGCTCGCGCTCTCCATCCATCGCGGGAAAACTGAAGATCACTTCCGGTGCGCTTTGCAACATACGCTGTGTCAAAGTGGCTGCATACAGCATCTCCCGCTCTCCCGAGGTGTGGGGAAGCCCATGCGCACGCTGGAGTCCGGGCGGTAAAAGGGGATTTGGATCAGCACGCGATGGCCAGTTGTCGTCATCCATGTTCATGACCCAGAGGGCATCGAAATCCTGCCCCGCGGCTTCAAGCGGCCCGCTGATCTGTATGGGTGCATCGCTGTTCCCCTGCGGCTGGAAGAGCGTCTGACGGGCGAGTTTTCGCAAGTGCAGGACGGCATCACTGAAACTCATGCCTTTCCCGATCGGGTCGAGATGAGCGAGATCTTCGAGAAGACCGATCAAATGCTGCCTGCACTGGTACTCCCGTGAGTCAAGACTGCGTTTCCCCGGCCAGCCCGCAGTTTCCAGCAGCGCGGCTATCTCGGCAGCCCTGTCCTCCGGGGCATGTTCTTTTTGATGCTGCAGGGAGATGGTTTTCTCGAGACGCTTGCCAAGGTCCGGACAACGGGCGGCATTGCTCCCGGCGCCGGTCGAGAGGACTTGGAGCAGTCTGCCGGTGGTCATCTCGGGCGGTTCTGTTTCCCGCAGGCGCCGGTCGAGCAGGGAACGGCAGGCCCATTCCGTTTCATAGTCACCGAGGAAGCGAGAGCGAAGCAGCTGCCCGATCTGGCCAAGTGACATCTTTTGAGAGCGCAGCAAGTCGAGAAAGAGCAGCGCATCCTGCACCATGGGCTCGTCGGCGAGTGGCGTCCCCAGGCTGATGTTGAAGATGTCCGACACGCTATGACTCGCGGCCGTCAATGCTTCGGGATGCAGGGCGGCATGAAAGTGGCGTTCGACATCTTTTCTCAGGCGAGCGAGTTGCGGGATCACGATGCCGATACGGTATTGCGGATTTGCCTGTAGCCGATCCCGCGCCCAGTATGCGGCGCGACGTATCTCGTCCCTGTTGTCATGACAGCAGCATCTCGTCGCTGCAGCCTCCGGGCGGGCGTTATCAATCTGCGCAATCCTGCAGCCTGCAGCAGCCATGTGCGCAAGCAGGTGCTCCTGGCCGGGTGTCAGTTCGTCGAAACCCGCCAGGAAGAGATTCAGCGGCAGGGGAACCGCCTGCTCGTCGATGTTTTTCAGGATCAGCGCAGGCAGCTCTGCAGCAGAGAGCCAGCCATTTTGCGCACATAACAGCTTGAATTCATCGAACCAGTTTGCGAGAAGCCGGCTTTCGGGTGACGGATAGCTCGTCAGTTCACGTGGATCGATTCTCCAGCCATGCAGAAGTTTCCAGGCGTCGGCCGCAGCAGCGGCAGCGGCAGCAGGGCGCAACAGTGCCTCACGACCCTGTGCATGGTTCCAGCCGTCGGCAATCTTTTCCCAGATGAGGGATTCCTGATGGTTCGTGAGAAGACGGGCAGTCTCTCTTCCGGTGGTAAGAAGCTGGTCATGCAATGAAAGCAGCCAGCCATTCCATGCAAGGATATGAGGTGTTTCCCAGACATCCGCTGCCTGCAGGTCGGCATGCCTCCGGTGCAGCCATGCAGCAAGGCGCTTGTTGACGGTTAGCACCAGTGCCTGCTCATCAAGTCGCGCGAGCATGTCATCGAGCGCGACAGTTTCCAGTTCGGCAGCAGTGATCGTTGATTCCATACGTACATTCTACTGGCTTGCAAGCTTAAATCGTGAGCCTGTTTGGACCTGATCTTTTATGATTGGCAGACCTGGAATCGGGCAGATTCAATAGCCCCAGAAAAATATCTTGGGCAGAAAAACCGTGCTGATATGGTAGGTTTTCGGGGTTTTTTTGATCGATGCCGGCCAACTGGTACGGCATCCAATGACAAAATACCAATTGAGGAGACGATCACCATGATCAAGCCAGTCGGTTCAGATGAGCTAAAACCCCTGTTTGTCTATGATGCGGCCGAGCGAGAGGCGCTGGCGGCGGAGGCAGAGAACATGCCTTCAGTCGTCATCAGTTCCCAGGCCGCCGGCAATGCCGTGATGATGGGTGCCGGTTACTTCAGCCCCCTCGGCGGCTATATGAACCTGGCCGATGCCATGGGTGCTGCAGAAAAGATGACGCTGACGGACGGGAGTTTCTTCCCGGTACCGGTTCTCTGCCTGCTGGAATCCGCGGAAGGGATTAATTCCGGCGACCGCATCGCCCTGCGTGATCCCAATCTCGACGGCAACCCGGTTCTTGCCATCATGGATGTCTCGGCGGTTGAAGAGGCGACTGACGAGCAGATGGCCACCATGACAGACAAGGTTTACCGCACGGACGATGCGGAACACCCGGGTGTTGCGGCATTCAATTCCCAGGGACGTTTTGCCATTTCCGGCCCGATCAGGGTGCTTAACTTCTCCTACTTCCAGCTCGATTTCCCGGATACCTTCCGCACAGCGGTCGAGATCCGCAACGAGATCCAGGAGCACGGCTGGAACAAGGTTGTCGCATTCCAGACCCGCAACCCGATGCACCGTGCACATGAGGAGCTTTGCCGCATGTGCATGGAAGCCGTCGATGCCGATGGTCTGGTCATCCACATGCTGCTCGGCAAGCTCAAGCCGGGCGACATTCCTGCGCCTGTTCGTGACGCCGCGATCCGCAAGATGGCCGAGATCTACTTTCCGCCGAACTCCGTCATGGTCACCGGCTACGGTTTCGACATGCTCTACGCCGGTCCGCGCGAAGCTGTGCTGCACGCCTATTTTCGCCAGAACATGGGCGCGACCCACTTCATCATCGGCCGCGACCATGCGGGCGTCGGCGACTACTACGGCGATTTCGATGCCCAGACCATCTTCGACGAGGAGGTGCCCGATGGCGCCCTCAAGATCGACATCTTCAAGGCTGACCACACGGCCTACTCGAAGAAGCTCAACAAGGTTGTCATGATGCGCGATGCGCCGGATCACTCGAAGGAAGACTTCGTGCTGCTCTCCGGCACCAAGGTCCGCGAGATGCTCGGCCAGGGCATCGCGCCACCCCCCGAGTTCTCGCGTCCTGAAGTGGCAAAAATCCTCATGGATTACTATCAGTCGCTGGACGCCTGATCAAGGTGCTCAACTGCGCGAAAAAGCCCGCTCCGGCGGGCTTTTTTCATGATCAGGGTTTGCGTAGGGGATCCAAGCGGGTGTCAGGCTGGAAATTAAAGGCGCACTGATGATGAAATTCAAGGCCACTCTCTGCGAGAATAGAGAGTTGTCCAGTTTCGCAATTACGGAACCATGCTATGAGTGAACTCAAGGCCCTGCTGTTCGATGTCGATGGCACGCTAGCAGACACAGAGCGTGACGGACACCGCGTTGCCTTCAACCGCGCCTTTTCCGGTGCCGGCCTCGACTGGCACTGGAGTGTCGAAGAGTATGGCTGGTTGCTGCAGGTAACGGGCGGGAAGGAGCGCATGCACTTCTTCATCGAGCAGCGCAATCCGCCGCTTCCCGATGGTGTCGATATCGATCAGATGGTCGTTGAACTGCACAGGGAAAAGACCCGGCACTACACGCAGCTGCTCGGTGAGGGACAGATCCCGCTGCGCCCTGGCATTGAGGCGTTGTTGCGCGAGGCGCACGAGAGCGGCATGCGCATCGCCATTGCCACGACCACGACGCCGGAAAACGTGACCGCCTTGCTCGGCAACACACTCGGCCCTGAGAGTGTCGACTGGTTCGAGGTCATCGGTGCAGGTGATGTCGTACCGCAGAAGAAGCCCGCTGGAGATATCTACACCTGGGTCATGGAGAAAATGCGGCTGGCACCGGAAGAGTGTCTCGCATTCGAGGATTCTGCGAATGGGGTACTGGCTGTCCACGATGCGGGTATCAGCGCTATGATCATCACGACCAATGACTATACGCGTGATCACGATTTCAATGGTGCCACGACCGTAATCGACAAGCTCTGCAGCGACGAGCAGGGTGCGATCACCCTGCTGTCCGGTTTTGATCCGCTGACCAACTGCATCGATCTTGATGCAGCACGCCGCGTGCATGCGGCTGCACAGGGTTCTGCTGGCAAACTCACCGGCTGAGCAGTCAACCCGAGATCAATCAGCACAATGCCTTCTTCACGTGTCAATGCCATCCAGCCGTTCTACGTGATGGATATTCTCGCCCGCGCGCGTGAATTGCAGGCAGAGGGCAGGGACATTATTCACATGGAGGTCGGTGAACCCGATTTCCCGACACCGCAACCGGTTGTCGAGGCGGGCCAGCGCGCGCTGGCCGAAGGACGGACCCGCTACACGCCCGCGCTCGGCATACCGGAACTGCGTGAAGCCGTCAGCGACTGGTATGAAGAACGCTTCGGGATCGAAGTGCCTGCAGCGCGTATCGTGATCACACCGGGTTCCTCGATGGGGCTGCAGATGCTCATCAGTGCGCTTGCGGACAGTGGTGATCGTGTGCTGTTGCCGGATCCCGGCTATCCCTGCAATCGCAACTTTGTGAACCTGTTCGATGCCGTGCCTGTCCCATTGCCGGTCTCAATGGCCAATGGCTGGATTCCCGTTCCGCAACAGATCAGGGAGCACTGGAAAGCGCGCACGCGCGCTCTCATGATCGCGACGCCTTCCAACCCGACCGGCAGCGTGCTGACTCCAGAGCAGCTCGAGGCAATCAGCAAGACAGTTTCCGGGCTTGATGGTGCGCTCATCGTGGACGAGATCTACCAGGGACTCAGCTACGATGTCGAGCCGTTCACGGCCCTGTCGTTCGACGCCGACAACCTCTTCATCGTCAACAGCTTCTCGAAATATTTCGGCATGACCGGCTGGCGTCTTGGCTGGCTCGTGGTCCCGGAAGCCTGGGTCCCCGTGATGGAGCGGCTTGCCCAAAACCTCTATCTTTCTGCCCCGACCATCGCACAGTACGCTGCCCTGGCTGCCATGCAGCCTGCCACGGTTGCGATTCTCGAGGAGCGCCGCGCAGATTTCCATGAGCGGCGGGATTTTCTCTACCCTGCACTTCAAGAGCTTGGTTTCGGACTGGGCGAAAAACCGCAGGGCGCCTTTTATCTCTACGCAGACTGCTCCGGGCTGACCGGGGACAGTTTTACATTCTGCGAGCGCATGCTCGAGGAAGCCGGTGTCGCGATCACGCCCGGCAAGGATTTCGGTTTCAATGAACCACAACGCTATGTGCGATTTGCCTATACGACCTCTGTCGAGCGAATGCAGCTCGCCATCGAGCGACTGGGGCGTGCGATCAGGTGACAGACACTGCCGGCAGCTGCTCCCGCGAACAGGCCAGAAATTACAGCCCCGAGGGACATCCGCGTGCCTATGGCGGGGCAGCGGGAAAAGGTGCTATTCGCACAATGGCCGGGGATTTTTTCGTCGAGGAATCCCTGCCATTCGAACTGACGGGTGAGGGTGAGCATCTCTATCTCTTTATCGAGAAAACCGGCCTGAACACGGCCGATGTCGTGCGCTTGCTCTCAAAAGCCGCCTCGCAGCATCCGCGCAACATCGGTTTCGCCGGGATGAAAGACAGGCATGCAGTTACACGGCAATGGTTTTCACTCTACCTGCCGGGAAAACCGGATCCCGATTTCTCCTCGTTGCCGAAAAGTCTGCAGCTGCTCAGGGCTTTACGCCATAACCGCAAGCTGCGGCGTGGTGTTGTACGCGCCAACCGCTTCCGGATCCTCGTCCGGAACCTTGCGGCTGATTCCGGCCAGCTCGAGGCGAAAATACGTAGAGTTGCTGCATCGGGGTTCCCCAACTATTTCGGCTTGCAGCGATTCGGACGCAATGGCGGTAACCTCGAGAGCGCGATCCGAGTACTGGAACGCGGCAAAACGCGCAAGGCGTCCGAGGGGATCTATCTCTCGGCAGTACGTGCGATGCTCTTCAACGAGGTGCTTGCCGAACGGATTCGGCAGAACAACTGGATCAGGCCGATCCCCGGTGATGTGATGCAGATTGCCGGTTCAAGCAGTCTCTTTATCGCCGATGAGCATGACAAGACCCTCATGCCGCGCCATGATCAGCAGCTTGTCGGGGCCACAGGGCCTCTCTGTGGCAGTGATGCACGCATCGCTCCACAGGACGACGCGCTTACCCTTGAAAAAGCTGCGCTCGCTGAATTTTCCTGGTGGATCGAGGGGCTGGTGCACTGTCGGGTCGAGGCCAATCGCAGAATGTTGCGCGCTGTCGCCAGCGGGTTTGACTTCTCACTCGATGGGGACGGGCTTGAACTGGGGTTCGCCCTCGATAGCGGTTGCTTTGCGACATCACTGCTTCGGGAATTGCTCGACGTGACCGATGTGACGCGGGGCTAGCCATCCTGCCGCATCTACTGATGCTGCTCATGACATCAGGCCGCCAGGTGACACCTCGACGCTGGCAGGAGTGATAAGAGCTGCTTCATAAGATTCTGATAGAGGGTCACAAAAGAGATTGCTCGTCACCATTAAAAAATCAAATTGATAATAGTCCCGATTTGGTTCTATACATCTCATATCATGACTGATTTTCATGTCAGCATGGTGTTGACTGGGTGATTGATGATTGAATAAACAAGGAGCCGGCAGGCGATGCCTGCCGGCTACGCGTATTTACCAGTCGAGATCCTCGAGGCCGATGCTGTCATCGTACTCGCGCAAACGCTTGAGTTCCATCATCTGCTCGATTCGTCGACGCGTTTCGAGGCTGTTTCTCTTTCTTTCACCAGCACTCTGGATCACTTCCTCGAACGAGGCATCATCCTCGATCTCTTCCGTGTCATCATCATCATAAAGTTCTTCTTCACTCATTGTCCGGTTGCACTGCATGGTCTGGATGATTCAGTAGATAGTGCATTTTTGGCAGATCAAGAAATAAAAAATATCGATTGAATTGATCGAATTTATTCATCGATAATCCGGCGAGTTTCATTAACCTGAATTTCTTTCCGGTGCCTGCCTGTTCCAGCCCTGTTCAATGCGTCACGCAGAGAGACTGGTAGATGACACCACAGCAAACGGGAATCTTGACGATTGGATATTTCTCTACTCAAGACCTTTCTGGAAGTCGCAAGAACGCGCCATTTCAGCCGCGCGGCTGATGCGCTCTTCCTGACGCAATCGGCTGTCAGTGCGCGTATCAAGCAACTCGAGGAAATACTCGGGGCGGAATTGTTCGTGCGAAAGCGCAACGACATTCAACTGACCCCTGCGGGTAACCGTCTGTTGCAGCATGCGGAAACACTTCTCAAGGGATGGGAGAGGGCGCGGCAGTCTGTTGCGCTCGATCCGGATCTCTCCGCGTCCCTGTCGGCAGGCTGCCTGTTCGATCTCTGGACCATCTATGTCGAGCGCTGGGCGCGTCGATTCCGGAAATACGCACCTGATATCGCCTTGCAGATTGACATACTTGGCAATGATGCACTGGTTCAGCGCCTCTCTCTCGGGATGCTGGATTGCGCTTTCATGTTCGATCCTCCGCAGACGGCCGGCCTGGAGATCAAGCAGGTTGCAGAAGTGCCGTTACGGCTTTATGCCTCCAGGCCGGGCATGGGGGTCGACAAGGCGATGAGCCGGAACTATGTCATGGTCGACTGGGGCAGTGCCTACAGCATCGTTCACGCCGAGAAATTTCCTGATCTGTCTCCACCTGCATTGCGAACCAACTCCGGTGAAGTTGCACTTGGCCTTTTACTCGACAGGGGAGGGGCGGCCTATCTGCCTGAAGCCATGAGTCGTGACTATCTGGATGCGGAGCGGCTTTTCGCCGTGGAGCACGCGCCGGTCATCAACCGCCTTGCCTATGTGGTCTATCGCCCCGAGTGTCTCGATCGCGCTTCGATGCAGCAGGCGATCAAAGCCCTCAAGCGGAAATAGGGAGAGATATCTCGCGAGTCCTGTACCAGCCGGTCAGGCTCAGACGGTCACGTCTGGCCGGAAGCACCTCGTGTGGAAACAACTCGCTCATGAAGCAGACTAGTGTGCCGCCATGCGGCAGGATCCTGACAGGAGCCGATGCCGGTGCCTGGTCTGCATAAAGCAACAATTCACCGCCATCCTCCGGCTGCCATCCACGGTTCAGGTAGAGGATCAGGGTCAGCTTGCGCCTGCCACCCTGGAGGAACTGGTCGAGATGCTTGCCATAAAATGCACCAGGTCGATAGAGTGCATAGTGGGCCTCGAGGTCGAAGAGACAGAGATACATCTGCTCATTGATGGCGAGGCGCAACGTCTCGAATCGCTCTCCGCAGAGTTCACGATAGTCGCTGGCATGCGGATCGATCCAGCAAATCAGGTCGGAACGCATCTCGCGGTTCACCGCGCGATCGCAGCCCTTGCCGATACCCGCCGGCCGATACCTTTCCGCAGCATGCTGTTTCAGTGCGAGGGTACGCAGTCTGTCGATATCCGCGTCCGGAATGAAGCCTGGCATGACACACCAGCCCTTGTGCGCCAGAGCATCGACGATGGCCGTATTGGTATGCGGGAGCTCTCCAGTGTCGATATGTTCAGCGACTGCAATAGACATGGCAAACGATGAAGGAGAAAAGTGCGCACAGTGTGCACGCATTCAGCGGAGTCGATGATTCGGCTTTTTTCTGCTTTCGATCAAAGATCGGAATCAAAAAAACCGGGGCGGATGCCCCGGTTTCGGTGTAGTTGCCGGCTGCGATTACTCGTTCAGTCCGCGCAGATTCTCTTCGTTCATGCTGCTTCCATCCATGCTGTCCGGGGGCACTTCCTCAAAAGAGCTGATGCAGTCCTGCATGTAACCCGCATAGTCTTCGTCCGTCACGCCATCTTCCTTCGCGTAAGTTTCGCAGAGTTCCTGCGGGGAGAGTTCCTGTTCGATGCTCTCCGGGTTGGCGAACGCAGCCTCGGCTGTGCACATAACCAGGGCGGCGATCATCGGGAGGCTTTTCATTCTGTTGTCCTCAACTGATACTGGATTGGACTACCCGTTATTTCCAGTTCCGGGTCGCCAGCCATCAGGCTATCTCCTCATGGCTGCAGAATTATTGGGTATGGTCCGGGGGTGCTCCAATGAAAGTTATTGCTTGCCGTGACTCTGTAATTCGATCATCTTGTGCCTGGTCTCCGCAGCCAGGACCGCAGACATCCCGCAGGCCGGCCGGAGACGCTGGTGTTTGCGGATGCTAAACTTGCAAAAGCGCCATGAGTCGCGTTTAATAGCGCCCTTTCATAGGGCTGACAAATAGTCACTATTGATAAAACAAATACACGAATTTTCTGAGTATTTCGTGTATTTTCGATATCAGTTCGCGGCGGTTGGCGATCCCGGCCGGTACTATCCTCATGCATTCCCGCGATAAACACGAACAACAACTGTCACAGGAAGAACCCAATGACAGATCAACAACATGATCTTGATCCGCAAGAGACACAGGAGTGGCTTGATGCCCTTGAAGGCGTCATCGAACATGAGGGCGCCGAACGTGCCCATTACCTGCTCGAGAAACTGATCGACAAGACGCGTCGTGCAGGCGCATACCTGCCCTTCAGCGCCAATACGGCCTATCTCAACACGATTCCGCTCTACAAGGAGAAACCCTACCCGGGAGACCGTGCCATGGAACGCCGGGTACGTGCGATCATCCGCTGGAATGCCATGGCGATGGTCGTACAGGCCAACCGCAAGTCGACCGAACTCGGCGGGCATATCGCAAGTTTTGCCTCGAGCGCGACGCTCTTCGATGTCGGGCTGAATCACTTCTTCCACGCCCGGAACAAGGATCATGGAGGCGACCTGGTCTTCTTCCAGGGGCACTCGGCGCCCGGTATCTATGCGCGTGCCTTCCTCGAGGGGCGCCTGAGCGAGGAACAGCTCAATCATTTTCGCCAGGAGGTCGATGGCAACGGCCTCTCCTCCTATCCGCATCCCTGGCTGATGCCGGACTTCTGGCAGTTTCCGACCGTTTCCATGGGACTGGGGCCGATCATGGCGATCTACCAGGCGCGCTTCATGCGTTACCTGCATGATCGCGGCATTGTCGATACCCTGACGCATGATCGCACTGTCTGGGCCTACATGGGCGATGGCGAAATGGACGAGCCTGAATCTCTCGGCGCGATCACGCTGGCCGGGCGCGAAAAGCTCGACAACCTGGTCTTCGTCGTCAACTGCAACCTTCAGCGCCTCGACGGTCCGGTGCGCGGCAACGGCAAGATCATTCAGGAACTCGAAGCGATCTTCCGTGGCGCGGGCTGGAACGTCATCAAGGTGATCTGGGGGAGCTACTGGGATCCGTTGCTGGCGCGCGACAAGACGGGTCTGCTGGCCAGGCGCATGGAAGAGGCCGTGGATGGTGACTACCAGGCCTACAAGTCGCGGGGCGGCGCCTACACGCGCGAGCACTTTTTCGGCGCTTATCCGGAACTCAAGGATATGGTCGCGAACATGTCCGATGAGGATATCTGGCGGCTCAACCGTGGCGGCCATGATCCACAAAAGGTCTATACCGCCTATGCCGAGGCGATGGCGCACAAAGGTCAGCCGACTGTCATCCTGGCTAAGACCGTCAAGGGTTATGGCATGGGCGAGGCCGGCGAGGGACAAAACACGACTCACTCGCAGAAGAAGATGGGCGAGAAATCGCTGCGCGCGTTTCGCGACCGTTTCAATATCCCGATTCCCGATGATCAGATCGCCTCTGCGCCTTATTTCAGGCCGGCCGACGACAGTCCGGAGATCCAGTACCTGAAAGAACGTCGCAAGCAGCTCGGCGGCCCGTTCCCCTCGCGTTTGCCGGAAGTCGAAACGCTGGAGATCCCGCCGCTCGAGACCTTCAAGGCGCTTCTCGAGGACAGTGGCGAGCGCGAGATGTCGACGACCATGGCTTTCGTGCGATTCCTGACGATGCTGATCCGGGACAAGAACATCGGCAAGCGCGTCGTCCCGATCGTGCCGGACGAAGCGCGCACCTTCGGCATGGAGGGCATGTTCCGCCAGCTTGGCATCTACTCCTCCTCCGGGCAGCTCTACGAGCCGGAGGATTCCGACCAGCTCATGTATTACCGTGAGGACAAGAAAGGCCAGATACTGCAGGAAGGTATCAACGAGGCCGGTGCCATGTCGGAGTGGATCGCTGCTGCCACTGCCTACAGCAATCACGGCGTCAGCATGATTCCTTTCTACATCTATTACTCGATGTTCGGCTTCCAGCGCGTCGGTGATCTTGCCTGGGCCGCTGGCGACATGCAGGCACACGGCTTCCTGCTCGGTGGCACGGCCGGCCGGACGACGCTAGCCGGTGAAGGATTGCAGCACCAGGACGGCCACAGCCACCTGGTTGCCGGCACCATTCCGAATTGCGTCTCCTACGATCCGGCCTTTGCATACGAACTGGTGGTGATCCTGCAGGATGGCATGCGTCGCATGTACCAGCAGAAGGACAACGTCTTCTACTACGTCACTGTCATGAACGAGAACTACCACCAGCCGGCAATGCCGAAAGGTGCGGAGGAGGGCATCCTCAAGGGGATCTACCCGTTCAGCAAGGGTGGCCGCAAGAAGAGCCGTGTCCAGCTCATGGGCTCAGGGACGATCCTGCGCGAGGTGATTGCCGCTGCCGAACTGCTCGAGAACGAGTGGGATGTGTCTGCCGATGTCTGGAGTGTTACAAGCTTCAACGAGCTGCGTCGTGACGGGATTGATGCCGAACGCTGGAACATGCTGCACCCGGGAAAGAAGAAGCGCATACCCTATATCACGCAGCAGCTTGCGAAGACGAAAGGTCCGATCGTGGCTGCAACCGACTATATGCGGACCTACGCCGACCAGGTCCGCAACTACATCGACCGCACCTACATCGTGCTTGGCACCGACGGTTTCGGCCGCTCTGACATGCGCGCGGCGCTACGCCGTTTCTTCGAAGTCAACCGGTACTATGTCGTCGTGGCTGCCCTGATGGCGCTGGCTGAAGAGGGCGAGGTTGATGCAAAAACCGTGACTGCGGCAATCAAGCAGTATGGTATCGATCCCGAAAAGCCGAACCCGGTAACTGTCTGATAACGGAGAAACAAAGATGACCATAGACGTAACAGTCCCGGACATCGGCGATTTCTCCGATGTCGAAATTATCGAGGTGCTCGTTGCCGAGGGTGACGAGGTCGAGGAAGAGGCCTCGCTGATCACACTCGAGAGCGACAAGGCGACCATGGAAATCCCGTCGCCTGTCAACGGACGGGTCGTTTCGCTGAAGGTCGCTGTTGGCGATCGCGTCGGCGAGGGAGACATGATCCTGACGATGGAACCCGCTGATGCAGCCGCAACCACGGCCGACGCAACGGCCGAGATGGCAGAAGGCGACCGCGCACTCGAGGAGCCCGAGCCTTCCATTGCACCTTCTCCTGTGACGGCTCCGGCTGCTGCACCATCGACTGACACCGAGGCTGCGCCACTGCCCGGTGAGAGTGAGCGCAAACCTGCGCCGATCGAGGCCGCGGCCCCGGAGCGCATCACGAGCGGAATCGCTCATGCATCTCCCTCGGTGCGCCGTTTCGCCCGTGAACTTGGTGTCGATATTACCACTGTCGAGGGATCCGGACCCAAGGGACGCGTCACCAAGACGGACGTGCAGGACCACATCAAGCGTTCCCTTGCCAGCGGCCAGGCTGCTGCGCAGGGGGCTAGCGGTTTCCAGTTGCCGGAAGCACCTCAGGTGGATTTCTCCAAATTCGGCGAGACTGAAATCGTTGAACTCGGCCGTATCAAGAAGATCAGCGGAGCCCACCTGCATCGCGCCTGGCTCAACATTCCGCATGTGACCCAGTTCGACGAGGCGGATATCACGGAACTTGAGGAGTTTCGCAAGGAGTCGAAACAGCGCGCCGAGCACGCCGGCATCAAGCTGACATTCATGCCATTTCTCATGAAGGCCTGCGCCAATGCCCTGAAAGCGATGCCGGAGTTCAACAGCTCGCTGACACCTGACGGCGAGAGCCTCGTCATGAAGAAGTACGTGCATATCGGTGTGGCAGTCGATACGGATAACGGACTCATGGTCCCTGTCGTGCGTGATGTCGACAGGAAGAGCATCTTCCAGATTGCCGCAGAACTCATGGAAATTTCCGGCAATGCGCGTGTTGGCAAGCTCTCCCCGTCGGATATGCAGGGTGGCTGCTTCTCGATCTCGAGCCTGGGCGGGATTGGCGGCACCCAGTTTACGCCGATCGTCAATTCGCCAGAGGTCGCGATTCTCGGCGTTTCACGCTCGCAGATGAAACCGGTGTGGAATGGCGAGGAGTTCGAGCCGCGGCTGATCATGCCATTCTCGCTGTCCTATGATCATCGCGTGATCGATGGTGCCCAGGGAGTCCGCTTCACGAGCTATCTGGGTGGCCTGCTCAGCGACATCAGGACACTGTTGCTCTGATCCGCCGGGAAGCCCTGGTTTGAAAATCCCAAAGGTCAGCATTGAAGATCTCTCGGGCCGGTTACAGTAGGATAGAGCTATTGCAGCGATTTCGCCGCCGCATCCTTAAGTGAAACGGCGGCACACCAATTACGAGGAAGATCCATGAGCAATACCGTTGAAGTCAAGGTCCCTGATATCGGTGACTTTGAAGAGGTGGAAATCATCGAGGTGCTGGTCTCCGAAGGCGATACCATCAATGTCGAGGACTCGGTCATCACCCTCGAAAGCGACAAGGCGACCATGGAGATTCCTGCTCCGAATAGCGGCACCGTCTCGCGTATCGCTGTGTCAGTTGGTGATCGGGTATCCAGGGGCGACCTGATCCTGACCATGACTGCCGACTCGGCAGATGCCTCGGTCGATCATGTCCATGAGGAGACAGGAGGTTCCGATCTCAAGCCGGAAAAAGTGGCAGCCTCTTCTGTCGCGCCCGGCGAGGCTGATATGCATGCCGAGGTGCTGGTGCTTGGCGCTGGACCGGGAGGTTACACGGCAGCCTTCCGCGCAGCCGATCTCGGCAAGAAGACAATTCTCGTTGAGCGTTACCCCGCGCTCGGTGGCGTCTGTCTCAATGTCGGTTGCATTCCCTCCAAGGCACTCCTGCACACAGCCGAGGTGATCAATGAAGCGGCTGAAATCGCTGCCATGGGGGTTGAGTTCGGCAAGCCGAAGATTGATGTCGACAAGATGCGTGCCGGCAAGGAGAAGGTGGTATCCAGACTCACCACCGGTCTCGCGGGCATGGCGAAGGCGCGCCAGGTCGTTGTGGTCCAGGGTATCGCGGGATTTACAGGCGATCATTCTGTGGCAGTCGAGACTGATGCCGGCACAACGACGATCTCTTTTGACAGCTGCATCATCGCCGTGGGATCGCAGGCCGTGAAAATCCCGGTTTTTCCGAATGAGGATCCGCGCCTGATCGACTCGACGGGAGCACTCGAGCTCGAGGATATTCCGAAGAAAATGCTCGTCATCGGTGGTGGCATCATTGGCCTCGAGATGGCGACCGTCTACGGCACGCTCGGCTCGAAGATCGACATTGTCGAGTTGCAGGACCAACTCATGCCCGGAGCCGACAAGGATCTCGTCCGGCCACTGCAGAAACATCTCGGCAAAACAGTCAACAGCATCATGCTCGAGACAAAGGTGACCGAGATCAAGCCTCAGAAAAATGGCCTCAAGGTCGGCTTTGAAGGCAAGCATGCACCCGACAAGGCGCAGCTTTACGATCGGGTCCTGGTTGCAGTCGGTCGCTCGCCCAATGGCCACAGGATCAATGCCGCGGCTGCAGGCGTGACTGTCAACGAGCAGGGGTTTATCCCGGTCGATCAGAAGATGCGCACCAACGTGCCGCATATTTATGCCATTGGCGATGTGGTCGGGCAACCGATGCTGGCGCACAAGGCAACCCATGAGGCCAAGGTCGCTGCCGAGGTAATTGCCGGTCTTCCAAGTCTGTTTGATCCGCTGTCGATTCCGTCTGTCGCCTACACCGACCCGGAGGTCGCCTGGATGGGCGTCACCGAGAACCAGGCGAAAAAAGAGGGCATCGCGATCGAGAAAGCTGTCTTTCCCTGGGCAGCCAGCGGCCGTGCACTCGGGATTGGTCGCGAGGAGGGGATCACGAAACTCATCTTCGACGCCGGGACAAAGCGTCTCATCGGGGCGGGGATCGTCGGCCCCAACGCAGGCGATCTGATCGGCGAGACGATGCTCGCTCTCGAGATGGGCGCTGATGCCGAGGATATCGGGCTAACGATCCATCCTCATCCGACACTTGTCGAGACAATCGGCATGGCGGCGGAGGTTGCCGAGGGCAGCTGTACCGACCTGCCGCCGGCACGCAAGAGGAAATAAGCGCCGCTTCATGCACTACCTTCACTACAGGGAGAGTGGGGAACACGCATCCGGGGGTTCTCCGTTGCTCTTTGTGCACGGGCTTTTCGGGTCGTCATCGAACTGGGGCCGTGTCGTGAGTCATTTCGCGTCGAAGCATCGCTGTATCCTCCCTGACCTGCGCAATCACGGTCGCTCTTTCCATGCGACTGATGTCGGATACGAGGCGCAGGCTGACGACCTCATCCGTCTCATGAATCATCTCGATATCAAAACGGCGAGCATCATCGGCCACAGCATGGGCGGGAAGGTGGCAATGGAACTCGCCCTGGAATATCCGCAGCGATGCGACAGGCTTGTCGTCGTTGACATTGCACCGGTCAGCTACCGGCACGGTTTCGGCGAGATCATCGACAGCCTGCGCTCGATTGATCTCGCGCTGCTTGGCTCGCGCCAGGAGGCGGACAACCTGCTCGGGAAACGCCTCGCTGATCCGGCATTGCGCGGCTTTCTGCTGCAAAACCTCGTGCGAGACAATGGGCGCTGGATCTGGCGGCTCAACCTGGAAGCACTCGCGGAGGGACAGCATGACATTGTCGGCTTTCCCTCGAAGCGACGCAGGCCTTACGCCGGCCAATCGCTGTTTGTCGCCGGCGAAAAATCGACCTACATCAACTATCAGGATCATGCGACTATCCAGCAACTCTTTCCGGGCGCCAGCATTGTCACCATTCCGGGAGCGGGCCATTGGGTCTACGCGGAAAAGCCCGGTCCCTTCATCGAGCAACTTGAACGCTTTCTCTAGACGAAAGCTGCACCGCACCCGGGCAATTACCGACCTGACCGCCTGAACAAAGCCGCTTGCGGGTACGGATGATCTTGCGCAGTACAACAGGGGATTCGTTATAATCGCCGACTGTATTTCAGCTATTCACAGGTCCCGAACATGTCCAATAGTGCCAACAAGGTCGTCCTCGCCTACTCGGGCGGACTTGATACTTCTGTCATTCTGAAATGGCTCGAGGATACCTATCAGTGCGAGATCGTCACCTTCACCGCGGATATCGGGCAGGGCGAGGAGGTCGCGCCAGCACGCGCAAAGGCCGAGGCGATGGGCGTGAAGGAGATCTACATCGAGGACTTGCGCGAGGAGTTTGCGCGTGATTACGTCTTTCCGATGTTCCGGGCTAACGCCATCTACGAGGGCGAGTACCTGCTCGGTACCTCGATCGCGCGTCCGCTCATTGCGAAGCGCCTGGTCGAGATCGCAAGAGAGACCGGGGCGGATGCCATCTCTCACGGCGCCACCGGCAAGGGTAACGACCAGGTGCGTTTCGAACTCGGCGCCTACGCCCTCATGCCGGAAATCAAGGTGATCGCACCCTGGCGTGAGTGGGACCTGCTGTCACGTGAAAAACTCATGGCCTATGCAGAGGAACACGGGATTCCGGTCGATTTCGCCAAGGCAGGCAAGAAATCCCCCTACTCGATGGACGCCAACCTGCTGCATATCTCGTACGAGGGAGGCATTCTCGAGGATCCCTGGGCCGAGCCGGAAGAGGAGATGTGGCGCTGGAGTGTCTCGCCGGAAGCGGCGCCGGATGAACCCTCCTATGTCACATTGACATACGAAAAGGGCGATATCGTCGCAATTGATGGCGAGCGGATGAGTCCTGCAAGCGTCATGGAAAGCCTCAACAGGATTGGTGGGGCCAATGGTGTTGGACGCGACGATATCGTCGAGAACCGGTTCGTTGGCATGAAGTCACGCGGATGCTACGAGACACCCGCCGGCACCATCATGCTCAAGGCGCACAGGGCCATGGAGTCGCTGACACTCGATCGCGAGGCCTGTCATCTCAAGGATGAACTCATGCCGCGCTACGCGACCCTGATCTACAACGGTTTCTGGTGGAGTCCCGAACGAGAGATGCTGCAGGCAGCGATCGACCAGAGCCAGGCAGTCGTCAACGGGGAAGTCCGGGTCAAGCTCTACAAGGGCAATGTCATCATCGCCGGACGCCGCTCCGAAACACACAGCCTCTTCGACGAGAGCATTGCGACCTTCGAGGATGATGCCGGCGCCTACGACCAGAAGGATGCCGAGGGCTTCATCAAGCTCAACGCCCTGCGCCTGAAAATTGGCAACAGGACCCGCTCCTGATCCTCCTGATGCTTCTTTGACAACAGCATCGGGCAAAAGCCCGGTGCTCGAGCTTTCCTCTCCCGGGATTACGTTTTCATGTCGATCTTTTGCGACCACTCTTTACCGGGCGGGAATTTTTGACTATACCTGTCTGTAAGACAGTCAGGTGAGGCATTGCGCATTCATTGCCCTTCATCCGGTTGTTGCAACAGCGCGCATTGCGTGTCGGCAGGAGGCCAGAGCAATGTGTTGCCACGGATACCATAGAACATCCAGGAGGGATGAGATGCTTCAGGGAATGAAATTCACCATGTATGGTGCCACTCCACCGGATCCCTTTCCCGATTCCATTGATCTTGAGCAGTTCGCACGATCAGGCTGCCATGACACAGGACAGCTCAGTTTAAACAGCGACCGCGAAGCCTGAAGCGGCTTCGGGAAGAGGCTGTCGTGATGTAGCGGCAGTCTCGGGGACTCCGGTTGAAAGTGCGCAACAACTGCCTGTTCAGGCTCCAGTCCGGCACCGGACTGGTCAGCATCATGATCGCCATGTTTGTCATCATGGTATCGGTGCTCGGCTATGTCGCCATGCAGGTCAAGAGTCTGCGAACTGTGACTGCCAGCCACCTCCAGACTCAAGCCATCACGGTCGCATACAGTATCACTGATGCAATTCGAGCCAATCCTGCAGCTGCACTCGCAGGTGACTATGACGGTGCGTTAACCCCGCCCTCAACGACTGTGAGATGCGAGGGGTTGTCTGCATCCTGCACAGCATCCCAAATTGCGGCCAATGACATGAAAGTATGGGGCCTGGTACTCAATCGGCTGCCGGGCGGTCATGCAAGCGTTGAGCGGATTCCTGTTGCTGAAAAGGGCACTCTTGTGAGAGTGAATGTTTGCTGGAACGAGGGACGCAAGGCATCCGCAGGCAGCTGTCCCCCTCCCGATGATGCCAGCAACGCAATCAGGCGCCATGCGCTCGAGGTGATGTTGTGACGAATGGATTCAGGGGAGAGGCAGGACTCAGTCTGATCGAGCTGTTGATCTCGACGGTGATCGGCATGATCGTCATTGCTGCCGGCGGAAAACTCTATGTCGATGGCAGGTTCAACAGCCGCGTCCAGGATGATCTTTCGGGTATGCAGCAGAATGCACGCTTTGCACTCGATGTGCTTGCTCGTGATATCCGGCGTGCCGGCTATTTTGCCGGCAATATCAACAGGCGTTCGATTGGTGGAACCGGTGTACGCATGCCCGATGGCAGTTGTCCGACGACCAGCGGCAGATGGGGTGCGATGGCGTTTCGTCCGATATTCGGTATCAACGATACGAATGATGGTTATGCCTGCGTCCCGGGAAATGACTATCTGCGCGGGGACATACTGACGCTGCGCTATGCAGACAGCCGTCCGGTCAGCTCGACGCCCTCGGGTGGTGAACTCTTCATCAGAAGCTCCCTGACAGAGGGAGCCATCTTTCAGGGAGAGGACGAGGCCGATCCTGACAATACCGTCCCGGGTTCGCCTGTTGTGCTGCGCAGGCTCGTTTCCCACGCCTACTACATCCGGTCTTCCGGTGTCATGACCTGTCCGGATGGGAGCAGGCCACCTTCACTCTATCGCGAGCAGCTCGACAGAAACGGTTTGCCGGTCGCCGAAGAACTTGCTACCGGTATCGAGCAGCTGCAGATCATGTTCGGAATTGCTGTGGATTCGGATGGCAGCGCCATGCGCTTCATCGATGCGAATGCGATGACTGCCTCAGACTGGGAAAAGGTTCGGCAAGTCAGACTCTGGGTGCTCGCACGCCAGGAGTGCGGCTATGGCGGCTACCGTATTCAGCAAACGAGCTACAGCATGGGCAACATGACCTACCAGATTCCGGCTGCCGAAAGAGGGCTGCGCAGAATGCTGTTCTTCAAAGCCGTCAGCGTCAGGAACGGATAGGGGAATATGCAACAGACAGGAAAGGAAAGCGGCGCTGTACTGGTCTTTGCCCTGGTTTTCATGCTGGCCACCGGCGTACTGGCACTTGCCGGCATCGAAAACGCCGTGCTCGAGTCGCGCATGGCTGCGGGTTCTTCGATTCAGGAGCAGGTCCTGAACAGGGCCGAACAGGGCTTGAAACTGGCAGAGCAGGCCATCGTGGCCGAGATCATGAATGGTCAGGCACTGGATATTGATGAAGCGGACATCTTCTATCCCGTGACGGGGGCGGAGTCCATCGATCCGCTTGCGAGGGACTGGTCGGGTATTCCTTACAAGGGAAACGACAGCACCCGCAGCATTGCCTATGTGATCGAGTATGGCGGCCCCGTCAGCATCTCCTCCAGTGAAACGACGGGAAGCTCGGTGGTCATGGGGCCAGACGAGTCGGCTGATGCCGGGCTGGCGTACCTTTTCGTGATCACGTCCAGGGCTGAACTCAATGGTTCCGTACGCCTTGTCCAGTCGGTGTATGCATCCGCGTCAGCACCATGAAAGGGAAGACAGGAGGTATTGAAATGAAGCGATCACGAGGCATATGCCTGTTTGCATCTGTCCTCATGCTGGCCATGCAGCAAATGACCCTGCAGGCTCGGGCAGAAGTGTTTGTCGAACCGGCAAGCCAGCCGTTCTGGACCATCGCCCCGTATGCACTCTCGCATCATGATCTGCACCTTGCAGAAGGGCAGGCGTTCCAGCCGGCTTTTCATCATGCCAGTGGTACCGGCAACCTGCGCGAATGGAAACTCGACCGGAACGCCACCAGAAGCCCGGGGTGGGATGCCGGGAGCGTATTTCTCGCGGAAGAAAACACAGATCCCGCCTGGTGGAAAAAGCGCAAGATCATCATGCGTGATGCTTCAGGCAACCAGCAGGGCTTCTGGTGGAATCACCTGAGCAAGACACAGAAAGAGCAGCTCGATGCCGGGAACGTCCTGCAAAACGCAGCAGGCGACAGCCCGTTGCTGAATTACCTGCGCGGTGACCGGTCCGGTGAAGTGCCCGGCGGCTACCGCATCCGCGAGAGCCTGCTTGGTTCGATACATCATTCCAATCCTGTCTTCGTCGGTGCACCGGGAGAGACGCATGCCGATTACCCGCTTTTCCTGCCGGGCTATGCTCGCTACAGGAGTAGCAATGCCGGGCGTGAGGGTCGCGTCTATATCGGGGCCAACGACGGCATGCTACATGCATTCGATGCAGCTACCGGCAGGGAGGTGTGGGCCTATGTCCCCACGATGATCGATTACACAAGGTTGGGAAGGCTTGCCAGGATGCCGTTTGTGCATAGCTCTTTCATCGACGGGGAACTCATCGCTGCCGATGCCTTTGCCGGCGGTCAGTGGCGAACACTCCTGGCCGGCGGACTCGGCGCCGGTGGCAAGGGCTTCTTTATTCTCGATGTCACAAACCCCGATCTCGAGGATGTTTCGACGGACAGGAAAATCCTCGCTGAATTCGCTGGCAGTGATCCGGACATCGGTTACATTCACGGGCCTGTTTCCATCGTACTACTTGAAGACGATGCCTGGTACCTGGTCACAGGCAACGGCTTCCTGCCGGAAAGCGGTAATGCCTCTCTGTACCTGGTCCCGCTCGGGGAGATCTCAAACATGTCGCCGGTCAGGATCATGGTCCCTGAGAAACAGACACTCGGACTGGCCCCGCCGGCTATCATCGACGCGGATGGTAATGGCAAGGCAGATACGGCTTACGCCGGAGATCTCGAGGGTAATCTCTGGAAATTCGATCTCGCTCGGCGCAGTGCTGAAAACGCTCCGCTCTATGACGCCGGGGAGAAGCAGCCTGTGACGACCCGGCCGGAGGTTGCAGCACACCCCGAGGGTGGTTTCATGGTCTATTTCGGGACCGGAAGCCTGATGAGTGAAGAGGATGCTGTCAACACGGACAGGCAGAGCATCTACGGCATCCATGACTACCCGGGCAGGCTGCGAACCATTATCGAGACAGACCTGTTGTCCTCAAGGATAGATTCAGGGCTCGAGGAAGTGACGGCGCACGGTAAGCGATTGCGTATCGGGGGGAGCCATACCCGGGTCAATCTTGGGGAAGGATGGAAGGTCGACCTGCCTGAACCGGGCGAGCGGGTCCTGAAAGCGCCGCAGCTCAGGGGCGGCCGCCTGCAGTTCATCTCCACCTATGCAGAGACGGTCGATGCTATCCGTGTTCCTGCGAGCTGGTACATGGAACTCGACTGGCTCAGCGGCGGCAGTTCAAACCGTCCCTTATCGGATCACAATGGAGACGGAAAACTCACGGACGAGGACAGCGTCAGCGACAAGGGCATCATGGTCACTGCTGTCGGAGAATACCTCGGTACCGGCCTTTTTTCGCAGATACGCCTCGCACACACCGCATCGGGGTCTGATGTCGCTTTCATCAACGGTCAGGCGTTCGGTCACCCGGGGGGCATCTCACCGGATGCGTGGAACCTCGATGTCGATACCGACGATGTCGATCAGGATGGTCTCGGGGCAGCAACCGCGCAGCATACACATGCCTTTGACACTGCAGAAACGGCAGTCAGGGAAATTGATTACTTCGGTGACAGGCTTGCCGCGCATGGACACAGAACGCTCGACCTTCCACTGTCGGCACACCTGGCAGAGGGCGAACTCTTTGTTCTGACGCTGGCAAATGCCGATCTCTCTCCGGGTGCTGTCATCACGCTGCAGTTCGATGGCGTGGAACGGCAGTGGAATGTCCTCGACTATCAGAAGCTGCTGCAGGATCGCCTGCAAGGTTACGACGGCACGAGCGACCTGCTCGATCACTTCGTCGATCCCGGCGGCTATCCCCTCGTTTTTGCAGGACCAGGCGGTTCCCCGGAGGGACCAGTGCTCGAGAAACTGAAGATCACAATCAGGGATGATGCCGTCTTCACAGGAGGGCTTGTCGGCACGCTTCCGGCATGTGTCAATTCCGATACCCATGCCGTCACACCCGATCGATGGCGCGGTGGCGCACTGACCCTGCATGCTCTGAAGGGGGAAAGCCTGAAAACATTGAATTGGCACAATGGCGAGCCACCCTGGTCTGTGCAGAATCCACCGGATCTTCACAGCAGTGCCGATGGACGGGGCGGTGTGCATGCGAATCCCGATAACCCGAATGGCTTTCTGTACGAGTCGACCATCTTCTGGCACTACCCGGGTGATGAATGTTACGGCGAACCGGGCTGGGGCCTGGCGGCCATCCATGCAACGGGTACTGTCACGGAGAGCATGGTCATATCAATGCTGTTCGACATGCAGAGTTCCTTCGATGTCAGCCAGATCATGCAGGCAATCGCCAGGATCAGTGCGCTGGCCTGCGATCAGGGCAGGGGAGCCCTTTGCACAGGCGACCCGGTATACCGCGAGGGCCGGGAGTTACTCGATGATCATCTCGATTTTCAGTCGCTGGAGGATGTTGCGCTGTTGCACGAGGGTGTTCTCGAAGTTGATCTGGCATACAGGATTGACGAGGCGGAAGCGACGAATGATCGTGCCAGGGTCATCGGCCCCAAAGCGCCCCCTGTTATCGATGGCCTCGACAGGCACCGCAGCTGGATCGATCTCGAATTCTGATTCCATGACAGGACGTGGGTAATGAAACACACAGCAGGTTTTTCACTCATCGAGCTTCTGATCGTGGTAGTCATCGTGGCGATTCTCTCATGCCGCGATCGCTCTCATGGAACTTGCTGCAGCAGCAGAACGTTACTACGCAATCAACAGCTCTTTCGGCGGGGTGACACCGGCAACGCTTCTGGGCGGGGATCTCAGCGATGATGGTCATTACAGGCTTGCCATGACGGTTTCCGGAGACGGGCAGCGCTACAGTGCAACTGCGACTCCGGTCAACGAAGGGTCCCAGATGAACGACAGATGCTATCGCTATCTGCTCGACTCTGTCGGCCAGAGAGGCAATGAGAGCAGGAACGGCGTTGAGATCAGCGCGTCATCCTGCTGGCCGGAGTAGAAATAAACCTATGTGAAACAGCAGCCTGCACGCGCATTGCTGTGGTTCCTTCCGGGATCGCTCCGCCATTTCCGGAAGCCTGGCCCTTCGCCAGAAGAAACTGCGATTTCCGCTTCACTTTCCCTGAAAAATCAGTACAATGCCCGGTTTACTCGCTCAGGCGGGTTCAGCATTAACTATTTTCAGGGTAAATCATGGTTACCATTCGACTTTCCAGAACCGGCGCCAAGAAAAAGCCGTTCTATCATGTGGTCGTGACCGACAGCCGCAATGCGCGCGACGGTCGTTACATCGAGCGTCTCGGTTTTTTCAACCCGATGGCCAAGGGCGGTGAAGAGCGTCTGCGTATCGCGCTTGACCGCGTCGATCACTGGGTCAGCCAGGGTGCCCAGACCTCCGAACGCGTCGGCGACCTTCTTAAAGGTTATCGCAAAGAGGCCGCTGCTTCCTAAACAGCGCAACGCGATGTCCCTGGAGACCGGGCCAGACGAGCGGATGGTTGTACTTGGCCGCCTCTCGGGCCTGTATGGCGTTCAGGGCTGGCTCAAGGTCTATTCGGACACGGAGCCACGCGAGGGGATCATCAAGTACCCCGACTGGTGGGTCAGGCAGCAGGGTGGCTGGAAACGAATACGCGTCGAGCAGGGGCGCCGCCATGGCAAGAGTGTCGTGGTCAAGCTGGAAGGCATCGATGACCGCGATGCTGCAGCAAAACTGCTGAATGCCGATGTGGCAGTCGACAGGAATGAACTTCCCGATACTGCACCTGGCGAGTATTACTGGACTGATCTCGAAGGATTGACCGTCGTTTGTGTGGATGGCACCGAGCTTGGCCGGGTTGACCATCTCATGGAGACCGGTGCGAACGATGTACTGGTCGTCGCGGGAGAGAGGGAACGCCTGATCCCTTATATCCCTGAGCAGGTCATCAAGCAGATCGATCTTGAACAGGGATGCATAGTAGTCGACTGGGATCCGGAGTTCTGAAGTTGCGATTCGATATCGTGACGCTTTTTCCCGGAATGTTCGATGCCCTGTGCGAGGGTATTACCGGCCGGGCACTGGACAAGGGGCTGATCGAGCTTCATTGCTGGAACCCGCGAGAATACACCACGGACGTCCATCGCACGGTCGATGACCGGCCTTATGGCGGTGGCCCGGGCATGGTGATGAAAGTCGAGCCGTTACGGGATGCGATCAACGCAGCACGTGACGTTGCACCGGGTAGCAAGGTTATCTACCTGAGTCCACAGGGCCGGGTCTTGACGCAACAGGCTGTCTCGCAAATGAGTCGTCTTTCCGGCCTGGTGCTGGTTGCCGGTCGATACGAGGGTGTCGACGAGCGATTGTTGCAAAGCGAGATCGATGAGGAGTGGTCGATCGGGGACTATGTCCTGTCGGGTGGCGAGTTACCCGCGATGATCATGGTCGATGCAATTACCCGGTTGCTGCCGGGAGCACTCGGGCACGAGCTCTCGGCTGAACAGGATTCGCATGTCGATGGTCTCCTGGATTGTCCGCACTACACGCGGCCCGAAGAGATCGACGGCATGGAGATACCGGATGTACTGCGCAGCGGTAATCACGAGCTGATCCGCCGCTGGCGATTGCAGCAGTCACTGGGACGAACCTGGCAGAGACGCCCGGACCTGCTGGAAAAAAGGCAGATGAGTGCCGAAGAGACAGAATTGTTAAAGGCTTATATTGCTGCCCATGAGCAGCAGACCAACGAGGAACAATGAAATGAGCAACATCATTGAGCAACTTGAAGCGGAACAGATGGGGCGCGATATCCCTGACTTCGGTCCGGGCGACACTGTCGTGGTACAGGTCAAGGTCAAAGAGGGCGAGCGTGAGCGTCTTCAGGCTTTCGAGGGTGTTGTCATCGCGAGGCGCAACCGGGGTCTGAACTCTGCGTTTACCGTTCGCAAGATTTCCCACGGCGAGGGTGTCGAGCGGGTCTTCCAGACCTACAGCCCCAGTGTCGCGGAAATCCAGGTCAAGCGTCGTGGCGACGTGCGCCGTGCGAAGCTCTACTACCTGCGCGAGCGCTCCGGTAAATCCGCGCGTATCAAGGAAAAGGTCTGAGCACCCCTACCTTTCCGAAGAACCGCGGCAATTGCCGCGGTTTTTTTATGGGCGGGTGTCTTTCGATGTCTTTCTGCTGACGACCTCTCCCTCGATGACCGATGGGTCAGCCGAAGGCTTCTGTTGACTGCCGCTTTTTTTCCAGGAAGCAAAGAGCAACGCCAGCAGGCCGAGGATCAGTTCGTCAAAGAATGGAATCGGGTCTGGAATAATCAGGTTGAGAAGAAACAGCGCGGCTGTAATAAGGAAGAGTTGTCTGAATTTCAAACCGCCTGCGAACTGCAGTATCGCCGCGATCAAGGGTGTTTTTGACAACGCCATCGGTTAAGCTCAACTGACTTCTTATCCTTGCCAAACTATATCATGCCGTCAACAAGCCTGTTCTGGCACGACTACGAAACCTGGGGCATCGACCCGCGCTATGACCGGCCATCACAATTTGCCGGTATCAGGACTGATCTGGAGCTGAACGTCATCGATGAGCCGGTGATGCTTTACTGCAAGCCTCCGGTGGACTACCTGCCGCACCCGATGTCTGCACTGGTGACGCACCTGACACCCCGGCAGGCTGATGAGCGTGGCGTGCGAGAGGCCGAATTTTTTTCCACGATCCATGAGCAGCTATCAAAGCCCGGCACCTGCGGAGTCGGTTATAACAGTATCCGCTTTGACGACGAGGTCACCCGTTTCGGTTTCTATCGCAACTTTTTCGACCCCTATGCCCGCGAGTGGCAGAACGGGAACAGCCGCTGGGATATTCTCGATCTGCTGCGCCTGACACATGCGCTGCGCCCTGAAGGGATCACATGGCCTGAACGGGAAGGGGAGCCCGGCATCACGAGTTTCAGGCTTGACCAGCTCACCGTGGCGAACGGTATTGCCCACGAGGACGCTCACGACGCCCTGGCGGATGTCCATGCGACCATCGCCATCGCGCGGCTTGTGCGGCAAACACAGCCGCGGCTCTTCGATTACTATTTCAACCTGCGACTCAAACGCAACGTGCAGCAACAGATCGACCTGCAAAACCATGAGATCCTGCTGCACGCCAGTGGCATGTATCCTGCAGAGCTTGGCTCCATTGCCCCCGTGCTACCCCTGATCCAGCACCCGACAAACAGTAACGGGATTATCGTCTATGATCTTCGCCACGACCCCTCGGTGCTGCTGAAACAGGACAGCGATACCATCCGCGAGCTGCTTTACACCAGACGCGAAGAGTTGCCAGAGGGGCATCAGCGACCGCCGCTGAAAACCCTGCACATCAACAAGTCGCCCGCAATCGCGCCTGTTGCTACCCTGACTGAGGAGAGTGCGCAGCGCTGGCAGATCGATTTGCAACAGGCCGGCGAATTCAGACAGCAATTGTTATCGGACACAGGGCTCACCGGGACGCTCGAGGCTGTCTACAGTGAAACGCTCGGTCTGGAATCTCCCCGGGATGCTGATATGGCACTCTATGGCGGATTCCTTCAGGACACAGACCGCAAGCTTTGCGAGCGTGTCAGGAACAGCAAGCCCGATGAGCTTGCATGCTGGAAACCCGCCTTCAGGGATGCACGCCTCAAGACGCTCTATTTTCGCTACAGGGCCAGAAACTGGCCCGAGACGCTGACGCCGGAAGAGAAACAGCAGTGGACAGCGTTTTGCAGCGGGCGCCTGGAAGAGGGTATTGATGGTGTCGGTCTGACCTGTGAGGGCTTTACCGATGAGATTGCAGCCCTGCGTAACCAGGGCGATCTGACGCCGGAAGAGAAGGCAATCCTGGATGAGATGGAACAGTGGCCCGGAATTATCAGGCCCGGAGTCCAGTGACTAGTCCTTCAGCCACTCATTCAGGGCATCCACGATCTGCTGTGCCTGATCCCTGCTCGAGATGTTGAATTTCGACTTTTGCTGGTACTGGCCGTTGCGTTTCTGGTAACGCCGGATCGTGTACTTGTCGCCACTGTATTCCTGCTTGCTGCGGTTCCAGTCCTGGTAACGAAACAGAATCGTCGTCCAGGCGCCTTTCGACAGAATACGCTTGTCGAGTTCCTTGATGACCTCGATGCCGTCCTCTTCCCAGGTGACAGTCAGTTCTTCAGGTGATGTGGCCATTCTCACACTACTCCGCGGCTATGAAGGTGCCCAATTCTGATCGAACGCTGCTGAATGTCAAGCGTCATCGGTCCTTCGGATACCGATATTGAAGGCAACCGAGAGACGAACGTTGTGGCTGCGGTTTTCCCCGACTTCATGTGGCAAGGCAGGCGAGAACAGGAATAGGTCGCCAGCAGCGGGGGTGAAGGATGCTGTTTCTCCGGTGAAGTGGAAGATGATATCCCCGGAGCCTTCCGGTACCTCGAGATAATAGACGCCGGAAAGGAGTTCATCGCCATCATTGTGGGTATGCAGTGTTGTCTTGTCACCAGGTTGCATCTCGTTGAACCAGAATGCGATCCCGAGTTCATTGCTGTCGTGATCAAGGTGGTTGCGGCCATTCTCCAGGATCCATTCGAGCAGCGGTTCGATCTCGGGAAACTCTGTGCGAGGCGGGTAGATGTTTTCGTATCGACCGTGAAAGAGATGGGTCTTGCGCGTTTCAGGGTGTTCCCGAAGTCGCGCGTAGGCATGCCGGATTCTGTTGTCCATGTTCTCGTGTTCATCAAGATGCAAATGATGAACATCCTGTTTTTCAGGTAGGGAAGCGCTGTTCAATCGTGAACTCCGGGGACTCGAATCTGTCATACTGCAGTGTAATTCGACAACCAGACGGGAACAACATGAGGACGATGCTGGCGATCTTGCTACTGCTGGTGACCAGCCTGGCAAGCGCAGAAACCTTCAATTATACGATCAAGTTCAAGGGAGCCCTGACTGCATTCAGCTGGGCAAGCCTGGCTGATGGCAGCATCGAGACCCGCAAACTTGCTTCCTGTTACGGTCGTGGCAGCTGCCTCAACACCAGGGTTCGCATGAGCTCGGAGAATCACACACTGCTCGAATCGCTCTATCCGACCCGTTTCTTCTACCAGAGTTTCTTCAGTGAAGATCCAGTACCCCGGACAATTGCCTTCGAGAAGCGTGAAAAGAAGAACAAGTCCGAATACCAGCCCTACGGCTACCGCCACAAGCTCGTGACCATTTCGAAGGACGGCAGCCAGGCTAGCTATCTGGAACTCTGGTCGAAAGGCGAGTCGCTGTCGGCAGCTGAGGCGAAGCTTGTTTCGACGGATCACAATGGCGGTCAGACGCCTGCGGTACGCAACCGAAAGACTTCGCAGATAGACAAAAATGCTCTCGATCGCTGGGCCATGATTCATACGGCCCGCTTCCTTCCTTACAGCCAGGGCTACTCAAAGCGTTTTCCCGGCACTAACGGGAAGGACAGAATGAGCTACGATGTCAGTCTTGCCGGAACCGAGACGCTCGAGGCACGTGGCAGGAAATACGATGCCTGGAAAGTCTCGATCGTCGAGACCAAGAAAGGCAAGAAACAGCCAACGCTTTACCTCTGGATTTCTCAGGATGAGGAGCGCGTTCCACTGCAGGTCGAGATGGATGAGTCGATTGGCAAGCTGCGTTTCTATCTGAAGTAGGCAGTTCCTGGAGCGCTTTCTTCAGGCCTGCACGAGGCGCACGTTCTGGGCTACGAGCCCATCCTCTTCCTGCGGGCTCTCCTGCAGGTAGAATTCAAGCACAGTATCTCCCTGAACGAGGTCATCCTCGGTGACATCGCTCGCGACCTCGTTGATATGGCAAAACACACTCTTCCACGGTGAGTCCTTGAGGCGGGCGTTTGTTATCCAGCTGTTGTCGTCGATGCGGTCGAGAAAGCTGAGGAAGCCGTATCCCTTGTCCGGGAACCACTTTGCGCAGATGCCACGTACGCACGATCCTGTGCGGCCCCACTGGTTCTTGGGCTCATAGGCGATTGGCACGAGGTTTGGAATCAGGAAGCCCGAGTGGAACTGATCGACCTGGCGCTGCAGCTGGCGGGAGACATTGTCGAAGCCCATGAGCTCCACGCGGCATCCGCGATTCTGCAGGGCCGTCACCAGCGGCTGGAAGTCCCCGTCCCCTGTCACGAGCAGGATCTCGTCGAGATGTTCTGCCTGCGTCAGTGCATCAACAGCAACATCGAGATCCGTATTGGCCTTGATGGTTGTCTGGCCCTCCTCGTTGGTGAATCGCCGGACATTCTTGAGGATGACCTTCCAGCCAAACTGGCGTGCCTGCTGCTGGTAGAGAAAGGATTTTCTGGCGTACTCGGGATCATCCGCTGCACGTTCCTGGTCGAAGGCGACATAAGTATTGAGGCGTATCAGACGTCGGTCGTTGCGGCCGGCGAAAGTTCTTAGTACATCATAGCGAAGCTGGTAACCGCCGTTATAGCGGACATTTTCTGCATCGACAAAAACACCGACTTTCAGCGTCATTCTTATGGTCTCCATCTAATACCCGCAAGCCGGGACTGTGCGGGCTGGCATGATTTTCTAAAATTAAAATACCGGAGCGGCAGTGCCTGCCTCCGGCAAGCACCATTTTACAGAATCTGTCCGGTGTTGCACCCTGCGGCGCGGGTTTGGATTATTTGCCTTTGACGAGGAATTGTTTCAGGCGGAGCTTGTGGGCATCACCGATGTAATCGAGTTGTGCAAGGAAGAGTTCGGCCGTCGAAAGTGCATCCGTGAGTGCGTTGTGCGCTGGGTAGCGGGGCAGACCGTAGCGATCACGCAGGTTGAACAGTCGCAATTCATGAGGACTGAAGTGCATGTTTCTGCGGTCGAACCACTGCCTTGCGAGTTCGAGTGTATCGATCATCGGGAAGACCGGAGCAAACCCCCATAACTCGTTGCAGGCCTTCTGCAGGAAGGTGCGCTCGATATCTGCATGATGCGCAAGGATCACCTTGCCCTTCAGGTAATCCAGCATCTCGGTCATGATGCTGCTGAGCGGCTTGCCGACATCTGCAGCCATATCGTCCGTGATGCGGTGAATCACGGCGCTGGCCTCGGGTATTGCCTGTTGCGCTTCCAGGTAGATATGCGTTGCGCTGTGCAGCCGGATCGCATTGTGCTGCAGTTCGACATAGCCGATGCTGAGAATGTCGTCCTTTTGTGTATCGAGTCCCGTGGTCTCGAAGTCCATCGAGACGATCCTGGTCTCGAAGATCCCCTGCTTCTCGTCGGGAAAGGGATGGGCCAGATAATCCCGAACCGGTCCTTCCGGGGCTTTCTCGAGCAGACGCAGTCTGCGCTTGTCTGCAGAGACAAAGCGTCCGAACATCAGGCCAGACGCCCTGCCTGGTAGCGCGAGCCGAGGGTTTCCTGCATGGTGCTGATGACGCGGAATGCATCCTTGAGATGTTCGCGTTCGAGTTTAGAAAGCTTTTCAGGCGGCAGAAAGTTGTCGGCCTTTTCGCCACGGCGGATCTGTTCCGCCTGGTGCCGGATGCGCAGGGTACCGATGAACTCGAAGGCATCGATCAGGTTTGCCGATCCCTCGCTGCTGAGCGCCGGCGTGCCGCCAGCATGCACAAGACGGTCGATGGTCCTGATATGGGGGATACCCTCGGCCAGCGAGTAGATGCGCGCCAGGTCGATGATCGGGACGATACCTGTGTGTTTCAGGTCCAGCGTGTTGTTGTGTTCGCCATCATGCACGAGCACGAAATCACGAAAGAAGCCCAGCGGCGGCCGATGCTTCAGAGCATTGCCCGTCATGAATGCCAGGAAAATGCCGTTTTCCTGTGTCTGCTTCAGCATTTTCTTGCGGATATCGGAGAGCAATGCTTCCTCACCATGCACCATGCGCAAGTCGAAGAAAACGCTCGACAGCATGAGTGCCATAGGTTCCGGCGTCTGGATCCACTTGTTGAAGTAACCCTCCCAGACCTTTTGTTTCTGGCGCCATTCCGGGTTGATTGCCATGACATTACCCGGGCAGTAGATATAGCCGCATGCATTGAGGCCATCGCATACGTAACGTGCCAGTGCCTCGAAATAGTTGTCATCTTCGGGTTTCATGTCGTTCGAAATGATCAGGCCGTTGTCCTGGTCCGAGTGTGACGACTGTTCCATGCGCGCCTGTGAGCCTCCGGCAACCCAGGCGTAGGGTACAGGTGGAGGACCGAGTTTCTCCTCGGCAAGTTTGAGCAGACGGATTGTAAAGGCATCCGTAACAGCAGTGATGGCGTTGCCGACGTGCTGTGCGGTCCCACCGGCATTCACGAGGCAAAGCTGCAGTTCAGGCAATTTACGGCTGGCCTCGATGAGCTCGTCGAGAGTGCGGGCCTTGCGTACCTGGCCAGCGAGATAGACAGCACTCGTGCTTTCCTGGCGAATCAGGTCCGAGACCGTCAGCATCCCCTTGAGGTCTCCATTTTCGATGACAGGTAAATGGTGAAAACCGGCCTGCGTCATGGTCATGAGCGCATCAAACGCCGACACACTACCGTCGATGTGACTGATGCTGCTCGACATGATATCGCTGACGGGGCGTCCAGCATCGACGCCTGCAGCAACACAGCGCGTTCGAAAATCCTTGTCGGTCAATATTCCACTCAGCGTCCCGTCACTGGTCACGAGTAGCGAGGAGACACGCTCGTCGGTCATCTTGACGGCGGCCTCTCGTATCGTGCTGTCCTGGTCTATGCAGACAGGTGTTCGCTCGATAATTTCACTGACTTTTGTGGACATCATGGTCGATGTGCCGAGCGTATCGCCGGAGATGCGTGAAAGCGCGTTCTTCAGCCGTTTGCCTTCACTCTCCTCGAAGAAGGCATCGAAATCCGTGGATTCCTTGCGCAGTTTCTCGATGACGTTACAAGGCAGGGCATAGAGCAGGGTATCCTCCGTTGCCTCGCCCTCGTGAACCTTGCTGTCGGTGAGAATACAGTGCTGGCTGTGAAGATCCCCCTCGCTCATTTTACTGATGAGTTTCTTGCGCTTGTCGAACAACGAGATGGCACCCTGGCGAACGACGTAGAGCGCGCTCAGATCGCCCTCGGAGGGCGGGAATTCGCGACCACGCCGGATATAGCGGATCGTAATTTCGGGGATAAGCTTGTTCAGCGTCTCCTCGGCAAGCTGGTCGAACGGCGGGTGTTCGGCAAGAAAGTCACGTATCTCGAGCAGTTCAACTTCCACGATAGTTTTCCGGTGGTCTGGTTTGAGAATCTGGGTACTGTTTCTTGTTCTTCCCGACGCGAGTGAAGCGCGGATACAACAGTCCTGAACTGCTCCTGATTCTCGCACATTCCGCACGCCGTACAAATGCCGAATAACAGGAATGCTTCTCGAGTCTTGCCAGCAATCAAACCGAATGCAGTCAACGACGGTTTGCCAGATTATTGGTGAACAGTGTCAGGTCCGGGCAGCGGACTCTCCATTCACTGGAGACATGCGGTTATGACTCCCGCGCACATCAAACCCGGGATCCTTTCCCGGTGCTTTTCCTGGCAGGGCGCACCGTGTTCACCTATTCCGGAAAAGTCACGGGGACACCCAACGGGAATGCGCCAAACCTTCTGGCCTCGTCATACAACATCAAGGCCGAGGTCGAGATCCCCGAGGGGGGTGCCGAGGGCATCATCGTGACCCATGGCGGCCGCTTTGCCGGCTACGGCTTCTATCTGCTGAAAGGCAAGCCTGTCTATACCTGGAATCTCTTCGGCATGGAAAGGGTCAGGTGGGAGGGCCCGGATGCACTCGCTCCTGGCAAACACACGATTGAATTCGATTTCAATTACGACGGTCTGGGCGCCGAAACACTGCAGTATGGAAGCCCCAGCGGTCTGGGACGCAGCGGAACCGGATACCTCAAGGTGGACGGAAAGGTTGTCGCTACGGGGAAGATGGACAAGACCATCCCGCAGGTGATGCAGTGGGACGAGAATTTCGACGTGGGCGCAGACACCGGCTCCCTGGTAGATGATGATGACTATCAGACTCCCTTCAACTTTACCGGAGAGCTTCACAAGCTGACCCTGACCATCGACCGGCCGAAGCTCTCGGAGGAAGACATCGAGAAGCTCAAGGCAGCTATGCACGCCAACCCGGCGAGCCAGTAGGACCATCTCTGGCGGGGCTGCTTGCCCCGCTGATTTCATGGAAAGCACCGGGCGCGCTTGATTCACCAGGGAACGACCTGTAAAGCAGGGCTGGCTGATTCTTCATGGACGACTTGGTCTGTGTGGCTGGCTTTAAGCGGTGACCGGGAGCAGTGATTCGCTGGAGGGATCACGTCGGCCCTGTATATGGTCTGGTGTGAAAAAAGCATTCGGGAGAAAAAGATGGGCATACCTGTCAGGCTTAAGCAGGAACTGAAAACACTGTCGCTGGTATTCCTCTATTTTGCTTGCTGGCTGGGTATCCTGTTTCTGATCAAGCAGCTGATTCTTGCGGAGTACCACATCGAGTTTTCCGGGATTTCCGGTGCATTGATCGGAGCACTTGTCATGTCCAAGGTGGTCATGGTTCTTGAATACGTACCGTTGGGGAAATGGCTTCAACATACTGCGGCATGGGTCGATGTCGTGGTTCGAACGTTACTCTATTCACTGGGCGTACTCGTGGTGTTGCTGCTTGAAAAAGCCTTTGAGGGCCGTCACGAATATGGAGGTTTCAGTGCGTCACTGGCTGCCCTGTTCGATCGTGCCGATCTTTACCATGTGTGGTTGAATCTGATTGTCGTCAGTGGCGCACTCTTTGTGTATAACCTCCTGTCGGTGATCAACAGGCACATCGGTGAGGGCGGGGTGAAGCGGTTATTGATGATGCCGTTACCACAAGATCAACAGAATCAATGATGCCGGCGCCAGAGAGGAGATTCGATAGAAAAACGATCTATAACGCCGGGTGATATGGGACTGATCCCGGTTTTGTGCAGAAAAACTGTGGTGTCCGTTACTCCATCTATCAGAGGTCGTCGCAATCTTGTCTGCCCGTATGTTTTAAATCATGTCTGAAAACCGGCCAGGGGCTGTTGGCCGGGCCCTCGCTGGTAATTCTGTACGCCAGTATAGATGTTGTCGTGGTATACAAAACCTCATTCTGAATCATTGGTGATGATCCCTCTTCATCCTCGTACAGGTTGATCGTGTCATCCACCGAACCATCGGAATTAATAACACGCAGATCCCTGGTAAGCGCATAAATCCTTCCATCATTTCCGATTGCGGGCGAGGAAGAGACAGGGGCATCAGATGGGAAGGCAACGCTCCACTTCAGTGAGCCGTCTTCAGGGTTGATGGCATAGAGTTTGCCATCTCTTGAGCCGACATAGACTGTTCCATCACTGCCGATTGAGGGAGATGAGTCTATTGCACTGTCAGTGGCATAGCGCCACTTCAATGAGCCGTTCGGGTTGATTGCATGGAGATAGGAATCA
>JARRMW010000026.1:0-22171 GCA_037385685.1 Gammaproteobacteria bacterium
GCAAAGAATGGTATCTCGTCGCCATGCAAAACGAGCACGATGGATGCATCAAACGGGTTGGCATTGTAGAGATTGTTCAGATAACTCACCCTGTCGAGCACATTGGTGAATTCGTCAATGTCCGAGGCAGACACATCATAGAGCACCTTCTGTGGTGCATATTCAATATTTTCAGCCACGGCCCTGCCCATCGGTGCAGTTTCTTCTGCATGAGAGGTCACGGTCCATAAAGTCAAGACCGCAATGAATAAGACTCTGGTCAACATAGACATCTTCAGGCCCTCTTTTGATGATTTTTCTGTATGGCGCAATCGCAGTGGATGGTTTGCACCCTTGTCGAAATCCTCACGAGAATGCAACATCAATGAGGCACGTTTTCACCCAACGTTAAGAAAATACGTTTCCAATGTCTATCCCGGAACAGCAAACACGCTATTTCGGGCCGTCCTGGCGTAACGAGCAATCCTGTCTGCTGCATCCATGATGCATACAATATAATTAATATATTATTCAAGCCATTGTAGTATTAATATGAACTACTACATTAACTATTGAACCAGGTCTGATAACCCGTGGTAAACATAGACATCGACCGTGCTGGCCCCGGCATGACCCAGCAGCGCCTGCCACTTTGCCGCCTCTTTTTCGTCCAGTCTGAGCATGAGCAGGTAGTGTCCCTGTTCGATCGCATTCTGTAACATCTCGAGCTTCTCCTCTGGCACGCCGGAGCGATGCATCGCAACCGTGAACTGTGAAGCTGCCGCAGCGCCGGCCATCGCACCGCCACCGAGACCTGCACCCGCGAGAGCGGCTGCAATGGCCTCGACGACGGGCCCAGCTGCAAGCACGGGGCCGATAACAGCCCTGCAGCACCGGCAAGCAGCCCCCAGAGGCCACCCCAGAAAGCTCCCATGCTGCCCCAGCCTTTCATCCGGTCGCCGACACTGGAATAGTAGAGACCGAGAGGATCGTCTCCGCTGGACTGGCCTTTTCCCAGAATCGACAGCATGTCCATCGGAAAACCTCGCTCGATCAGCAAGCGCACTGCCCGTTCGGCTTCCGGCTGCCGGTCAAACAGAGCCACGAGAAGCCGCTCCCCGCTGTGATGCGTTGCATGATGCTGTTCACTCACGTCTCTCTCCTCGCTATAACGAAACCATGCAGACAAGTTACCCTGTTCCCGGATAGTGACATATGGACACTCTCTCCCGGATTCAAAATGCTTTCCGCACAATCTTCCGGACCGGAACTGTTAATGAATGCCTGGCCGGAAACGAAAAAGCCACCCGGAGGGTGGCTTTTGAAAACCAGACCCTGAGGTCTGGCAATAGATCGGTGAGAATCAACCACCCTCAGGCACGAGTGCATCCATGACCTTGTCGAGGCTGAAGCTCGCGGCCTTCTGGCGTGGCGGAAATTCCTCGAAGGTTGCAAGAAAGTTACCGACATAGGTCTGGGCAGGCACCAGCATATAGGCACGGTCAAGCATCCAGTCATAGTAGGTGTTGGAAGTCTTCTGGGCACGCTCGTAAGGGTCACGACGCAGGTTGAAGATCAGCGGTACGCGCAGCGGAACGAAAGGCTCCATCCAGGCCTGGAAGGTTGCCTCAACGCGTTGCTCCATGAAGATCAGCTTCCAGTCACTGTAACGCAATGCTGTCAGGTCGCCATCATCGGAAAAGTAGAAGATCTCCTTGCGCGGACTCTTGTCAGTCTCACCAGTCAGCATCGGCAGGATGTTGTATCCATCGAGATGCACCTTGTAGCTGCGACCGATCGCCTCGACGCCGCCCTTCTTCAGCTTCTCCTTGATGTCAGGTTCGCCTGCCGCAGCCAGGAAAGTTGGAAGCCAGTCCATGTGGTGCACGATCTCGTTGCTCCAGCTTCCGGGCTTGATCTTGCCGGGCCAGCGGACCATGGCAGGCACGCGCCAGCCGCCTTCCCAGTTGGTGTTCTTCTCGCCACGGAAGGGGGTCATGGCCGCGTCGGGCCATGTATTCATGTGCGGGCCGTTGTCCGTGGAGTAGAAAACGATGGTGTTGTCAGCAATACCAAGCTCGTCGAGCAGGTCAAGGAACTGACCGATATGCATGTCGTGCTCGACCATGGCATCCGAATACTCATCCTGTCCCGAGATGCCGCGCACCTCGTCCTTGATGTGGGTACGGAAGTGCATGCGCGTACCGCTCCACCAGACAAACCAGGGCTTGCCCGCTTCATGTTGGCGCTGGATGAAATCCTTTGCCGCTGCGACGGTCTCGTCATCGACGGTCTCCATGCGCTTCTTCGTCAGCGGACCGGTATCCTCGATCTTGCCGTCGGCGGTGGACTTGATGACGCCGCGCGGGCCGAACTTCTGGCGGAAGGTGGTGCCATCGGGCATTTTCATGTCACCAGGGTAGTCCTCGTTCTCGGGCTCTTCCTCGGCGTTCAGGTGATAGAGGTTGAAGGTGTTCATCGCGATCGCCGAGATGGTTCTTGCCGAACTGGCCGGTCGCATATCCCTGTGCCTTGAGCAGACCGGCGATGGTCGGATCCTCTTCCTGCATCCCCTCTTTGGCGCCAGGTAGACCAACCTTGGAAAGACCGGTGCGGAAGACGCTTTGCCCCATGATGAAGGAAGAACGCCCGGCGGTGCAGGACTGCTCCCCGTAATAATCGGTGAAGGCCATGCCCTCTTGCGCGATGCGGTCAATATTGGGGGTCTTGTAGCCCATCAGACCATTAGTGAAATAGGAGATGTTCGATTGGCCGACATCGTCGCCCCAGATAACCAGGATATTGGGCTTGTCGGTTGCTGCATTCGCGCCATCGGCGAAAAACAGCAAGAGTAATAGAGTCAGGAAAATTTGCCGCATGGATGTCCTCTTCGGTTGTTAATTGACCGCTCTCAACGGGTGAGCAGATTGTTATTAAGAATCACAGTCTAGAATAATAGAACAGCTTTGACCATCCGTTTTACGACAGTGCATCGTGCACAAACCATTCCTCATAAAGTGTGAAACCGTTTATCTGCACCGCCCGGTGTGGAACCAGAGAATTTCCGACATGGCCCCGTCCCGACTCGAGCAAGACCCATGCGAGCTCAAGGGAGCTGCCACCGTCTCACTCGATCCACGTCACTTGTGGGCGCGCAGATAGAAACGCCTGCCCTCGTACTCAGTCAACCGGAGCTTTCCCTCGTTTACAAGCGCATCAAGCACCTCGGATCCATGCCCCTGCTTTGCAAGCAGTGTCAGCACGGCCTCCTCGCGCATCGGGTGCACCGCCGTGATACTCAGCAGGTCCTCGACAACATCTCCTGTCGTCGCGAAGGCATCACCCTCGTAGCCAATCAGGGTTTCAACCCGATCGACATGCCGGCTCAGCTGTTGCCAGGCCCTGTTGATGATCTCTTCGCCCGGGGAATGATACCCGGATTCGGCAACCGGCCTGATCGGCACGGCCAGGTAAGCTGTTTTGGGTTTGAGTTTTTCCAGGAAGTGGCCCACGCCCTCGACGGATGCCTCGCTGTCGTTGATGCCATCGACGAGCATGGTTTCCGTGGTCAAGTCGCCATCGAACTCGCTCGCCATCTGCCGGATGCCATCCAGGATCTGCGTCAACCGGAGTGATTCATGCGGCTGGTTGATCCTTTGCCACAAGGCTTCGTCAACGGTATCGATCTTGACCGAGAGCCAATCAACACCTGCCAGCCGCTCCCGCACCTCGTCTCGCCACAGCAGGGATGCATTGGAGATGACCGCAATCTGCACTCCCAGCGGTTTCAGCAGCGCGATCGTTTCGCCGAGGTGACTGTCGAGCGTCGGCTCGCCGTCGGGGACAAAGGTGAGATAGTCCACGCCCTCTCCCGCACGTGCAGCCGCCTCGAGCCTCTCCTCGACCGCAGCAAGAATGTCACCCGGTGTATAAAAGGTTTGAGGCTCGATCTCGCGGTGGCCGGTTGGCCCCACCTGGCAATAGACGCAGGAATAGGAACAGGATTTGGGCGGGATATTATTGATCCCGAGACTGCGCCCGAGCCGCCTCGACGGAATAGGTCCAAAGGTCATCATCTCTGCATCTCCTGATGATTCATCATAGTCTTGCCAGGTTTGTTAAGAATGGCTTTCAACCTTTCGAAAGGACAATTGCCACGGCAACCAGCACACCGCCGGCCAGTGCGACAAAGCTGTACTTTTTCTGTTCCTCCTGCGCTTTCGGAAGGAGATGCGTTGCGCCAACATAGACCAGTGCTCCTGCCGATAACGACAGCAATGCCCCAAGCAGGGACTCGTCGATCCTGCTGATCAACGGCCACGACACCAGCATGCCGACAGGTGTGCTCACAGCAGCTGCGAAAAAAGCGAGCAAGAGCGCAGTTCGCTCGGCGAAACCACCGCGGACAAGTAACAGGTAGGTGATGATGCCTTCCGGAAATTCATGCAGCACCATGCCGGCAGTCGCAAGCAGACCGGTAAAGAGGCTTACGCTGAAGGTAATGGAATAGACGACACCATCAATCAGGGAGTGAAAACCGATGCCCAGGGCCGGGACAATCCCGATGGCATATTCCTGCCTGTCCGGATCCTTTTCACACACGAACGCGGTAATGAAGCGGTTGAAAAAGTAGAGTCCCAGGAAGCCAACAAGCAAGAAGACCCCCGCATGGGGATTCATCGAGAATGACTTCGGGATGATATGCAGGAAGGAAGCAGAAATCAGCACGCCCGCCGCGAAAGACATGAAGTAGGTCGAATTTCTGCGCCCCCACTCTGCGAAATTTCTGATGGAATAGATTCCCAGGGAGGTGACGGCCGCGGCCGACAGGCTCATGATGAACGCGGTCCAGAAACCGTTACCCATCCTTACTCCTTGCGGTTCAGAAATGCCCGCATGACGTGCCCGACCTGACCGCTACTCTGCGTGTACTCGATACCTGCTGCTGCAAGTTCATGAAGAATCTTCTTCCCGAATCTTGCTGCGATCAGAAAACCAATACCCTTCATGGCAAGTAACTCGACAGCCTGCGGTGCAGCACCACGGGATACATCGGAAAGAGGATTGGCGATTGTCTCCAGGAAATCTCCTCTGGCATCGAAGATCAGGTAGCAGGGTGCCCTGGCCGCCTGGTCGCTGACTCGCGATTCCGGCGATGCCCCTTCTGATGCAACTGCATAAAGTGTGTTATCCATGGCTGCTGAAACGATCAATGACACTGATTTTGCCTGGACATCACACACGCAATGCGACAAGGAGTCAAATTGAAACCGGACCTGCTGCGGGATACGCTTGCCATTCATACCTGAAAACAGGAATGCAACCATGATGCAAGAGCCACCCTGGCGAAACGGGGAAGCATTGAAAGCCAGCCTGCACAAGACCACCTCGATGTTTCTCGGCATTCTTCCCGTGATAACCGGGGTCATCCTTTTGACAGGCCTGCTCATCGAGCTGCTGCCAGCCGATGCCATTGCTGAGTGGTTCGGACACAATAATTTTCTTGATGCCCTGACGGGTGCGGTCGCGGGCAGCATTTCTGCAGGACACCCGGTCAGCAGTTACTTGCTCGGTGGCGAGTTACTTGCGAAAGGCGTCAGCCTTGTCGCCGTCACGGCATTTCTTGTCAGCTGGGTAACGGTGGGAAGCATCCAGTTACCTGCCGAAGGTGTGATGCTCGGCTGGCGCTTCGCACTGCTGCGAAACCTGCTCTGCTTCCTCTCATCGATTCTTGTCGCAGTGCTGACTGTCGCTACACTCGGGCTGGCTGGCTGACACATGGAACGCAAGGGAGCAAAAGAAAAAGGTTTTGCGGGCCTCTTTTTCATGCTGGGGGTCATGGCGCTTTACGTCGTTGTTTTTTTCCTCAACGAACAGCTTGGCCGGGATGCACTTGATCACGCCGGCAATCTGCTCTCACGCCTTGCACCAGTCCTTGCACTGGTCTTCGTACTGATCTTTCTCACCAACCTGCTGATTCGACCCGCCTGGGTTCGAACGCATGTCGGGCAGCATTCAGGACTGAAAGGATGGGCCGTCGCGCTTGTCGGCGGCATGCTTTCGGTCGGCCCCGTCTACCCGTGGTACGCACTGCTCGGAGAGCTGAAGGACAAGGGCATGCGCCCTGCGCTGGTTGCGGTCTTTCTCTACAGCCGCGCGATCAAACTGCCGCTTCTACCCCTGATGATCCATTACTTCGGACTCGCGTATACACTTCTGCTCATCGCTTACTTGCTGCTCTTTTCCCTGTTGAACGGCATGGCCATGAAAAGGCTCGAGAGCACTTAAACAATTCGCCGGGGATCCATGGTGCGCGGGCGCGAACGCCCGCAACCATCATTCAGGATCAGCCGCCAAGCAGCGCGGATCTCTCCCGATGCTGTACCCTGCGCGATTTTGTTTGCTGCACTTTCGAAGCAGGCTTCGACTTGTTGCCTGAACGCTGCTGTGCAGGCTTCGCATCGTTACGTTGCCTGTTATCGCCCGCGTTACCCGAAGGGCGCCCGGACCCGGCTTTCGCCTGCCTGTTCGACGAGGATCTGCCGCGTCCCTGTCCCTGCTTCCGGGGTTGCGAACGTCCGCTGCTGTTGCGGCCATTCTGGATCGGTTCCGGCTTGATGGACGGATCAGGCTCATAGCCTTCAACAACCACCTTGGGAATCTCGCGCTTCACAAGACGCTCGATGTCCCTCAGCAACTTGAGCTCGTCGACGCAGACAAGCGACATCGCCTCGCCCTCGTTGCCGGCGCGTCCCGTGCGGCCGATGCGGTGAACATAGTCTTCGGAGACGTTCGGCAGCTCGTAGTTGACGACATGCGGAAGCTGATCGATATCCAGACCACGCGCCGCGATATCGGTCGCGACCAGTACGCGGATATCGCCTTTCTTGAATCCCGCAAGGGCACGTGTACGCGCACCCTGGCTCTTGTTGCCATGGATTGCGGCTGCCGTGAGACCGTCTTGCTCAAGTTGCTGAGCAAGCCGGTTCGCACCATGCTTGGTGCGCGTGAAGACCAGCACCTGGCGCCAGTTGTTGGATCCAATCAGGTAACTCAACAGCTCGCGCTTGCGGCTCTTGTCGACCGGGTGGATCACCTGGTTGATGCGTTCCGCCGTGGTGTTGCGTTTCGCGACTTCGATCAGTTCGGGATGATCCAGGAGTTTGTTCGCGAGGTCCTGGATCTCTCTGGAGAAGGTCGCGGAGAACAAAAGGTTCTGGCGATGCATGTTGGCAGGCAAAAGCGCCAGCACCTTGCGGATATCATGAATAAAGCCCATGTCGAGCATGCGGTCTGCTTCATCCAGAACGAGAATCTCGATCTGCGACAAGTCGACAGTTTTCTGTGCAGCATGATCGAGCAGCCTGCCGGGTGTCGCGACGAGAATGTCGACGCCCTGCTTCAGCTTCGCGATTTGCGGGTTGATCTTGACGCCACCGAAGATCACAGCCGATTTCATCGGCAGGTGGCGACCGTAGGTTTCAACGCTCTCGCCAACCTGCGCGGCCAGCTCCCGGGTCGGGGTCAGCACCAGCGCCCGCACGGGGCGGCGGCCCCTGGCTGCAGGCGTCTGCATCAGTCGCTGCAACAACGGTAGCGTGAAGCCGGCCGTCTTGCCTGTTCCTGTCTGGGCACCTGCCATGACATCCTTGCCGTCAAGAATGACAGGGATCGCCTTGCGCTGGATGGGTGTGGGTTCTGTGTAGCCCTGATCGGCAACTGCACGCAGAAGTTCGGCCGACAGGCCGAGGGAATCAAATGACATGGGGGTTAATACTCCAGTCTTGCCCTCCTGTCAGTTGCAGGAGCCGGTCCGGGCTGGATAGGGGGTTCTTTCAAAGCGGGAAGCCCGGGACGGGCGAACGGCTCAAGAGAGTTCCGATGACCTCGAAGGTCTCAATGGGTGCTGACCGGTCAGGCACCCGGAATGCGCGCAGTATAACAGAATGCGAAAGTGCCAATGCGTTTCTTCACAGTTTCATGCAATGGCAGGCTGTATACTCCCTGCCATCGAAACCCGCACACCACGCATATGCCAATCAAACAGATCTGGGTCGATGCCGACGCCTGCCCAAAAGTCATCAAGGAGATCCTCTATCGCGCGGCCGAACGTGTGAAGATTCCACTGATCCTCGTCGCCAACCAGCCACTGCAGGTTCCCGGCTCGCGTTATATCCGCTCGATGCAGGTTGCGCATGGCTTCGATGTTGCAGACAACCACATCGTGCAACAGCTCGATGCAGGTGATCTTGTTATCACGGCAGACATACCGCTTGCTGCTGAAGTGATCGACAAGGGCGGCAAGGCACTCAATCCGCGCGGCGAACTCTATACCGAAGACAACATCAGGCAGCGGCTGAGCATGCGGGATTTCATGGAGACGCTGCGCGGCAGTGGTATCGACACCGGCGGTCCAGCAGCACTGAGCCATGCAGACCGCCAGGCGTTCGCGAACCAGCTCGATCGCCTGCTGATAAAATAAGATCTGCTGGCACGCTTCAATAACCGGTTGCGATTCTCTCCGCGGATTCTAGTGGCGCTATTGTGCCGGCATGCTCACGCCCAAAACCCTGAGCTGTTGCGCGAGCACGGGGTCGCCCGTCTCGAGCCAGCGTGCATACAGCTGTAGCATCTCCTCTTCCGACTGCTTGTCATGCCGGTGCCCGGCACGGGCGACCAGTTCCAGCATCTGGGCGAAACCGCGCGTCAGTTCCTGGTAGATATGCCTGTTCTGCCGTGCCTGCTCCGACAGGTAGTCATAGGCAGCACTACCCATACCGATGAAGTAATCACGACGAATACCATGGCGGGCATGCCGCTCCGGAAAGAAGGCACCGATAAAGAGCGCCATGTCACCGAGACGTTGCAGGAGCAGGCAACGCTCGCGGTGGTCTTCGGCTGACCTGGCATCACCGTATAACAGAGCGAGTGGACGGATCGCCAAAGCACCATCCCGGTAGTCGAAAAAGTGATCGCTGCGGCTGAAACGGTGCATCATCTCGCCGAGGTACCAGAGCGTATCCTCGTGTGGTGGTGGTTTCAGGCGCGCGGCATAACGCTGCAAACGTCGCCGGAAATAGTCCGGCAGGGATGTCTCGACTCGAAGAGATTGTCCGGAACCGGGGCTCGGCATGCTTTCCTCCTGTCTCTGTGACACTTGGAAAATATATAGCAGAAACCATGCCTGTTTTGGCACTTCGCCTTGCGATGAAAAAACCTTTCCGGGTCTTGAAGGAAACCGAATAGCCTTTTCAGGAAGACGGTAAGTGACCCTCGCGCAGGGTTGCGGTCTTTCATGCAAGCGCAGATCGCTCAGTCCCCATAGTCGCTGACTTGCGGAAGACGACTGATGTAGAGGGCCGCCAGCAACGACAGCACCCCGAGCAACAGGACGGTCGCGGCAGCACCCAGCCATTCGCCGACCAGCCCGACCAGGCCGCCCGCAAGCATGAGTACGCCGATCACCGTATTTGAAACTGCAACAAGCGCTGCACGGTTCTCACCTGTCGCCATATCGACCAGGTAGACCTTGCGGCCGAGACGCACACCGCCGTGCATGATATTGAGTAGCAGGAAGATGACCGCAAGGCCGAATTCACCCGTCGCCCATTGCCAGCCATGTTCGACAGCAGCCCAGGTGAAGATACCCAGAATGCCGGCACCGCTCGCTGCCAGCATCATGACAAGCCGACTGGATCGGTCACCAAGATAGCCCCAGAAGGGTGCGGAGAGACTTGTCGCGAGCCCGTTGGCGATAATCAGCGCTCCCAGGCCGAGCAGCCCCTGCTGCGATTGCTGCTGGGCAACCAGCACATAGAAAGGCGGCGCCAGCGCAACCGCCAGCAGCATTCCACGAGCCAGAACAAAACGACGGAATTCCTCATTGGTCTTCAGCAAAGTGAGCTGCTCGAGCGCAACAGCCAGTGCATTCCCTCCTCCCTCCGTCGCGCCAGGTTGTTCACGAATCGTCGCAAACGAGATGGCAGCAAAAATCCATAGAATCCCGCCAGTAATCAGGAGACCGGCAAAGATGCCAAGTCCCGCATCCTCGAGATCTACAAGCCCGATCCAGAGACCAATGACAAGCACGGCAATACCGGAGAGGCTCGCGCTCCAGCCCATGAGCGCTCCGCGGCGGCTTTTCGACACCGTCTTGCCGAGCACATCCTTTGCCGAGACCGAGCAGAGACCGCGTGCAAGGCTGAAAATGACGAGCATGAGGAGAATCGCCCAACCGGCGGAAGCACCCTCGAACAGCATTGCCGAGGCTGCCATGCCGAAAAGGCTGAGCGCGGAAAGCGCGGCACCGAGCAACCAGACACCCTTGCGAACAGGCAGGTGTCGCACAGCGGCTGCAACGGCCAGTTGCGGCAACAGAACACCGGCCTCGCGAATCGGCACGAGAAAGCCCGTGAAAGTCGCCGGTACGCCGAGCAGCCCGAAGAGCCAGGGAATCACGAGTTTCGCACTGGCAATCTCGTCGGCAACCTTGTTCAGCAAGTTGGCAACAAGGTAGGCGAAAAAGTTGCGCGGCTGGTCATTGCAGGCTGAATCCGGAATATCCTTGCAGACGCGCGCATCCTCGTCACCGGTGATGCGGTTGTAGAGATCCTCGATGGTTATTTTCATTCGGCCTGCATGCAGCGTGTGACTTTCTAGGTTTTAGTGTATCTCACCCGTCAATGACGGCTGACAGCAGGCTCGTCTTCAGGTTGCTGAAGGATCAATCCAGCATCACGCATGGCTGGAATGGCGGGATATGGCCGTCTGATGGTGAAATGCAACGGATACCGACAAGCCTCTGCCGCCCAGTCCCGAATCGAGCTGGATCTCGGCATCGTACAACTTTGCGATCTGGGCGACGATCGACAGGCCCAGACCGCTGCCCTGACTGTTCGTCTCATCACCTCGCTGGAACCGCTCGAAGAGGAGTTGCTGTTTGTCTTGCGGAATCCCCGGGCCGTCATCGGACACGCACAGGATCGCTGCATCGGGTTCAGCCTTCAACTCCACCTCGACATGCCCTCCTCCGGGAGTGTAGCGAATGGCGTTGTCCACCAGGTTACGCAGCAGGATGGCAAGCGTCGTCGCATCACCCCGCAGCGGGATTTCCTCTTTGCCGGCATGCAATGACAAATCGATGCCTTTTTTCAATGCCCGGTTTCCACAGTCGGCAAGCACTTCGATGGTTATGAGGTGCAGGTCCACTTCATCGTCGGGCCGTTCGGAATCTCTTTGGCTGTCGGCCCTGGCCAGCGTCAGCAGCTGCTCCAGCAGATGCGTCGTCCTGTCCACAGCGGCAACGATCTCGGAAAAAAATGTGCTGTGTCTTTGCCCTTCCTTCGAGAGCTGCTTCGCCTGCACGTAAGTTTTCAATGCAGCCAGAGGCGTACGCAACTCGTGCGCTGCATTGGCTGTGAAGCGCCTCTCGTTCTCCAGGGTGCGACTGACACGCTCGAACAGCCGGTTGAGAGATTCCACAATGGGTGCCACTTCCGCAGGGACCGAATCGGTTGCAATGGGTTGCAACGACCGGGGATCACGCTGTTCGACTTTCTCCCTGACCCGGTTCAATGGTCCCATGCCCCGGGTGACGGTTACCCAGATGATGAGCGCGAATACCGGAAGGGCCGCCAGCATCGGCCAGAGATTGTTCATGAGGATGTATCCGACCGTCTCCTCGCGCACCTCGTTTTTTTCCGCAACCTGGACCCTGAGACCGCTGTCCGGGTTCTCCAGACCGAACACTCGCCAGGACGAGCCCAGGACATCCTGTGTCTGGAAACCGCTCTTGAATGTGTTGAATTCCGGCGCATTGGGCGAACGTAGCATGATCCGGTTGTCGCCGTAGCGCACCAGAAAGGCGATCTTCGATTCGTAAGGATGCACGGCTGTCTCAGCAAGCTGAAACAGCGTCAGGTAGTCCTCTTCGATATCCTCTGTATTCATCTGCTCAAGGAGCTGCGCCAGGGTCTTTGAGCGTTGCAGTGCTGCCGCGCCGAGCTCCGACAGGACGCTTTCGAGCTTCGTTCTCGTGTCTCTTTCTTCTTCCGCCTCGTGACTCAGGAGTGCGGCCAGGACCCGCGCCTGCTGGGCCAAGCTAGCATCGAAGATCTCTTTCACTTCATGTTCAGCGCCGCGCATGACGTAGAAAAAGACAAGGCTCCAGGACAGCACGATGGCAGCGATCAGGCCGAACAACAACCGGCGACGGATGGAGAATCTACCCGCCATCGTCCTGCCAGGTGTCGGGAATGGTATAGCCGACGCCTCTCACGGTCCTGATGAGTGATTTGCCGAGCTTTTTGCGCAGATGGTGGATATAGACCTCCAGCGCATTGCTTTCGGCGCCCTCCTCCCAGCCGTAGAGGGATGATTCCAGTTGCTGACGGGAGAGGATGCGGCCAGTATTGCTCAACAGCGCCTCCAGAACCGCCATTTCCTGGGAACTCAGGCCGATCGATTCACCATGCATGGAGACAGCACGGGACGCCTGATCGAGAATCATGGGACCATATTCGATTCGAGGGCTGGATCTCCCTGCATGACGGCGGGTGATAGCCCGCAGTCTCGCCGAGACCTCCATCAGGTCGAATGGTTTGACGACATAATCGTCTGCTCCCGTATCAAGACCCGAAATCCGCTCTTCCACGGTATCCCGGGCTGTCAGAATCAGCACCGGAAGAGTGGACCCGGAACGGCGCAGTCGATCGAGAATCGTCAATCCATCGCGTCTGGGCAATCCCAGATCCAGGATCAGGGCATCCAGGGAATCTTGTTCTGATTGCAGGGCATGCTCGGCCGCCAGGCCATCACGGACCCAGTCGACCGTGTACCCCATATGACGAAGCCCCATGCTGAGCGCTTCGCCCAGCAGGGTATCGTCTTCGGCAATCAGGATACGCATGTTCAGCTATCGTGCCTGAGCTTCTCCCTGGCCTTTGCCAGCACAGCCTGGATCTCGTTGCGACGCCCGGCATCAGCCACCGTTCTGGTCGGCCGCGGCGGTGCTGCGAGCGCTTTTTCAAATGCCTTTACCGCCCCTTGATAGTCTTTTTGGTCCATCAGGAAATCACCATAAAAGTAGTTTGGATCGATACCGTTCGGGTTCACCGCCAATGCCTTCTGCAGGTACTTGCGGGCCTTTTCGTCGTCACCGAAGCCGACTGGCCATCCAGGTACCTGATAATAGAGGCTGCCCAGCGAAGTATAAATGGAGCCATGAAGAGCGTCGGGCTGAATTTTTTCGGCCTGTTCCAGCAGGCCTCTGGCCTTTTTTACCAGGGAAAGCGCTCCCAGGCCGCCTCTTTCACCGGCCTCGCTGGAGAGGATGATGGCCTCCCAGACCAGCGGCTCAGCCTTGCCGCTGTTGTTTGCGCTGACTTGCTCCGCTTTTTGCGCCAGTGCTTCAAAAGCGTCCGCGCGCTTTTCCTGCGGCATCTTGTACTTGATCCTGGCCCACTCGTGCTGCAGTTCCTCGACCCCCTGGGGCATGGCGGCAAAGGCGCTGACCGAGAAGGCCAGACTGGCGATGAGTATCAGTTGTTTCATGTGCATCAGTTTTCTCCTTTGGCAAAAGGTTGCATTTGCAGGTTCTGTTTGCGCAGGGCGCCGTCCACCAGTCTCGGCAGCAAGGCGTTGATGCGCGTAAAAAGGGATTCCGGAAAACCCAGGTAGCTCTCCCTGGCATCATGCTCGATGGCCTCGATGATGCGCTGCGCGACCCATTGCGGTTCATCCATGTTCATCTTTACCGCTTCGGCCATGCGGTAGATGGCTCCGCTGTTGAGCCTGGTCTTCACTGCCCGGGGAGCCACATAGGTCAGGCCGACGCCTGACCCCTCCAGCTCTCGGCGCAAGGCCTCGGAAAAGCCGCGCAAACCGAATTTGCTCGCGGAATAGGCACTGAACCACGCGAAGCCTATGGAGCCGAAGGTGGAGCCGATATTTACGATGCGCCCGCGGTCCTGCTCGATCAGCATCGGCAACAGCTGGCGCGTGATCAGCATCGGGGTGATGGTGTTGAGTTGGATGATGCGCTCCAGCATTGCCGGGTCCTCTTCCGCGAAGGGGCGGAAGCTCAGAAGTCCCGCATTGTTGATGAGCAGATCCAGCCCGCCCAGCTTGTTGACAGCATCCTGCACTGCCCGCTGGCGTTCCCCGGCGTTCAGCAGGTCGACAGCGACGGGGATGAAATGGTCCCGCTGCGCGGATTGGCCGACGAAGGCGTCAAGCGCATCGAGGTTGCGGTCCAGCAGCGCCACCCTGGCGCCACGTCCGGCCAGGAGAGTGGCAATCTCGCTACCGATGCCACCAGCGGCACCGGTGAGCAAAACTTTGGCATTCTTCAATTGCATGGCGATACTCCTCAGGCGGCCCGGTTGGTATCGATCATCTCCAGCGGCAGGGCGCGGAAAATGTTCCCGTAGAGGCGATAAAAGCGCTTCGCGGTGTGAATGATGAAATCGCGGTCTTCTTCCGAGTCGAGGCGGTTGACCAGGCCGGCATAGAACTCCATGTGGGAGACATCGAGTGAGCCGTGGCTGGTGAGGTAGGTAAAGGCATTGTCGGGCAGGCCGAGGCTGCGCTTGATGTTTGTTGCCGCCTCGGTGGCAAGCCGGATGCTGGTACCTTCCAGTACCAGCACCATGCCGAGAAAGCCCACCGGGTTGCGGCGTTGTACGATGTCATAGGCGTAGGCGCACATCAGCTCGGCGGGCATATCCGGCGAGCCCTTTCTCACCGTTTCGGCATCCCCGCCACAAGCAGCGATGTCGTTGAGTATCCACTCCTGGTGGCCTACTTCCTCTTCGATGTAATGCGCCATGGCATCGCGCAACCACTCCATGTTGTGTCGAATGCGCGAACCGCAGGCCATCAGCAGCGGCGTGGTGTGCTTGACGTGGTGATAGGCCTGGGTGAGGAAAGCCTTGTAGCTGCGCAGCGACAGCTCGCCGCGCACGCCGTGCTGGATGAAGGGAATGGAGAGCAACTCCTGTCGCTCGTTTTCGGTGGCCTGATTCAGCCGGTTGAAAAAGTGACTCATGAGGCAATCTCCTGCATGTAGAGTGATTCGATGCGAGACTGGTAACGGTCGAAGACGTTGTGCCGCTTCAACCGTCCGGTGCCAGAAATCTCGTCGTTGAAGGTGGTGAAGGGCTCGTCCGCGCGCAGCCAGTGCCTGACGCGTGCATAGTCCGGAAGGGAGTGGTTGATGCGAGAGACGGCGGCATCCACCTGCCCGGCGTCCGCACCAGGCATCGGCAGCAGCACTGCGACATTGAAGGGTCGCGCCTCTCCGAATACCGCGGCCTGCGCGATGGCGGGATCCAGCACCAGTTCGCTCTCCACCCATTCAGGCGCCACGTTGCGGCCGTAGGCGGTGACGAACATGTTGCGCTTGCGACCGGTGAGCTGAAGGAAGCCGTCCCTGTCCAGCTGGCCGATATCACCGGTGCGCCACCAGCCGTTTTCCGTTTCTGGCCGTGACTGGCCCAGGTAGCCAAGGAAGAGATTGCCCGCTACCAGAACCTCGCCGTCTTCGGCGATACGCAGACGCAGATGAGGCAAAGGGCGTCCGACGCAGCCAGGCTTCGCATCGGCAAGTGAATTCAGCGTGGTGACCGAGGCACATTCGGAAAGGCCATAGCCCTCACGGACCGGCAGTCCCAGGGCTGCTGCTCTCTGCAGCAGCGCGCCGGAGACAGGCGCACCACCGACGGCACCGAAGCGCAGCCGCTGCGGGTATTGTCCTCCCCGTTCCAGGTGCTCCACCAGCCCTTGCAGGGTCTGCGGGGTAAAAATCGCGGTGGTTGCCCGGTGGTTGACCAGGGCCTTGGCCATGACGCCGGCATCCAGGACGCTCCCGCCTTGCAGGCCGGTTTCGGCCATGGGCGGCAAGATCGCGGTGGCACCGCACAACAGCGGTGTATAGAGGCCGCAAATATTTTCCAGCAGCACGGGGAGAGGCATCAGCGCAAGGTGCCGGTCCTCCACCGAGACCTCGACCACTTCAGCGAGCGATTGCGCTACCGCGACCATCTGTTCCGAGCCGAGCATGACACCCTTGGGTTCGCCGGTCGTGCCCGAGGTGAAAGTGACCTTCGAGACTCCCGCTGGAATTCGATCGCCCTCCCCTGTTGCCTCAATCCATGCGTAACTGCTGCCAAGCGTGTCGATGGAACGCATCTGCTGACGATGCCGATCGCCCGCCCTGGCCTTGAAGAGCTCGGGATTGTCACTGATGACGGCCTGCACTCCCGCCTGATCTAGACAGTGACGGACCTGCTGCGGAGAGAAGAAAGGCGGGATCGGGATCAGTTGTATGCCCGCGCTCAGTGCCGCGAGGTCACAGACAGCCCAGGCGGGGCCATTGTCCATGTCCAGCGCCAGGGTGCGGATTTTTCTGCGCGCCAGCTGCGCTGCGAGAGCCGTTATTTCACGGACCATGGCCCGGTAATCCAGGCTGACGCCTGCGCCTGCCAGAGCTATCCGCTGCGGGTCATGCGCGGCATGCTGTGCGATCCTTTCGAGGAATGTCATGCTGCCAGCCTCCCGATCCTCTCGGCCTGGGACCAAAGGTTCATCAGGCAGCGCTCCATCTCGCAGAGCTCCTTGAGCACAAGGTAGCCATCTGCCACCCGGCCTGCCATGACCCGGGGTCTCTGCGCGTAATAGCTCCCCCAGGCGGCTCGCTCTCTGGCATCCAGGTCCTCGGCATTCGCCGGGCCCAGGTCGATCAGAGGCAATCCCAGGCGACGAAAGCTGTTTTGCAGGACTGGGCCGATGGTGAACACGACCCACTGGTGACCGCTGGCATGCAGATAGGAGGTCAGCACGGTAATCAGGTGGCGCCCGCCGCCCTTACTGGATACGGCAAGGTTGCCGACTTCCATCACACTCGCGCGATCCACTGGACTACCCGTTTCGATAGCAAGCCGCTCCTCGATGGGACGGTCGAGATAGGTTTCCAGAAACAGGCGATCGTGCTCTGCCGGACGCATTCCCAGGACCGCCTGAATTCGGCCGTCACCAGCGCGCAGAGCCATCAGCACGGGTAGAAAATGCCGGATATCGGCGCCATAAGAAGCCGCGAAGCGGTCATAGACGAACTGTTCGATTTCTCTTCTGGTCCTGTGACGCTGGCTGCTTTGCTCCACCAGGACAGGCTGGGAGGCGGATCTTCGTTGACGGTGTTGAACTGCGTGCATGATCACTGCTCCGGATCAGGGTTGCAGCGAATGTAGATGTTGAAGCTTAAGGTTTTCTTAACGCCCAGCCGTGGTATGTCCCGCCATCACGACTGATTCAGCAAGACCGCACTCTGCCGGATCCGCCTATCTGGAATAGCGTACCTCCACGACGGGCGCCTCTTGTGTGCGGGATGAGGCTGGCTGTGCCGGGAAAATTCCGCTGTCTCTCCGCCCGGATGTGAATCGCCTGCCGTGAGAACTCCGCAGTGATTTAATCGCTAGTTCCTATTTGTAGAATAATAAAGAACGATTTTGCTTATTATTCGTCAATCCCGATAATAACCCCCGTGAACAGCAGAGACCGCCTATCAAACAGGTAACAACTGCTGAAGAAATTTCAACCCAACTGATTATTGATTGCATACACAGGAGATCAACATGTTAGAGAATCGCGAAGGCCAGATGGTCCCCCAGGTCACTTTCCGCACCCGTCAGGACCATGAGTGGGTCGACGTCACCACCGATGATGTCTTCAAGGGCAAGACCGTCATCGTTTTTGCACTTCCGGGCGCATTCACCCCGACCTGCTCCTCGACGCACGTGCCGCGCTACAACCAGCTGGCACCGGTCCTGAAACAGAACGGTGTTGATGAAATCATCTGCATCTCTGTCAACGACGCCTTCGTCATGAACGAGTGGAAGGCCGAGCAGCATGCCGACAACATCACCTTCCTGCCGGACGGCAACGGAGACTTCAGCCGTGGTATGGGCATGCTGGTCGAGAAGAACGATCTCGGCTTCGGCGAGCGCTCCTGGCGTTATTCCATGCTCGTGAAAGACGGCGTCATCGAGAAGATGTTCATCGAGCCGGACGTCCCGGGCGACCCCTTCGAGGTCTCCGATGCCGACACCATGCTGGCCCACGTCGCGCCTAACGCGCCGAAGCCACTGGACGTCACCGTTTTCAGTCGCGAGGGCTGCCCCTTCTGCGTCCGTGCCAAAGGCATGCTGCATGACGCAGGCATCAAGTTCGAGGAGCTGGTGCTGAACCGTGACTACACGGAAGCCAGCATCCGCGCGGTTTCCGGCGAAACCACTGTCCCGCAGGTGTTCGTCAACGGAGAACGCATCGGCGGATCGGAAGCACTGGAAGCCTGGCTGAACGCGCGTGAGAAGAAAGTCGCCTGATCCCTCAGGAAACAGGTACGAGTCAGGGCCGCCTGCCGGCGGCCCGCTCCCGACAAAACACCAGTGGCATATCCCTGACAGAATTTGAAGGAAAGAGCATGAGTAAACAGCATTTTGATTTGATCGCCATCGGCGGTGGCAGCGGCGGCCTCGCAGTCGCAGAGAAGGCCGCCCAGTATGGCAAGAAGGTCGCCATCGTCGAAACAAAGAAGGTCGGCGGTACCTGCGTCAATAACGGCTGTGTCCCGAAAAAGGTGATGTGGTATGCCGCAAACCTGGCGCATGCCGTCGATGACGCAAACGGCTTTGGCATTCCCGCCGAGCGTGGCAAAACCGACTGGCTGCGCCTTGTCTCGGGTCGCGACACCTACATTGCCAACATCACCAACTGGTGGAACGGGTACGTCGAGGAGCAGGGCATCACCTGGATTCAGGGTTATGCGAACTTCGTCGACAGCAACACCATTGCGGTCGGCAACGAAACCTACTCGGCCGATCACATCGTCATTGCAACAGGTGGCCAGCCGATCGTGCCACCGATCCCGGGCGCAGAACATGGCATCACGTCCGACGGTTTCTTCGAACTCATGGAGCAGCCGGAGAAGGTTGCCGTCATCGGTGGAGGCTACATCGGTGTGGAACTCAGTGGCGTGTTGCGCGCGCTCGGCTCCGAAGTCACCACGGTCGCACTCGAGAACCGCGTGCTCGAGCTTTTCGATCCCATGATCAGTCGTGTGCTCGAGGAAGAGATGCGCAAGCAGGGTATCGATGTACGTCCCGGTTTCGAGGTCGTCGAGCTGGCGAAGAGTAAGAAGGGCATCAGCCTGCGTTCGAAGCACGGCGTCACACTCGACGGCTTCGATACGGTGATCTGGGCCGTCGGGCGCCGTCCGAACACGGCAGGCCTGGATCTCGAGTCTGCAGGCGTCGAGACGATCCGGGGCGGCTTCGTTCCCGTGGACGCGTATGAAAACACGAATATCGATGGCATCTATGCCATCGGCGACATTACCGGCAAGACGCCGTTGACACCGGTCGCGATCGCCGCAGGCCGCAGGCTTGCCGCGCGTCTCTTCGACGGCCAGCCGGAAAGCAAGGTCGACTATGACAATATTCCGAGCGTGGTCTTCTCACACCCGCCGGTCGGCACGGTCGGCATGACTGAAATCGCCGCACGCGAGCGTTACGGCAGCAGCGTCAGGACCTACAGCGCCGATTTCACGCCGATGCGCTACGCGCTGGCCGAACATGGAACGACAACCGCCATGAAGCTGGTCTGTGCCGGGAAGGATGAGAAAATCGTCGGTATTCATGTCATCGGTGACGGGGCTGACGAGATGCTCCAGGGCTTCGCAGTTGCCGTGAAGATGGGTGCGACCAAGAGTGATTTCGACAGCACCATTCCGATCCATCCGACCAGTGCGGAAGAGCTCGTGACCATGAAGGTGCCGGACCAGGCGCACGACGCCCACAAGGATGTCGATACAGGACTTGAATGGCAGGAGGCTTCCTGATCAAACTGCCCGGGGAGGATCGTTCAATCCCCGGGTTTTTGCCTGCGTTTAATCGAATGCAAACCGAAAAAATATCTATCCGCCCCGCTGACATCTCGGAACTCGATGCCATCAATCGTGTCATCGAGACAGCCGTCATGAGCTGGAAACTGCCGGAACGTGTGAAGCGCCTGTCATTGCCGAGCTACAGGTACGATGCGATGGATTTCAGGGCGCTCGAGGTTGTTGTTGCACTTCGTGACCTGGACATCGTCGGTGTTGCCGCCTGGGAAAATGCTGATCCGAAGGAGGCGCCAGTCGGCGGGCCTGTCATGCTGTTGCATGGCATCTATGTCGATCCGGCACATCATTGCCGGGGCATCGGGCGACGGCTCTTCCGGGAAGCGGAGAGGGCTGTCCAGGCACACGGATACGAAGGATTGCTCGTCAAGGCACAGGCATCGGCAGACGGCTTTTTTGGCTCTCTGGGCATGCATCGCCTCGATCCCGATGATCCCGAGCGCCACTATGCAAACCGCTTCTGGAAAGCAGCCTGCAGGGATTAATTGACCGGAGTAACAGAACCCACCCTGTGAGCAACGCGCTCTGCCTCGGCCTGATGTATTCCTGGCATGGGCAGCATCGTTGCCGTGAGAAACGCTGTCCAGCGCTTGCGGTCATCATCCAGATAAAAAAAGGATTCCATTGATCAGGATTAATTACTCCTCTGTTTGCGCTTTTCAAAGCGAACCCGGACTTCCATTATTTCAGGTAAAGAGCCGAACAATGGAGGTCTCTCTCATGCGAACCCTGAACACAATCTTATCTGCCGGTCTTATCGGCCTCGCGCTGGGAGCAGCCGGGTCTGCTCAGGCAGGATTTTCTTTTGGCGATGACGATCACTGGCGGGGGCCTGGTTGGGGAAATCCTTACTGGGGAGCACCCTATGCCGCCCCGGGCTGGGGATATCCTGCCTACAGCCCCTGGGGAGCCCCCCCGCCCTACTATCTTCCACCGCGTCTCGACAGCTATGACCGCAGCATGATGCGCCTGGGTCGTCAGCGCCAGATGGGCAGGCACAGCGATGCCATGGATGAGCTCGGTGACATGATCTATGGCAGATACCGTTTCGAGCGTGCAGAAGCGCTCGAACTGGCACGCCAGATCGAGGCTGGAGCGGGCAACGCCCTGATGCGCAACTTCCATCCGGGTGCCATCGCCACAGACGGCTCTCATACCACACCGGCTTTCTGGGGCAACGAGGCAACGTTCAAGGCCAATGCTGATGCGCTGCAGGCGGCAGCCCGAGCCCTGGCCGATGAACTCGAAAAGGGTCTGGAAACCGCCGAGGAAGTGGACGAAAGCGCGCAGACAAGCAGGTACAACCGTCGCTGGCGGGACGATGAACCGGTTCCGCCCGAGGTCAGGAAAAAGTTCAACCAGGTCTCCAATGCCTGCCGGGCCTGCCATGCAACCTTTCGCGGTCCCGAGTGGTGAGAAATATTTCCACACGGGCGCATTCTTCATTACACTCTTTGGAAGGTCACGCATCAGGTGCGTGACCTTTCCTGATTCGATTATTCCAATAACAGAAACACCTCTAGCGGAGTTGGAGCATGCATAGATTTCGAAAAGCAATGATCATGGGCTTTTTCGGCCTTGCCCTCATGGGAGCCGGTCAGGCGCAAGCTTTCTCGTTCGGCGATTCGTCGTTCTCTTTTGGCGATGACGACTGGGGCGGCTGGGGACCCGGATGGGGCGATTCTTATCCTGGCTACAGGGGCTATGACCGGGGCTACAGAGGTTATAACCGGGGCTACAGGGGCTACCCCGGACGAAACTGGCGAGGCCCGGGCTTGAACCGAGGCTATGGTCCCTCTTTCAGCAATCCCTGGAATCGTGACCGTCGTTATTTCCAGAACTATCGCAACTATAATCCGAGGATGACACCACCGCCGCCTCCGCCGAACGCACCCGGCGGATGTCCAGCGGAGACAGCGCCCGCACAGTAAGTCCTCCCTGAACGGCCTGCTCGACAGCGGGCCAGCGCAAACCGGCACCCGGTTTTCCCGGCTGCCGGTTTTTTTGTGGCCTCAGGAAAACGAGGGGCATTGAGGGCGACGGAGTCTCTAGAAACGCACCATTGCCTTGCCACCATGCTCGATCCAGCCATGGATCATCTTCTTCGTCGTGAAACCGGTCGAGCACCTGCCCTCCCTGTCGATGACGATCACGCCGCCACGGCCCTGAACCTTGCGCGTGAGATAGGCGATGCCGGCCCTGGTCGCATCGACAGCATCCATGCCCTGCATATAGATA
>JARRMW010000027.1:0-18956 GCA_037385685.1 Gammaproteobacteria bacterium
TTCGCCATTGTCGATTCTGACAAGCCGCTGCGCGCTCTGGCTTTCAAGATCATGGATGACCGTTTTGGTGCACTCTGCTTCACGCGCATCTACTCAGGCAAGATCGAGAAGGGCATGACAGTGCTGAACACGGCCACCGGCAAGACCGAACGCATCGGACGTATCGTCGAAATGCATGCTGACTCGCGTGAGGAACTTACCTCAGCGCAGGCTGGTGATATCGTTGCCCTGATCGGCATGAAGAACACCCAGACCGGACACACGCTGTGTGATCCGAACAAACCGGCGACCCTGGAACCCATGGTCTTCCCGGATCCGGTTATCTCCATCGCGGTCGCGCCGAATGACAAGGGTGCGTCCGAGAAGCTTGGCGTGGCGCTGAGCAAGATGATTGCCGAGGACCCCTCTTTCCGCGTTGAGACTGACGAGGAGAGTGGTGAAACCATCCTCAAGGGCATGGGCGAATTGCATCTCGATATCAAGATCGACATCCTCAAGCGCACGCACGGCGTCGAGGTCACCGTCGGCAAGCCACAGGTTGCCTACCGCGAAACCATTACCCAGCGTGTCGAGGACAGCTACACCCACAAGAAACAGACAGGTGGTTCCGGTCAGTTCGCAAAGATCGACTACATCATCGAACCTGCCGAAGGCGTCGGTTACGAGTTCGAATCGAAGGTCACGGGCGGTAACGTACCGCGCGAGTTCTGGCCTGCTGTCGACAAGGGCTTCCAGCTCAGTATGACGGAAGGTGTACTCGCGGGCTTCCCGTGTGTCGACATGAGAGTCACGCTGATGGATGGTGGTTTCCACCCGGTCGACTCGTCTGCGATTGCTTACGAGATCGCAGCCAAGGCGGCGTATCGCCAGTCAGTGCCGAAAGCCGGTCCACAGCTCATGGAGCCGATCATGAAGGTTGATGTCTTCACGCCTGAAGATCACGTCGGGGACGTCATTGGTGACCTGAACCGTCGACGCGGCATGATCAAGGCGCAGGAAGCCGGGGCGACCGGTGTCCGCGTGAAGGCTGATGCTCCTCTGAGCGAGATGTTCGGCTACATCGGCGATCTGCGTACCATGACATCCGGACGTGGCCAGTTCTCCATGGAGTTCTCGCACTATGCGCCATGCCCGGCCAACGTGGCCGAGCAGGTCATCAAGGAAACCAAGGAGCGCAAGGAAGCCAAGAAGTAACGGCTTCGTTCCGCACCGGTGATTCAAAAGGCAGCCTTGGCTGCCTTTTCCATGTCGGGGAGACAACAGCATGCGTCATTCATCCCTCGGAAATCGAATCGATAGCGGCGGTTTCGCCCGGCATCACTGGACCTCGCTCGCGCTGACGATCCTTGGCACGGGCCTCGTCTTCTTCATCTTCCTCTCGCACGAGGTGATGGAGGGCGAGACGTTGCGCTTTGATCGCTGGCTCCTCCTCGCGTTGCGCGCGCCCGGCGCGCCGGATGATCCTCTTGGTCCTGCCTGGGTCGAGGAAATGTTTCGCGATTTCACGGCGCTCGGGGGCGTCGGCGTGATGAGCCTGCTGACGCTGGCCTCGTTCGGCTACCTGTGGCTGCTGGGACTGCATCGCGTCGCGCTCTACCTGCTCTTCGCGATCGCCGGTGGACTGCTGCTCAGTCTGGCCCTGAAGAGCGGGTTTGACCGGCCACGTCCGGACCTCGTGTCGCACGGCTCGATGATCTACACCTCGAGTTTTCCGAGCGGGCATTCGATGCTTTCTGCAATCGTCTACCTGACGGGCGGTGCATTGCTGGCCTCAATCCATTCCGTTCGGCGTGTGCGTGCATACGTAATCGGTTGCGCGGTGCTGGCGATGCTGCTGGTTGGTTCCAGCCGTGTTTACCTCGGCGTGCACTGGCCAAGCGATGTGCTTGCGGGGTGGGCTGCCGGTGCGGCCTGGGCAGCGGCATGCTGGCTGCTGGCAGAATGGTTGAAGGAAAAACGCGGCGCCTTGTGACAGTGCTTCGTTCGGGTTGGCAAAGCGGGCGCGCCCGGCAGGCGGCTCAATCGTAGGGCTCTTCCTCGTCGGCAAGCATGTCTGGCAGTTCGTCGCCCGGCGAATTCCAGTCGTGTCCCCGTGTGTCGGTGACCTCGGTTCCGTAGTCATCGGCGTTGCCGACGTCCACAGCACCAGCCCAGCTTTCCGGTGCAGCACAGGGCTCGAGGTCCATCTCGTACCAGGCTTCAAAATCAATTTCCTCGAGAGTGCCATCGAAATCCTGGATCTCGATTGTTTCAGCTTCCTCGTCGATTGCCACGACAACGAATCGCTGGCCCTTGTCGAGGTGCCTGTACCATTCTTCGATAACGGGTTTGGCTTCGGTTGTCATGCTTGGTTCACTCCTTCCCGAGAGCAAAACTCGGAATCGTTTTCATTCGATCAGCAAGGGAGCAGGACTGACTTGCGGATTTGCCTTGCGAAGCTCATCGAAGTAGGGCGGTACATCTTCGCAGCTGTCAATAGCCGTGACATCTCCACAGGGCATCTCGACGACTTCCCAGCCGCCTGCACTCTTCTTCATGAGCGCGGTGATGTCTTCGCCTGTGGATTTCCCGCCCTGAACAGGCCGGGTGTGTAACCATGCCCAGTTACCAGTGACATTCATCCTGACCACTTCAAGGCTGGACTGATCATCATGCTTCTGCCTGATCGCATTCCGCATGGCATCGAGAATAGCCTTGTGCTCCATTGAGCCGGTAGCTGGTGTGTATATTGTCGGATTGCTGACGTTTTCAGCGACGCTTGATGTCATGACAAGCATTGAGAGCAGACTTGCCAGAAGTAACCTCATCAACATGATTCATCTCCATCAGGGCTTCTTTTGAAAGTCTCGTTGATGCAAGCTGTATTGCGCAAATGCTGTTTCATTCGGGATTGACTCTTGTCAATGATTGCGCTCTTCAAGGCAAAAACGATGGATGAGTTTCTTCAGGATTGTCACCATGGGTTGCAGGCGCTCGAGTGCGACATATTCATCTGGCTGGTGTGCCTGGGCGATATCGCCCGGTCCGAGAATCACTGTCTCCATGCCCATGTCATTGAAATAGGGCCCCTCGGTACCGAACGCAACGCATTCAGGAGCATGGCCGGTTAGTTCCTCGGCAGCCCTGACAATGGCTGCCGTCGCCGGCGTTTCCATTGGAGGAATGCCATCGAAAAGACGTTCGAGACGAACATCCAGGACCGAGTCCTTGAGCTTTTCGACGATGCGCTGCTCGATCTCCGAGTAGAGGTCCTCATAGTCCATGCCTGGGAGGGGACGGAAATCGAACTGCAGTTCACAACTGCCACAGATACGGTTCGGGTTGTCGCCGCCATGGATATGGCCGAGATTGATCGTCGGAACATCGACCTCGAACAGCGGATTGCGGTATTGCTGCTGTAATTCCGCGCGCCAGGCAAGCAGCTCGGTCATCGCCTTGTGCATCCCTTCCATCGCATTGTTGCCAAGCGCCGGATTACTCGAATGACCGGAATGACCGACGATACGAAGGCGCTGGGAATACATGCCCTTGTGCATGCGGATGGGGCGCAGGTTGGTCGGTTCGCCGATCACGACATGCCGCCCGAGATGGCGGGACAGGTCACGGACCGCGAGTGCGCCGCACATGGTGCTCTCCTCGTCTGCCGTGGCGATGATGGTCAGAGGCTGCCTGAGCCGGGCCAGATCGAGATCACGGACGGCATCAAGAACGAGTGCGAAAAATCCCTTCATGTCGCAGGTGCCAAGACCATAGAAGCGGTTGTCACGCTCGGTGAGCTTGAAGGGACTCTGGTGCCAGTTGCTTTCATCGAAGGGCACTGTGTCGGTATGACCTGAGAGCACAAGTCCCTCGGGACCACTGCCCGCGCTTGCGACCAGGTTGTATTTGCCGGGATAACCATCGATTGGGAGGATCTCGCTTTTGAAGCCAAGATCGGAAAACCACTGGTCAAGCAGTTCGATGACACCGCGGTTGCCCTGGTCCCATTGCGAGTTGACGCTGCTGACCGAGGGCGACGCAATGAGTGACTCGAGGCTTTGCTGGATGGTCGGAATACGCATAAATGCTGCCAGTGTCATAGAGAGAAAAACCACGCCTAGTATTTCACGCCGGTGCGATTACGGAAACAGCAGAAGGCGCTTATTTCGGGAGTGATCAATATCTCCCGACGGTATTGCCAGTTATTTCCGAGTATGGACAAGGTTTGCATCGTGCATGTTCTGTCCATCGAGACAGACAGCGGATAATCATTAGTCAATTCTTTCAGTCCGCTGTTTATAATAGGGTTCAGGGATTTAATAACAGGGCTTGCCCATGAATATACGAGACCTGAAATACCTCATCGCCGTCGCCGAGACGAACCACTTTGGCAAGGCTGCCGAACGTTGCTATGTGAGTCAGCCAACCCTCAGCGGTCAGATCAAGAAACTCGAGGAAGAGCTTGGCGTGACCCTTTTCGAACGCACCAAGCGCTCGGTGTCGATCACGCCGGTCGGTGAAGAGATCGTCGCGCTCAGTAAAAAGCTCATGGAGCAGGCCGATGCCATCGTGCAACTTGCCAAGGCACATAACAATCCGCTTGCCGGCGCCTTGCGCATCGGTGTGATCCATACGATCAGCCCCTACCTGATGCCCCTGGTGCTGATGCCGCTCAAGCTGGCGCATCCGGAATTACGCCCTGTACTGACGGAGGAGGTGACAGCCAACCTCATGACCATGCTGCACCAGCATCAGCTCGATGCGGCGATCATCGCGACAGACGAGGAAGGGGATGAATACGAAACCATTCGGCTTTTCGAAGAGCCATTCTGGCTCGCGCACCCCAGCAAGCATCCCATCTACACGAGCGATACGATCAGTTGCCGGGATATCGGTGATCTCGATCTGCTTCTCCTGACGGAAGATCACTGTCTGGCGCGTCAGATCATGGCATTGCTTCCTCCGCAGGGTGACAAGCGCAGCGAGGAGATGGCGGACCTGCGCGCGGCAAGTCTCGAAACCCTGCTCTACCTTGTCGGTGCAGGTTACGGCTCAACACTTGTTCCGGCACTTGCTGTACGTGGTTCCTGGACAACCGACATGGGGGTCATCGCGCGCCAGATTGACTGCAAGCGTGCCAGACGCACGGTCAGGCTGATCTATCGAAAGACATTTCCGCGCAAGGCGGCGCTGGAGGCGCTTGTCGAGGTGATACAGGGGTGTTTGCCGAATACAGTGAAGGTACTGTGATTGCTTGCCACAGCCATCGGTGTTTTTTGAATAGACTGGCAAAGAAAAAGGCACCTTGCTGACGCGGCTTGCGGGCGTTCCTCGCCATCCTGGCGTCGCGGCATTAGTCTACAGATGTCACCGCCGCTGTCGGAATCAAATCATCGCGTAGCGATACAAAAGATCCAAGTTGTCATGGGACTGAATAAACAACGGTTTCCGGCCCGTGGGCTGGAAATCACTTCCCGTACATCTCCCTGAGTTCACGACGAAGAATCTTGCCGACATTGCTTTTGGGCAACTCTTCCACGAAGACCCAGGATTTCGGACACTTGTAGGCCGAGAGGTTTTCATGGGCATAATCATGAAGCGCCTGCTCCGTCAGACCGGCCTCCTTCGGGACCACGATAGCCCGCACGGCTTCTGTTGATTTCCCATCACTGACGCCGATCACGCCAGCCTCGAGCACCCCTGGATGCGCGGCCAGCACCTCCTCGACTTCGTTCGGATAGACATTGAAACCTGATACCAGGATCATGTCCTTGAGCCGGTCGACGATGTGGATAAAGCCTTCTTCGTTCATGGTTGCAATATCACCGGAATGAAACCAGCCATCCTTGTCGATTGCAGCCGCTGTCTCCTCGGGTCGTTGCCAATAGCCTCGCATGACCTGGGGGCCGCGAATACAGAGTTCCCCGCGTTCGCCGTATGGCAGTTGTCTGTTGTTTTCATCTCGTATGGAGATCTCCGTGGAAGGGATCGGCAGGCCGATAGAACCGTTGTAGCCGTCTATATCGAGCGGGTTGATTGCCGCGGCCGGAGCTGTCTCGGTCAGGCCGTAGGCCTCGAGCAACGTGGTGCCAGTGATTTCCTGCCACGGATCCGCTACCGCTCGCTGCACTGCCATTCCACCCCCGAGAACGATCTTGAGTTTTGAAAAGTCGAGCTTTTCGAAGCCGGGTGTATGCAGCATCGCGTTGAAGAGTGTATTGACCCCGGTAATGAAGGAGAAGGGCTCCCGCGAGAGTTCCTTGATAAACGCCGGAAGGTCGCGAGGATTGGTGATCAGCCGGTTCTTGGCTCCCATCTGCATCGCAAACAGCGCGTTCGCGAGCAGTGCGAAGATATGGTACATGGGGAGAGCGGTAATGAAGACCTCCTTGCCAGGTACCAGGTCGCTGGCTGTCCATGCATGCGCCTGGAGCAGGTTGGCGATCACGTTTTTGTGGGTCAACATGGCACCCTTGGCAACACCGGTCGTCCCGCCTGTGTATTGCAGAAAAGCGATGTCATCATGTCCGAGATCGGCATCCTCGAAGCTGTACTTGCCGCGTGTCATCAGGGTCTCCCTGAAGCCTACACTGCCGTCAATGGACCAGGGCGGCACCATTTTCCTGATGTGCCTGACGACGAAATTGATCAGCAGAGATTTCGGAAAGCCGGCCATATCGCCGATCGATGTCGTGATGACATGCCGGATAGAGGTTTCATTGATGATCTTTTCGAGGGTATGTGCAAAATTCTCGAGCACCACGATGGCTACTGCGCCCGAATCATTCAGCTGGTGCCTGAGTTCGCGAGCTGTGTAGAGCGGGTTGGTGTTGACAACGATGAGCCCGGCACGAATGGCGGCGAAGAGTGCAATCGGATACTGCAGCAGGTTGGGCATCATGATGGCGATACGGTCACCGCGCGACATGCCGAGCACTGTGGTCAGATAGGTCGCGAACTGCGTCACCAGCTGGTCGAATTCCCGGTAGGTCAGGGTCCTGCCGAGATTCTCAAAGGCCGGCCTGTCGCCGAACTTTGCTACTGATTCCCGGTAGACATCGACCAGTGAATCATAGGTGCTGACATCTATTTCGGCTGGTACATACGATGGGTACCTTTTGAGCCAGATTTTTTCCATTGCTGATTTCCCGTTGCTGCAGGTTTCTGCACATGCTCTTCTGCCGTTCTACAGGCGGTTTCGATCAGGTGACATTCTGTTCAGTGACTACTTTATATCAGACAAAGGCTCCGACGGGATGGCTGCCTTGCGGGGATTTGGACTGCTACCTGGCGGGCAACAGCGTCCTGGCCTTTTCCGGTGAGGAGGGCCGAGCTGGCTGGGGCCACGTCAGCAGGGAGATTGCGAGCGACCTGATTTCATTTTCCATGGACAAAAAAATCCCTGACCAGGGTCATGTGGGTAGGCTTGGTTGGATCGGTCAGGGATATTGAAATTTTCGTGCGACCCGGGATGTGTCTGTTCGATGCACATGCCCGGAGTGCACGATTTTATACGTGGGTGCAATGCATCACGAATTCAAGCCCTGTCTGGATACTTCCTGCTTGTCTGGCAGCTGGTGATGCTGATTTAACGCATATCGGAAAACAGGCATGTCAATGACAGGCTTCATGCAACCCTTGTTAAAATTGGTCAGCGACAGCCCGGAAAAGTTCAGTTCGCCCGACGTTCGCCGTCTTCCGTGGGACACATGTTCCGACCGCAGGCACGCCAGGGTATTCCGGAACAAGACAATGCTATTATCTGGGCTTTGCAAAATAGTTCTGTTATCGGGAAAACCGGGGGATTTTTTTCGACATGCGTCCGAGAGTCTTTCCGCCTGTCATTGCGCTTTTCACAGCGGCTTTGATGTGGCTGCTTGATACTTATATGCCGCTTCTGCATCTTTTGGATGAGCCCTGGAACATGGCCGGGCTGCTCCTGATAGCTGCCGCTCTCGTCATTGATGGCTGGTCTCTCTCGCTCTTCCTGATGCATCGCACGACGATTCACCCGCTGAAGCCGGAAATGGCATCGGCCCTTGTCACCCGTGGTATGTACAGGTTCACGCGTAACCCGATGTACCTCGGGCTGCTACTACTGCTGACGGGACTCGCTATCTACATGGGCAGTCTCACGCCACTTATGATGCTTCCCCTGTTCGTGATGGTGATGAACAGTCAGCAGATCCTTCATGAAGAGCGTGTACTGGAGGAGAAGTTTGGTGAAGAGTATCGCGCCTACAAGGAGCGCGTCAGGCGCTGGCTGTGATGTGGCCCGAAATCCCGGGCGGTCATGTCATGACGGTTTTTCTTGTTGACTGTTTTCGACAATCATTTGTCGAGCGTAGTCGATGGCATTGTTCAGGTACCAGCCGTAGAGTTCAACGGTGTTGAGACCCACGAGCATCTCCCCGAGTTGTTTGCCGCTGTAATCCAGCAGGATCAGTGTCGGCGTCACGACCATGTCATAGTCGACGAAGAGTTCACGCGTCTCCCGTTGTGAACCATCCAGATCGATGAAGGACTGTCCCTCGTCGATCAGCATCTCCCGCATGATGACGCGGCTTGTGTCGTCCTCGTTGAGCAGCATCGGATTGAGGATTTCTTCCTTGATGCGATGGCAGGATTCACAGAATGCCTGGGAGAAGAGCAGAAGGATCGGACGTTGTGTCTCCCTGCTGAGCCTGGAGAGTTCCTGCAGATCGGTTGCCTGTTGAAGCGTCTTGCCAGTGTTCATGCCAATTGATGTATCTGCCACGTTGCAGTCGATTTGACCAGGGATTATGCCATTCATTGACGGATTCAAGAACCAAGTGTAATACACTAGGCTTACTGCTGCATCTGGGTAGACGGGAGAGAGTTCATGCGATGGCGTGGCGGTCGGCGCAGCACCAACATAGAAGACAGACGATCCTCGGGGCCTGCCCGGATGCGATTCCCTTTCCCTTCCGGGGGAGGAGGAAAAAGAGGGGGTGGTATCAGCCTCGGCAGTATCGTCGTGATCCTTATCCTGATGTTCGTCTTTGACATCAATCCGCTCGAGCTTCTGGGTGGCGGAGGTACGCTTGCGCCGACTTCCCATGAACAGGGTGTAGAGCCGCAGGGTCCCGGCGGGCAGGCAGGTGACGATGAGATGAAAGCATTTGTCTCGGTCGTTCTGGGCGATACCGAGGATACCTGGCATGCGGTTTTTAATGAACTCGGTGCAACCTACAAAGAACCCAGGCTGGTACTGTTTCGCGGTGCTGTGCAGTCAGCCTGCGGTTTCGCACAGGCCGCGATGGGACCCTTTTACTGTCCCGGCGACCAGAAGGTCTATCTCGACCTGAGTTTTTTCGAGGATCTGCGACGACAGCACGGAGCGCCGGGAGATTTTGCCCAGGCTTACGTCATTGCCCATGAGGTCGGGCACCATGTCCAGAACCTGCTCGGTACCTCCGGAAAAGTTCAGCGGGCGCAACGAGCGACGGATGAGACTGTCGCGAATCAGCTCTCGGTCATGCTGGAGTTACAGGCGGACTGCTATGCCGGTATCTGGACGAACCGTGCCGAAAGGGCACGCCAGATTCTCGAGGAGGGAGATATCGAGGAAGCCCTGCGCGCGGCAAATGCGATCGGTGATGACCGGCTGCAGAAACAATCGCGTGGCTATATCACCCCGGACAGTTTCACGCATGGAACGTCAGAGCAGCGCATGCGCTGGTTCAAGCGGGGCCTGACCACAGGCAGTCTCGAGAGTTGTAACACCTTTGCAACAAGCAGCCTGTAATGTCCCTTGCAATAAAACCGGAATGGAAAAGAACAGAATGACGGCGAACGCGCTAAGAGTCCTGCAGATCACGGACATGCATATCAAGTCGGCTCCGGGCCCGGAGTTCCTGGCCTCCCGCATCGATACAGAGGAAACACTGCAATCGGTACTAGACGAGATCCATGCAAACGAACCGGCCGATTCCATCGTGGTCGCGACAGGTGATCTCGTGCAGGATCCCGTTGAAGAGGCATACCAGCGACTGAAGACCAGGCTCAATGGGAGTTGCAATCTTTACTATCTGTTGCCGGGTAACCATGACGACGCCGTGCTGGTGCGCAAGATGCTCAACCGGGACAACAGCTGGTGCGTCGGCCAGCACGCTTTTGGCGACTGGCTGATGTTGTTTCTTGATACCAGCCAGCAGCCTGAACAGTCCGAAGGCATGCTGTCGAAGGCCGAGCTTTCCCGGCTGGAGCGCACGCTGGCGGTCAGCGGCCAGCGGCACGTGATGCTTTTCCTGCACCATCCGCCGGTTTCCATCGGTAGCAGCTGGATGGACGGGATGGGCCTCAGGAATGCCGATGCGCTCTTTGCCATCACTGACCGTTATCCGCAGATCAAGGGGATGGTCTTTGGGCATATTCACCAGCAGTTCGAAGGCGCGAGGAGGGGCATTCGCATGATCGGGTCGCCCTCGACCTGTATCCAGTTCAAGCCCGGAGCCAGGCAGTTTGAACTCGACACATTGCCGCCGGCTTATCGCTGGTTCGATTTCAGGGCCGATGGCACTTTCGAGACGGGGGTGAAATACGTACGTGCACAACTCCGGTGTGCCGTCTAGGCAACAGGAGCATTGCATCCGCCGGCGCCGCTATTGCGGCGTTTTTCATGTCCGGCGATTACTTCGGAGTGGAAAGTTTCCAGATGCGCACGCTCGCATCATCACTGGTTGTCGCGAGGTAACGCCCGTCAGGCGAGACGTTGACGGCCACACCGCACAGGTCGTGCTGCTGGAAGCGTGCATTGGTCTTGCCTGACAGCGGATCGAGAAAGAGCACGGCGCTGTCTGTCTGGCGACTGATACTGGCCAGTTCGCCGCCGGGTGTGAACTGGATGTTGTTGATAATGCCCTTGTGATCCGTCTCCAGCGTTTGAATCCTGCCGGTGCCGACGTTCCAGCGAAAGAGCCTGAACCAGCCAGCGCCGTAGAGTGAGTCACCGTGCGGAGAAAAGGCCAGGGTCCTCGGGTCGGAGGAGGGTCTCTCCAGGTAGCGTACCTTTCCGGATGCGATTGTTGTCAGGGCGACACGCATGTCCGTAGCGCTAGAGGCGACCATGGCGCCGTCCGGGCTGATCCCGACGCTGCGGATCAGTTTCCTGTGCGGGCGGAAGCGCTTTGTCTCCTGGCCGTTTTCGAGATTCCAGACGGTGAGCATGCCGTCCTTGTGTCCTGTGACGAATCTGCCGCGAGCAATATCGATGGCGCTCGCCGTGACAGGGACCAGGTTCCGGCTTCTGATTTCCTTGCCAGTGCGGTCCCAGAGCGTGATCCTGCCGTCATAGCCGGCTGTGAGGATGTTGCCATCGGGCAGGAAAAAGATGCCGTTGACCGAGTCGGTGTGCGCGCGCCAGCTTCGGAGGTTGCGGCCCGTCTCGAGATCCCAGAGACGCACGTAGCCACTCCAGCCGCCGGAAGCCAGGATTTTCGAGTCTGGCGAGATTCCCAGTGAGCTGCCGCCGGAGTGCGCGCGCTCGATGATGATGTCGGCCTGCTGCTGGGGCTGGGACCCGCAGCCGGCGAGTGTCGCAGCGAGTAGTGCAGCAAGCAGCCTCACAGCAACTTGATCCCCTTGTTGAGATTGCGCCCGTAGAAGATTTCCAGCATCTCGCGTTTCAGTGCGTCGGCAATGCGACGCTGTTCCCGTGGCGAGATATCGTCAGCATCGGCACCGAACAGATAGCCGTCGAGGTTGAATTCCTTGAGCAGCATCTTGGTATGGAAGGTGTTCTCCTGGTAGACGTTCACATCAATCATCTCATAGCGACGTTTGGTGTCGGCCGCAAGGTAATTCTGGATCGAGTTGATCTTGTGATCGATGAAGTGCTTCTTGCCTTTCACATCCCGTGTGAATCCCCGCACGCGGTAATCCAGCATCACGATATCCGAATCGAACGAATGGATGAGGTAGTTCAGTGCTTTCAGCGGTGAAATTCGACCGCAGGTCGAGACGTCAATATCGGCGCGGAAGGTGCTGATGCCGTTGTCAGGATGGCTCTCGGGATAGGTATGTACCGTGATGTGACTCTTGTCGAGATGCGTGACGACGGATTCGGGAAGGGGGCCGGGTGCCTCGGTGTTTGAGAGTTTCTCCGCCACGATTGGTTCTTCCGAGATCAGCATCGTGACACTGGCGCCCTGGGGGTCGTAATCCTGGTGTGCGATGTTGAGGATGTTGGCCCCGATGATATCGGCAACGTCCCTGAGGATCTGTGTCAAACGTTCGGCGTTGTAGGCTTCATCAATGTACTCGATGTAGGAACTGACCTCCTGTGCACTCGCCGCATAGCAAATATCGTATATGTTGAAACTCAGTGTTTTCGTGAGGTTGTTGAAGCCGTGTAGTTTGAGTTTGCGGGAGCGTGGCATGGCGGCGGTCATCCAGGGTGAAAACGGGCGTAAATTACGCTTTTTTCGCGCATGCAGCAAGCGCCCGTCGGCTGTTCCGGGGGTAAGCTACCCAGGCATGCCTGGCGATGGCTGGTCAATGCGCTGTCACTAGTTGATCCCGCGCAATTGCTCCCACTGGTCGACCGGTGGGTGGTACATGAGCTGTATCACAGTTCCATCCGGATCGTAGCAATGGAAGCTGCGCGTGCCATCCTCATTGGTTTTTGGCTGCGTGCGCACGGGGACTTTCATCTCGACAAGGAAGCTGTACCAGAGATCAACGTCGTCGCTGGATCTCAGGAAGATCCCGATATGATCGAGGCGCTGTGCTGCCTCGTCACGCTGGTGACTGGTGGCTGCCTGATGCAGTGCCAGGTTGTCACTGCCGGTGGTGAGATAGACATTCTGGGGGTCAGGACGATACTCCACCTCGAAACCGAGCAGCCTTGTGTAGAATTTCTCGCAGGCATTGAGGTCACGCACGAAGAGAGCGACATGACGCATGCCGTAACCTGTTTCCGGGCGTTTCATACTTCGACGATCTCGTAATTGTGTGTGATTTCAGCAGTCTTGCCTAACATGATAGATGCTGAGCAGAACTTTTCAGCGCTCAGGCTGATGGCTCGCTCGACATGTTTGCGGTTGAGGTTCCTGCCATGGATGACGAAATGCGCGTGGATTTTCGTGAAAACCCTGGGTTCTTCTTCGGCGCGTTCTGCTTCCAGTTGCACCTCGCAGGAGGTGACATCCTGACGGCTTTTGCCGAGTATCATCATGACATCGAACTCGGTGCATCCACCCATTCCTATCAGCAGCATCTCCATCGGCCGCAAGCCCAGGTTGCGACCTCCGGATTCAGGCGGCCCATCCATGACAACTGCATGGCCGCTGCCTGATTCTCCGACCATCACTTTTCCCTCGACCCATTTCACACGTGCTTTCATTGCTCTGACCCGGTGGTTGGCATGGGAAAATGTTATCAGATTGCAGTTCTCCGAATTCGCGTCATCTGCGGGTGATGCTGAAAGTGCATGGCGGGTATACTTGCCCCTGGTCTGCACCATCCCGGAAAAAGAGTTGGCAACATACGCAATCGGCGATATCCAGGGCTGTTACAGCGAGCTCATGAAGTTGCTCGATCTCGTCGGCTTCAGCGAGACACGCGACACCTTGTGGTTTGTCGGGGATCTCGTCAATCGTGGCCCGGGCTCTCTCGAGGTATTGCGTTTCGTAAAAGATCTCGGGGAGCGCGCGATCTGCGTGCTCGGCAATCATGACCTGCACCTGCTGGCTGTGGATGCCGGCGTCAAGACGGTCAAGAAGCACAGCAGCCTGAGGCCCATCCTGCATGCTCCGGACCGGGAAGAGCTCATCCACTGGCTCCGGCATCGTCCATTGATGTATCGCGATGAGGAGCTTGATTTCAGCATGGTGCATGCAGCCATCTCGCCGCAATGGGATCTGGCCCAGGCACAGCGCATGGCATCGGAGGTTGAGCAGGTACTGCGTGATGACAGCGCCTGCGCGCTGTTCCTTGCCAACATGTATGGCGACCAGCCCGATCTCTGGTCGGAGTCACTCGTGGGATATGATCGCTTGCGATTCATCACGAATACATTCACACGGCTTCGATACTGCACGAAGAAGGGACGCATTTCGATGAAAGCGAAGGGGCCGCTCGGCAGTCAGCCGCCGAAATACTGGCCCTGGTTCATGATCCCGGGGCGAAAAACAGCGGCTACCCGAATTGTTTTCGGGCACTGGTCAACGCTTGGCTATATGGCAGGTGTCAACATCTGGGCACTCGATACGGGTTGCCTGTGGGGCGGTCACCTCACCACGTTGCGGCTCGAGGACCAGCACCCCTTCTTTCTGAATTGCAAAGGCGAGCTGCAGCCTGGCCAGCTCGTGTGATATCACTGCATCAGCCAACTTTCATCAGTGTCCTGCGCCAGCCGGTGTTCGGAAGGGTATTGCAAAGCCTCATCGAATCGCCAACCTCGTTCTCGTACCATGAGATGGATCCCTCGTTAGGTTCGTGCTCATAGGCCCACCAGGTGCCATCAGCATCCTGTGCCAGCCACCTGGCCCATGAGGGAAGCATTGCAAAATTGATCGGCAAAGGCGTCAGGATCATGAATCTGTATGTGCGGAATTCGTCTAAGGTCAGCCTGAGACACAGGGTAGCAAGCCGTGAGTCCCGGTGAGAAGTCTTGCAACTCCCGCCCCGCACCTCTGCAGCCGCGGCGTCCGGGCTTCCGGCCGTAGCTGGCGTTTATCTCCTTGTCATGCATTTGCCAGACAGTCATGACATCAGTGTCGGCAGGCTGGGATTACACTGTTTCCGTCAAGGCTGGTATCTGTATGCCGGCAGTGCGAAGGGACCAGGTGGCATCAGGTCGCGATGCGCTCGCCATCTGAGGCTGGACAAGCGGAAGCGCTGGCATAGCGACTATCTGACAAGGATCGCGCAGGTGCGACAGGTCTGGTTCACTGAACAGATGTCCGAGATGCGTGTCGTCGGGGAACCGCTGCGTTTCCCGATGCCTAACCAGCCGGTTGCCGGTTTCGGTGCATCCGATAGCCGGGCGCATTCGCACCTCTTCTATCGCCCGGTTTGCCCTGATGTCTCCCGCTTGACCCGTCGCATGTCGCTGTATGTGCCTGGATGATAGACTTGCGCGCCATGAACTGGAAAGTACTGCTACTTGTCATCCTGCTGTTTGTCGGGGCCCTGTTCGTCGGACGCTTCCTCGGTCAGCAGCAGGAGAAGGCTGGCGAATACGAGCTTCTTGCACCGCTTTGGTGCGAACCGCAGGCTGGCCCCTGTTCTTACAACTATCCCCCGGGGGGCAAGATCCGTTTTTCCCTGGAACCGCAAGAGAGAATTCAGCCGATGGAGCCCCTGACGGCAACAGTCGAGTATTCGGACGGGCAGATGTCGGCGAGTTCGCTTCTGCTTACGGGGCTGAATATGGAGATGGGACAGAACCGCTTTGCTTTTCACCAGGAAGGCGATGCATACACAGCAAGGATCCTGATTCCGGTTTGCACCCTGGAGAGAATGGAGTGGAGGGCTCTCGTCAGGATGACCATCCAGGGGCGGCGATTGGCGGTCCCGTTTCATTTTGCTGTCGATCGGAACTAAACGCAGGTTATCCGCAGTTTTCCATTGACAGGGGCCCTTAACAGGCATAGAATTCGCGGTCTTTCTCGCCGCTGCACTGCTATTCAGGGTAGGGAAAGACGGTGCCGCAAAATGCGCCGTGGGTTAAAACCCTAAAAATTTCAACGACCTGGCTGTCTGCCGTTGCATATTACTGGCTGGACAGGGGTCGGTTAACGTTTTGTGAAAGGCGTGCAGATGCATGTATCAGCGTCTTTACGGAGACGAAATTAAAGATGGCAACGATCAATCAGTTAGTACGAAAGCCGCGCAAGCGCAAAGTCGCAAAGAGCAATGTCCCTGCACTGGAGGCATGCCCTCAAAAGCGCGGTGTCTGTACCCGTGTTTACACAACAACACCGAAAAAGCCGAACTCGGCACTGCGCAAGGTCGCACGTGTACGGCTGACGAATGGCCATGAGGTCACCAGCTATATCGGTGGTGAAGGCCACAACCTTCAGGAGCACAGTGTCATCCTGATTCGCGGTGGCCGTGTCAAGGACCTGCCGGGTGTGCGTTACCACACCGTTCGCGGCACGCTTGATACTTCCGGCGTCGAAAGCCGTCGCCAGGGTCGCTCCAAATACGGCGCCAAGCGCCCCAAGAGCTGATTAGGTTTAACAGAGAGTAAATAGGTATGGCCAGAAGACGTGTAGCTGCTCGCCGTGAAATTCTTCCGGATCCGAAGTTCGGAAACGTGCTGCTGACGAAGTTCGTCAACATGATCATGATGGACGGCAAGAAGTCTGTTGCAGAGCGCATCATGTACGGCGCACTGGATCAGATCGCCGACAAGAAGGGAGGCGATCCAATTGAGTCCCTCGAAGCGGCGATGGAGAATGTCCGTCCGATGGTGGAGGTCAAGTCCCGCCGTGTCGGTGGTGCGACCTACCAGGTTCCTGTCGAGGTCCGTGCCGTTCGTCGCGATACCCTCGCTATGCGCTGGATCATCGATGCCGCGCGCAAGCGCAGCGAGAAATCCATGGCAATGCGCCTGGCCGGCGAGCTCATGGATGCCTCAGAGCAGCGTGGTTCTGCTGTCAAGAAGCGTGAAGATACGCACCGCATGGCGGAAGCGAACAAGGCTTTCTCTCATTACCGCTGGTAATTCTGCAGGATAAGCGAGAGCAAGGGAGCAGTCGTGGCTCGTGCTACACCAATCGAGCGCTATCGAAATCTGGGCATTATGGCCCACATCGATGCGGGGAAAACGACCACGACGGAGCGCATCCTCTACTACACGGGGGTGTCGCACAAGATTGGTGAAGTGCACGATGGTGCAGCAACCATGGACTGGATGGAGCAGGAGCAGGAGCGTGGTATCACAATTACCTCGGCTGCAACAACCTGCTTCTGGCGTGGCATGGAACAGCAGTACCCGGTACACCGTATCAACATTATCGATACGCCCGGGCACGTCGATTTTACCATCGAAGTCGAGCGCTCCTTGCGTGTGCTCGACGGTGCCTGTGCAGTGTTTTGTGCCGTCGGCGGTGTCGAGCCGCAGTCGGAGACAGTCTGGCGTCAGGCCAGCAAATACGGCGTTCCTCGCATCGCGTTCGTCAACAAGATGGACCGAATGGGCGCCAACTTCCTGCGCGTCGTCGAGCAGGTCAGGGATCGCCTGGGAGCGACGCCGGTGCCGATGCAGATGAACATCGGCGCGGAAGAGGAATTCAAGGGGGTCGTCGATCTGGTCAAGATGAAGGCGATCTACTGGAAGGAAGAGAATATGGGTATCGAGTTCGAGGAACACGATATCCCTGAAGAGCTGGTCGATACCTGCAACGATCTGCGCGAAAAGATGATCGAGGCGGCAGCCGAGGCCAACGAGGAGCTCATGGAGAAGTACCTCGAAGAGGGTGAGCTGTCGGCAGACGAGATCAGGACGGGTATCAGGGCGAGAACACTGGCGAACGAGATTACGCCGATGTTCTGCGGGTCAGCCTTCAAGAACAAGGGTGTTCAGGCGGTCCTCGATGCGGTCATCGACTACATGCCTGCGCCGGCCGATGTCCCGTCGATCAAGGGGCATCTGGACGATGCCGACGAGACTCTGGCCGAGCGCCACCCGTCGGATGACGAGCCTTTTGCGGCACTGGCATTCAAGATCGCGACGGATCCGTTCGTCGGAACCCTGACATTTATCAGGGTCTACTCCGGTGTCCTGAAGTCGGGTGACACGATCATGAACCCGGTCAAGGGAAAGAAGGAACGGGTCGGGCGAATTCTGCAGATGCACGCGAATTCGCGCGAGGAGATCAAGGAAGTGCGCGCCGGCGATATTGCGGCCCTTGTCGGCCTCAAGGATGTCACCACGGGTGAGACCCTGTGTGACATCAACAACGTGATCATTCTGGAAAAAATGGATTTTCCGGAGCCTGTTATCTCGGTTGCGGTCGAGCCCAGAACAAAGGCTGACCAGGAGAAGATGGGCATAGCGCTGCAGAAGCTGGCGCAGGAAGACCCTTCATTCCGCGTGCATACGGATGAAGAGTCGGGCCAGACGATTATCTCGGGCATGGGCGAACTGCATCTCGAGATCATCGTCGACAGGATGAAGCGTGAGTTTCACGTCGAGGCGAATGTCGGGAATCCGCAGGTCGCCTACCGTGAAACCATACGCCAGGCCGTCGAACAGGAAGGCAAGTTCGTCAGGCAATCGGGCGGGCGTGGTCAATACGGTCACGTCTACCTGCGCATCGAGCCGGGAGAGCCTGGCAGTGGTTACGAGTTCGTCAACGAGGTAGTTGGTGGCGTCGTGCCAAGGGAGTACATCCCGGCCGTAGACAAGGGTGTGCAGGAGGCCATGAAGAGTGGCGTCAAGGCCGGTTACCCGGTCGTGGATGTGAAAGTGACGCTCTACGATGGTTCGTACCACGATGTGGATTCATCGGAGCAGGCATTCAAGATTGCCGGTTCCATCTGCTTCAAGGAAGGCGCGGCAAAAGCAAGGCCGGTCATACTTGAGCCGGTTATGAAGGTCGAGGTGGTGACGCCCGAAGAGAACATGGGCGATGTGATCGGTGACCTCAACGCCCGCCGGGGCATGGTCCAGGGAATGGAAGAAAGTCCGGCTGGCAAGCTTGTGAGGGCGGAGGTTCCCCTCGCAGAGATGTTTGGCTACGCAACATCATTGCGCGGAGCCACCCAGGGCAGGGCGACGTACTCCATGGAGTTCGTCAGGTACAGCGAGCTGCCGCCCAGTATCGCTGACAGTATTGACTAAACCGTAAATGAACAGGCCGAGGGGCAAGTAAAGTGTCTAAGGAAAAATTCGAACGTACCAAACCGCACGTCAATGTTGGCACGATTGGCCACGTTGACCACGGCAAGACAACCCTGACAGCTGCGCTGACAAAAGTCTGTGCGGAGACCTGGGGTGGTGA
>JARRMW010000028.1:0-49354 GCA_037385685.1 Gammaproteobacteria bacterium
TACTCACCCGTCCGCCACTCTACTCGTACCCGAAGGTACTTTCGCGTTCGACTTGCATGTGTTAGGCATGCCGCCAGCGTTCAATCTGAGCCAGGATCAAACTCTTCAGTTCAAGTTTGACGGTAAGCTTAGGGCTTACCAATTCCTTAGCTCGATTAAGCGTTAACTTCAATAAGAATTAACTTCTGTTTGAAGGCGCTTCATCGATATTTGGTCATCTCGGACCATCGACAGAGCACCCACACAAGTTACCTGAATATATTGTTAAAGAGCGTGTCACATACTGTGACAGTGAGAAGCGGAATTCTATCCGCCCTCCGACCAGGCGTCAACTTCTAATTTGCATCAGAGCGTTGGCATCTGGCCTTCAAAGAGGCGCGTATTCTACAGCGCTTCCCTGTCCTGTCAACTGCAATTTGAGCCGCCTTGATGGCGTCCCGCAGCTGCAAGAGGCGCGCATTATATAGCCTTTCAAACCGCCGTCAACAGCAAATCAGAAAAAAAGCGAAAAATCTTTTTCGCCACCCCGAAAACCGATGGCCGCGATGGCCTGATGACCAGTCACGGCCCGGCTCCCACGGCCCGGAAACCGCATCTTAAACGCCCGTGAAAGCCCACGGCCGCGCGCTTGTCGGCCCCGCCGGCAATAAAAAAACCGCCTTGCGGCGGTCGGGATCAGCAGGCCGGGACAGCCTCACTGTCGGATCTTCTCGAGCAATGCCTTGGCCGCCGCCTGCTGGGATGAATTGCCCGCCTGGAGCACATCCTGCAGCAGCCGCTTTGCAAGCTCCGCCTCTCCCATGTCGACGTAATTGCGCGCGATGCGCAGGCTGGCAGATGCCGCATTGACCCTGTCGACAGCATCACCCGCTGCTGCATCCGTTTCTGCACCCGACGCACCCCCGAGCAGAGCCTGGTAATCAGCCGGGAGAGAGGATTTCCAGTCATGCTCCTGTTTCGACGAGGGCGAGCGATTGCCCTGATCGATTGCGTTCTCCGGGGCCATCAACAAATCCTTTGCCAGTGACTCGAGCCACTCCGTCCGTTCTTTCTCTTTCTGCTTTTTCCGGCGCTTCTCTTCCTGCTTGCGCGCCCGCTCCTCTTCCGCCTTTTTCCGCGCTTCCTGCGCCTTTCTTCTCTCCTCCTCGGCTTTTTTCCTCTCTTGCGCCTTTCTTTTCTCTTCTTCGGCCCTGCGCTTTTCCTGTTCCCGCTTTTTCCTCTCAAGCTCGGCCTTCTTTCGCTCTTCTTCGGCTTTTCTTTTTGCCTCGGCCTCGAGACGCGCCTTCTCTTTTGCCTCCTTGCGAGCCCTCTCCTCCTCTGCGCGTCTCTTCTGCTCGGCCTCTTCTGCGAGAGCAGCCTCGTCCTTTTCTGTCTCTTCGCCGCTTTCCGCGCCCGGTGTCGAAGCCGCTTCGCCAAGCGCCCTTTCCCGTGCCTGGCGGATTTTCTCCCTTGCCCTGTCGATACCGGACAACTCGCCGCTCTCCTGCGCCTGGTCGCTGGTAGTTTCGGGAGAAGCAACTCCAGCTGCGGGCTGCACCGCAGGCTTCTCTGATGGCTCCACGTCCGCTGGCGATGCGCTCCCGGGGCCGGTGTCCCGGCTCACCTGCTGTGCAGTACCGGGGCTTTCACGATTCTCTGCGAGAACCTCCCTGTTGAAGCTCCTGCGAGCATGGTCCTTGCGATTCATGCTTCGGGACTGGCGTGTGAGCCAGATGAAGAGGAACACGAGCAGCATTGCGCCTAACAATCCAGCCCAGAGATAGTTCCCCTGCCCGGCGGCATTCCCCGGCTCTGCATCAGGCTGACCGCTTTCCAGTGCTGGCGCACTGCCCGTATCAGGAGGGCCCTGCTCCGAAGCGGATGCCGCCTCCTGGTCAGCGCTGGCCGAAGACATTCTGCTCCCGGATGAATCGCCGGGGGCCTGGCCGCCGGCCTGTTCCTCCAGCTCAGCAACCAGTTCCACGAGGCTTGTCGTGGATTCACTCCTGACCTGGTCCGGGGTTGGCTTGACGAGTGATGCGGGAAGCGTGACCCGCTCGAGATCCCCGTCAACAAAGACGTCGGGATTGAGACGCACGATGGCCGCGACTGCCTGGTCGAGGGTCGCATCTTCCGGCGAAACGAGACGCGCCGTGGCCAGCAGCATCCTGCTGACCGGAACACTGGTCTCGCCCTGACCGGAGGTTGGCGCTGCCGCTTCTGCAAGATTCTCGAGGGAGCCCGGCGAAACCAGCATGACCGGTTGCCTGACCTCCTCCTCTTCCGCCTTGACCGTGACAGCCACGGAGAGGAGCGCGAACACAACGGCCAGAGCCGGGAAAATCTTTATGACGGGTATCACGTCTGGTATCCGGAGAATATTGCCTCGCGGATAGCAGAACCAGCAACGGGCAAGCGATCTTCGCATGCCGGAAGAGTGTCAGCTAGCCGAAAGGTCTGCGATGGAAATGAAAAACGCCTGACCGGGATGCCGTGGCGGCATCCGGGAACAGGCGCAATGACATCCGGGGATGACCTGTCCAGGAAGTTACTGCCCGGACGATCCTGCCGCGGCAACCTTCGATTCGGACGCCTGTCCCGCGCCTCCTCTCGGCTGTGCAGCAGCCATCTGGTCACGCAGGATCTGCTTCTGGTGATAGTAGCCCAGCGAGAAGCGACCCTGGTCCTGCAAGGAAAGGTTGGATGGAAAATCATCGATCGCATCGAGGATCTCACCGATGAGTATCTCGTAATCCTGGCAGCGCGTGTGATCGCTGATCTTGGCCAACTGGTGGTTCTTGACCTTGATGAGATTGGTGAACACCTCGAGGGGAGTTGTCGAGGCATCACTGTAGAATTTTTCCCGCATGGTAACGTCTGTACCGGGGTTTGATTCTTCCTGGACGGTTTCAAGTACGGCGAACATGCGTCCAAGACGGTACCCGATATTGGACTTACTCTTGTCAAGTGGCATTAGGGCTCTCTCCTAAGGGTTGCATCTGAATCCGGTGGTGCATCGCTTGCGGATGCGCGCGTTTGATCTTCTTATCTGCTGCCTCCGTGCAACAAGCTGACGCAACCGGGCCGGAGGCGTCATCTGGTGCTTCATTATTGGGAGTCCGCAGGGCAGTGTCAACCAATCCGTTATCGGTTTCCGGCACTGCCGCGACTTCTCGCAATTCCATGTCAGCCAACCGGCACAAGGCCTGTCAGACAGGGTCAGGACTCGATGGTAATGCGCGCAAAACGGCGCTTGCCTACCTGGTAGACGTGCGTCGTGCCCGGCAGGCACACAAGCGACTTGTCAGTGACCTTGTTGCCGTCGATCCTGACCGCACCCTGCTTGATCATACGCATGGCTTCCGAGGTGCTGCTGACCAGTCCGCCATCTCTCAGGACATTGGCAATGGGCAGCCCCTCGCTGGAGGAGGCAATCGTTTTTTCAGGCATCTCGTCCGGCATCGCTCCTTTCTGGAAGCGAGCAATGAAGTTTTCACGGGCCTTTTTCGCGGCCGCCATGTCATGAAAACGCGCGATGATTTCCTCGGCCAGCAGGAACTTGATGTCACGGGGATTCGCCCCTTCATCGACCTGCTTGCGGAAACCATCGATCTCCTGCATCGGGCGAAAGCTCAGAAGCTCGAAGTAGCGCCACATGAGATCGTCCGAGATTGACATGATCTTGCCGAACATCTCGTCCGGTGCATCCGTGATACCGATATAGTTTCCAAGCGATTTCGACATCTTCTGCACGCCATCGAGCCCTTCGAGGATCGGCATGGTGATGACGATCTGCGGCTCCTGGCCATGCTGCTCCTGCAACTGGCGCCCCATCAGCAGGTTGAATTTCTGGTCCGTGCCACCGAGTTCGACGTCCGACTGCAGTGCAACCGAGTCGTATCCCTGGATCAGGGGATAGAGAAACTCGTGGATGGCGATAGCCTGGCCACCCTTGTAACGCTTGCTGAAATCATCGCGCTCGAGCATGCGCGCGACCGTCTGGCTGGAAGCCAGCTGGACCATATCGGCGGCGTCCATCTTGCCCATCCATTCGGAATTGAAGACGACTTTTGTCTTCTTCTTGTCGAGGATCTTGAAGATTTGCTCCTCATAGCTCCGCGCATTCTCGAGAACCTGCTCGCGTGTGAGCGGCTTGCGCGTGACGTTCTTGCCGGTCGGATCGCCGATCATGCCTGTGAAATCGCCGATCAAAAAGTGGATGTCATGTCCGAGCTCCTGGAACTGGCGCAGCTTGTTGATCAGGACCGTGTGACCGAGATGCAGATCGGGTGCAGTCGGGTCAAAACCCGCCTTGATCCTGAGGGGCCTGCCTTTTTCCAGTTTTTTGACGAGCTCCTCCTCGATGAGGATCTCGTCGGTACCGCGGGCGATGAGCGCGAGGGCTTCAGCTGTGGACATGGTTCGTTATGCTTCAGGAAAAATCGATCCGCAATCTACCGGAATTCACGGGCGCTGTCATTAACGGGACCTGGCCATCTTCCTGTATACTCGCCGGGAAATCGGAACCCGGGGCCGCTTTACTTGTCGAACCCTGCCAGCGAATAACGAGAGCCAGTTTTCCAGCCAGACCATGAAATCTTTCCTGACCGGATTTTTCAGCGCCATTGTTCTTGCCGTTATCATCCTCCTGCTTCTGCCTGACGAAGAAGAGCCCCTGCAGCAGCAGACAATCGATCTGCAGATACCTGAACAGCAAGAAACCGGCCCCGTCATCGTCCTGAAACCACTCGACACAGAGCAGACAGACTCCGGCATGTCCCCGCCAATCGCGGAGCCCGTCATCGGCATCGAGGAAGCTGAAACGGTTGAAGCGGTGCCTGTCGAGGAAGAAAACGTACCGGCGATCACAACATCGGCAACGGAACCCGAAGAGACTGAATCAGACGGGCAAACTGCGGAAGAAGAAGCCGCAAAGTCCATCATGGTCGTTCACCAGGTCAAGAGCGGTGACACACTGCTCGCCATTTTCAACGCGCTGGAAATCGACCAGCGGCACTACAAGCGGCTGATCGCCTCGAAGGACGTTTCCAGGGGGCTTTCACGTCTGAAACCCGGCCAGATGCTCTATTTCTATCTCGACCAGAACCGGAATCTCACGAACCTCGTCCACGAAAGCGATTCTATCCGCTCGGACAACTACACCTTCACTGACAAGCTCATCATGCTTGACAGTGTCAGCAAGCAAATCGAGAAACGCACCGAGACGGTACAGGGAAAAATCCAGAGCTCGCTGTTCGTCGACGGCCAGAATGCCGGCATGTCAGGCAAGCTCATCATGAACATGGCCAGGCTGTTCAACTTCGATATCGACTTCGGCAGCGAATTGCAGAAAGGCGACTATTTCGGTGTCATCTACGAGGCGGAATATGTTGACGGCGAGCGCATCGGCACCGGCGACATCCTCGCTGCGGAGTTCATCAACAACAACAAGCAGTACCGTGTCGTGCGCTACGAGGACCAGAATGGCAACGTCGACTACCTCGACGAGGAAGGACGCAGCCGCCGCAAGAAGTTCATCCGTACACCGCTGAACTTCACGCGCATCAGCTCGAAATTCACCAACAAGCGCTGGCACCCGGTTCTGAAGCGCTGGCGCTCTCACAAGGGTGTCGACTATGCCGCGCCGACCGGGACACCCGTCTGGGCAACCGGTGACGGCAAGGTTCACATCATCGGACGCCAGCGCGGCTACGGCAAGGTCATCTACATCAAACACGGCAAATATGTGACTGTCTATGGTCACCTCAACGGTTTCAAGCGCGGACTCAAGAAAGGAGATCGCGTCAAGCAGGGGCAGGTCATCGGCTATGTCGGCCAGACCGGCCTGGCAACCGGCCCCCATCTGCACTACGAGTTCCGTATCCACGGCAAGCACGTGAACCCGCTCTCGGCGAAGCTGCCGGTGCAGGACCCGATCGACAAGTCGAAGATGAAACACTTCCTGGCGACCGCCAAGCCACTCTTCAAGTCACTCGACCTGCTCAAGGGGCAGGACGTGGCCATGAACGACTGATGACCTACTATGTCGGGCTGATGTCCGGTACCAGCATGGACGGCATCGATGCTGCGCTGGCGGATATCGCTGCCGACGGAACCTTGCGGCTGGTCGCCACGCTTTCACATCCCTGGCCGGCAGAACTCGAACAGCAGCTGCGGAAACTGGCACTGCCCGGGGAAGACGAGATTGACCGTCTCGGTGTCGCCGATGCCCATGCCGGGGAAGTCCTTGGTACTGCTGTCATGGAGCTGCTGCGCAGTGCCGGCGTCAGGCCGCAAGCCGTCGAAGCCATCGGTTCCCACGGGCAGACCATCCGTCACCGTCCCGGCGCCAGTTATCCTTTCACACTGCAAATCGGTGACCCCAACCGTCTTGCAGCACATACTGGCATCACGACGATCACCGACTTCCGCCGACGCGACATGGCCGTCGGCGGCCAGGGCGCTCCGCTCGCACCGGCTTTTCACAAGGCCGTGTTCGGCAGCAGCAGCGAGAACCGCATCATCCTCAACATCGGCGGCATCGCCAACCTGACATGGCTGCCCTCGGATCCGCAGGAAAAGGTACTCGGCTTCGACTCGGGACCGGGCAACAGGCTCATGGATGACTGGATTGCACGCTGCAAGGGAGAGCGCTATGACCAGGACGGCGCGTGGGCCTCAACCGGAAAGGTCTCGGTCGAACTGCTCGAGCGGCTGCTCACGGAGCCCTATTTTCGCCAGCCCGCACCGAAGAGCACGGGCACCGAAGGCTTCAACCTGGAGTGGGTTGCCGGGCTTGGCGGGGGACTCGATGCACGTCTGGAGGCTGAAGACGTCCAGGCGACCCTGCTGGAATTGACGGCTGTCACCATCACGGATGCAGTGCGCAACCTGCCTGCAACGACACGCCTGCTGACCTGCGGGGGCGGCGCCCGTAACGACCGACTCATGGCGCGCCTCGCGGAACTGCTGCCCGGCATCGCAACAGGGACCACCGCAACAGCAGGCATCGATCCGGACTGGGTGGAGGCAGCCGCATTTGCCTGGCTTGCCTGGCGTACCATGAACAGGCTCAATGGCAATCTGCCCGAGGTCACCGGGGCAAGGGAAGCTGTCATTCTTGGCGGGATCTATCCCGCCTGATTCCGCAGTCTCTGCGCAGGTTTCTGACTGGCTTCAATCCATCATCGCCCGGATGTGCACCGCGACACTGCGGCCGAGTGCCGAGAGGTTGTAACCGCCCTCGAGCGTCGAGACGACCCGACCATCTGCATGGCGATTGGCCAGATCGCAGATCTCGAGTGTGACCCATTCATAATCCGGCTCGCGCAGACGCATCTGCGCCATGTCATCCTCGATATGCCCGTCGAAGCCCGCCGACACGAGGATGAGTTGCGGTTCGAATGCCTCGAGCGCGGGCAGCCAGTGCGCGCGCAAGGCGGCACGAAAATCTGCACCATCCGTCATGGCCGGCAATGGGCAGTTCACGATATTCGGTGCGGTGTCACCCGCGCCGGTACCCGGGTAGAAAGGATGTTGAAAGGTTGAACAGAGCAGAATCCGGCTGTCGCCACTGAAGATATCCTCGGTTCCGTTGCCGTGATGCACATCGAAATCCACGATAGCGACACGCTCGAGTCCATGGACAGCGATCGCGTGAGCCGCACCAACGGCAATGTTGTTGAAAATACAGAATCCCATAGCCCTGTCCCGCCCGGCATGGTGTCCAGGCGGCCTGACTGCGCAAAAAGCACGCCTGGCCTCCCCTGCCATCACCATGTCGACAGCCTGGACATTGGCACCTGCTGCATGCAGTGCAGCCTCGAGCGAGTCGGGATTCATCGCCGTGTCACCGTCTAGCCACACCAGCCCCTCCTGCGGCGCTGTCTCGAAGACCTCATCGACATACGCCGCCTCGTGGACACGCTCGATCTGCTCCCGGGTTGCCTGTATGGCATCGCGATGAAGAAGAAAAGGTTCGATACCTGCTGCAATCAGCTGGTCACTGATCGCATGCAGCCGGGCCGGTGACTCGGGGTGATGCCGTCCCATCTCGTGTTGCAAAAACGAGGGATGCGTGATGTATGCGACTGAATTCATAGAAACGGATCCATGGATGACTCAGGACGGATTTTGTTGCAGTGCAGCAACCGGGTAGCCTACACTCGACCTCACGATCTTTCGAGGCAGTCTAGCGCGAGACAGCAGATGAAAAAGCATTATCTTGCAAAAATTTTCGAACCGGCATCGGTCGCGGTCGTCGGTGCTTCCGATAGCGAGAATTCCGTTGGGGGCCAGGTGCTGCGCAACTTGCGGGAGAACGGTTTCGAGGGCGCGCTCTACCCGGTCAACCCGAAGCATCGCAAAATCCAGGGTTTGCAGGCCTATGCCTCCCTCTCGGAGATCGATCATCCGGTCGACCTTGCCGTGATCGCGATTCCCCCGGCGGCTGTTTCCGGCGTCATGCACGAATGCGGCGAGCACGGCGTCGGCGCCGTGGTCGTGATCTCTGCAGGCTTCGCTGAAACCGGTCCGGCAGGGCTGGCACTGCAGCACGAGATCGTCGACATTGCACGCACCTATGACATACCGCTCGTCGGCCCCAACTGCCTCGGCATCGTGCGTCCACGCATCGGACTCAACGCCACCTTCGCCAAAAGCCCGGCCAGGAGCGGACAGGTCGCGCTCGTCGCACAGTCAGGGGCGTTCTGCACGGCGTTGCTCGACTGGGCAGACAGCCAGGGGTTCGGCTTTTCGGCTGTCGCCTCGCTTGGGGCCACTGCCGATGTCGGCTTCGGTGACGTGCTCGACTACCTCGCGATCGACAACGAGACGCGCAGCATCCTCGTCTACATCGAGGGCGTAACCAATGCCCGTACTTTCCTCAGCGGCCTGCGTGTCGCGGCAAGGTTGAAACCGGTTATCGTGGTCAAATCGGGCAGGAATGATTCAGGGACCCGCGCCGCCATCTCGCACACGGGAGCGCTTGCCGGCGGTGACAACGTCTTCGATGCGGCCATCGAGCGCGCCGGCGCTGTCCGCGTGAAGTCGGTCGCCCAGCTCTTTGCAGCAGCACAGGTCCTGGCCTCGGGCACCCGCGTCGAGGGCTCGCGACTTGCGATCATCACGAATGGCGGCGGGCCGGGCGTCATGGCCGCTGACAGGGCGCAGGAACTCGAGGTGCCACTGGCGGAACTCTCGACTGACACGCACGACAAGCTCAAGGAGGTGTTACCGCCCTACTGGTCACATTCAAATCCGATCGATATTCTCGGTGACGCCCCGCCGGAACGTTACTTCAAGACAGCCGAAATCATCCTTGCCGACCGGAATGTCGACGGGATTCTGGTTTTGCTGACGCCGCAGGCCATGACTGACCCGAGCGGTTGTGCACGGGCCATCGTTGAGGCCATGGGAGAAAACGGCAAACCGGTTCTGGCCTGCTGGATGGGCGAAAAACTGGTCGATGAGGGGCGCGCCATTCTCTCCGCAGCCGGTATCCCGCACTTTCGCAGTCCCGAGGCCGGAGTCGAGGCCTTTGGTTACCTCGCCTGTTACCGGCGAAACCAGAAAGCGCTGCTGCAGGCACCCGGCCCCATGTCTCATGACCGCGAGTCTGACGTGGCCGGCGCGCGCATGATTATCGAGAATGCCCTGAGCGAGGGCCGCCAGACGCTGAGCAACGCAGAAGCGAAAGCGATTCTCAAGGCATTCCACATCCCCGCCTCGCCGAGTGTCAATGCAGACTCCGCGGCAGAAGCGCTGATTGCCGCTGAGGGCCTCGGTCTTCCGGTTGCAATGAAGATCAACTCGCCGGATATCACGCACAAGTCCGATGTCGGCGGTGTTCGGCTCAACATCCGCGAACCCCAGACAGTGCGCACCGCATTCCGCGAGATGGTCGACAACGTCAGGACGCAATTGCCGGACGCACGCATCGATGGCGTTACCATCGAGCCGATGATTGACAAGCCGCATGCACGCGAACTCATCATCGGCCTCTCGCATGACGACGTGTTCGGTCCTGTCATCAGCTTCGGCATGGGCGGCACCGCCGTCGAAATCCTCGGCGACACCCGTGTTGCCCTGCCGCCGCTGAATGAATACCTCAGCAAACAGCTGATCACCAGCACCCATGCCTGGAAAATGCTGGGTACCTTCCGCGACCTGCCTCCAGCCAACCTCGAACCGCTGATGAGAGTGCTACAGCATGTCTCGGAGATCGCGTGCGAGCTGCCGGAAATCCAGGAGATGGATATCAACCCGGTCATGCTTGACGAGAAAGACATCGTCGCCGTCGATGCCAGGATCAGCGTCCGGCCACCCAGGGCAAGTACGGCTCGCTATGGCCACATGGCGATCCATCCCTATCCTTCCGAACTCGCCTCGAGCTGGCAACTCGCCGATGGCACGGATATCACCATCAGGCCGATCCGTCCCGAGGATGCCAATCTCGAGCAGGACTTCGTCGTCAATCTCTCCGCGGAGAGCAAGTATTTCCGATTCATGCAGAGCCTCGACAGGCTGACACCGATGATGCTCGCGCGCTTTACCCAGATCGACTATGACCGGGAGATGGCCCTGATCGCCGTGATTCGCGACGAGCAGTCAAACGCGCAATTCATCGGTGTCGCCCGCTATGTCACGAACCCGGACAGGGACTCCTGCGAATTCGCCCTCACCGTCACAGATACCTGGCAGCGCCACGGGATCGGATACGAGCTCATGAAGCGACTCATGGCTGTCGCACGTGACCGTGGACTCGATGTGATGACCGGGGAAGTGCTGTCGAACAACCGCAAGATGCTGAAGATGTGCGAAAAACTTGGCTTCAGAATCGCACGCACTAACGAGGACCCGGAAGTGGTCGAGGTGAGGCGGCATTTATGAGTGATCGGGTTGCCCGGACCGGCCTGTGCTCCGTGTGATCGGGGATTCGGCAAAACGACACCCCATTGCTGCAACCATCCCCGAACGCAAGGGCCCGGCCAACATGGCCCGGATGAAAAAAAGCGCCCTGAGGCGCTTTTTTTCACCGTCTGCCAGTGACAGTCATCAGGTCGAGAATGAGGAGCCGCAACCGCAGGTCGTGGTCGCGTTCGGATTGCGGATGACGAATTGCGCACCCTGCAAGCCCTCGGAGTAGTCGACCTCTGCCCCGGTCAGGTACTGCAGGCTCATCGGATCGATCAGCAGCTTGACGCCGTCGGTTTCGACCTCGGTGTCGCCATCGTTGACGTTTTCATCGAAAGTGAAGCCGTACTGGAAACCCGAACAGCCGCCGCCCTGGATGTAGATCCGCAGCATCAGCTCGGGATTACCCTCTTCCTCGATGAGCTCTGCGACCTTGCCTGCCGCAGCAGAGGTGAAGACCAGAGGAGCTTCATCCTGTAATTGTGCTTCTGCCATTTCAGAATACTCTCGTTTTGCAAACTGGAAATATAAATACTATCGCTTTTCCGACCATTTTAGTCAAGAATTACCCTGTTTCTCTTCCTTGTATTCCCCGAGCCTGATCATCTCGCCCTCGACCCTGGCCCCCATGGCCATTTCGAGCAGCACGTATTCAACTTTACCGATGACAACCGCGTTTTCCGCCAGTTCGACGCGCTCCGCTGCATGAATGTTGCCCTCGACCCTGCCGTTGATGATGATATTGGCAACCTTGATATCCCCCTTGATGTGTCCCTTGTCACTGACTGTCAAGGTTGTGCCCTTGCCCTGACCGAGCACATTACCATGCACCTCGCCATCAAGATGGAGTCCCTGGCTGAAGGCAATGTCGCCCTTGACGAGGGTTCCGTTGCCAATCACGGTCGTGAAGGCCGACGGCCTGAAATGCTTGTGTCTCTTTTTCATGGCAAGGTCTCCTTGTTGCTTTTCAGCCTGCGTCCCAAAGGTGGTTCTCGGACAGATTCCCGATTGTCTCCGTATCTGTCCTGATGTCAATTTTCACGAGGTCGGGAACAAAACCATCAGGCAGAGTGAATTCATCCTCGAGCATGTGCAATTGTTTGAACCGGATGCTCCTCTTGCCACCCTTGTGGCCTGCAAGCTCCAGCAGGTCCAGTTCCTCTTTCTTTTCGCTGCGCTTTCCGGAGAGAGCGATCCTGATGGTTGCTGTCACCGGCTCGTTCTGTTCCGGGACGATCGTCACCGTCAGGCTGTATTTGAATTGACCGGGCTTCTCCAGCTTTGTGATCGTGAACTGCGACATGCGCAACTGCGTCTCGGGTGTCTTGCCGGATGTCACGCTCTCGAGCAAGCTGAATTCTCCCTTGAGCTCGAGATGCTCGCTTTGCAGTTTGGCCAGCTCCTCGCGCAACCTGTTGGCTGCCTCCCGGTCGACCTGCGCGGAAAGCTCCAGCGAGGCCACCTGCTGACGCAGCTCGTCGCGCTCGCCGCTTACTCTGTCAAGACGCTCCTCGAGCTCGGCAACCCTGAGCACCACCTGCCGGTTTTCCCGGACCAGTTGCGTATCACCGAGGCTGTAGAGCTTCCAGCCGAGATAGACAAGCGCAATGGTCAGGATAATGGCGATAACCAGCCAGCCCCATGCGTGGCTACCCGGCTGGACGATGTGCGGGCGCGGCAAGTAGATCCGCACCCGCTTGCGCCGAAGGCGACGCTTTTCAGGGAGATAAGGCAACGCTGGTCAGCCCGGCAGTTTCAGGCAAGCCGCACATGAGATTCATGTTGTGCACCGCCTGTCCAGCTGCACCCTTGACGAGATTGTCGATCGCGGACAGGACGACCAGGGTGTCCCCATCCTGCGGTCGATGGACCGCGATCTGGCACCTGTTGCTGCCCCGCACGTTGCGTGTCTCGGGCAGGGAGCCAGCCGGCATCACGTCGACAAAAGGTTCATCGCGATAACGCTCCTCGTAGAGCGACTGCAGGTCGACATCCTCTTTCACACAGCGCCCGTAAAGTGTCGACAGGATGCCGCGGATCATCGGCACCAGGTGCGGAACGAAGGTAAGTCCCGGCTCACCTTTCATGGCCTGGCCAAGCACCTGGCGAATCTCGGGCAGGTGGCGATGCCCTGCAACGCCGTAAGCCTTGAAACTTTCTCCGCACTCCGCCATGAGTGTTGCAACGCTCGCGCCCCGCCCCGCCCCGCTGACACCGGACTTGCAGTCCGCAACCAGTGACGAGGTATCGACGATGCCCTCTTCGACCAGCGGGAGAAAACCGAGGATGGTTGCCGTCGGGTAGCACCCCGGGTTGGCGACAAGCTGGGCCTTGCTGATAGCCTCACGGTTGATTTCCGGCAACCCGTAGACAGCATCACTGAGAAGCTGCGGGCATGTATGGGTCATCCCGTACCACTGTTCCCAGACCGAGACATCACGGATGCGGAAATCAGCAGCAAGATCGATCACCTTGACCCCGGCGGCGATCAAACCCGGCACCGACTGCATTGCCGTGCCGTTCGGGGTTGCGAAGAAGACCAGGTCGCAGCTTCTCAGCAGCGCCTCGTCCGGTTCGCTGAACACAAGGTCCACATAACCGCGCAGGCTCGGAAAAAGCGCTGCGACGTCCTTGCCCGCCTCGCCGCGCGATGTCACGCAGGCCACTTCCACATCCGGATGATTGGCGAGGATGCGCAACAGTTCGACACCCGTGTAACCGGTGCCACCGACAATACCTATCTTGACCATACTCGTGCCATATCGAAAATCAGGGCAGCCATCATACGAGAAAATGGCGTCGGAACGAAGCTGCAACAGTCACCGGTCTGCTTTTCATTGCAGCGGGCAAATGCAACAATCTGTGCTCGAGCCAAACAGTGACAGGAGAGACGAGATGGGCTGGATTGCATGGATCATTCTTGGCGGCATTGCAGGCGCCATCGCGAAATGGATCATGCCGGGAGAAGGACCCGGGGGATTCTTCGTGACCATCCTCATCGGCATCGCCGGCGGGGCGGTTGGCGGTTATATCGGCACGGTAGTGGGTTTCGGCCCGGTCAGCGGACTCAACATCCCGAGCCTGCTTCTGGCCATTGGCGGCGCTGTCGTCCTGCTGTTCATCTACCAGTTGCTCAGCAAGAAATAGCGCCCGAACGCCGGAGAAGAGCAAGTCCGGCCATGCCGGGCCTTGTTTCGTGCAGGACAGCGTCAATCGAGGCAGGGCCGAATCATCTCTTTGAGGCTGTAGCGTGGCGACTCGATATCGTCGATAAGCCAGGTGCCGTCACGCCTGACAAGATCGAACCTGAGACGAACCGGCGTCTCGAAGTTGTTGAAACGGACGAGCACTTTAGCCTCTCTGTCATCGATCGATTGCGTCATCATCACGAAACCGGTGATGATGGATTCCTGTCCGTCGACAAGCGGCTCGAAGTCGACACACTCCAGCACCCAGACGCCCTCATCCTCTGCCCAGCGCTTGAGAAAGGTCGCAAGCGGGTCAGTGAAGATCGCCTGAAGGCCGTTTTCATCACGCTCGAGCACGTCACTTGCAAAACAGACAAGGCAGGGAGACGCCTCACTCATGAGATCGATTACAGGGTCGCCCTCGCCGGGTACCTGTGGATAGAGCTGCCGCACGACGGCTTCCGGAGAGGTTGCGGCCGCGAGGACGGACAGTATTCCCGAGAGCAACAACAGCAATATGGCATAGAGAAGTTTCAGCATGGCGACGTCTGCTGAGCGCAGGGTAACCTAGCGCCACCAGGCCCTGAGCAGCAGGAGCAGACCGGCACCGGCACCGATCCCCGAGACCATCTGCACCATGGTGGCAGCAACCCCGGCAGGCGGCAGCACCGCGAAGAGCGCGGATCCTATGAGCAGACCGGCTCCCGCGACCGATGCGACCGTGCGACGGTTGGAATCGCGTATCTCTTCGCGAATCTGTTTGAGCTGCTGCGACTGCCACTGCACCCTGAGGCGTCCCTGCTCTGCGTCGTGCAACAGGCGCCAGGCCATTGCAGGCAATTCAGGGAGCTGCTGGGTTGCTCGCGGCAGGTAGTCACGTGCCCGCTTCACAAAGGCGCGCGGCCCAACTTGTTCTGACATCCAGCGTTCGAGGAATGGCTTGGCCGTGGTCCAGAGATCCAGATCTGGATAGATCTGCCGGCCGAGACCTTCAATATTGAGCAAGGTCTTCTGCAGCAGCACGAGCTGCGGCTGGACCTGCATGTTGAAACGGCGCGCCGTCTGGAACAGGCGCAGAAGGTAATACCCAAAGGAGATTTCCGAGATCGGCTTGTTGAACACGGGCTCGGAGATGGCACGGATGGCAGCCTCGAACTGGTCGACACGTGTTCCCTCAGGCACCCAGTCCGACTCCAGGTGCAACTCGGCGATGCGCCTGTAGTCACGGTTGAAGAACGCGAGAAAATTCTCGGCGAGGTAACGCTTGTCACTCTCTGTCAGGGTTCCGATGATGCCGAAGTCAACCGCCATGTAGCGCCCGTCGTCAGCAACGAAGATATTGCCCGGGTGCATGTCTGCATGGAAGAAATTGTCACGGAACACCTGAGTAAAAAAGATCTCGACACCGCGTTCTCCGAGCATCTGCATACTGATTCCCTTCTCTTTCAGGACATCGATGCGACTCACGGGTGTGCCATAGATACGCTCCATGACCATGACGTTCGACCGGCAGTAATCCCAGTAGACATCAGGCACGTAGAGCAGCGGGCCTCGCTCGAGTAGCGGTCGGCCAGTCGCGCGATCGTGAAGAGCAGGTCGACGTCACGCCGGATAATTTTCTCGATACCCGGACGAACCACCTTGACGACCACGTCACTGCCATCCTTGAGTTTCGCCGTGTGCACCTGGGCGATCGATGCCGAGGCCAGGGGCTTCTCATCGAATTCCAGGAAAAGATTTTCGATACGATCACCGAGCGCCTTCTCGATCATCTGGCGCGCCAACGCTCCCGGGAAGGGCGGAACCTGGTCCTGCAGCTTCGCAAGCTCCACGGCCACCTCGTCAGGCAGCAGATCGCGACGTGTCGAGAGAATCTGACCGAACTTGATGAAGATAGGACCAAGATCCTCGAGTGCTCGGCGGATACGAACACCGTAACCAGGTCGCTTGCCGCGCGTGAACCAGTAAAAAGGCGAAAAGTACTTCAGGAAGCGGATGGGCCGGAAGAGATGTGCGGCGAGAATGATTTCATCGAGCCCGTGACGCAGCAGCACCCAGGTGATGTGCATGAGGCGCAGCCCCTCGCCGACCCGCATCATTCCTGTTTACCGGCAAGCTGGTTGATGCGTGCCTCGAGGCGCTCGACATCGTCGCGCAGGGTTTCGACCTGCTCGCGCCACTCATCGAACTCGAAGCGCGTCGGCAACAAACGACGCTCCTCGGTCAGGTACTCGCCAAGGTCATCCTGCAGGATACGGACATTACGCCTGCTCCAGGCAACGAGTGAACGCATCGCATTCCCGGCCTGGTGAGCTGTCGCATCACCTGCGATACCCGCGAGGAGTTCTTCCCAGTCGGGATCCAGTGCCGACAGAATGGCACTGAACTCCTGCGCCAGTCGAGTATCGCCGCCAAGCTCGATTTTGCCCTTGAAGACCAGGTCTTCCTTGCGCTCCTGCATGGCGGTCTCGGCGAAGTCGAAGGGTGTGCCGCGGATCCAGCCATCGGCCTCATCGCACGCACCGGAAAACAGCTGCACCCTGCCGCTGGCATCCGGGACAAAGATCAGCGTCAGATCCCACTCGCGCAAGTCGAGTGCGATGCGCTTCCCATGCAGGCCGGCCAGCCGCTCGCGGCGAAGAGGATCGAGCGACAGCAGCCCGTTGATCGCCTGCTCGATGCCAAGCAATGCGGCACTCCGTCCCTCCATGTCAGAGCTTGAATCCACGATGCACGGCGACGATGCCCCCGGTCAGGTTGTGGTAGTCACAGCGCTCGAAACCGGCGGCTTCCATCATCTCCCTGAGTGTCTCCTGGTCCGGATGCATGCGAATCGACTCCGCCAGGTAGCGGTAGCTGTCTGCATCATTCGCAACGATTCTTCCCATGAGCGGCAAGGCCTTGAATGAGTAGAAATCGTAGAGTTTCTCAAGCGGCTTGCTGGTCGGCCTGGAGAACTCCAGGACCAGGGCGCGGCCGCCAGGCTTGAGCACGCGGTACATCTCGCGCAGCGCCTTCTCCTTGTCAGTGACATTGCGCAGGCCGAAACCGATCGTCACGACGTGAAAGCTGTTGTCAGGAAAGGGAATCGACTCGGCATCGATCTGCATGTAATCGATATTGCCGGCATGGCCCTCGTCGACCATGCGCTTGCGACCCTCCTCGAGCATTGCGAGGTTGATATCGGACATCACGACCTCGCCATCGGGACCGACGAGGCCCGCAAAACGTGACGCGAGATCGCCTGTACCCGAAGCCAGGTCAAGGACCTTCATGCCGGTGCGCACAGCCGCCAGGTCGACAGCGATATGCTTCCAGAGACGGTGGACACCCAATGACATCAGGTCGTTCATGATGTCGTACCTGCTCGCGACCGAATCGAAGACGGTGCGAACACGCTCGGCCTTCTCCTCGACATTGACGGTCTGGAAACCGAAATGAGTTGTTTTATCGGACATATCTGCGTCACCGGGTAAAAGATGGCCACATTATAACCCGCAGCCACAAAAAAACCCGTCCATGGGACGGGTTACGCTGCTCGGTTGCCCTGAAAGAAGTCAGGAGGGCTCCTTGCGCTTGTGTCCGGCATCCTCTAGGTCCTTCAGATACTGGCTCCACATGGCGTCATAGTTGATGCCCATGTTATAGAGCGTCTCCCAGGAATAGATACCGGTATTGTGACCATCGTCGAAATAGAGAAGTATCGCGTAGTTGCCGACCGGCTCGAGACGGTCGATGTTGACACTCTCCTTGCCGACCTGCAGCACGCGCTGGTCCTCGGTGTGTCCCTGAACCTCGGCCGAGGGGGAATAGACACGCAGGAATTCGCAGGGCAGCGAGAAAGTCTTGCCGTCGTCGAAGCTGATATCCAGGACGCGCGACTGGCGATGCAGGTTCAATTCTGTCGGCATCGGTTTGGACATGGTGCGTTACCTCGCAAGAAAAATCATGGCGCGATTCTACCTGTAACGGGAGAAGGGATTCACGCGGTCGTTGTGCCGGATTTCAGCCGGATTCAGTGCAGCTTGTTGGGAACCGCCAGCGAGAAGGGCGGGATCGGGGCGAGAAACTCTCTGCCCTCGTCATCGATCATTTCGTACTCGCCTTCCATGCTGCCCACGGGTGTATCGAGCATGGCGCCACTGGTGTACCGGAAAGCCTCACCGGGCTTCAGATAAGGCTGCTCGCCGACCACGCCTTCACCTGACACCTCCTCGACCTTGCCGTTGGCATCGGTGATCACCCAGTGGCGTCGCAGCAGCTTGGCCGGCTCCTCGCCAGTATTATGGATGGTGATGGTGTAGCTGAAGGCATACTGGTTTTCCTCGGGGGTCGACTGCGCCTCGATGTAGGCTGTTTCGACCTGGATACTGATCTCGTGCTCGGATTGCATAGTGTCCTGTCCATTCCGCTGTTCATTACCCTGCCTGGCGCCAGCACAATGCTCGACGCCGCAAGAGGAGCAAATGATACAATCAGGGCCTCGCTTTTGAAACTCGCAAGAATCCTATGGCAGCAAAACTGAAGGTTGGCGTTGTCGGCGTCGGCTACCTGGGGCGCTTTCATGCGCTGATTTACAGCAGGATGGACAGTGTCGAGCTGGTTGGTGTGAATGACAGCAACCCGGAACAGGCTTCAGCCGTTGCCGCGGAAGCCGGAACCAGATCACTGTCACTCGCGGAGCTGGTCGAACAGTGCGATGCCGTCAGTATCGTTGTGCCGACCTCGCTGCATCTGGAGATTGCCCGCCCCTTTCTCGAAAAGGGTGTCCACATGCTGCTCGAAAAGCCGATCGAGGCTGATGTTGCAAAAGCGGAAGAGATCGTCAGGCTCGCGAGCGAATCGGGCATCAACCTGCAGATCGGACACCTCGAGCGCTACAATGCGGGGATTCTGGCTCTCGCGGAGCGTATCGAAAATCCCCGCTTCATCGAGGCCCAGCGTATGGGTGGCTTCAAGGCGCGCGCCACCGATGTGGATGTCATCTCCGATCTCATGATCCACGACATCGACATTATCCTCTCTCTGGTCGATTCCGAGCTGGTTTCAATCTCGGCATCCGGCACGTCTGTACTGACCGATCACATCGATATCGCCAACGCCCGGCTCGAGTTCGCCAACGGCGCAGCCGCCAATGTCACGGCCAGCCGGGTTTCACGCGAGGACAGCCGCCGCATCCGCGTCTTCGAACCACAGCATTACCTCTCGCTGGATTTTATCGCGCAGCGCCTCGAAACGGCCCGGGCCGTCCCCGTCGAGGGGGCAGAGTGGCCCGAGATTCGCACCGAGGCACTCGATATCGAACCCGTCAAGCCACTCGATGCCGAGCTGGCCTCGTTCGTCGACTGCATTATCAATGGCAGTCAGCCCGTGGTGGACGGCCCGACAGGGCTACGGGCACTCGAGGTCGCCCTGCAAATCAAGGAGAAGATCGAACAATGAGTAACCAGACCGAAGGCGTTCCCTACCTCGACCTCGCCAGCGAATTCCAGGCCCTGCGTGACGACTGGATCGCTGCCATCGACCAGCTCGGCAGCAGGGCCGCGTTTATCCTCGGTGATGCGGTTTCGGAATTCCAGCAGGAAGTCGCAGACTATATCGGTTGCCGGCATGCTCTCGGTGTTGCAAACGGCACGGATGCCCTGGTGCTTTCACTGCGCGCCCTCGACATCGGGCCGGGTGACGAAGTCATCACCTCGCCTTTTACCTTCTTCGCCACGGCCGAGTCCATCTCGCTCGTCGGCGCGACACCTGTCTTCGCCGATATTGACGACTCCAGCTTCAACATCAGGCCTGACAGCGTGAAGGAAAAAATGACCGACAGGACCAGAGCCATCATGCCGGTGCATATCTTCGGCCATCCGGCCGACATGCAGCAGCTGCGCACGATCGCCAGCGAGCATGGTCTCAAGCTCATCGAGGATGCTGCCCAGGCGTTCGGCGCAAAGGCGGGTGACAGCGTTGTCGGTTCACTCGGTGATACAGGCTGCTTCAGCTTCTACCCTGCAAAGGTGCTCGGATGCTACGGAGACGGCGGCCTGATCACGACCAGTGACGAAGGCATCTACGAGCACCTGCAGCGACTGCGTAATCACGGCGCCATCGCCGCCTTCACGCACACGGAAATCGGCTACAACAGCCGTCTTGATGCCGTGCAGGCCGCGTTGCTTTCAATCAAGCTGAAAAAGATCGAGGAAGACATCGCCAGGCGAGAGCAGGTTGCAGCATGGTACGACGAACGCCTGGCCGGGAGCGATGCCATACCTCCGGGCCGGCCCGAGCACGGACGCCACGCATTCAACCTCTACACCATCCGGCACCCTCGCCGGAACGCGCTGCGACAGGCACTGGGAGACGCGAAGATCGGTACCAACCAGTGTTATCCGCAGGGCCTCCACCTGCAACAGGTCTACAGCCATCTTGGCTACCGGCCGGGGGACCTGCCGGTGACGGACCAGCTCTGTAACGAAACGCTGTCACTGCCGATCTTCCCGGGCATGACCGAGCAACAGGTCGAAACCGTCTGTGACGTTATTCGGAAAGTCTGAGTCCTGCACAGGATCATTCACGACGAAGATCACAAAAGGCACATCGTTACAGACACAGGTCATCGCGAAAAGACCATCGATACTGGATTACTGGTGTTCCAGAATCGATTGTCCGGATACCTGAAAAACGGAAGATCCTCCCGGTTTCAACATTCTCTCGCCCAGAAAATCACGCAGGCATCCGATACTCCGGGTTGAATTGATATCACTTTGTGTCCTTTGTGCACTTCGTGGTGGAACATTTTCCTTGCAGCGCCTCAACATCCAGAGTGACAAGCCATCCTCCGGCTCTCACAATGAGAATTCCTGTCCAGACTTGAATCAAGAGAGTACTCTTTGGAAAAGGCACCCCGGGTGCCCGGGAGTGATTCCTTCGAACCCGAACACGTCAACTGCGAAATCTGCCTCAGGGTGCCCCCGGATGAGGCGCAGGGTGACGAGGAGCGGGACTCTTTCGTGCATTTCTCGGACCGGAGTGCGACCACGTCCGGGAAAAGCGGCAGAGAGACCGAAAAAAGGAAGCGCGTTAGCCAGCCTGTCCTGTTTGCGAAGGCGGCAGAAAAAAGCGGCGCGCATTCTCATAACGGATCGCCTCTGCAACATCGTCCGGCAACTCCATGAGCCAGCGATCATGGGCACTCCAGAATCGTCCGACCTCTTCCCAGCCGGTATCCGCCTGGTCCCAGCTATCAAGTTGCTGCACGGGCCAGACCGGGTCCGACCCCAGCATCAGCCTGTCGGAAAAATCCATGATGAGGCTGCGCCATTCCGGTTTCAGCGCCCCCTTTTCCTCGTCGAAGATCAGCGATGCGGAATAGCGCCATGGATCGCGTGCGGAAAGCTCCCACCAGAGTGACGGGCAAGCCTCGAGCGCACGCCTGACCTCTTTCGGCCGCATCGGCGCACCTGCATGCGCCAGCAACAGGCGCGCATCGGGATTGTGACGGCAAAGTCCGATGAGATAGTCGGCGCGGCCGAATTCGACATGCACAAGGAGAGGCGCCTGGTACTTCGCCGAGAGTTTGAGTAATCCGTCGATGACAGGTGTATCCCATTTCGGGGCAAAGCCCCCGATGAGGTGCAACTCACCGATACCGACATAATCACCGCTTGCCAGTGCCTTCTCCGAGCGTTCGAGTGTTTCGGTCTGCTGGTACCAGCGGTACCAGTCTGCACGCGATTCGTAAGGACCGTACCAGGCGAGTATGCGCTCAGGGTCAAGCTTGCGCAGCTCCTGAACCAGCGGCGGTGGGGTACCGATGATGACCGCGAGCGCGATCTCGTTTTGCTTGAGAATATCAAGCGCCTGCTCGGGTGACGTGACCTCCTGCTGGCTCCACTTGTAGTGCATGTGCACATCACCCCGCGGGGCGGCCGCGGCAGGATGAAACAGAACGAAGAGAGCGGCAGCAATCGCTGACCGGAAGAGAAATTGGCTGATGGAGACTGACATGCTGTTTGCCCTCGTGAGAAACGTCACGCCAGTGACTATAGCTGAAGAGTGCCGCCCCCCGGCAACCCTGCAGATACGGAGGTTGTCGCGACAGCTGTCAGGCAGGCCTGACGAGTGGCGTCTCGACCTCGCGACGCTTCTCCGGCCCGAGAAGCAGCTCGATCAGCGCAAGCGCAAAATCCATTGCCGTACCTGGTCCACGCGAGGTCACGATCTTGCCATCGACAACAACGGGATCCTGCAGCAGCTTCGTGGTCTCCAGCTCCATGGCATCGATGATGCCGGGATAGGAAGTCGCAGACTTGCCATCCAGCAGGCCGGCATTCGCCAGTACCTTCGGAGCGGCGCAAATGGCCGCAGTGAAGCGCCCGCTTTTTGACATGGAATTCAGCAGGGCATGGATACGCTCATCCTGATCGAGATGATCTGCGCCGGGCAGCCCGCCCGGTAATACGATCATGTCGAAATCCTCTTCCATGACATCAGCCAGCACGGCATCGGGAATCAGCCTGACCCCGCGGCTCGCTGTCACGGGCTGGTCATCCAGGCCAGCTGTGACAACGTCGACACCCGCCCTGCGAAGAAGGTCGATGACTGTGACAGCCTCGATTTCTTCACACCCTTGCGCGAGGGGTACCAGTACGCGTGCCATTACTCCTTGTCCTCTTTCTGTTCACCAAGGGGCTGCAGGATGGCCATCGCCTTCAGGACGTTGAGCGCTTCGCTGAGGGCATAATCATCGATCACGAGCGGCTTGGGGGCAGCGGCCTTCTCGCCATCACTGCCGTCGCTCTTTTGGTCTTTCTCTTTCTCACCGCTATCCGTTTGATCGGTGTCGCTCTGTTGCTTGTCGTCATCGGAATGACCGTTTGCGAGATGTCCCTCAAGATCCTTCTCCTTGACAAGAATGCCGCTGGAATCGTTCTTCATCGAGACCGATACATTCTCGAGTTTGATATCCGGCGCGATGCCTTCGGCCTGGATCGAGCGCCCCTTGGGGGTGTAATAGCGTGCTGTCGTGAGTTTGATGGCAGCATCGTCTGCCACGGGAACGACCGTCTGTACCGACCCCTTGCCAAACGTCTGGTTGCCCATGATGACCGCACGCTTGTGATCCTGGAGAGCGCCTGCAACGATCTCGGAGGCGGAGGCCGACCCCTCGTTGACGAGCACGATGATGGGTGCGCCCGAGAGAATATCCCCCGACTTGGCTGCATACTTGATGCGGGAATCCTCTGTCCGTCCCTCGGTGTAGACGATGATCCCGCCTTCGAGGAAGGCATCACTCACCGAAACGGCGGCGTTGAGAACACCGCCCGGGTTGTTTCTCAAGTCCAGCACGAGACCACGTATCGGCCCGTCGATCTCCTTGTGCAGCTCCTGCAACTTGCTCACCATGTCACGCGCGGTCGCATTCTGGAAGTTGGAGATCCGGATGTAGCCAAACTGCTTGTCGAGCACGCGTGATTTAACGCTTGCGATCTGGATGATATCGCGGGTGATGGTGATCAGGAGCGGCTTCTTCTCCCCCTCGCGCAGGATCGTCAGCGTGATGTCGGTTCCCGGCTTGCCGCGCATCAGGTCGACGGCCTTGTTGAGGGGCATTCCCTTGATGGGCTTGTCATCAAGCTTGATGATCAGGTCGCCGGCCTGCACGCCCGCCTTCATCGCCGGAGTATCGTCCATTGGCGCAATCACCTTGACGAGCCCGTTCTCGAGGCTGATTTCGATGCCAAGGCCGCCGAATTCTCCCTGGGTCGACTCCTGCAGCTCGTCATAATCCTCCTTGACGAGGAAGGCCGAATGAGGATCGAGACTTTCGAGCATACCGCGGATGGCAGCCTCGACAAGTTCACTGTCATCCACCTGCTCGACATAATTGAGCTTGATGCGGTTGTATGCTTCCGCGAAGAGTCGCAGGGTGTCGAGCGGTGTGCGCTCGACCTCGTCAGTCGATGGCGCTTCAGCGGGATCGGTTTCAGACAGATCCTCATCCGCCGCCGGCTCTTCTTCGGGTGCTGCTTCTGCAGGTGAGGCCTGCTCGTCTTCTGGCAGAACCTGTTCAGCCGGGGCACTGCCATCGGTTTCCCGATCCGTCAGCGGCTCTTCAGCAAACAACGGGACCCACAGAATAAGAGCCAGAAGGCCAGTAATCAGTCTTTTCATCACACTCGTTTATCCAACATTCCTGCCCGAAGGGCGAGTACACCAGCTGAGCGGATTGACCGGGCTGGAGCCCTTGCGGATTGCAAAATAGACGGCGGCATTGCGGCGGCCACCACTTACGCCCGCCAGGCTGATCACCTCTCCAGCCTCGACGCTGTCGCCGACCTTTCTCAGCAGACTCTGGTTGTAACCGTAGAGCGTCATGTAACCGTCTCCATGGTCAACAATAAGCATCAGGCCGTATCCGCGCAACCAGTCGGCAAATATCACGACCCCGCCATGCACAGCCCTGACATTTGCGCCTTCCCGGGACTCTATCACTATTCCCTCGAGCGTGACGCCACCTTTCATACTTTCGCCGAAACGCTGCACCATTTTGCCGGCAACCGGCCATGGCAGCTTGCCCTTGCGCGACTTGAAGGCAATATTGGCGGGCACCGGTGGCGGCACCACTTCGGTCAGCTTGCGCGTCAACTCCTCGAGCTGTGCAACATCCTGCTTCAGGGTCGCAAGCCGCTTGTCGGCCGATGCGATCTGTTGATCGCGCTGCTCCAGCGCCACCTTGCGCAGGTCACGCGCCTGCTCCACGGAGGCGAGCAACTCCTGCTGCTCGGCACGCAGACTGTTGAGCCTCGCTTCATCCGAGCGAATTCTCTCTCCCGTCTCGATCAGCGTACGGTGTGAGTCCTGAATACCCGCGATCAGGCCGGCCCGCGCACGGTTGAGGTAGTCATAATAGGAGATGATTCTGCCAAGACGCGCAGGGTCATCCTGGTTCAACAAAAGCTTGAGCCGTTGCTGGCGTCCCATCCGGTAGCTCGCGAGGACCTGCTGACGCAAGAGCGCCTTCTGATCCGCAAGTCGCTTCTCGACGGGGCCGAGGGATTCCAGAAGTTCCTGACGACGGCTGGCGACCTTGTCGATATCGAGCTCTGTCTGGCGAAGCTGGGCCGTGAGGCGACTGATCTCCTTTTCTGTCTCGCGCAGCGCGGTTACTTCACCCTCTCTCTCCTGCTGCGCATCCTTGAGTTCAACCGCGACCTCTTTCACCTCTTCGCGCAACTGGCGCATGCGTTCCTTGTGCTCATCATCGGCCGCGAACAGGGGTGCCATTGCAAGCAGCGCTGCCATCAGGAAAGCGACGGCAGAAGCGTGATTCACCTAGGCCGCGTCCTCGTCGGCTTCATCGGCAGATGGCTCGACCAGCAGAACCTTGCCGCTCATTTCAGTAGGTTGTTCGAGCCCCATCATCATGAGCAGGGTCGGTGCAATGTCACACAAGGCGCCTCCCTCCTCGAAGACCATTTGCCTGGTGCCGAAATAGACCAGGGGAACCGGGTTGGTCGTGTGTGCCGTATAAGGCTGTCCCGATTCATGGTTGACCATCTTCTCTGCATTGCCATGATCAGCCGTTATCAGGCACTCACCACCGGCGCGGTGCAAGGCTGATAGGACACGCCCGAGGCACTCGTCGACCGACTCGACGGCTGCAATGGCGGCCTCGATCTTGCCGGTATGTCCGACCATATCTGTATTGGCATAGTTACAGATGATGGCATCGTAATCACCGCTCTCGATCGCCTCGACGAGCCTGTCCGTGACTTCCGGCGCGCTCATCTCGGGCTTGAGGTCATAGGTCTTGACCTTGGGTGACGGGACGAGAATCCGGTCTTCACCTTCGAAGGGGGTTTCGCGTCCGCCGTTGAAAAAGAAGGTGACGTGGGCATACTTTTCGGTTTCCGCGATGCGCAGCTGGCGCAAGCCAAGATTCGCAATGTATTCGCCGAAGGTATTTTGCAACCGCTCCGGCGGGAAAGCGACAGGAATACCAAAGCCCTTCTTGTACTCTGTCAGGCTCACGAATGTGCCAAGCTTCGGGGTGGCCTCGCGCTCAAAGCCATCGAAATCCGGTTCAATGAAAGGGCGCGTAATCTGGCGAGCGCGATCCGATCGATAGTTCATGAAAATGATAACATCGCCGTCCTGCATGCGAACGGGCTCTTCGCCTTCGGGAACGATGGCGGTGGCCTTCACGAATTCATCGGTTTCATCTCGGGCATAGGCCATCTCCAGCGCTGTGATGGTATCCGGGGCAGTAAACTCGGCCTTGCCAAGCGTCATGAGATCGTAGGCCGACTTGATACGCTCCCAGCGATGGTCGCGGTCCATGGCATAAAAGCGGCCGATCATGCTGACGACACGGCCTCCTCCTGCCTCCCGGAAGACTTTCTCGACCTCTTCGAGTGATCTGTGTGCGCTTTTCGGTGGCGTATCACGCCCGTCGAGAAAAGCGTGCACATAGACTTTTGTCGCACCCCGCTCCACCGCGAGCTTGATAGCGGCGTGGATATGACATTCGTGACTGTGCACGCCTCCCTCGGAAAGCAGGCCGACGATATGGACGGCCGAATCGTTCTCGATCGCCTTGTCGACCGCATCGGTGAGTGTTCCGTTCGTGAAAAAGGAGCCGGTGCGGATGGAACGGCTGACGCGCGTGAACTCCTGATAGACAACACGGCCGGCGCCGAGATTCAGGTGACCAACTTCGGAATTGCCCATCTGGTCCGCCGGCAGGCCTACTGCAGAGCCTGAGGTGGTGATCCTGGTGTGGGGATGTTCGCGCCAGAGCCTGTCGAAGACAGGTGTTCTAGCCTGCGCGATAGCGTTATCCTCCGTCTCCTCGCTGTAGCCCCAGCCGTCGAGAATCAGCAATGCGATGGGTCTTGGTTGTGTCATTGTGTTTTAACGTAACCTCTGCGGGTGCCCTTGCCCGGGCGCGTGACAATAAAATTCTGACCCTATTTTAACGCAAACTCCCTAATACATTAACTTTCTAATATGGTGTAAAATGCCCGCCGAGGAAGAAAACCCTTTCCATTGAAAGTAGAAGTACAATGACCCAAGCTGAAGACTACCAGGACAATCTCGAACTGCTCGCCGGCGAAGCCGATATCGATCGCGCATCCCGAGCGCTGAAAGCCATGTCTCACCCGCTGCGCCTCAAGATCCTCTGCACCCTCGGCGAAGGCGAAGTCAGTGTCCAGGATATCGTCGACAATGTCGGCACCTCGCAGAGCAATATTTCCCAGCACCTTGCGATCCTTCGAGACAAGGACATCCTCGCAACCCGCAAGGATGCCAACCGCGTCTACTACAAGATCAGTGACCCGCGACTGCTGCAATTAATTGGTATGATGCGCGAAGTTTTCTGTACCAGACACGACTAGACGCATGGAACAACTTATCGAATTTGCCGGCAACCACCTCATGCTGGTTATCGCCCTGTTCGTGATCTCGGGCGCACTGGCCTGGAACCTCATCGCCGGTGGCGGCAAAAACAACATCCCTCCGCACGAGGCAACTGTTCTCATCAACCGCGAAGACGCCGTGATCGTCGATGTCAGGCCGATTGCCGATTACAACAAGGGACACATCGTCAACTCGGTCAACCTGCCCATCAACGGCTTCAAGAACCAGATCAAGCAACTGGAAAAACACAAGGAGAAGCCGGTCATTGTCAGCTGCCGTTCCGGAAACCAGAGCCAGATGGCCTGCCGTGAACTGCGCAAGGCCGGTTTCGAGAAAGTCTACAACCTGCGGGGAGGCGTGATCGCCTGGCAAGGCGCCAACCTCCCGCTTAGCAAGAAAAAGTAACCATGAGCGAAGAAAACCAGGAAGCACAGAACCAGCAAGAGCAGGGGCAATTCAGCCTGCAACGTGTCTACTGCAAGGATATCTCTTTCGAAACACCGAATTCTCCACAGTCCTTTCTGACCGATTGGAAACCGGACATGAACCTGAACCTGAATACCCAGGTCCATGCACTCGGGGATGACAATTACGAGGTCGTGCTGGTCGTCACCGTGACTGTCAAAAACAAGGAGCAGACCGCCTTCCTTGCCGAAGTCCACCAGGCCGGCATTTTCCATATCAGCGGCATTCCTGACGAGCAGAAGAACCCCGTGATGGGAATCACCTGCCCGAACATACTTTTTCCATTCGCGCGAGAAGCGGTTGCCGATCTCGTCAACAAGGGCAGCTTTCCGCAACTGCTGCTGTCTCCGGTGAACTTCGAACAGCTCTACGCGCAGCACATGCAGCAACTCAAGGACGCTCAGCAACAGGCCGAGAGTGAACCCAAGCACTGAAGCCGTCACATCGATCGGTATCCTGGGAGCTGGATCCTGGGGTACGGCACTCGCCATCCTGCTCGCGCGCAACGGCCTCGAGGTCCGTCTCTGGGGACGCGAGGAGGAGATCGCAAGACTCTCAGAGGATCGTGAAAACAGGCAATATCTGCCTGGCATCCCCTTTCCGGACAAACTGACCCCCGATGCGACCCTCTCCCGGGTCGTTGAGTGTGACGAGATACTCGTGGCGGTTCCAAGCCAGGCATTTCACGAGGTGCTGCTGAAAATCGCGGCCATCAGGCCACTGCGGTCACTCTGCTGGGCAACCAAGGGGCTCGACCCGAACACTCGCCGCCCGCTCAGCATCGATGCCGCAACGATTTTTCCCGGCGCCGACCTCGCCGTGATCTCGGGCCCCACCTTTGCTGTCGAGGTCGCGCAGGGGCTACCGACCGCGGTGACGGCGGCTTCCACTTCGGAAAGCTATAGCGAACGGCTGGCTGAGGCTCTCAAGGGGGAGACATTCCGCGCCTACACCTCGACAGACATTATTGGCGTTCAGCTTGGCGGAGCCGTGAAGAATGTCATGGCGATCGCAGCAGGCATCTCCGACGGACTCGGCTTCGGGGCAAACGCGCGGGCTGCATTGATCACACGTGGGCTTGCCGAAATCACGCGTCTCGGCGTGGCGCTCGGCGCTCACCCGGAAACCTTCATGGGACTTGCCGGCCTCGGCGACCTGACGCTGACCTGTACCGACGACAAGTCCCGCAACCGCCGCATGGGTCTCGCGCTGGCCGAAGGCCTGACAATCGAAGAGGCGCGCGCCCGAATCCAGCAGGAAGTCGAAGGTGTACACGCAGCCAAGGAGACCTGGTTTCTGTCACAGGAGCTGGGCGTCGAGATGCCGATCACGACCGAGGTGTACCGCATTCTCTACGAAGGGCTGGATCCGCACGCCGCAGTCAAGGAATTGCTGCACCGCAGGCAACGTGCCGAGTAATTTTCATTTGGATGCAGCCGTTGTCAGCCTGTCCAGGCCGCCCGCAACCTTCTCCAGCACCGCTGTATTTTCCAGCTCGTAGTGTTCCTTCAGAGCGAGCGGATTTTCCCAGGCCATAACGGTCCTGCCTTCGCCATTGCTGTACACCAGCACCTTCAGCGGCAATTCGACGCCGACCCGCATGTCCTGCTGCATGAGCACTGTGCCGCCCTTCGGGTTGCCGAAGATCAGGAGCTGGGAATCAGGCATCTCCATGTCGACACTCTCTGCGTTTTTTGCATGGTCGACGCGCGCAAATACGGTCATGCCCTTTTCCTGCACGATGGATTCAAACCTGTCCATGGTTTCCTGCACGCTGTGCGCACTCTCCTTCGTCAGTAGCTCTGCTTGCGCTGAACCATAGACTGAAAGGGCAAATATCAGGGCTGTCATGCTTCTCATCATGGTACGAATCCTCGATTGAGTGGATGGGAAATATTTTTTCTTATTGTCACCACAAGGATGACACGCGTGAGGGGAAATAGCTTGCAGGACAAATGACGCAAGATTGACAAATATTAATTCTCAACCCGTTGCATATTGCGGGTTTGTATATTAGAGTTTTACCAGATACTTAATTAACTGGAGAGATGCCATGAACACTATGCTGGCTGTCAACTGTGACGAGTGGCGCGTCATTGCAGAATCTTACCCCGATGAAATGGAGGTCATCATTGAAATGATGATCGAGGCTGACGAGCAAATCTGTATTGGATATGACGAAGCAGCCTGATCTTTCACACCCCTCGTCCTGAAAACCCCGGTCGGTCGATCGGGGTTTTTTCTTTCCCGCAGAATAAAGTCGCGCACGATCCGGTGGCATGCTGTGTATAGTGCCCGGTCCCGTACCTCGTCAGAGATGAGATGAGCCCTTTTTACCGCAATGTTCCCCTGCTGGCTGTCGCCCAGTCACTGATGATGAGCGCCAACTCGCTGATCATCGCCTCGGCTGCGCTCGTCGGCGCTGCGCTGGCTGATGACAAGTCACTGGCGACGCTGCCACTTGCCGCGCAGTTCATCGCCATTATGCTGACGACGATCCCCGCATCGCTGCTCATGGACCGCATCGGGCGCAAACCGGCCTTCATTCTTGTGACTTTCATCGGCATGGCCGCCGGCGCACTCGCAACCTGGGCCATCTTCTCCAGGGACTTCTGGATCTTTGTCTGCGCGACCATGCTGATTGGTGTCTTCAACGGTTTCGGAAACTATTACCGCTTTGCCGCGGCTGATGCGGTCAAAGACTCACTCAAGAGTCGCGCCATCTCCTGGGTCATGATCGGTGGCGTCATTGCAGCTTTCATCGGACCAAATCTTGCCAATCACACCAAAGAGCTGATCGCAGGCGCCGCTTTTGCCGGCAGTTACGCCGCGCTGATCGTTCTCTATATCCTGTCGCTGTTGACGGTCTCGTTGCTGAAGCTGCCGCACAGGTTTCACGATGTGCAGGAGCACGACGCGACGCCGCAGCGCCCTCTCGGCCAGATTATCCGGCAGCCGAAATTCATCGTTGCCGTCATATGCGCCATGTTCGGTTATGGCGTGATGTCGCTCGTCATGACCGCAACCCCGCTTGCCATGGATCACCACCATCACCACTTTGACGATACGGCATTCGTCATCCAGTGGCATGTGCTTGCCATGTTTGCACCCTCCTTTTTCACCGGCGAACTGATTCGCCGTTTCGGCGTGAACCGCATCATGGCCATCGGCGCACTGCTTGGCCTGGCCTGTGTCGCACTGAACCTTGCAGGAACCAGTGTCGCGCACTTCTGGTGGGCACTCGTTGCGCTGGGTATCAGCTGGAACTTTCTCTTCATCGGCGGGACAACGCTTCTCACGGAAACCTACGTGCAGGCCGAGCGCGCAAAAGTGCAGGCAACGAATGATTTCATCATCTTCACAACGGTCGCACTGGCGTCGCTTTCCGCCGGTTACCTGCAACACCGTTTTGGCTGGCAAGCCGTCAACCGGGGTGTCGTGCCCCTGCTGTTGCTGATCCTGGTCAGCATCGCCTGGCTCACTCTCAAGCAACGCCCGAACAGTTGAGAAATCAGTGCTTTTTGCAGAATGCACATGACTCACCCTTCGTGTGCTTGTCCCCGGTGTTCTTCGTGGCAAGTGCTCCTTGGCGACCGGGTCGCCCGACTAATCCATGAATTTTCAATGACTTCGAGACAAGCGGAAACGACGGCCGTATAATCGCCTCCCTGTTATCGAATATGCTTCCCAAATGGGCAACAAACTCTTTATCCAGACCTTCGGCTGCCAGATGAACGAATACGACTCGGACAAGATGTCCGACGTGTTGCGTGAATCACACGGCCTCGAACTGACCGACAAGGCTGAGGAAGCCGATGTACTGCTCCTCAACACCTGCTCCGTGCGTGAAAAAGCACAGGAGAAGGTCTTCTCGCAACTGGGCCGCTGGCGCCCCTGGAAAGAGCAGAACCCGGATCTCGTCATCGGTGTCGGTGGCTGTGTCGCCAGCCAGGAGGGTGAGGCCATTACCGAGCGTGCGCCTTTCGTCGATCTGGTCTTTGGTCCGCAAACGCTGCATCGCCTGCCCCAAATGCTCGACAGCGTGCGCAGCGAGAAACATTCTGTCGTTGACGTCAGTTTCCCGGAGATCGAGAAATTCGATCGCCTGCCCGAACCGCGCGCCGAAGGCCCGATGGCCTACGTCTCCATCATGGAGGGTTGCTCAAAGTACTGCACCTTCTGCGTCGTTCCCTATACACGTGGCACCGAGATCAGCCGACCGTTCGACGATGTACTCGCGGAGATTGCACAGCTCGCTGACCAGGGGGTGCGCGAGATCAACCTCCTTGGACAGAATGTCAATGCCTATCGCGGCGAGACGCACGATGGCGAACTTGCCGACCTGGCTCTGCTGATCCGCTACGTGGCTGCCATCGACGGGATCGACCGCATTCGCTACACGACCTCCCACCCGGTCGAATTCAGCGACAGTCTTATCGAGGTGTATGCCGAGGTGCCCGAACTCGTCAGCCACCTGCACCTTCCCGTGCAGAGCGGCTCCGACCGCATCCTTGCACTCATGAAACGCGGTCATACCGCCTTCGAGTACAAGCAGAAGATCCGCAGGTTGCGCGAGATTCGTCCCGATATCAGCATGTCGTCTGACTTTATCATCGGCTTCCCGGGGGAGACCGACGAGGACTTCGAGCACACCATGCAACTGATCGAGCAGGTCGATTTCGACCACTCTTTCAGCTTCATCTACAGCCAGCGACCCGGCACCCCTGCTGCCGACCTGCCGGACGACGTTCCACTGGCGGTCAAGCAGGCAAGGTTGCAGCGGCTGCAACAGGCCATCAACAGCAATGCCCAGCGATTCAGCCGCCAGATGGTCGGTACAGTGCAGCGGGTCCTTGTCGACCGGCCGGCACGCAAGAACCCGGAGCAGATCTCCGGACGCACGGAAAACAACCGCGTTGTGAACTTCGACGGTCCCGCGGAACTCATCGGCCATTTTGCCGAGGTTCTGATCACCGAGGCCCTGCCTAATTCACTGCGCGGAGAACTCCATGCCGGATAACGCCGAATCCCTGCAGTTCCTGCTCGATCCTGAGGACAACGAGCGCCTCTCGAACCTCTGCGGCCCGCTCGAGAGCCACTTGCGCCAGATCGAGACACGCCTGGGCATCGAGATCAACAACCGGGGCAACAGTTTCCAGATCGTCGGACCTGCCGCAATCCTCACGGCCGCGCGCGAGCTCATGACCGATCTCTATCGTGCAACAGCCGACGAGCACCTCGACGCACACGCGATCAATCTCTACCTGCAGGAGTCGGGGGTCGACGAGCGCCTCGAGAAGATCCAGGAAGCGGACATCCCCGAGGTTGTCATCAAGACAAAACGCGGGGTGGTACGCGGACGCGGGCCGCACCAGAAGCAGTACCTGCACCGCATCGTCACGAACGATATCAACTTTGGTGTCGGCCCGGCGGGAACCGGCAAGACCTACCTCGCGGTCGCTGCAGCCGTCGAGGCGCTGGAACGTCAGGACATCAGGCGCATATTGCTCGTGCGCCCTGCGGTCGAGGCCGGCGAGAAGCTCGGTTTCCTTCCCGGCGACCTCGCGCAGAAGATCGATCCCTACCTGCGCCCCCTCTACGATGCGCTGTATGAAATGCTCGGCTTTGAACGCGTCGACAAGCTCATCGAGCGTAATGTCATCGAGGTCGCGCCGCTGGCCTACATGCGTGGCCGGACACTGAACGATTCATTCATTATTCTCGACGAAGCGCAGAACACCACGCCGGAACAGATGAAAATGTTCCTGACCAGGATCGGTTTTGGTTCGACCGCTGTGATCACGGGGGACGTGACCCAGGTCGATCTTCCGCGTGGCCAGAAATCAGGGCTTCGTCAGGCTGTCGATATTCTGCACGACGTTGACGGCATCAGTTTCACCTTCTTCAATGCAAAGGATGTGGTCAGACATCCGCTCGTTCAACGCGTCATCGAGGCCTACGAGAAGCACTGATCCTCGCTACCTGTCCTCCGGCTCGGGGCCGACCTGGTTGTCATAGGTAACACCGCTGAGTTCCTCGACACACTCCCTGACGAACTCCTCAAGCGCCTTCCCGCTCATACCGGCAGCCTCGCCCTCGACACGACAGTCGGCCGCGATCGCTGCCTGTTCTTCATCGGCGACCAGGATATTCGACACACTCAGGGCGGTTGCAAAAAAGATCGGGATCATTCCCTTGTTCATGGTATTCCTTGCAGTTGGATGCTGAACAGGGTTGCATCTTAGCCGAGCCTCCCTCACCTGTCATCGAAAAACAGGGCTCAAGCATATGATAGATGGACCAATCCGTGGATCTCACACGCTTCTGCTCACCCCCTGACCAACTGCGTGCGAAAAGTAGCAGAATCCCCTTGAACGTCCAATGTCGATCGCGCAGAATCAAGCTGCAAGAGATTGCCCCTTTCCAACAAACAACAAGGATTCCCAGATGCGTCAGCTTTCCTTTCCAAGATTCTCCGCCCTTACCTTTGCACTTCTGCTTGCCAGCACCTCCCTGCAAGCGGCCGGCACCATGGACAAGGACACCATGAGCCAGGCAGACAAGTTCAGCTACCTCCAGGGATACACACTCGCCAACAGGCTCAGGAGTGCAGGCCTCGAAGTGAATGCCGACACCTTCACGCAGGCAATCCATGATGCCCTGAACGGAAAACCCTCGCTCTTCAGCGACGAGGAGATCGAGGCCATCATCGCGGAACAGAAGAAGATCGAGGCCGCCAGGCAGGACGAGGAGAATGCCGATGCGGCTGCCAACCTCGAACAAGGCAAGGCTTTCCTGGCCGAGAATGCGAAGAAAGAGGGAGTCACAACGCTCCCGAGCGGTGTCCAGTACCGCGTGATCGAGTCCGGCGATGCCAGCGGCACTCCCCCGAAAGCAACCGACACCGTCGAGGTGCACTACGAGGGGCGGCGTATCGACGGCAAGGTCTTCGACAGCTCCTACGAGCGCGGAACGCCGGCGAGCTTCCCTGTCTCAGGCGTCGTGAAGGGATTCAGCGAGGCCCTGCAGAACATGAAGCCGGGTGACAAGTGGGAGGTCTTCATCCCGTCAGATCTCGGGTATGGCGAGCGTGCCAGGGGATCGGATATCCGCCCGAACGAGACGCTGATCTTCACGCTCGAGCTCATCAGCATCAAATAACAACCGTCAGTGTCAGAGATCAATTTCTCGAAATTGATCTCTGACATGACCAACCCCTTAGCGAATTCGGGGTCAGAGTAAAAACTCACAATTACTGTGAATCAGAAAGACAGGTCTCAAAAGTTTTTACTCTGACCCCAATCTTATGCCTTCTTTGCGCAACTCTTCGATGATGGCCGCAACATGTTCATGCCCGCGGGTCTCGAGTTGCAGCACCACTGCGCGTTCGCCGAGCGCAACCTCGCTCTCGCGGCGTCGCTGGTAAAGCTCGTAGATATTGGCACCCTGTCCCGCAATAACTGTCGTAACCCTTGCAATGCTGCCGGGCTTGTCAGGCACGATCACCCTGAGTTCGCATAGCCTCCCATCATGTTCCAGGCCGCGCCGGACAATGCGTGACAGCAACTTCATGTCGATGTTGCCACCACTGATGACCGCAACGACCTTCTTGCCCGCGAGATCTTCCAGCTTGTCGTAATAAAGTGCTGCCAGGCCAACTGCCCCCGCGCCTTCAGCGAGTGTTTTCTCGCGCTCGAGCAGCAGCATGATAGCCGCAGCCGTTTCCTCCTCCGAAACGGTGACGATCCGGGAGACCAGTTCTCGCACAATCGGCATCGTCAGCTTGCCAACCCTGCGTACGGCAATGCCGTCCGAGATCGTGGATGCGGTCTCGACAGGCGTGATTTCGCCAGCCGCAACGCTTTTCTGCATCGCCGGCAGGTGCTCCGACTCGACGCCGACCACCTCCACATCGGGTCGTTTCGCCTTGATGGCAGTCGCAATGCCTGAAATGAGGCCACCACCTCCCACGGGAACGATGACAGCATCCATGTCGGGCACTTGCTCGAGCAGCTCCAGTCCGATGGTCCCCTGCCCGGCGATGACAGCCTCATCGTCGAATGCATGCACGAGCGTATAGCCATGCTCCTGCCGGAGTCTGCTCGCCTCCTCGAACGCATCGTCATAACCGGCGCCGTGCAAGACGATGTCTGCACCGAGCTCGCGCGTCCCGTTCACCTTTGACAGCGGCGTGGTTTCGGGCATGACAATGATGCACTTCAGACCGCAAACCCGTGCGGCATGGGCCACGCCCTGGGCATGGTTGCCGGCCGAGGCGGCGACAATGCCTGCTTCGCGCTCCTCATCCGAGAGTGAGAGAATCCTGTTCAGCGCACCACGATCCTTGAAGGAGCCGGTCTTCTGCAGGTTCTCGAGTTTCAGGTAAAGCGAGCAACCGGTCAGTTGGCTAAGCTTCTCGCTGTAGGGACAGGGTGTCAGCAGGACGTCGCCACCGATACGCTGGCGTGCAAATTCGATCTCGTTGATGCTGATCATGCGGGGGTGACGTCCTGTTTCTTCACAATGTCTATGATAGTAACCATACACATAACAAAGAGCGATAGAGAGGAGCCCGTTGGAAGAGAGTTTCCGATTTGCCGATGAACTCGGCCCGATGAAAGTCATCCACCTGCACGAACCCTCGATTGACCTGAAGGCCGTGCTTGTTGTCGACAATGTTGCCAAGGGTCCCTCGATCGGCGGCCTGCGCATGGCACCCGACGTCTCGACCGAAGAGTGCTACCGTCTTGCCCGCGCCATGACCTTCAAAAACGCGGCTGCAGGACTCCCTCACGGCGGCGGCAAGTCGGTACTTTACGGCGACCCGAAAATGCCGCGCGAACAGAAGGAGAGACTCATTCGAACCCTGGCACGCATGCTCGAGGATGAGAAACACTATATCTTCGGTCCGGACATGGGCACCGACGAGGAATGCATGGCCTGGGTCAGGGACGAGATCAACCGTTCCGTCGGCTTGCCACGCGAGATCGGTGGTATCCCGCTCGACGAGATCGGCGCAACGGGCTTTGGTATCAGTCATGTCGTCGACGTCGCACTGCCCTCCTGTGATTTCGAAATCGAGGGTGCGCGTGTCGCCGTGCAGGGTTTCGGTGCCGTCGGCAAAAACGCTGCACGCTTTCTTTCCGGGATGGGCGCAATACTCGTAGCGGCGGCCGATTCGCAAGGCACCATTCATAATCCCGACGGGCTCGATATCGGTGATCTCATCGAGCTCAAGGAGCAGGGGCGCAGCGTCATCGATTACGGTGATGGCGAAATCTCGGATTGCGAGGGCATTATCGATATCGAGTGCGAGATCTGGATCCCGGCAGCTCGGCCAGATGTTGTCGACGAGCAGAATGTCGAACGCATGAACACCCGGCTCGTGGTACAGGGCGCCAATATCCCCTTCACGCCGGGTGCAGAAATGATCCTGCATCAGAAAGGCGTGCTCTGTATCCCTGATTTCATCGCCAATGCCGGCGGTGTCATCTGCGCAGCCATGGAATACCAGGGGATGAGCCAGACGGCAACACTGCAGGTGATCGAGGAGAAACTTCGCCGCAATACCGAACTGGTCCTCGCCGAGTCTGCTGCGAATGGCATCCTGCCGCGCGAGGCAGCAGAACGAATGGCGCGCAAACGTATCGAAAAGGCGATGAGCGTGCGGCGCTTCAATCTCTTCTGAGGCAGAAATCCTGTCATTGCGAGAGGATGTCGTGAGCGTGGTAATCCCGATGACAGAGATCGCCACACCTTGCTGAGCAAGGTTCGCGATGACAAGGTTTCACTTCAGTGGAATACGTCATTTAGAGGAAGCTGCAGCGACCGCGGCAATCTTGTCATTGCAGAATATTCTAATTGCCAGGAAGTGCATGACGCCAGGTTGATGTTGAACGTTGTCATTGCGAGGGAGTGCAGCGACCGTGGCAATCCCGACGATTGGCTATCGATTGTCAGCATGAGATCGCCAAGCCGGACTGAGGTCTTCTTGTGATGATAAAGGAGCGCAAAAACGCACCAGAACCGGAGTCGGAGTCAGATTGATTCCGACCCCTCGATTACGGAGGGATGATGTACAGAATCCGTTTCCATGGCCGCGGTGGCCAGGGCATGAAGACGGCCAGCCGCATGCTCGGCGCAGCCTTTTTCCTTGAAGGCTACGAAGTACAGGACGCCCCGCGCTACGGTGCAGAACGCCGTGGCGCGCCCATCTTCGCCTACGTGCGCGCATCGAAGGAGCCCATCAACGAGCGCGGCATCATCCTGCATCCCGACCTCGTCATCGTTGCCGACGACTCGCTGGTGCCCGTACCAGCCGCCGGCGTCATGGCCGGGCTAACGCTTCGGACCGTGCTGCTGATCAGCACGACCGAAACTGCCGACGAGTGGAAACATCGCCTCAATCTCGACAGCACCGTCCTGACCCTGCCAGCACCCGAAGAGGTCGAAGATCGCCTCGAACTGCGCTATGTCGGCACGGAGTGCGCCGGGGCCGCCGCGTGCCTGACGGGTGCCATCTCGAAGGAGAAGCTCGAGCAGGCGATCCGCGACGAGCTACAAGGCAAGTCCGACAAGGTCATCGAACGCAACATCGCCATGGCGATGGACGGTTATGACCGCATGAACGATCACAAGGGTTTGATCAGGGAAAGCGGCCTGCCGTCAGCGAGGGCGTATGAGCCGCCCGCCTGGATTGACATGCCTTTCGAGGCAGCGCGCATCTCTTCACCGTCCATTCACACGGGTCTGACGAGCGTCATGGTCCGCACCGGCCTGTGGCGCACGATGCGACCCGTCATCGAGTACGAGAACTGCAAGAAATGCTGGTGGGTCTGCAGCGGCTCCTGCCCCGACGGGGCCATCTCGGTCAATAGCGAGGGCGCGCCCGAGATCGACTACGACCACTGCAAGGGCTGCCTGACCTGCGTCAGCGTCTGCCCGTCGCATGCCATCGTCACCATTCCCGAACACGAAGCGGTCAAGGTACCCGACAAAGAACCGGAGGCGACGCCATGAACAGGAAACTCCTGACCGGCAACGGGGCAGCGGCCTGGGGCGCACGACTTGCGCGCATCGACTATGTACCGGCATTCCCGATCACGCCACAAACCGAGATCATCGAGACACTCGAACACTGGATCGACAACGATCAGATGCCCGGCCGCCTCGTAACCCTGGAATCGGAACATTCCATGATCACGGCGGCGGGCGCTGCGGCCGCAACCGGTGTGCGCGTCTTCAGCGCGACCTCGAGCCAGGGACTGCTGTACGGCATGGAGATGCTCTACACGGTCGCGGGCTGGCGCGCGCCTTTCGTGCTCATCAACGTCTCGCGGGGGCTCTCTGCACCGATCACGCTTGAGGCCGATCACAACGATGTCATGGCCGCGCGTGACAGCGGTTTTTTGCAGCTCCACTGTGCCACCTGCCAGGAGGTGCTGGACAGTACGCTGATCGCCTACCGGCTGGCCGAGGATGCACGCGTGCGTCTGCCGGCCATCGTCAACCAGGACGGCTTCTATCTCTCGTTCACGCGCGAGCCGGTCGAGATCCCGGAACAGAACACCATGGAATCCTTCCTGCCGCCCTTCGATCCGGAGAACATGCAATTTCGTGCCAGCGCACCCGTCAGCCAGGCCGTCGCAGTGCTTGGCGGCGTGCCCTACTCCTACTTCCGTTACGAGACACATCTCGCCTCGCTGCAAGCACTCGAGGTCTACGATGAAGTCGCGGCCGAGTTCGAACAGATCACGGGCCGCGCCAATCCGGCCGTCGAGTGCTACCGCACGGAAGATGCCGAGTTCGTCTTCGTCATGCTGGGCGCCTTCGCGACCAAGGCACGCCAGGCCGTGGACCAGTTGCGCGAGGCCGGCTGGCCCATCGGGCTCGTGCGCCCGCGGCTGTTCAGGCCCTTCCCGGAGGAAAAGATCCGCGAAGCATTGAAAGGCAAGCAGGGCGTCGCCGTCATCGACCAGAACATCTCCTTCGGGCGCGGCGGTGTGCTCTACACGGAGCTGGCATCAAGCCTCCTTGGCCGCCCGGAAATGCCGACTATTGTCACAAGTTTCATCGGCGGGCTCGGCGGGCGCGATATCAGTGCCGAGGAGTTCTATGAGATAGCAAAGGTCACGAAGCAGGCTGTCGCCGATGGCAAGGCACCCGAGCCACGCCTGCTCTACACGGAAACCGAACTGCGGGAGGTGCGCAAGCTGCAGGACATCGCGAAGGTCGAGCGACACGAACTGGAGAACGCGTCGCCAATTGCAATGGAGGACAAGCCATGAGCGAAACCATTTTCAAGCATATGCGCGACTTGCCCTCGACGCACCTGCTCGGCACCGGCACGCCGATGTGCGCGGGCTGCGGCGGGCTGCAGGCGATCCACCAGGTCTACGACGTACTCGGCAAGAATACGGTCTTCGTCAACGCGGCGGGCTGCATGACGCTGCTGTCGGTCTACCCTTTCACGCCGTTTCGCGGCTCCTGGCTCTACACCGCCATGGCCTCGGCCCCGGCCGGTGCGCAAGGCATTCGTGACGCGCTCGATATCCTCATCGAACAAAAGAAACTTGATGCCAGCGAGGACCTGCAGGTGGTGGTGCTGACCGGCGACGGCTCGGCCTACGGCATGGGACTGTCGGCCACCTCGAGCGCCATGGACCGCAACCTGGATTTTATCTACATCTGCTACGACAACGAGGGCTACGGCAACACGGGACAACAATACTCTGACGCGACACCGCACGGCGCCAGGACCTCGACCAGCACCGGCCCCGGCGGTCACCCGGGCTACAAGAAAGACCTCTTCTCCATCTGGGCCGCGCACAAACCAGCCTATGTCGCGACCATCATCGGCGCAGAGCCACTGGACCTCGCGCGCAAGATCGAAAAGGCACGCGATAGCAAGGGACCGCGCCTCATCATCTCGCTCTCGCCCTGCCCCACGGGCTGGGACTTCGACCCGTCGCTGACGGCGGAGATTGGCAAGCTCGCGGTCCGTACCGGCATCTGGCCACTGAAAGAGTATGAGAACGGCAAGATCACGCATACAAAGAAACCGGCAAAGCGGGTTCCCGTCGAGGAATATCTCAAGTTGCAAGGCCGCTACAAGCACCTCTTCGAACCCGAACGCGACGAAACACTATTGGCCGATATCCAGGCACGCGTCGATGCTTACTGGGCAGACGTCGAATCATGACCGGCAAGAGCTACTTTCACCGCGGTGGCGACACACCACTGCTCGGTGAGACCATCCCCGAGCACTTCGCGCGCATCGTTAAGCAGTTCCCGGACAACGAGGCCATCGTCTCGATTCCGCAGAACCGCCGCCTGACTTACCGTCAGCTCTTCGAAGAGAACGACAGGATTGCGAAAGGTCTGCTGGCGCTCGGCTTTGGCAAGGGCGACCGGCTCGGCGTCTGGTCGACCAACAACATCGAGTGGCTGCTGCTTCAGCTCGCGACCGCGCGGATCGGCGTCGTGCTCGTCAACATCAACCCGGCCTATCGGCCGCGCGAACTGGCCTATGCGCTGCAGCGTTCCGAGGTGGAGTGCGTCGTTACCATCCCATCCTTCAGAACGAGTGACTATGTCGGCATGCTGGCCGAGCTGGTGCCTGAATTAACAGCATCCAAACCCGGCGAGTTCAACAACACTGAACTGCCGTTTCTCAGGCGCGTGATCCTGTATGACCCGGCCGACCCCGACAACACGCAACGCCCGCATCCCGGTTTCAATACATGGCCGGAACTGCTTGAGGCAGGTGACTCCATCACGTCGGAGACGCTCGATGAAGCCACCGCCGAACTCGATATCGACGACCCGATCAACATCCAGTACACCTCGGGCACGACCGGCTTTCCGAAAGCCGTGGTGCTGACGCATCACAACATCCTCAACAACGGCTGGTTCACGGCACGCGCGATGCATTTCAAGGACAAGGACAGGCTCTGTATCCCGGTGCCCTTCTACCACTGCTTCGGCATGGTCGTCGCCAACCTTGCCTACCTCACGGTCGGTGGCTGCGGCGTGATCGCGGCGGAACACTTCGACCCCGGGGCGACGCTTAATGCAATCCAGGCCGAACGCTGCACAGCGCTACATGGCGTGCCGACCATGTTCATCGCCCAGCTCGAGCATCCCGATTTCAAGCGCTTCGATCTGACCAGCCTGCGCACCGGCATCATGGCGGGCGCCCCCTGCCCGCCCGAGCTCATGAAGCGCGTCATGTCTGAGATGCACTGCCCGGAGATTCTCATCGCCTACGGTGAGACCGAGGCCTCGCCGCTGACACACCTGACGACGCGCGAGGACAGCCTGGAGCGGCGCACGACAACTGTCGGTCGCAACCTGCCGCACCAGGAGGTGAAGATCGTCGACACCGTCACGCACAGGACCGTGCCGCTCGGCGAGACCGGCGAGATCTGCTTTCGCGGCTACCACATCATGCGCGGCTACTACGGCGACGAAGAGGCGACGCAGAAGGCACTCGACGAGAGCGGCTGGCTCTATTCAGGCGACCTCGGCGTCATGGACGCAGAAGGGTACGTCAGCATCACGGGACGATTGAAAGAGATGATCATCCGGGGCGGCGAGAATATCTACCCGCGCGAGATCGAGGACTTCCTTTTCACCCATCCGAAGATTTCAGAGGTGGCCGTCTTCGGCATCCCGGACGAATTCTACGGCGAGGAGATCATGGCCTGGATCCAGCTCCACGCCGGCGAAACCGCGACCGGGGAGGAGATCCGGGAGTACTGCAAGGGACAACTGGCCCACTTCAAGATACCGAAGCACATCCGGTTCGTGGATGAATTCCCAATGACGGTGACGGGGAAGTTACAAAAGTTCCGGATGAGGGAGATGGTGATGGAGGAGATGAAAAAATAGCGGACAGGCGGGTTTCCTGTTCGTTCAAGCGATCAACCGAGGGCTGCTCCCTGTTGATCATCCCGTCTGGAGGCTGGAATGACATGCGTCACCGATCCGGACTTTGAGAACAGCGCATGCCGGTTCAGCCAGGTCATGAGCACAGCTGCGGCAACGTAAACATACATGTCATAGGGTTGCGCGTCAGGCCAGAGCGGGTTGTTCATCTGGAAATGAAACAGCATGGCAAGAAGAATGCTACCGCGTCCGTTATTGAATAGAGCCGTCAGGATCACACTGCAGGCGACTGAGCCTGCGAAGAAGGGCATGAAGTCCCAGGCTGCCTGCGGCGTTCCACTGAGCATGAATGCCGGCAGGTGCCAGACTGCCCAGATCACACCGAGGACAAGACCGGCCATGACAGGCACGAGATGCCGCTGGAGAATCGGGAGGGCAAAGCCGCGCCAGCCGATTTCCTCTACCGGCCCGAGAATCAGCATGAAACCAATCGCTGGCATGAGTGCACTGAAGGGCTCAGTGAACATCGGTGCGGACAGCGCGTTTCCTTTCAGCGCCGCACCTGTAAAAGAAATTACAGGAAAGCCGATCAGCAAAAAGCCATACCACCAGGGTGAAGCCCGCCACAGGAAGAGGCGCGACAGGAACTTTCCGATCCCGGCAAGACCCGCGCTTCGCCCTACGAGTATCAGGGCAGCAATCGCAGGCGCATAAACGGCAAGAATGAAAAGCGGATGGCTTCCGCTCAGTTCACCAAAGGTTCGAACAACCCAGTCTGTCGCAAATACGAACAGCGCAAACAGCGACCACGCCAGTCCAAAGACAATCAACAGAAATTGCACCAGCTGGCCTGACCCGATCTGCCTTGCAGTATATTTGGGGTCAGAGTAAAAATTCATTATTTCCGAATAAATCAGTTAGTTGAAAAATTTCTATTTCTACTCTGACCCCTTTAAGGCGGAACACTATCCCCAGGACAATCGTCAGGGTTTACCCCCCGTCCGTACCAGCCTGGCTACGATGAATTTAGCAAAGGTTCTGACATCGACAACCTCATCGAGTCTGAAGCCGGAATGTTGAAGCAACCGTTTCCACTCGCTCAACGTGCGCTCGCGCCCCCTGGTGCCAATCAACATTTGCATGTCGAATCCGGCGACAGTCGGATTGATGCCAATCTCCTCTGCAACGCAATCGGCGATCAGTACGGTTGCATCTCTCGTCCCGATCGCTGATTTGAGATTGCCGAGAACCACTCCGGATTCCTCGTCACTCAAGCCATGAAAGATAGCGAAGAAGAGATAAAGGTCCTTATCTGATGTGGCTGTCGGAAGGCTCTCGAACATGTCGCCCGGCTGAAACACAATCCGCTCTATAACCTGTTTCGATTCCTTGTCTCGCCAGTGTGCCCTGGCCGCTTCGATCACCTGCAACCTGTCGAAGACCAGCGCCTTCAGGTTAGGAGCCGATTTGAGAATGGCAACGGATTTGCTGCCCCTGGAGCCACCGACGTCGATAATGCGGTCGAAGGCGTCCCAGTCGAAATCCTCAAGATAGGCATTCCCGGTGAGGGACTCCACGCTATCCATTGCCTGACTAAAGAGTATGTCGAACTCCCTGTTACGGTCCATGTATCCGAACAAATCCACATTGTGCGCCTTCTCGAACGGCACTTCGCCATCCCGCATACTCTCCTCGAGTGGCTCCATCCATGGCCGGGTCATTTCCGGCGAGTTGTGCATGAGAATCATTGCTCGGACATTCTGCGGGTTATCCCTGCGCAGGTAGTCGGAAGTTTTTGAATTCCGGAAAACGCGGGGCGAGCTCTCTTCGAATATTCCCATAGAAGTCAGCATCCGCAACAGGCGGTATAGATGCTCTTCATGAAGCTCCAGTTCACTGGCGATTTCCCGCGTGCTCTTCTGACTATTCGCGATGACATCGGCCACGCCGAGTCTTGTTGCCACGTATAGAGCTCGTGATTGCCAGAAGAGCGAGCCTATCTGCATAAGCCGGAACGGTGGCGGTGTTATCTTTGCAGGCATCGTCTGTAGCGCGCTTGCCAGCCCCATCAGTTTCCTGAAGAGCGTGACGCGAAATCGATTCCTGGAGAGTTTCATCACGAGAGACTCCTGAGCACTCCGTATCTCATGGAGTGTAGCCCGGTATATTTGGAGTATATTTGGGGTCAGAGTAAAAATTCATTATTTCCAAATAAACCAGTTAGTTGAAAGATCTCTATTTTTACTCTGACCCCAATCTTTCTGCTGATACTCTACGGAGAGTAACAGGGGACAGACCACGGTTTTTTGCTCATTAACTCGATTAAGCCTGGCCTGTCCTCTGCTTTGTCCAAATGGTGGGCATGACATGACAACAAGCCTGTTACCGCTGGCACTCAGCTGGCTGGCGTACTTCTGCATTCATTCACTGCTGGCGTCGATTGCATCCAAGCAGTTCATTGCCGAACGCTGGCCAGGCGGAATGCCAGCCTATCGCCTCGCGTTCAACCTGGTTGCGGTGGTTTTGCTGATCGTGCCGTTCGGGTTGACCTTGACCTGGTCCGGGCCTTGGTTATGGCAATGGCAGGGGCTCTGGCTGTGGCTCAGCCTCGTATTGTCGCTGCTGGCTGTCGCCGGGTTTGTGTGGTCTTTAAAGTACTATGACATGGGTGAGTTTCTCGGACTGCGTCAACTGTCCGGACGCATCACATCGGTTGACGATCAGGAGCACTTCCACCTGTCACCGCTGCATCGCTGGGTACGCCATCCATGGTACTTTTTTGCGCTGCTGCTGATCTGGACGCGCGACATGCATGCCGCGATGCTGCTATCCGCGATCATGATGACACTCTATTTTTATATCGGCTCCTTGTTCGAGGAGCGCAAGCTGATCCGCTACCACGGTGAGCAATATCGCCGTTACCGCGAATTGGTGCCGGGCCTGATTCCACTGCCGTGGAAATTCCTTCGAAAAGAGCAAATGCGCGAACTGCTCAGTGGAAAGGGATCAGTACCCTTTTCTTAAGAATCCCTACTAATACAGGAAAATACTCACCATCGAGGGTCACTCTGAATATTAAGGGTCAGAGTAAAAACTCAACAATTGCCTCTGAATCACAATAGTTTTTACTCTGACCCCGATCTTTCAATCTTTAAAAAGAGACTCAGCTTGATCAAAACCCTGGTCAGTCCCGGTTTTTTCCGGCTGGTCGGTCTGCAACCTCCAGATGTTACTGCCTGATTTAATGAGATTTCTGCGCTCCGCAGCCTGCTTTCCCTCGTTCAAAAGCTGTTTCAGGTCGTCACCCACCTCGTTGCTGTAGATATGGTAGAGATGGCCCGTCGGACTGTCGGCCGGCAGGTCGCTGAGGTCAATGACTTCTACGCCAGCGAGTTTCGACACATCGTTCCCGGCCTCACCGAGCCTCGGATAGCCATGCAATTGTGCCGAAATTGCCAGGGGCCTGTCAGTCGTCGTGACATAAACGGTTATGTTCTGCGCAATTGACGCGATGCGTGGCAGGATCCGTTCGAAAATCGCAAAATCGATATCTGCTGCAAGCAGGACGATCTCGCCCAGCCGGATATCAGGGTGCCTGTTCGCCACTTCATAGAGGGCGAGAACCACGCCACGCGCACCGAGACTGTGTCCAACGACGTCAATGACACCGCCACCGAAACGGCGTTCCATCTCGATGATCGTCTCGGCCAGGTCTGGCACGCTCCAGTAGAGGTCCGCTTCGTCATGGGTATAGAATGCAACGGCCCCATCCGACGGCCAGCTGAACCACAATAAGCGCCCGGCAAGATCTGCATTCTGCTGAAGCATTACAGCGCGCCGGCAGCCTTTCTCGAAGCTGATGTAATAGCCGTGGACATAGACCAGTGGCGCGCCCGAGGCGGCAGCAGGCTGAAATGCATCAAGGACCGAGTTGCTGTCCTTTTCCCTGACCTGATCCACACGGAGGAATTCGTCCCGAATGAAGGACGGGGCCGAATCGGCAAGGGGAGACAGAATATTGAGGTCGAGTTCCCGAACCCTGCACCAACCGGCCTTGAGATCGCTCCGCTCACTTCCATAGAGGTCTCCGGGATCGTCGGAGTCTGTTCGGTCACGGAGCGTGAAAAACGGCACTTCCCAGTCCCGCACTTCCGTTTGCGCAGCCGACGTAGCCGGAAGCGCAGACATCAATACACCTGGCAAGAGGCTGGCGCAGATAACACGCGCAAGATTGAAAGCGGATAATCGCATTGTTCTAAAATACTCTGATTTTCAATAATACTAGCGAAATTTCAGGTCGATGCCATCACAATGAGATGCTTGGCCAGGATATTCAGGGTCAGAGTAAAAATACATTATTTGCCATCTAAACAGATAGTTAAAAAATCGTAATCTTTACTCTGACCCCGATTTCTGATTGACACAGGCGTGAATGACGCAGTCACTTCGGTCGCAACCCTCTTTGAGCCTCGCGAGATATGCCTGATAATCTTCTTCGGAGAAAAAGACGGCCTGACGATTGTTTCCGCGCCGGACCACACGCGCGGGAACACCCGGAAGATAGAAACGTGGTTTTCCCGGCATCTCAACATCCTTGTTGTAGAAGTCACTTCCGAAAACCTATCAGAATTTTCAACGGGATGTTTTATGGGTACTGACCCCTTAAAGATGATGGAGGTGTGGGATCTGCCGCTACGCCTGTTTCACTGGTTACTCGCCGGCCTGGTGGTCGCCGCCTATGTGACTGTCGAGTTGGGTGGCAACTTCATGGAATGGCATGGCCGTATCGGGCTGGCGATCCTGGGGCTTCTGGTCTTCAGGCTGGCCTGGGGGCTTGTCGGATCGACCCACGCGCGTTTTGCAAGCTTTCTGCCAACCCCGCGGCGTCTGGGCGACTACCTGCGTGGCGAGTGGCGCGACCATGGACACAACCCGCTGGGCGCCCTCTCGGTCATCGCCATGCTTGCCATTTTGCTGTGGCAGGCTGTCTCGGGGCTTTTTGGAAATGACGATATCGCATTCAATGGCTATCTCTACACGCTGGTCTCCAGGGATACCTCCGACTGGATGACCGGCTGGCACAAGCGCGGTTACTGGGTCATTATCGCTCTTGTCGTGCTGCATCTTGCGGCAATTGCGTTTTATCGCCGGGTGAAAAAGGTCGATTTGATCACGCCGATGATGACCGGCAAGAAACACGTTGCCGATCCGGAGGTGCAGGCACCACGCGGGGGCGGCTGGTTGGCATTCGCCCTGGCCTCGGCGCTTGCGATTGTCGTCACCTGGACGATTGGCAGCGGCATCCTGCTGCCTGAACCGGAGCCAATTCCACCTTCACAGCAATTCAGTTGGTAGGGAACCGCCCGTAGAGCAGAGACGCTCTACGGACTGTGTCACTGAAGTTGAGAAAATCCTTGTCAGGGACTGAAACTGTTATTCAGTCGTCATCTTCCATCCGAAACTCATCATGACAGGCCTTACAGGCCCTGCCTGTCGATCCCAATGCTGCCTTCACTGCAGCAGGATTGCCTTTTTCCGCGGCGACGGCGAGATCTCTGGATGCCATTGCCAGATCACGCGCAAGCTTGCCGACCTGCTCGCGGTTTTCCGGAGCAAAGAGTTCGGGCTTGACTTCAGTCTCAAAATCCTCGGTGCTTTTTTCCGAACCGGGGATAAACAGCATGCCGAGCCCGGAATTGGAAATGCTCGCGATTGCGCGCGCCGCAGCCTTGACTTCTTCTGCGTTGTAATCGCCCTGGAGATTGGCTTTGATTCGGCCCATGTTCCAGGCCATGAAGGTAAAACCGGCCTGCCTGGTTTCAACCGCATCCTCGGGCGTGAGGCCTTCCGCCATGAGTGACGAGGTGAAGAGACAGGAAGAAAGCACCATCGTAGTTAGCAGTTTTCTCATAAATTTCGGCTCCTTGTTGTTTTTTCAGATTGATCAGGATATGTGAGAGGGACTCCGCCCGGGCTGTTGTGCAGCCGTTTTATGAGGGCAGCGATCCTCACAGAAGAGAGACTCTTGCTACTGCGACAAGTTCTCTTCGTAGAAGAGATAGCCTAGCATGCGCAGTGACTCGCCGGAAAACGATGCGGATAAGGAGGGCCCATTTGCAGCGATCAACCAGACGGGCAGCACAACAGTGACAGACCTCGGCTTCATCCTGATTCAGGCCATAAACTGTGGTCTGTCCACCTGATATAGTTCAAACAAAACAATGGCCCCACCCAGTTCCAATGGAGCCTGCCCCCATCGATTGACATCGAAGTGTTCTACAATAGGACACAGCATCAACGTCACCGGGGGAACATGTACATTCCAATCCCCGTACAGGCCAGCGGATAGTCAGGGCGAGCATCCAAAACAGCGCGGAAAGTCCAGTGTCGGACGGTCCGTCGGTTAAACGGGCAGAATCCGGGCTTTCTCACCCTCTCCTGCCAGTCCCATCCAAAACAGACTCCCAAGAAGGTCAGCATCAACAGTAGCCAGATGAAAAAAA
>JARRMW010000028.1:49368-60431 GCA_037385685.1 Gammaproteobacteria bacterium
AAAAAACATACTCGAGAAAACATTAAGTATTGTTCTAGCAGGCGGACATGGTTCCCGTTTGCGCCCGCTAACCGATGAACGCTCCAAACCAGCAGTCCCATTTGGCGGCAAGTACCGTATCATCGACTTCACTCTCTCCAACTGCCTGCATTCGGGGCTGAGACGCATCCTTGTTCTGACACAGTACAAGTCCCATTCATTGCAGGAACATCTGCGTGATGGCTGGTCTATCTTCAATCCCGAACTGAATGAATACATCACACCGGTTCCGCCGCAAATGAGGACAGGCGAAAAATGGTATGCCGGTACGGCAGATGCCATCTACCAGAACCTCAACTTGCTTGAAGAAAGCGGCGCGGAATTTGTGCTAATCCTTTCCGGCGATCATGTGTATCGCATGGATTACGCCTCCATGCTGGAATTTCATGCCGATAATGAAGCCGCAGCCACAGTCGCCTGTATGGAAGTCGGACTGCATGAAGCGCGCGGATTCGGTGTCATGTCAGTCGACACAACTGGCCGGATTCTCTCCTTTGAAGAAAAACCGTCGGAACCCGATACACTGCCAGACAACCCGAACTGCGCCCTGGCTTCCATGGGCATCTATGTCTTCAACAGGGATCTGCTGCTTGATGAACTGTTTCGGGATAGCAAGGAAAAGGATTCCAGCCATGACTTCGGCCACGACATCCTGCCACGCTTGATTGGCGAGCAACAGGTATACGCTTATCCGTTTGGCAGTCTTGAAGGCCGTGTCTCACAGGACAGGTACTGGAAAGACGTGGGCACGCTGGATGCTTACTACGATGCAAACATTGCGATGCTGAATCCGGTGCCGCCGCTGAATCTCTACCAGCGTGACTGGCCCATTCGTAGTTACACTGCCCAGAGCCCACCGGCTCGTACAGTTCCGGGAGAGGATGGTTACGATGGTGTCATTTACAATGCGTCGCTCGCCGGTGGCACCGTGATCAATGGCGGCGTGGTCAAACACTCCATCCTGTCAGCCTGGGTGAGACTGGAACATGCCTCCCTGGTCGAGGACAGCATCCTGTTCGACAATGTCACTGTCGGAGCCGGGGCAAAACTGAAACGCTGCATCGTCGACAAACACGTGCGAATCCCCGAGGGCGAGACAATCGGTTACGACCTGGAGCGTGACAGGCAGCGCTTTACCGTCAGCGAGAATGGCGTGGTGGTTGTCGGCAGACGAGTCGTTTTTGACTGATCAGGATATTTTGGGGTCAGAGTAAAAATTCGTTATCTGTCGACAAATCGGATAGTTGCCAAATCTGAGTTTTTACTCTGACCCCAATCTTTAGTGGTCTTTGCCCTATTTACTCTGCCGGGTCAGCTCCTTAATGGCGGAAGCCAGCACGATCAGCGATAGGCCTGTGGAGATGAGGTTGACCCCTACGAGGATGCCGACTGCCCACAAACCGGAGACCGGCCACTGATTCCAGATCATGAAGCCGAGTAACAGTGAGATGGCACCGCTGGCCAGCAGCCAGAACCAGCCTTCTGCCGGACGATATCCCAACGAGGCAATGATCTTCCAGATGCCTTCGGCGATAAAGAAGATAACCAGCAGCAGGGTGAGGGTGCCCAGCCCGAGTATCGGGTTGCCGAGAACGCCTATACCGGCGAGGGTGGTGATAACACCCAGTATCACGGGGATTACCTTTGCGCTCCAGCCCTCGGCCTGGAAGCCTGAGAAAAGCTGGGCTATGCCGGTAACCAGCAACACCGCACCGATGATGTACACAACCCAGGTGCCGGTAACCGCGGGTGTCATCACCGCAATCACTCCCAGAACAAGCATCCCGATACCGAGCCACTTAAGTCGTTTGCCACCAGGCAGTGTTTGATTGTTCATGTCAATGTTCCAAATGTTGAAAAAAAGTCCGCTTCACCGGATGCTTGAAGGCATTATTCGCAATGATTCAAGAATTTGCAAACTTCGTAATAAAAGTGGAAACGGAAAATAAGTCAGTATCCAGTAATCAGCTTTCACTACAGATCAAACAAGCCACCTACACCATCGCAATCACTGCCCAGCGCTTTCCCCCGGCAACCCGCGCCCGTGTAAATAATTGACGGACAGTCCAGGGTATTCTGTTCACACACTCGAATAATCGTGGTCTAGCTCCCCCTTTTTTCCGGAGCCTGACTTTATCGACTGAAAGCAGGAATGACGTGTGTGGATATTTTGGGGTCAGAGTAAAAATTCATTATCTGATAGACAAATCGGATAGTTGCCAAATCTGGGTTTTTACTCTGACCCCAGTCTTTAGAGTTGCGTGTGCCGCACGTACATGGCGCCAAGCAGGATCACAAGCAACAGGCCCCAGACGAAAATGTACACGGGTGTAGACTGCCTGGCTTTCTGCTTCTCGAGCCAGGTTCGTGGTTTGACGCCCCGATAGAGGAAGACCAGTTTTGCCGACAGGTTGACACACACCACGTTGACCGCGAGTAACAGCGCGGCGCCCAGTGCATAATCATACTGCCCGATACCCAGCATCATACCGAGCGTTGCAGTCGGCGGCAGCAGAGCAACAGCCACCATGACCCCGACCAGTGCGGAAGAGATGCCTGTCGCCAATGACAACACGGCGGCTGCCCCGGATGCGAGCGCAAGCACCACACCCGAGATGCCAACATCGGTACGCGCCATGATCTCACTGCCAAGCGGTTCGATTTGCAAGAGCATTCCAGCGACATAAGAGATGACCATGGCCAATCCCAGACCGGCAAAACTGGTTTTTAGCGCAGACCACATCAGGCTCGTGTCTCCGAGTGAGGTGGAAAACGCCAGTGCGATGTTCGGGCCCAGCAAAGGCGCAATCACCATGGCGCCGATGATGACGGCAACATTGTTCTCAACCAGCCCGATGGTGGCGACAATGGTGGACAGGAAGACCAGAAGAAGATAGTTACCATCCAGCTTCGCGCCCTTTTCGATCTCGTTGTAGAGCTCCTCGCGGGTTCCGGTTACGCTGCGTCCCTCATCCTCATCCTCCTTCTCGACCGGTCTTGGCAAGGTCACTTCAAGCGGCAAAACATTGATCCTGGCGCCCTCGGTACTACCGACGGCCGATTGCAGCGCATCAAGTACCACCTGCCTCTTATCCGGTCTGACGATCATGCTAACCATGATCCTCTCCTCCTCGCTGGTCGAGCTGCACCAGAAATCAACCACCTCGTGTTGTTCCGCGATGCTGCGCAAGGTGTCTTCATGACCGGCGTTGACAATCACCTCGATGATTTTCATGACATTATCCTAAATGACAATAAAGGGCAGACCATGGTGTTTTCCTTTTCTCATTGATCAACCGGCTTGATATTCGGGGATAGCATGAAAATCAAATCACTCGAATAACTGATCGGCTGACAGATTGCGTACCTTGACTCTGCCACGAAACTCTCTGGCTTGTATGGAAATAGCGGAACAGGTCAGCTAAGTTCACTCATCTGGCACTAAGCAAAGAATGATTCTATGGGAAATCGTGATTTCGTACTTGGCCTCGGCGGTGGCGGTGGTCGCGGCCTCGCTCACCTTGGAGTCTTGCAAGCCCTGGATGAGCATGATCTCAAGCCCAGTGCCATTGTCGGTACCAGCATCGGCGCCTTGTTTGGTGCGATGTATGCGCTCGAGAGTGACGCTCAAGTTGTCATTGGCAGAGTCATGGAGGTCTTGACCTCCGATTCTTTCAAGCACCTGCACTTGCCCCACTTGCGTGAAGCAGAAACCGAGGATCACACCTGGCTTGGAAAGTTGACTGCGGCTGCACGCCAGTCTGTCCTGTATACACGCGCAGCGACAGGCATTGCGCTGACCGATACTGACGCGATGCATGACATCGTGAATCACTTGTGCAAGAGCAGTGGATACAGTGATTTATCCATTCCACTCCATATAACAGCTGTTCAGTTCCCCAGTGGCGAGATCGAGTTATTCTCAAATGGTGATTTGACCAGGTGCCTCGTGGCCAGCATGGCAATTCCCGGTGTATTCGAACCTGTTGATATCGACGGGCGACTGTATGTCGATGGCGGCATCGCCTGTGAACTCCCTGCCGGGGAAGCCAGAATGATCGCAAAACCAGATCAGGTCGTCGTCACCGTTGATGTGGGTGCACGCCCCGATCCAAACAACGTCCCCGAAACCGTCATCGGCATGCTTGACTGGTCAATCAGAATAAAGTCGCATTACTTGCGTGAATACAAGACTGAATATACCGATATCCTGATTGAACCTGTTCCCGGCTTCAGACAGTGGAGCGATTTTTCACATCCAAGCCAGGAAATCGAACGCGGAAGACAGGTCGCCATGGAAAAGATGCCCGAGCTCATCAAGTTGCTACAGGATTAACCATCGGGATCAGACCCAGGTTTGTCCTCGATATTCTGGGTCAGAGTAACAATTCATTTTTTCAAGATAAATCTGATGGTTGGGAAATCTGAATTGTTACTCTGACCCCATTCGGGAGGATCAGCCTGTCCCTGTTTTACTGTAGTAACGCTCGGGCCCGATGGTTTTAAGTAGTGCCAGCGCGATGAGCTCCCTGTCCACGTCGCCCTGCTGGCTGAAGAGGTGCTGGATCTTGCCGGCTGCCCCGGGCGCCGCCGCATTGATACCGGGGGTAATCGCCTCGCCCATGGAGGAGACCATGCAGCCCTCCGGTGCAACATTCAGCACCAGGTCGTAACCCTCGCGCAGTTTCAGCAAGGCCTCACCGACATAGGGCACCAGTTCGCCACCGGGTCGCCTTGTCGGGATCAGCGCCCCGGCGACATCGAGAATGTGTTCCATCGACTCAGGCATCCGGGCATTGGCTGCCCGGTAGAGCGGCCTGGCAAGCACCTCGCGCAGCATGAACTGGATAACGTCCATCAGCATGCCGGCGATTTTGTAGTCGAGAAAACTCCATACCGGGGTATGGGTCACTTCAAACTGGCGGAAACCGAGTGTTGCGAGCAGCGCCCGGTCGATCTCCTCGAACTGGGCAACACGCATGTAGGCCTCGCCGTCGACGTGGACGCGGCTGGCCCCGTCGGGCAGGGGTTGCGAACACCACCTGGTTGCAAACTGCTTCAGCATGCGCTGCAGATCCCTGCGGTGAAGGCCCCATGCGAAGTAGTTGACCAGGTACCTGACACCGGGAACCTTCTGTGTCGTTTCGGCAAGACGCAAAGCCGCAGGCCCGGGGCGGATGTGGTTTTCGAGGTAGTCATACAGCTCTGCCTTGAACGCGCGGTATGCATGAATGAACGCCTGGTAATCGGCATAATCACGACATCTCGAACTGCCCCTGGCAAGCAGGTCGTGTAGCACGCCCTGCAGGATGATGCCTTGTGCTGTGCGCACGAAAAGCCAGCGCGGCAGGCCGAAGTCGTACCCTTCGTCCTCGTGACCGACGAGGAACTGCATGACGACCTCTTCATTCTGGTGCTTGCCGCTGCTCTTCTCCTGCCGGTTGGCAAAGAGCTTGTGCGTCTCCACATACTGGCCCTGGCGACAGGGTCCGTTCCCCTTGTTGTTGAAAATCAACAGGCGACGCTTGTTGGCAAAAACCGGATCACTCTTTCGTCGTCGCCTGAAATCCTCGACCGCTGTCATGACATCGCCGTAGACAGCAGCAAGCGGTGCACAGACCGCATCCCCCGAAATGGAGCGCCCGTTCTTGATTGCAGCCTGCAGATCGTAGCTCTCGTCGTAGAGATCGACGACGGTGAGACCGGCGCTGCGAAAGATCGATGTCACGACACGATGGTCAGACAAGGTCGGCAAATAGATCGCATCGGTCTCCGGATTGACCGGTTCGTCGTTGACAAGGCGATCGAGCAGCTTCACCTCGAAGTTCTCTTCAGCGGTCACCTTTCTCAACTCGTCGTGCAGCCCTGTTTCGAGCTGCTTGACGTAGGTATTCATACGGTTCTCGAGATGTGCCAGTTCCTTGATGACGGCATCGGACTGAATGAGCAGGTAGGGACGCTGCCTGGTCAGCTCCGCGATGAGCTGGTTGGTTACGCTGTCCGGACCACAGAGGAAGGTCGAGACCTGGATCACGGGCATCAGTGCATCCGACTCCTTTTCGATACGACGAAACACCTCTTTCAGACCCGGGTGACCGGTGACCTTGTGCAACTCCCGCCGGGCGCACGCATCGGCAAGCGTCGCGATCATGTGCGGATTACGCCAGTAAAGATGTTTGAACGCCGGGTTGTACTCGGCATCGAGCAGGTAGCCGGGGATACCTGCCATATTCTTGTCACGCAGCAGGCGTCCGACATGACTGTCATAGATACCGGGATTGAGGATGTATTCACGCCCCATGACCAGTGCCACTTCGCGCCCTGCATCGAGCGCCTCGCTGGCGAGTCTTGCTGCATAATCGGCAGCATCCGTCCTGAGCTTTTTCTGGGCCTGCAATGCCTTGTCGACGATGGTACGAAATGCATCAAAAGAGACGGTCTTGCCGTAGTGCTCAAAGACCGGTTGCAGGCGTGAATAGATCCTGTTCGCTATCAGCTCTGCATCAAGCGTTTTCAGACTGATATGAAAAAGATGAAGACGGGCTTCCGGATGCCGGGACTCTGCGAGCTTGCGCGCAACCGCCATGCCGCCCTGGTTGATCGTGCAGGTACGCCCAAGCGAATGCCTGGCCGGCAGGTATGTAATCTGCGGCGCAAGGATGATGCCATGCGGTTTTGAAGCGAGACGCAGCAGCTGGCCGACAGCGCCGATATGCGGTGCGCAGGTATCGATGTGAAAATGCGGCTGGGCATCGATGACATCCGAGTCCTTCAGGTTGTCGACGTGCACCGGGATGCCAAGCGGCCTGAACAGAGAGGCAAGGAACATGGACCACTCGGAGACTGCAAAGCTGCGCGGAATAACCAGGCGGTCAGGATCTTCCGAGTGAGGCAGGCGTTCATCGATGAAATTCCAGATCTGCCTGTAAGTGTCAGGGCTGCCCTTGCCCTTCGCCGCTCCGGTGCCTTTGGAACCGAGCAGCTCGTTTATGGCCGTACAGCCGCCGAGACTGAAGCTGAACTTCCTGCCATCGTCGCTGCAGCTGGTGAGGTGCGAACGGTTGCAACGCGCCGCGGCATCACCGCAGGCTGCCCCTTTGCACTGGATGATTCTCTTCGAGTACTCCTGGTTGATAAAGGCGTCGAGCTCGATGTCAATCGCTTCTCCGGGGGCATGCTCGACGAGTGTGCGGATGAGACCGATACAGGCTCGATGCCCCGGATCCGGTGGCACCAGGCAGTAGATGTCATCGCCGACAAAGTCCTGCAGGCGATCGGCGACAGCAAGCGGCAGGGGTTCACTGAGCATCGTCTGGCCATGCAGCAGGGCCACCGTGCGGCCCGGCAGCTCGATCTGGTTCCAGAGCGTGCGCGCCATGTTCTCGACGATCGCCCGGTTTGCCGAGGCGAGGATCTCGTCACGACCGTAGCCCTCCGCCTGCAGCTTGCGCGCGTTTTCCATCAGGAAGACGGCACAGGTCGCATTGATTGCATAGCTCCTCTCGGCGTTGTAGGCAAGCTCGCAGGCCTTGTCGATATTCTCGAGACAGAACATCGCCGTCATCGTGTCCATGAGGCTGCCGGTACCGGCGGAACACTTGACGTTCATGGCATTGTCGAACAGCTCGGCCTGCTTCAGCGCGATGGAGGAGATCTTGGTGTCCTCACCACCGATATCGACCAGCAGGCAGAACTCCTCGTTGACGTCCTCGATGCCGGCCGCCTTCAAACGCTCGATGTGCTCCCGCGCATAGTCGATGGAGCCGTGCGCGTGGGCATAATTCTCGACCAGCACGGAGACACGATCGGCAAGCTGCGGATAGATACTCGCCAGCGCCTTCTGTACCTGGTAACGCGCGCTGCCAGTGAGGCCGATCTGCAGGATACGGAGCATGTCGACGCCCTTCGACCTGATGTCCGTGAAGATCTTCTGGATCGTTTCGATGGTATCGCCGGCGTTGGACCAGGATCCCTTGTAGAAGAGGGCTTCGCCTCTGGCGTCGCTGATGATGAGTTTCGCCATCGTCGAGCCGACGTCGAGCCCGAGCATGACCGGTGTCGAGCGCAGCTGCTGCGAATCGAAGCTGGCCGGTGCATTGTTGGGGATACGCCTGTAGAGATTCCTTGACTCGAGATCTGCACGAACATCACGCAACGACGGGTACTCGATCAGCTTCTGTGTCGGCAAGACACGCCTGTCCGGTTGCGAGAAATTGTCGCTGCCGACGACCTGTTGCAGATGGCGCAGCCCCATCAGAGGGAACGAGCCATCGCTGTCATGGCGGACATCGGTTATGCCAGCCGACTCGAGATGGTCCCTCGCGCAGTCCCTGGCATACTGCCAGTTGAAGATCCCGCCGCTGAGCCAGACGGTGTCAAACCCTCCATGCAGCTTCTTGCATGCCTTCAGCACCTCGGACTTGAGCGTGACTGCCAGCGCAAAATCGAGGGGGATACCCTGGTTCTTGTCCGAAATGGTTGCAGATGCTGCGAACACGCCGCAGCGGTCGGCGCGTATGTTGACTCCTTCTCGTCGCTCGCGATTCTTTTCACCGATATAGTTGGCGAGAATGGTATCGACCGCGCTTCGCTCGATATTGAGTTTCTGCAGCACGCGGTCAAGGTTGATGCCGGAACCGGCACCGCAGCGCGGATTGACGCTCAGCATGTCATCCTTGAGCTTGCCTGCTTCGTCGATGCCGATGATGACGTAGCCTGACGCGGAGAGCTCGATGATGCCAAGAGGTTTGCCCTCGAGCAGGCTGCGTGCAGCAGACCATAGGGCAGCCGCGGACAGGATCAGTTCGCCACGACCGATGTGATGGCGGACTGTTTCCTGCAACTTGCCCGTCATGTAGATACCGGTTGAATCCGAAAGACGATCGAGTCCATGGCTGGCAATAGCGGCGCCAAGATCTTCATTGCCCGGTATGGACAGTGTGCCCAGCTGCGCGCCCTGTTCATCGCAGGCCAGTATGCGGATGCTGCTGACGCCGGCGTCGATATAGAGATTACCTGCACGCTGCAGCGTGGCGATGAACGGACCCTCGATGGCCAGGCCCTTGTTGTCAGTCATCATCTCTATCCATGTTCACATGGCTATTCAATCAGGAAATGGGGTCACTACCCTTATACCTGCAATTTCCGGAAAACAGAATGATCTGGCACGGTTTCCGGACAAAGAATGAAGGTTCAGTGCCCGTTTCTGGATCCACTTCGGGATCTGGAGGATACTGATCTCCAGAGTGAGCTTTCAGGAGACCCGAGATGTTCTTTTCCCGGTCTGGCAAACCATACTACCTGTCCCGTAGCGATGTGAACCATCCGCTCTCAAGCTATTCGAAAGCCGGATTCGAGCTGGACGGTTCCGAGTGGCCTTCCGTTGAACATTATTATCAGGGCATGAAGTTCGAGGAGGGTGAACTTCGCGAGTCGATTCGGACTGCAGACCATCCCGAGAAGGCGAAACAACTGGCCGAAGACAACAAAGGGGCGGTTCGCAAGGACTGGCAGCAGGTGCGTGAAGTCATGATGACGCGCGCTATCTACATCAAGTGCCGAACCCATGAAGCGGTGGCAGCCGCGTTACTTGCCACCGGCGACCGGGACATCATCGAGACCAGCCAGTATGACTATTACTGGGGCTGCGGTCGCGATGGTCGTGGCCACAATACCTTCGGCAAGGTGCTGATGGCGGTGCGTGACAAGCTGGCGGAAGAACAACAATAAATGGGGGCAGCCCCCTATTTGGGGGAATAGGCCATCTTGTATCCCATATAGTCATCCAGCAATTTCTGCAGTATTGCGGGATCTGCGGGTCGCAGTCCGCTGAGAATCATCGTTTTCGCGCCGACGCCAAAATCGCCCTGGTCTGCTGTCAGGCGGAACTCCATGCGCACATTGCCACGCTTGCCCTCGACCTCGAGGGTCGACTTTTCCAACTGTAATTCAGGGTTGGTGATATCGAGCCGGTCCAGGTCCACCGACATGCTTTCATAAATCACCAGGGGCCTGTCCGGATTGATCATCACATCCTGTTCCTGCATGAGCGGCACGAGAACGTGCTCGAAATTGTGCCCGGAAAACGCCACATAGCTTTGCGTCAGATTCCTGATCAACTCCGGCTCTGTTGAACACTCGCCGCTGCGACTGAAATTCAGATATTCCTTGCCGTTGTTGTCAGTGATGCTGATGTCGCTGGCGCCGGTCTCGGGAAACCGGAGAGGAATGCCATCTGACAGCAATCCCGAGAAATTGAAATGCATGTGCTCACATAATCCATAGCGGTAGAGCACCACGGCAAACAGCAGATCACCCGGGACGCAAAACCGTTTGCTGTCCGGATTGTGAATCGGATTGAAATCATCCGCCACCTGCTTGGCAAAGTCACTGGATTGCTGGCGGCTGAATTGAATACCGTCTGCATCCTCAGAAAAGTAGTCTGTAATCTTCATCTGTTGTCCAAAAATTCTTCTGGAAACGGGGACAGCCCACCAATTTCAGGAAACAGGGGGCTGTCTCCTGTTGTTCACTGCTTGTCGAATCCAACGGCCTCCCAGAAATAGGGACCATAGTCGAGAAAGATCTCTTCGCCGGGACGGATTCTCTTCAGTGCCTCAACACGCGCCTTTTTCCAGCGGGTGGATACGACAAAACGCGCGTTTGGCCTGTCGCTGTGATTGATGTATCTCGTGTAGCTGGCCATCTCTCCCTCCGCGACAATATTGGTGTCCTTGCAGACCCACAGGAGATAATGGGAATCAATCCAGGGGTCGGTTTCCGCCTCCTCGTCCGTGATGACAATGCCAGTGTAGGGGCCGATGGTATCGCCACGGTTGATGGTTTTCACAGCGAAGAGCCCCATTCCGATACCGGCAATTCCCGAATCCCGTACTTCAAAATCTGATTCCAGACAGATACGTGCTCTTCGTTTCGCGTTAGCCATACCCCGTTCATTCCTCACTGTTGGTGCAATCATTCCATGGCGAGTTTACATCAGCCAACAGGAAAAGATGATCCTGCAT
>JARRMW010000029.1:0-17989 GCA_037385685.1 Gammaproteobacteria bacterium
TGCATAGACCGATCCCCTCAGAAAAGACCATGAAGCGACGGTCCTTCCCTGCGCTGCGCCAGCTGACAAGAAGAGCAGCAACAGGCATGCCACTGCCCTGAGGCAACAAAATTTCATAGAAATTCCCACTGGTGATTTGTCATTCATACTAGTTTAGTGAGGCATCCCGGGCTATTCCAGCAGGCGATAAACAGCCTGACCCTACAGAAATCTGACATAAATCAGTCAGGATGTAATTAACCTGTCACGTTCAGAGAGGCATGGCTACAATCGGCCAAATGACAACTTACATTGCGACAGGGCACGAAGGGATCTCGTCGACCGAACAGAGAACATGTGCATAGGCATTCCGATGCGCGTCGTCGAGGCGCATTCACATTTCGCCATTTGTGAAGCAGGCGACAGGCAAAAACGCGTCAATACCCTTTTTGTTGGCGAGGTAGAGGCCGGACAGTGGTTGCTCGTCTTTCTTGACAGTGCGCGGGAGATCCTGACCGATGAGCAGGCACTCCAGCTCAACAATGCCCTGCTTGCTGTGGACCAGGCGATCAACGGAAATCTGGATGTCGATCATCTGTTCGCCGACCTGATCGAGCGCGACCGACTTCCTCCGCACCTGCAAGACCTTTCCGACAAGAACGATGGCTGAACCCGTTGAGGGCAGGCTTCGAATCCGCCTGCTGCCAAACGCATCCGGTAATGGCGTCGACATCAGTTCCTCCCGTCCTGTGTCCGCAGCCCGCCTTTTCATCGGCAAGCAGGTGACATTCGCCCTCCAAACGATCCCGCTACTCTTCAATATCTGTGGCAATGCGCAGCTGATTAGTTCACTACGCGCTACCGAGAGCGCCAGGAGAGCACCGGCGCATGATGAAAGCGAGGAGTGGAGAGAAGCGCTGCTGTTACTCGAGACACTGCGTGAACAACTTTGGCGGGTCTTGCTCGAATGGCCCCGTCTCTCGAATTATGAGCCCGCCATGGAGAGTCTCGCCCTGTTCAACAGTGAACTGAACCGGTTCATCCAGCTTCTCAGGTCTGATCCCGGTATCACCGGCTCATCGGACGAGCCTCCGCGTGTACGTATCGATCAGTTGCACTGGCAGCGTCTGGCCGCCAGCATCGAGGAACAGGTTTTCGCGGGCAGTGCAAAAACCTGGCTCACAGAAAACATCGGCATCTGCACGCTCGAGCAGTGGTGCGACAGGCACAGGAGCCTGCCTGCGGAACTGATTCGGGATATTTTCGACAAGCGCTGGCACTCCCTGGGGTTCTCCGATTATTTCCCTCTCAGCGACAAACTCAGCAAAGCCGTGCATGACAACCTCAAGGATGCGCAGGATGCCACCGGCTTCGTGCAGCAGCCTGCGATAAACGACTACTGTCTCGAGACAGGCCCTCTTGCGCGACATGACGAACACCCGCTGATCGAGGATCTTCTCTATCTCTACGGTAACGGCCTCCTGACACGCATGGTGGCACGACTCGTCGATATCGCAGATGCACTCGTCAGACTCGGTGACTTCTTCAACCAGCGGCAGGGACTGTTATTTCGTCGCGGAACTCGGGGTATTGCTTCAGTCGAAGCAGCACGTGGACAACTGACACATCGGGTCGCGCTCGACGGCGATCGCATCACCGGCTACACCATACTTGCGCCAACCGAGTGGAATTTTCACCCCCGCGGTGTGGTGGCACGCGGACTGGCTTCACTGCGCAGCACCAATGCCGAGCAATTGCGGCAGCAGGCAGAATTCATCATTCATGCGATTGACCCCTGTGTTGCCTATGATTTGCACATCGGGAAAGCTGATGCATGAGATGGCAATTAGCGAAAGCATCGTGCAGATCATCGAGGAACAGTCAGAGGCGAAGAATTTCAGCAACGTAAAAACAGTCTGGCTCGAAATCGGACGTTTTGCCGGAATCGAGATCGAGGCCCTGCGTTTTACCTTCGACATCGTGAGCAGGAACAGCGTGGCCGAGGGCTCCTCGCTGGAGATTATCGAAATTCCCGGTACTGCATGGTGCATGGAGTGTGGTAAAAACGTGGATATACAGCAACGTTTCGATCCCTGTCCCGAGTGTGGAAGTTTCCAGGTACAGGTTTCCGGTGGCGACGGGATGCGAATCAAAGAACTCGAGGTGAACTGAGATGTGTACAGTATGTGGCTGCGGTGAAGGTGAAACCCGAATCGAGGGCCATGATCACGAGGATCACTCCCATGGTCATGATCATGCTCACGATCATTCGCACTCTCATGACCATGAACACGACCATCACCACTACGGCCAGGGGCCAGCCCGGGCACATGCTCCCGGAATGGACCAGCAGCGGATGGTCCAGATCGAGCAGGACATCCTCGGCAAGAATGACCGCTATGCAGCCGGTAACCGACAGTGGTTTGCGGATCATGGCATCCTGGCTCTCAACCTCGTCTCCAGCCCGGGATCCGGAAAGACATCGCTGCTGACAGCGACGCTGGATGCCCTCGCCGGCGAATTGCCCCTGGCGGTCATTGAAGGAGACCAGGAAACCAGCAACGACGCCGATCGCATCCGCGCGACCGGCGCGCCGGCATTACAGATCAATACCGGCAAGGGCTGCCATCTTGATGCCCACATGGTCGGGCATGCGGTCGAATCTCTCGAACCGGCAGAGGGCAGCGTGCTCTTTATCGAAAACGTCGGCAACCTTGTCTGCCCGGCAGCGTTCGATCTGGGGGAGGCACACAAGGTCGCTATCCTCTCGGTTACAGAAGGCGAGGACAAGCCGATCAAGTATCCGGACATGTTCCATGCAGCCGACCTCATCATCCTCAACAAAATCGACCTGCTGCCCCACCTGCAGTTTGATGTCGCTAAATGTCTCGAGTATGCCCACCGTGTCAAACCCGGTGTGCAGATACTGCAGCTATCCGCGACCAGCGGCGAAGGCATGGAAAACTGGTTGCAGTGGATTCGAATGACGCGACAGACTCGCCTGATCGGTCACCCGGCCCTGCAATCGCATTCAGCGGCCGTCCCTGCATAACAGATGCCGCAATCGGCGGATTTTTCTGCCGGCATGCTTCCGGTGACACTCCTCAGGATACGCGGGATCGTCCAGGGTGTCGGTTTTCGACCGGCTGTCTGGAGAATCGCTCGCGATCTGGATCTTCACGGCGAGGTTAGCAATGATGGTGACGGGGTACTGATACGTCTTGCCACCCCGGACAAGTGTGATGTCTTCCTCCAGCAGCTTCGGGCAGAGGTCCCTCCCCTGGCACGCATTGACGCCATTGAGATCAGCGAGGAAGAAAGCCCGCAGCAGTATGACAGTTTCAGCATCGTAGCCAGCCGTTCCGACACCGCCAGGACAGGCGTACCGCCGGATGCAGCGACCTGCCCAGCATGTCTCGCCGAGATCCGTGATCCGGTTGATCGCCGCTATCGCTATCCCTTTACGAACTGCACCCATTGCGGACCACGCCTCTCGATTATTCACGGAATTCCCTATGACCGTGATCAGACCAGCATGGCGGCCTTCACGATGTGCCCGTCATGCCAGCGGGAATATGATTCGCCTGCGGACAGGCGCTTTCATGCCCAGCCGAATGCCTGTCCGGCCTGTGGTCCCCGCGCCTGGCTCGAAGACCGCGATGGTCGCCATCTCGAAACGGATGACCCGGTCGCGACAGCCTCGAAATTACTGAGCCGGGGGAGCATCCTTGCACTCAAGGGAATCGGTGGTTTCCATCTTGCTGCGGATGCATCCAATCAAACAGCCGTTGCAACCCTCAGACAACGCAAGCGCCGCGAGGCCAAGCCTTTTGCGCTGATGGCCAGGGACATGGCCGTTATCCGGCGCTACTGTGATGTCAACGAACAGGAGTCCGCACTGCTCCAGAGCACAGCAGCACCAATCGTGCTGTTGCACCGCAAGGTGGAAGCCTCGCCACTCCCGGAAGCCATTGCGCCCGGCCAGAGACTGCTCGGCTTCATGCTGCCCTACACACCGCTCCATCATCTTTTACTGGAATCGTTCGAGACACCACTGGTCATGACCTCCGGCAATCTCAGCGATGAGCCACAGGCAATCGAAAACGCGGATGCCCGAGAGCGGCTTGGAACGATTGAGGATTACCTGCTGTTACACGACCGCGAGATTGTCAATCGCGTTGACGACTCTGTCGTTCGTGTCATCAATGGTGAGAAAAGGGTTTTGCGACGGGCACGCGGCTATGCTCCCTCCTCACTCCCCTTGCCTGACGGTTTCCGGAAGACACCCGCAATCCTTGCGCTCGGTGGCGAACTCAAGAACAGCTTTTGCCTTGTACAACATGGCGAGGCAATCCTGTCCCAGCACATGGGCGACCTCGAGGATTTCAGCACCTACAAGGACTATCTTAAAAACCTCGATCTCTATGCAAGGCTTTACCGGCATAAACCGGAGATCATCGCCATCGATGCCCATCCGGAATACCTCTCTTCAAAGCATGGGCGAAAGCTGGCCGGGCAAAACTCCCTGCAGTTGCAGGAAATCCAGCATCATCACGCCCATATCGCCTCCTGCCTCGCGGAAAACGGGCATGCCCGCGACGCCGGTCCGGTTATCGGTGTTGCGCTCGACGGGCTTGGCTATGGCAAGGATGGCACGATCTGGGGTGGCGAGTTCCTCGTCGCCGACTATCAGGATGCAAGGCGCATCGGTCACCTCAGTCCTGTGCCAATGCCGGGCGGCACCATGGCGATCCTGGAGCCCTGGCGCAACACGTTCGCGCAACTGCAGCAAGTTGAGGACTGGACCCTCATGCGCGAGTCATATGCAGCTCTGGAACTGATCCGATACCTTGACAAGATGCCCACAGAGGCTCTCTCGACGATGATGGCCAAAGGCATCAACAGCCCGCTGACATCCTCTGCCGGACGACTCTTCGACGCCGTCGCGGCCGCCGCCGGGGTCTGTCGCGACAGAATTCTTTACGAGGGACAAGCCGCAATCGAGTTCGAAGCCCTCATCGATAGCAACAGACTGGCGACAACACAGGGCTATGACTTCAGCATCTCTGGTGGAGAACTTGCCCGGATCGACCCTGCCCCGATGTGGCGGCAGTTGCTGAAAGACTTGCAGCATGGGCAAGAGACTGCAATCATCAGTGAACGCTTTCACAAGGGGCTCGCAGCGGCCATCTCCCGCATGGTCTGTCAACTCGCCAGCCAGCAGCAAATTGAAACAATTGCACTGTCCGGCGGCGTATTCCAGAACGCAACCCTGCTCACACTCGTCGAGCGATCGTTGCAGAAGAATGGGTTCAGGGTACTGGCCCATTCCGGCATTCCCGCGAATGACGGTGGCCTGGCGCTTGGACAGGCGATGATTGCTGCTGCACATGCCCTCAACCAGGAGGATCAGAACTGATGTGTCTCGGAATTCCCGGCCAGATACTCGAAATCACCGATACCGAAAACAGCATGGCCAAAGTCGATGTGTCGGGCGTACGCCGCGAGGTTAATATTGCCTGCATCATCGACGACGATCATACCGTCGAGGAGTGTGTCGGTGACTGGGTACTGGTGCATGTCGGTTTCGCGATGAGCCGGATTGACGAGGATGAAGCCCGACAGACCCTCGCCATCCTCAGTGAACTCGGTGAAGTCCAGGCAGAGCTCGACACCATGCAGACATCGGCCTGACCATCATGCAGGACAACCAGGAACATCTCGACGCGCTCTACCCCTTTCTCTCGGGGCGTGAGAAGGATGAGGCCAGTCAAAATGATGTCCTGCTGGAGTCGGTCCAGCGCAAGGCAGCACACAGCATGGATGTCAAACAGGCCTTCTTCGAAACCAATGCGCAGCGGCTGGTGGCCATGGCCCGCGCCATGGCCACTGTTTACCAGTCGGGGCATCGCATGTTCTCCATGGGCAACGGCGGCTCGAGCTGCGATGCATCGCATTTTGCAGTGGAGTTCCAGCACCCCGTGACAGCCGGCCGCCCTTCCCTGCCGGCTATGAATCTCGCCATGGACACGGCCATGATGACGGCTGTCGCCAACGACATCGGTGTACGGCATCTCTTCACCCGCCAGGTCGAAGCCCACGGGTCTCCCGGTGACGGATTGATCGGCTTCTCGACCAGCGGCAACTCGGAGAATCTCATGGCGGCCTTCGAAAAAGCCAGGCGTATCGGCATGACAACCTTCGGCCTGGCCGGTGGCACCGGTGGCGATATGCTCTCCAGCGGACTGCTCGATCACTGCCTCGTCGTCGAAACCGACTCCATCCATCGCGTGCAGGAAGTTCATGTTGCCTGCTATCACATCCTCTGGGACCTCACGCATACGCTGCTTGCCGATTCGCGTGGCAAGGGAGGAGCACGGGCATGAAATTCGTCGACGAGTTCCGCGACAACGAAAAAGCGCAAACCCTCAAACGTGAGATTCATATGCTGGCCGGGCGCATCGGGCGTACCCGGGAGAAACCTCTGCTGCTGATGGAATTCTGTGGTGGGCACACCCATGCGATCTTCCGATACGGTATCGAGCAGATGCTGCCCGACAGCATCGAGATGGTGCACGGTCCGGGCTGCCCGGTCTGCGTACTTCCGATGGGCCGCGTTGATGACTGTGTTGCGCTTGCCGAGCGGCCAGGCGTCATCTTCGCGACCTTCGGCGATGCGATGCGCGTGCCGGGATCCCGCAAGAGCCTGTTGCAGGCCAAGGCCGCGGGGGCCGATATCCGTATGGTCTACTCACCCCTCGACGCTCTCTCGCTTGCACGCAAGAATCCCGGGCACGAGGTCATCTTCTTCGGCCTCGGTTTCGAGACCACAATGCCGAGCACAGCGCTGACTGTGCTGCAGGCAAAGAAAGAAGGCATTCGCAATTTCTCGCTTTTCTGCAATCACATTACGACCGTACCGACGATCAAGGCCATCCTCGACTCCCCCGATATGAAAATTGACGGTTTTCTGGCACCGGGCCATGTGAGTATGGTGATCGGTGCGCGGCCGTTTGACTTCGTGGCACGGGATTACAACCGGCCAATCGTGATCACGGGCTTCGAGCCTCTCGACATTCTCCAGTCGATCTGGATGTTGCTCAAACAGCTTGCAGAAGGACGCTGCGAGGTCGAGAACCAGTACTCGCGCGTCGTACCTCCAGCAGGCAACAAGGCTGCGCTTGAGGCCATCAGCAAGGTCTTCGAGATTCGGGAATTCTTTGAGTGGCGAGGCCTGGGCTCCATCGACCATTCCGGTGTCAAAATCAGGGAGGCATACGCCGATTTTGATGCAGAGCGCAAATTCCAGGTACCGAACCTGCAGATTGCCGATCCCCGATCCTGCCAGTGCGGTGAGGTGGTCAAGGGCGTCATCAAGCCCTGGGAGTGCAAGATTTTCGGTACTGCCTGCACACCGGAAACACCCATGGGCGCACTCATGGTCTCATCAGAAGGCGCCTGCGCTGCCTATTTCAGCTATGGCAGCGTCAGTATCGACGAGCTCGTTGCGCGTCGCGAGGCAAAGGCATGAGCGACGAATCGGTCACGCATATCCGGCGTCCTCGAGGAAAACTCCGGGGAGAGACCATCACACTGTCGCATGGTGCAGGCGGCAAGGCGATGCATGATCTTATCGAGGATCTCTTCGTTTCGGGTTTTGACAACCGGGAACTCGACCTGCTCGAGGACCAGGCCCGTTTTGATCTTGCGTCCATGACCGCAAGAGGCGACAGGCTCGCGCTGACGACGGACTCCTATGTCGTCGACCCCCTGTTCTTTCCGGGCGGGGACATCGGCAAACTGGCCGTGACCGGAACGGTCAATGACCTGGCTGTGGGCGGGGCCATACCGCTATGGTTGACCTGCGGCATGATCATCGAGGAAGGCCTGACTGTGGAGGAACTGCGGCGCGTAGTCACATCGATGAAACAGTCAGCCGACGAGGCCGGTGTTCGTATCGTGACAGGCGACACCAAGGTGGTTCACAAGGGCGCGGCCGACAAGCTTTTCATCAATACCGCAGGAGTCGGCGTCATCCCGGAAGGTGTGGAGATCAATGCCCGTCGTGCCCGACCCGGCGACAGGATCATCATCAACGGCTATATTGGCGATCATGGTGCCGCCATTGTCGATGCACGTGGCGAACTCGCCATCGAGAACAGTATCGAGACCGACTGTCAGCCACTGAACGGACTCGTACAGGCAATGCTGACTACTTGCCCTGACATTCACTGCCTGCGGGATGCCACGCGTGGCGGACTGGCAACCGTGCTCAACGAGTTTGCAACTGACAGCCGCGTCGCGCTGCGCATCGAGGAGCAGGCATTACCTGTCCGTGACGAGGTCCGCGGCATGTGCGAGATCCTCGGACTGGATCCGCTGTATCTCGCGAATGAAGGAAAACTCGTTGCCATCGTTCCCGGTGACTGTGCTGATGCATTGCTCGCAGCAATGCAGGCGCATCCGGCCGGAACACAGAGCCGGATTATCGGGGAAGTGCACGCGTCTCCGGAAGCAACCGTGCTGATGTCGACGCTTTTCGGCGGTGAGCGCATCGTTGACCTGCTTGTCGGCGAACAGTTGCCGAGGATCTGCTGATGTCGCTGCTGCTGCTCGGTTTCCTCATTGGTATGCGCCATGCGCTCGATGCCGATCACGTGGCAGCCGTCGCATCACTCGCAGCACGCTCCCACTCTTTCGCCGATACCATCCGTCAGGGAACCTTCTGGGGAATCGGCCATACCATCACCCTTGTCCTCTTCGGCTCCATGGTGATCTGGATGGACAGTGTCATGCCGGAGCAGATCGCGCTCTGGCTGGAGTATGCCGTCGGTGTCATGCTGGTACTACTCGGGTTCGATGTGGTCCGCCGCGTGATACAGGACCGTGTCCATTTCCACCATCACAGCCACAAGGACGGTGAAACCCATTTTCATGCGCACTCCCATGCCGGAGAGACGTCACACAATCCTGCTGCCCACAATCACCAGCATGAGAAATCCTTCCCGCTTCGTGCTCTCCTGATCGGCCTGGTCCATGGCATGGCAGGTTCGGCGGCGCTGATCATCCTGACGCTCGAAACCATCCGATCTCCACTGCAGGGCGTGCTCTACATGCTGCTTTTCGGAGTCGGTTCCATGCTCGGCATGGCCATGCTGTCAGCCGCCATCGCCATTCCCCTGCGCTCGTCAGCGAGAGGGCTGACATGGCTGCACAACGGATTACAGCTTGTCATCGGCGTGGCAACCATTATGATTGGATTTTCGACCCTCACGTAGAACAATAACAATGTCGATCTCGCCCGACGATATCACCGCTGTCATTCTCGCAGGCGGACGTGGTGAGCGCATGGGTGGCATGGACAAGGGAATGCTGATACTGCATGACAAACCACTCGTGCAGCATGTCATCGATGCAATCGAGCCGCATGTGCAGGAAATCCTGATCAATGCCAACCGGCATCTGGATTACTACAGCGGACTCGGCTACCCGGTCGTCGAGGATATGTTCCCCGGTTTTGCAGGCCCTCTGGCCGGTATCCTCTCCTCGATGCACCAGGTCAGAACAGCCTGGATGCTGGTCGTTCCCTGTGATGTACCCGGAATTCCGCTGGACCTGGTCGAACGTCTCATCGAGGCCTCCTCCCGCTCGAACAGCGGCATAGCCGTTGCCCATGACGGCAGGTACCTGCAATCCGCACATCTTCTTCTGCCGGTCTCCCTGAAGACCGAGCTTGATTCCTGGATCGTGTCCGGCAGACGCAGCATCAGGGACTGGCTGCGAACGCATGAAATCGGTCTTGCAGATTTTTCCGACAATGCCGATGCATTTGCCAACATCAACACCCCCGATGACCTGGATGATGCCTGATGATAGAGCTCGGTGATCTTGTCTTCCTGTTCTTCGTCGGAGGAATCGCCGGCTTTGTTGACGCCATTGCCGGTGGTGGCGGGCTGCTCTCCATCCCGGCCCTGCTCTGGACAGGCATGTCACCGATACAGGCGATTGCGACCAACAAGCTGCAAGCCAGCATGGGAAGCTTCACGGCGACTGCCAACTATGTGCGTCATGGACTGGTATCACCACGGCAACTCTGGTTTGCCGTTCTCATGACCCTGCTTGGATCCATGAGCGGCGCGTTGCTGGTACAGCATCTACCCAATGCCTGGCTCGAAACCCTGGTGCCGGTCATGCTGATCCTGATCGCGCTCTACTTTCTCTTTTCGAAAAGGATCCGGCTCGAGAGCGGTGAGCAGCGTATATCGCTGACAGCCTTTTCCGTGCTCATTGGCTTCACTGTCGGTTTCTACGACGGCTTCTTCGGACCAGGCACAGGCTCGTTCTTCACCATCGCATTTGTGCTGCTGCTGGGTTATGCCTTGCCCCGGGCAATCGGCGGCACCAAGTTACTCAATTTCACGAGCAATGTCGTCGCACTGGCCGTCTTCATACTGAGCGGACACATTCTCTGGATCGCCGGTATCGTGATGGGCAGCGGCCAGATCATAGGCAGTTATCTCGGATCACACCTGGCAGTGAAGCACGGCGCCAGGCTAATCAGGCCGATGCTCGTGACGATCTCGATCCTGATGTCCGCAAAGCTGCTGCTCGATTGAGGATCATTCGCCCGCAGTGCGGGATCCTACGAGCCAAACCGCTCAGACCTATGTCCGTGGGAGCCCAGCCCTCCGGGCGATGTCCTGATCCTGATTCTTTTGTCCATTGCATATTCTTCCACGGTGTGGGTTCCTACGGGAACACAGCCATGTCCAACCTGCGTGGGAGCCCGGCCCTCCGGGCAAACGAACCAGCCGGTTCGGAGTGTCTGCAGATTTACCTGTATTGCCTGAGGTACCACCACTCGAACCCGCGTTTCATCCAGTGAAACGCCTTCATGTTCGGCAAGACCAGAGAGCGCTTTTCATTGCGCGAAACCAGCATACCGCGATCGTTGGAATCAACAATGCAGACCAGCTCGACCTTGAAAGTTGCGTCAGCCGGTTGCCCTCTGAATTCTGCAACCAGGTTCTTCGCTGCAGCCTCGGCTTGCAGGTCAGCCATGTGGGCCTGCTTGGGCATCCAGTCCGGTCCCGGAAAGCTTCCGGAATCTCCGGCAACGTAGACACGTTCCATACCCTCAGCACGACAGTTGCGGTCGGCCTTGATAAGCCCGCCTTCGGAACGCGGTAGCTCGGTATTGTCGAACCACGTATTGCCGGTCATGCCTGGCATAAAGAGGATGAGGTCAGCCTCGAACTCGCCACCCTCGGTCATGACCTTGTTGGCTTCCATGCCTTTCATCTTGTGACCCAGGTGCGTTTCAATACCGCGTTTTTTCATCTCGTCCAGAAGGCCTGAAACAGCCCTTGGGCCAAGTCGGTTACCCGGTTGTGGAGCGGGGCTGAAAAAGACAATCCGGAAGTTGTCCCGGCGCCCTTCATCGCGCAACTGGCGGTCAATACCGAACAGGAATTCGAACATGGGGCCACCACGCATCGCGCTCGGCTCCCTGGGATTTCCGGCAAATCCGACGGCGATGGTTCCGCCCTGCATGGACTTGAGGCGATCACGGATCTGCTCGGCCGCGTCGATACCTTCACAGGGAGTGATGGCATGCTCGATGCCCGGCAACTTCTTGATGAATCGCCCCCCTGACGCGATGATCAGGCCGTCGTTCGCGATCTCGCCGTTGTCCGTCTCGAGAATACGGCCGCCTTCACGCAATCCGGTTGCACTGGCCTGATGGTAGTTAACACGCATCTTGCGGAAGAACTTGTCCAGTGGCACGAGGATATCCTCGCGCTTGCGAAGTCCCGCAGGCACCCAGATCAGGCTCGGGTAATACTGGAGCACGGGATTCGGAGAAACCAGAGTGATTTCCAGAGTCGAGTCGAGTTTGCGCAACTGCCTTACAGCGGTGAGGCCGGCAAATCCCGACCCGACGATGGTTACTTTTTTCATGAAGAAGTCCTGAAAACTGTTCAGTTTCTATTCTAAGCTCCGACTCATGCATAACAAAAGATCCACTCCCATGCCTTCACCATGGAAGAGGCCCGTCTTGCAGCCGCTATCGGGATTGATTACCACTCTATTTCCATACAATGGATAATGTTATGGTATTTTTTATGATCTGGATGGCAGCGGCGGAAGATGGCCGGCCTTCTGACAAAAGCAGCTGCCTGCACGTGATGCAAGCCGATATCGATGCGGCTGATTTCCAGGCGCTGAACGACTGATACAGCTGGTCAGTGGAATCGAGCTGTGAGTTCGGCAGTAGACGGAAACAGGCCATACTCCTGGTTTGGTGACGTCCGGGCTGCCATTCCACCCTGAGCAGCCCGTCAACCCTGCTTGCGAGGTAAGCGCCCTGGAAAACCTTGTACAGCAGGGCTGGCGCCAGCCACACATAGAGACATCCTTCATCACAACACTACCGGCAGCAGAAAGGTTCTCCGACGTGCGATTTGACTGGAACAGACTTCTCGAGAAAGACCCGGAACAGCAGCTGACTGGCTGGCTTTTCCTGAAGCTGCTCGCGCTCATCTACTTTGCTGCCTTTTGCTCGCTCTCCGTGCAAATCAACGGTCTGGCGGGACCAGGTGGCATCCTTCCTTTCGAGGAACTGCTCAACAATGCAGAGCGCAGCATGGGTGCATCAGCGTGGTTGCGGCTGCCGACACTTTTCTGGATCGATGCAGGCGATACCGCGCTGCTCGGGGCAACCATTCTCGGTATGCTGCTGTCGGTACTGCTGTTCCTGAACATCCGCCCACGACTCTCACTGTTGTTGATGTTCCTGCTCTATCTGTCCCTGTTTCATGCGGGACAGATCTTCATGAGTTTCCAGTGGGACTACCTGCTCATGGAGACCGGTCTGCTCGCGCTCTTCGTCGTTGGCGGACCCTCGCGCCTGGTGATTTTCATGTTTCACTGGCTGCTATTCAGGCTGCGTTTTCTTTCCGGTATCAGCAAGCTGTTGAGTGGCGATCCCACCTGGTCCGGCATGACCGCGCTGAATTACTATTTCGAGACACAGCCATTGCCACATGCTGGAGCCTGGTATGCGCACCAGCTACCGGAATGGATGCTGCAGGCAGGTGTTGGCCTGACCTTCTTTGCTGAGCTTGTTGTTCCTTTTTTTATCTTCCTGCCACGCCGCTTTCGACTTTTCGCGGCAGGCGTAACGATCCTGATACAACTGCTGATCATTGCGACGAGTAACCACAACTTCATCAATCTGCTGACGATCCTGTTGTGCCTCTTTCTGCTCGACGACCGCATCGTTGGACGTCTGTTGCCGGGCAGGATCAGGAAACGCATCGGGCAGGATACGCACGCAGAGCGCAGGCAGGGTATCGGTGTGGTCGTGGTCTCTGCGGTGATCCTCAGTGCGAGTATTCCTGGTGCTGTCGGTCTGTCCTTGAATACGCGCTTGCCGGACACGCTGCAGAACTGGATGATTCAGGTCAGTCACTTCGGTGTCGGCAATGTCTATCACATCTTCCCGACCATGCAGACAGAGCGCCAGGAGCTCATCATCGAGGGCAGTAACGATAGTGTTAACTGGTATCCCTACCTGTTTCGCTACAAGCCGCATGAACTGGACAGACGTCCTCCCGTGAACATCCCCCATCAGCCCCGTCTCGACTGGATGATATGGTTCGTACCACCAAGGAGTCCCGAAAATCTCTACTGGTTTGACCGCTTCATGCACAACCTGTGGACAGGCAACCCCCGGGTGACGGGCCTGCTACGGTATAACCCCTTTCCCCACAGACCACCACGCTATCTGCGCGTCCTTGTCTATCGCTACAAATTCACGACTGACAAGGAACGGGAGATCACGGGTAACTGGTGGAAGGCCGAGTATCTCGGCCAGTTCCACGAGGTCGCACCTCGCAGGCCCTGACACCCCTTACTCGACCACCTCGACAATTGCCTGCATTGTTGGATGCAGGGTGCAATAGTAGCTGTAGGTACCGGGTTTATCGAAAACCTGGCTGTAGCTCTGGTTGGCACCCAGCTGCTGCGAGGCGAAGCTACCGTCCCGTGCCGTAACGGTATGCGGCATACTGTCTGCCTGACTCCAGGTCACGGTACCGCCTTTCCTGACCACGACCCGCTGAGGGACGAACTGCATCTGGGTGATGGAAACCGATGCCGACTTCATCGCCTCAGCCGGCTTCTCTGACCGAAGACTCCGTTGAGCAGGTGGCTGCATGGCCGGTTCCTGCTGAACCGGTGGCCGCTGCATCTGCCGGGGGTAACGCTGCGGGTAAGGCACCGGGCGCATGGGTGGGCGCATCATGGGCGGTGGACGCATTCCAGGAGCCGGGTAGACTGGCGGCATGGCTGGACCATAGGGGCCAGAGTGTGGCTGCTGTCCATACCCGGGCTGGCAACCACCGCGGACAGGGGCATTGCCATAGGCATGTGCCTGAAAGGCAAGGCTGGCCAGTGCGGTTGCAATCAATGCTTTCTGTGCATTTTTCATGGTCAAATTCCTGTTCATGTCATCTGTATTTGAAAAAAAGAAGCTATTTTGGTGAATATGAGACTGAATGTTCACATAACGAACAGTTTTTATGTAGATATTATCAGTTCATACCCTATACAGTAGTGCAAACACTTTCAGGATCACGGATATGAAAAAGATACTCATTGTTGGGGCAGGACAGGGCATCGGCCGCGCCATTGGCCAGAAGCTCGCCACAAATGCGGAGCTCTGGACCACTACACGCAACACAGAGCCGGAGTTTGAATCCTCACATCGCACCTGGGACTCCTCACAAGAGTTCCCGGCCGATTTCCTTCCCGATGACCTGGATGGCCTGGTCTACTGCCCGGGTACAATCCGGCTGAAGCCTTTCGAAAGATTGACGCTGGATGACTACGAACAGGATCTGGACGTTAACCTCAAGGGAGCCGTGCGCGTACTCAAAGCGGCTATACCGGCACTCAGGGCTGCCCCGCATGCCAGCGTCGTGTTGTTTTCCACCGTGGCGGTCACGACCGGTATGCCCATGCATGCCAGCATCGCATCGGCGAAGGGCGCAATCGAGGGCCTGACACGCTCGCTGGCTGCTGAATACGCACCGAAGATTCGCTTCAACGCCATTGCCCCTTCGCTGACAGATACTTCGCTGGCATCAGGTCTGCTCCGCACAGAGAGGCAGCGAGAGGCCGCTGCCACACGACATCCGCTGGAGCGCATCGGCAACCCTGACGAACTGGCGGCACTGGCCGGTTTTCTGCTCTCGGATGACTCAGGCTGGATGAGTGGCCAAGTGCTGCATGCTGACGGCGGCATGAGCTCTATTCGGAAATTTGCCTGAGAAAATATAGTGAACATGCAAGACAATCACGCAGATGTGGACTGCCCGGTCGTTCTCTTTGACGGCGGGTGCCCGATGTGCAGCCGCGAAATCGCTTACTATCGCAGGCAGAAAGCATCGGCAGCACTGCACTGGGTCGATATCAGCCGCGAAACGGACACAGACTCACTCTTCGGTATCCGATACGACGATGCCATGCAGCGATTCCACGTCAGGGACCGCCAGGGTCACTGGCAGACAGGCGCCTATGCCTTTGCCGAGCTATGGTCGCACTTTCCCCGCTGGCGCCTGCTTGCAGGACTCATCCGTCGTTGCGGTCTCTTGCCGCTGATCGACAAGGCTTATGACGGATTTGCTCGCTGGCGACTCAAGCGTCAATGCACAGACGGAACCTGTTCCACCATATCTGACAGGCAGCAGTCATGACAAAAGAAAGACGCATACCATCCTCTCGCCTCGGCCGCTTCTCACACCTTGGGCGTTTGGCAGGCGGCATGGTCGGTGGCATGGTCACTGAAGGCGCACGCCAGCTTGCAAGGGGCAACCGGCCTGCAATCGGAGACATGTTGCTGACACCCGCCAATGCAAGACGGCTCGCCGACAGGCTGTCCGAGATGCGCGGTGCGGCCATGAAAATGGGCCAACTGCTCTCCATGGACAGTGGCCAGATACTGCCACCGCAGCTCAGCGAAATACTCACGAAGTTGCGCGAGGATGCCCATCGTATGCCACTCGGACAGGTTGCACAGGTACTCGACGACTCGCTCGGCAAACAGTGGAAAGAGGCCTTCGAGCGCTTCGATTTCAAACCAATCGCCGCGGCATCGATAGGCCAGGTGCACCGGGCAACACTCAAGGACGGACGCGAAGTCGCCATCAAGCTGCAGTATCCAGGCATCGAGAGAAGCATCGACAGTGACATTCGCAACGTTGGCATGCTCCTGAAACTGTCGGGAATCCTGCCTGACGGCATCGATCTGGATCCCCTTCTCGAGGAGGCGAGGCTACAACTCCATCACGAAGCTGATTACGAACACGAAGCACACCTGCTACGACGCTTTCATTCACTCCTGCAACAGGATCAGAGGTACATCGTACCGGGCGTCATCGATGAACTGAGTTGCAGGCGTGTCCTGACGATGGATTTTCTGCATGGCAAGCCAATTGAAACAATTCACAACCTGGAGAGCGCCAAACGAAACGCTGCTGCCCGTCACCTGACGGAACTGGCCTTCAGAGAGGTCTTCGACTGGGGACTGGTACAGACAGACCCCAACTTCGCTAACTACCTCTACGAGCACGAGACCGGGAGGATCCAGCTTCTCGACTTCGGGGCTGCACGGGAGCATGGCGAACAACAGCGCAGTGACATGCGCATGCTTCTCAACGCCTGTGTAGAGAATACCGATGAGCTGATAATCGATGCTGCCGCCAGGGTCGGATACCTCGGCAACGATGACCCGCCCGGTTATGCTCAATGCGTGCTCCTTCTCCTGCGCACAGCCACAGAACCGTTGCGTAGCGCGGGGCGCTTTCACTTCGGCAATTCAGACCTGGCACGCGAGATGAGCGAACAGGTCAAACAGATGCGCCTTGAGAGCAGATATAGCCGGATGCCCCCGATGCATATCCTCTTCCTTCACCGAAAACTCGGAGGACTCTATCTGCTGCTCTCACGATTGCGTGCCTCAGTGGACATCGCCGAGCTCGCAAGCCCTTATCTCGATTCGACACAAAGAGCCGCATCCGGAAACGCAGCATGATCTTGCCCGTCTGGTCCATGTACAAGCACCGGGAAAGAATCCGTGACGATGTTCGCTATGATCGCAAACGTCGTACTCACAGCTGGAATAAAGCGTGAGCGCCCGAAAGCTGATTCTTGTACTTGGCGATCAGCTTGATCGGCAGTCCCCTGCCCTGCTGGCTGCCGATAAAAGCCGGGATATTGTTGTGATGCTTGAGGTGCGCAATGAATCGCAACGCGTCAGGTCCCACAAGGCACGCACAACGCTGTTCCTGTCCGCGATGCGTCATCATGCAAGCTGGCTGGAAGGAGAAGGCTTCAAGGTCGAGTACAGGAAGATCGATCACAGGGATGCCGACAGCTTCACGACGTCACTGGTCTCGGTCATCCGTACAGCCGGGACCTCCAGGCTGGTCATGACACAAGCTGGCGAGTATGGCGTCCAGAAAGAAATCGCTGCAGTTTGCGAGCAGCATGGCGTTGAACTTGATGTACTGCCTGACAACCATTTTCTGTGCAGTATCGACGAATTCCGGCAATGGAGGAAGGGACGCAAGACGCTGGTCATGGAACACTTCTACCGCCACATGCGAAAGCGCCATGACATCCTCATGGAAGATGGCAAACCGGCCGGCGGCAGCTGGAATTTCGATCGCGACAACAGGAAGCATTTTGGAAAACAGGGCCCGGGACACCTTCCCTCATGGCCGGATTTCGGCATCGATGACACGACGCAATCCGCCATCGATGATGTCGAGAAGCTCTTCCCGGACAATCCTGGTTCACTTGCGCATTTCAACTGGCCAGTGACACGCGAGCAGGCCCTTTCACAGCTCGAGGACTTTATCGACCGACGCCTGCCTGCTTTCGGCCCCTTCCAGGATGCGATGTGGGATCGGGAGCCACTTCTCTACCACTCCGGCATTGCTTC
>JARRMW010000030.1:0-16758 GCA_037385685.1 Gammaproteobacteria bacterium
CTTGTTTTTCGAGGTGAAGAGAGAGATCGATGGAAGCGGAGAGCTGCCGGTCAGCCCCCTGTCTGGGACATGAAACGGATCACCCGCTCGGGTCGTTCCCTGAACTCGTGGCGCTCCGGTTTGAGTGCGAGTGCGCGGACAATCGCGTCGCGCAACTCCTCGTGACTCGCACCGTCACGCAGCATGGGCCGGAATTCAACCCTGTTTTCCTGCCCGAGACAGAGGTAGAGAGTCCCGTCGACCGCGAGACGAACACGGTTACAGGTTTCACAGAAGTGTTGCGAGATCGGTGTAATGAAACCGATACGCATTTCCGTGCCGCCAACGCGCACATAGCGCGCGGGACCGCCACCCGGCATGACGTCAGGAATCAGTTCATAGCGCCTGGCTAGGCGCGCGCGCACTTCCTGCAGATCGATGTAGCGGTCGGCCGCATCCCGACCGGTGTCACCAACCGGCATGGTTTCGATGAGACGCAAGGTGAAGCCGTTCTCGAGGCAGAAATCGACCATCGACTCGAACTCGCCGTCATTGATGTCCTTCATGGCAACCATGTTGATCTTGACCGGTGAGAGCCCGACACGCCGTGCTTCCATGAGACCGGCCAGCACGCGTTCGAGATCACCCCTGGTGATCTGCCTGAAGCGTTCCGGATCCAGTGAATCAAGACTGACATTGATACGCGACACACCTGCGTCCCTCAATGCCGCGGCGTGCTGCCGGAGTAACGCAGCATTGGTGCTTAGCGACAAATCCTCGATACCATCGATCGCTGACAATCGCGCAGCAAGCTCAGGCAGATTCCTGCGCACCAGAGGCTCGCCTCCGGTCAGGCGGACGCGTTGCACACCAAGCGAGGCGAAGGCAGTCATGAGTCGCTCGATTTCGTCGAATCCGAGCCAGTTTTCCGGTTCCTCGAAGCCGGTGAAGCCCTGTGGAATGCAGTAGAAGCAGCGCATGTTGCACTTGTCCGTCACAGACAGGCGGACATACTCGACCCGGCGGCCAAAAGGGTCGATCAGTGCGGAAGCAGGGCTGGAAGTGGACATTGCTACATTCTAGCTTGCCGGCAGGGGCAAAAACCATTGAATCCTCTACAGAAATCAGCACATGGCAGGGTGTTAGGCAACCCTCATGCAAGGCCTGACGTTCAGCCGCTCTTCTCGCAGGCGCAGTGGATATCGCTCTGTTCGACGAGTCTGCGCACGAGCTGTTTCACGGCAGCGGCGTCGCCATGAAAGAGGCGCAGGCGCTCGTCACCACGCTGCACCCACTCCTCCGCGATCCGGTCTGCATCGGAAAGCCTGCTGGTGCGCCCCGTGTCGGTAATCTCGCGACAGACCGGACACTCGGCAAGCACTCCTGCCTCGATACCGACCAGCGCTGCGGCACGCCGTCGTCTTCCTGCCATGAAAAAACGTTCGAGGATCACTGGTTCAACAGTTGCTGCCAGCGATCACGGTCATCGAGCACCGCCTTGGCCTCGAGACGCTTTTCACCGCGCCAGCCGCGAATCACCACCTCGCTTCCCGGTCGCCTGGTGCCGACCGCATTCACGATATCGAAAGCCGAGGTAATCTTGTGGTCGTCGATCATGGTAATGACGTCACCCGGACGCAGCCCTGCCCTGTCGGCTGCCGCGCCGCGGAAAACATTGGAGATCAGCACGCCCTGCACATCCTTGAGCCCGAAGGATTCTGCCAGCGCTGCGGTCACGTCCTGTCCTCCGAGGCCGAGCCACCCGCGCGATACCTTGCCGGTTTCGACGATCTGTTTCATGATACCGCGCACCATGTCGACCGGGATCGCAAAACCAATCCCCTGCGATCCCCCGGTCTTTGAGAATATCGCTGTATTGATGCCGACAAGCCGGCCATGCGCGTCGATCAAAGCACCACCGGAGTTGCCGGGGTTGATGGCGGCATCAGTCTGGATAAAGTTTTCAAAGTTGGTAATACCGAGCTGGTTGCGCCCGGTTGCCGAGACAATCCCCATGGTCACTGTCTGGCCGACGCCGAAGGGATTTCCAATGGCAAGTACGACATCGCCGACGCGCAACACGGAGGAGTCTCCAATCGTGATAGCCGGCAGCTTGCTGCTCTCGACCTTGAGGACTGCGATATCGGAATCAGGGTCAGTGCCCACGACTTGTGCCACGAGCTTTTTGCCATCGTTCAGAACGACGCTGATCTGGTCGGCGTCTGCTATGACATGATTATTCGTGACGATGTATCCCTTGCTGTCGACGATCACGCCTGACCCGAGGCTGTTCTCGATGCGCTCGCGGGGCTGGCCCCGAAGCGCATCTCCGAAAAGGTGACGAAAGAAGGGATCATTGAAAATCGGGCTGATACTCTGCCGGTGGATCTTGGTGGTATAGACGTTCACAACGGCAGGAGCTGCCATATTCACAGCCCCGGCATAAGACGCAGGCCCGCTCAGTGGCGCCTTCGCGCCGACATCTGTGACGAGATTCAGCACCGGATCCGGATCACGGTAAAAAGTCAGAATCAGTGCGGCCGCCACGATACCGGCAATGACCGACATCAGAAAAAAGCGGAACAGGGAGGTGATTCGCATATACTGCTACCCGATGTCCAAAACCCAACAGAATGTATGATATAGGGTCAAATGACCATGATCCAAGCAGTCGAACTCGAAGCCTGGTGTAATGCACGGCTTGCCCCGGAAAACTTCAGCGACTATTGCCCGAACGGACTCCAGGTCGAAGGCAAGCGTCCGATCAGGCGCCTGGCTTCAGGCGTGACAGCATGCCAGGCTCTCATCGATGCCGCCCTTGCCTGGGAAGCCGACGCCATCCTCGTCCACCATGGCTATTTCTGGCGCGGTGAACCTGAACCCCTGACAGGGATGAAGGGAGAACGTGTCCGGACCCTGATGCAGAACGATCTCTCGCTGCTCGCCTACCATCTGCCGCTCGATGCACATCCCGACTATGGCAACAACGCCTCCCTGGGCCGCCTGCTTGCAATCAGGGATGCCGAGGCCACCGACTCAGGCGGCGGGCTGCTATGGCGTGGCCGGCTCGAGACGCCGATGGATCCTGAAAGCTTCGCCAAACACATCGAAGAAGTCCTGGGGCGCATACCCCTGCACATTGCCTCTGACAGGCCCGCGATCGACACCGTTGGCTGGTGCACGGGCGGTGCGCAAAAATTCATCGATGATGCTGCCGATCTTGGGCTCGATGCATACATCAGCGGCGAGGTTTCCGAATCAACCTACCATGCAGCCGTCGAGCGTCATATTCATTATTTTGCCGCAGGCCATCACGCCACGGAACGTTATGGCGTCCAGGCACTCGCAGAAGCCGCGGCCAGCGAGCTCGGGCTCGAACACCGCTACTTCGAGATCGACAACCCCGTCTGAGCCTCTCCTGAATAGGACTGCTTGCTGCAACTCTCCGAGAGTGCCTGCAGAAAGAGCTTGAGTGCAGCAGGCATGAAACTGCGCGTCGGGTAGAGTGCGTACATCTCGAGGGGGGCCTTGTCCACAGAGTCTTCGAGAATACTCACGAGCCTGCCGTCATGCAGGTACCTGTCTGCAATGAACTCCGGCAGGTAGACGATTCCCATGCCATGCACGGCGGCATCACAGAGCACGTCGCCGTTGTTGGCGCCGAAACTTCCCGACGTCCTTACCCTGAGTGGCTTTCCGTCGGATTCAAACAGCCAGTCACGCGGAGTTTCCAGGTTGGTGTAGTGGAGACACTCGTGGTCAACGAGTTCCTGCGGGATTCGAGGCTCGCCATGACGAGCGAGATACTCCGGAGAGGCGCAGACAAGCTGCCGGAAGCCGCCAAGGCGACGCGCAACCAGTGCTGAATCCTGCAGCCTGCCGATGCGGATCGCCGCATCGAAGCCGCTGCTCACGATGTCCCGCAGGGTATCGTCGAGAGTCAGCTCGATCCGGATGGCGGGATACTGTGCATGAAAGCCGGCGATCAGCTCTCCGAGGTAGCGCATGCCGAAAGAGAGCGGTGCCGTTATGCGCAGGAAGCCCGTGGGTTCCGTTGCAAGCCCCGCAATACGTTCTTCTGTTTGCTGCAGTTCCAGCATGAGGCGGCTCATATCCTCGTAGTACTGCTGACCGGCATCGGTCAGACTGAGCCTCCGCGTTGTCCTGTTCAGCAGACGAACGCCCAGACGATTCTCGAGGGCCTTCACGCGACGGCTTACTGCTGCCGTTGTTAATTCGAGTTCCCGAGCAGCATCAGTAAAGCTGCCGTGTCGCACGACAGTAATGAAAACCTGCCGGTCATCCAGTAATAATTGTTGATTTTTCATTAACAATCATTTTATCTGTAAAGTCTTTATTGTGTTCAGGTTTATATCTAGACTGGCCATCACTTTCAGGAACCAGATTGGAGACCGCTATCATGATGACCATCCGGCGTGCCGCAGAACGCGGCCATTTCGAAAACAGCTGGCTGAATGCCAATCACAGCTTCTCTTTCGGGGAGTACTACGACCCGCAGAACATGGGCTACTCGAACCTGCGCGTCCTCAATGACGATACGATTGCACCGAAGGGCGGTTTTCCGACCCATCCGCATGACAACATGGAAATCGTGACCTATGTCCTGTCCGGCGCACTGGAGCACAAGGACAGCATGGGTAACGGATCCATCATACGTCCGGGTGACGTACAACGCATGAGCGCTGGCACGGGCGTCAGGCACAGTGAATTCAATCCTTCGCCGGATGAACCGGTCAGCCTGCTGCAGATCTGGTTGCGACCCAACAGGCTCGGGGTCGAACCGGAATATTCACAGCAGCACTTTCCAGCCGAGGAGAAGCGCGGACAGCTGCGGCTGATTGTCTCGCCGGACGGCAGGGATGGATCGATTGCCACCCACCAGGATAGCCTGGTCTATGCCTCGATTCTCGAAGAGGGAGACAAAGTCGAGTATGAAACTGGATCCGGACGCCAGCTTTACCTGCACGTGGCCACAGGTGCTGTGACCGTCAATAGCGAAGAGCTCCAGCGTGGTGACAGCATCGTCACGGACACCGCCGTTCTGGTCACGACAGCGTCGCAAGGCGAACTCCTGCTGTTCGACATGCCTGCCTGACAAAACGGGAGAACATCTCATGAAAAAACCGCTCGATGAAAATGCGCTGAACCAGCTCTTTCGCTCCGCACGCACCTACCCGACATGGGATACACGCAAGGTTCCCGAGAGCACCCTCAGGGAACTCTATGAACTCGCGATCATGGGTCCGACCAGCATGAATTGCCTGCCTGCCCGCTTCGTGTTCATCACCACACCGGAAGGCAAGGCAAGGCTGACGCCCTCGGTCGCCGAGGGAAATCGCGCGAAGGTCGAGGAGGCTCCTGTCACCATCATCGTTGCCCATGACACCCGCTTTCACGAGCACATGCCCGAACTCTGGCCGCACATGCCCGATGCGGGGAAGATGTTCAGGGAGAACGGCGCATTGGCCGAGACAACGGCATTCCGAAACGGAACGCTGCAAGGCGCCTATCTGATCCTGGCCGCACGTGCACTGGGCCTGGATGTCGGCCCGATGTCCGGCTTCGACAATGAGAAGCTCGACAGCACCTTCTTCACAGACGGGCGCTACAAGTCGAACTTCCTGATGAATGTCGGTTATGGTGATGATCGCGGACTCTACTCCAGAGGCCCGCGCCTTGATTTCGAACAGGCCGTCACGCTTGTCTGAAAACGGCGTGACCTGTGCACAAAACAGGGGGCGGAGAGCATTGTTCCGAATGAAAAAATGCTCTCCGACACAAAATAAAACACCGACATGAAAAAGGCCCGCAGTCGCGGGCCTTTACTCTTCTGAGGGAAGAACAGGATCAGCCGAAGATATCACTGGTGATATTGTTGAACCAGCTGTAGGCATACTGTACTTCACGGGCACGATCGGAAGCCGAGCTGTCCATCGGCGTCAGGCCGCCAGAACCCTCGACCTTTGCAACCTTGCCGTCGACCAGGTTGTAAACCATGGCAACGGAGATCGCGTCTTCGGGACCAACGATGCTGTAGCAGGTGTTGACCCAACTCGGATCACCCGGATCATTACCGTTCAGCATTGCGACCACCGCGGCCGCGGTGACCTTGGCTTCCGAGTTGGCTGCATAGCCGGATTTCGGCAGCGGCGACTGGATGGCGGCATCGCCGATGACGTGAATACCCTTGTGGATGGTGGACTCGAAGGTCTTGCCATCGATCGGGCACCAGCCGGAGTCGTCGGTCAGGCCGGCAGTCTTGGCGATCGTGCCGGCGTGCTGTGCCGGGATGATGTTGATGACATCGCCCTTGATGGTGTCACCGTTGCCGGTCGTAACGCTCATGGCTGCCCCATCGACGCTCTTGACGCCACCGGTCGCCTCGACGGATTGCCATTCGATCATGCCGGCATAGTGCTTCTCAAACGCCTGCATGAAGAGCTTCTGCTTGGAAAACTTCGCCTTGGCATCGAGGATAAGGATCTTCGATTTCGGCTTGTTCGCCTTCAGGTACATACCGATCTGGCAGGCACGCTCGTAAGGCCCCGGAGGACAGCGGAACGGATTGGGTGGCGGCGCGAGAACAACAGTTCCACCGTCGGGCATGGCTTCCAGTTGCTTGCGCAGCAGCGCAGTCTGGGCACCGGCCTTCCAGGCATGCGGCATGATCTCCGCGGCTTCTTCACTGTAACCTTCAATAGTGTCATAGCGCAGGGAAATACCCGGCGCAACGATGCAGCGGTCATAGTCGAAAGTATCTCCACCAGCGGTGGTGACTTTTTTAGCAGCAGGATCGATCGCCGTGACCATGTCATGCACGACATTGACTCCATGCCCCTTCAGACCGTCATAGCCGAACTTGATGCTTTCGAGCTTGCGGCCACCGCCGAGCACTTCGTTGCTGAGATAGCAGGTGTAGTAGTCCTTGTTGGGCTCGATGACTGTCACATCGATGGATGCATCGCCACGCTTGATATACTTGGCTGCAGTTGCGCCAGCCGTTCCGCCACCGACGATGACGACCTTCTTGGAACCGGCCGCAGCAGTGAATGCCGGCAGGCCGATAGCTGTTGCGGCAGCAGTGCTGCCCACGATTTTAACGAAATCGCGACGTGAAAATTTGCTCATTGTGATCCCCCTTACTTCTGACTTGCGAAGAATTGATTCACCGCATCGAGCTGCTCATCACTGAGCTTCTCGACGACTTTTCTCATCTTCTTCGGCATTTCCCGATGACCTGCCTTGAAGTCCTCGATGGAGTAGGTCAGGTAGGGGTACCACTGGCTATAAAGGATGCCGGCTTCATCATCAGCCAGTGAACCTTTTTCATCGTGGCATTTGACGCATCCGTCCTCGTAGACCTCTGCACCCATGGCAACCTTGTCCGCATCGAACTGCTGGTTAGTCGTGTGCATAGGCCAGGAAGCAATAACTTCGGCCATCGCCTCGATTTCCTCGTCGCTGTATCCCTTGGCGATTCGACCCATGATGGTGCTGTGACGATCACCACTTTTATATGCATTCATGGCGTCGACAATATAGATGGCAGCATTGCCGGCAATGCTTGGTGTCGCCGGCCCAGTGCTGGCACCATCCGTGCCATGACAGCCCGCGCAGGTATCCGCAAGCATCTGGCCCGTGGGCGCAGCGGACAGCGCAGTTGCGCCCAGCATCAGGCCTGAGCCCAACAGCATAGCAACCGTTTTTCTTCTGAACATAGGATTGTCTCCTCTCGTTTTTTTCTATTGCTGGCCTTGAAGCCAGATCCTACCTTGTGGGGAGACGGAAAGAAGTTGGTCCATCCCCTCGGTATTGGTACAGAGTCTGCCGCACGAAGATTCATGCAAACAGAAGACTTCTGCGTGACGCGAAGTCCTTATTATTTTCAGGGTGATCACTATAGAAGCTGGCGACAATAGAGTCAAAATGCTTTTCAATATCAGCATTTTCTGATGAACGCTATCGATGAAGAGTCCATACTTCCGCGGGGCTCATCTGACGAGAGTGTCTGCGAGGCAGCTTTGGAACTGAAGATTGTCGTGGTTGTTCGGTAACTGGCTTGTTTCTGTTCCGCTGCTGGTTTTCTACCCCGGAGCGGATCCTCCATGCCGATTGAGCGAAAGCCTTTGTGGATCAGCTGATCCGCGCACGATGTATAAGACTGGTACAGGTGAATAACCGTTTCAATGAGAAAAAATCCCCGTTGGCCGTCATGTAGTCCACGGTGAATGGCGTGCCCGCCAGGTGTGAGCCGAGATCGGTAGCCGGGGCACCCGAAACCTCATTGACCCGGCAAAATATGGCCGGGGATCGGCCAGCCTGTTCGGTCTGTGTCACCGGGTAGCTGCTATGAACCTGATGCGCGCCCTTCCCCGCTGCCTCGAACCCCGGGTGAAACAGCGCCGCCATCGCAAAGACAGCGGGGATTGCAGTGTACTTCAACATGGACTTTTCCTCGCGATTGCTGCCTGGATACATTGCCGAAATGCCAACGGCTATCTCATGCGGCAGTCCGTGTGACAATCAGACCAGGGTTGAGATTACTCAAAAAAGAATGATGGATAATTCGAATTATCAAAGCCTTTAATTTGTTTTTGTCGAACTATATTTGCTGCGAATCGATCCCCGGTATCGTCGACAGACCGAAAATTGTCGGTCACCTGGAAAAGGCAGGCATCTGGCTTTTTACGCTCAAACAGCCTTTGCGGGGGGTATTGGTGCGGGTTGCGCAGACGATGATAGTGAGACTTTTGAATTGCGGGTGTCGCTTTGTTTTGTCTGCGGCATGCCGGACTGAAATGCCTTTGGGCAATGATCGATTTCGGGAAAAGATTGAGTAGGCGACGCGGAGAAAATTCGGCCAACCGCGGCGCGGAAGGTCGGGAGAGGAAACGGTGAACCAGCATCGGGTGTTTCCTAACATACAGTTTTATGCGGCTTTATGGTTAACGGGTACTAACCCTCTTTAACCGGGCGTCAATCCATCCCGATACCTGCCGATGCAGCCACGTTCCACGAGGCACTCGTCACTTCCCGTTTCGAACTGTCGGCAGATCAGCGGCCTCTGGTCATAGATGGTACAGGCCATGCTTTCCCGGTCGAGCGCGGCACACCAGCCATCCTCCAGCCGCGCCAGGGTCATGCCACCCCACTTGTCGATTTGGATGAACTCCTCGGGAACACCCGTCTCGGAGATCAGCAGCACCTCGAGGCGGCAACAACAGGCATCGCATGTCCCGCAATCGATCTTTTCATCTTCACTGGAGACCATGTCCGATCAGTCCGGTTGTCTACTCTTTCGGAAAACAGGGGACAGACCACGGTTTTTTCTGAGTCGTTTCCAGAAATATCGTGGTCTGTCCCCTGTTGTCCCCTGTTGTTCCCGCCATCCCGATCTCCGTTTTTTCGCGAGGATCTATTTGATCAGATTGTCCTCCGGATCGTGATCGAAAATGTGCGCCTGATGGAGGAAGCCGTGGACGCTGAAAGGCAGGTAGGCCTCATCGTGATGTGGCGGGAAGACCAGCGCGATCAGGATGGCTCCAGAGATACAGGCAATACCACAGATCGAGAAGGCAAGTGAAAAATTCCCCATGTCGCCAAGCAAGCCACCCAGCACCGGGAACAGGATGCCGCCGACCCCGTAGGAGAGAAACACCAGCGGATAGTTCTTGCCGACAGCGCCGTTACCAAACTCGTCCGCAGTCAGCGCCGGGAAGAGTGCGAAATTACCTCCGAAATTGAAGCCGATCAGCGCAGCGCCGAGATAGAGCAGATACTCGTTTCCAGCCATGGAGGTAAACAGCAGCAGGATCACGCCCTGGCTACCCGCCATGAACATCACTGAGTTCTTGCGCCCGAGTTTGTCGCTCAGCGTTCCCCAGACGATGCGGCCGATGCCGTTGGCGATGCTGAAAAACACCGCCATGGCAGTCCCGGCGATGGCGCTCGCTTCAAGCGCCGAGTAACCAGCCCCTTGCAACGCTTCCATCGGGTAGAGTTTCATCAGGCCGATGGACATCAGCCCCGCGCCCGCACTGACCGCGAAGGTCAGGAAGATCATGTAGAACTGGGGTGTCTTGAGGATCTCCAGCTGGCTGAACTCCTCGCCGCCGGCACCCGCCTTGTGCACGGGCGGAGTGTATCCGTCCGGCAGCCACTCCTTCGGCGGCATTACCATCCAGATACTTCCAAGGAGTACAAGAATGGCAAAGGCGACGCCGTAAATCATGAATGTCCCGGCCAGCCCGGTCGTTTCGATCAGGTTACCCCAGGCACCTGCAAGCTTGACCCAGCCCATCGCGCCAAAGCCGAAACCGGCCACGGCAAGCCCGGTGATCATCCCCTTGTGCTCGGGAAACCAGCGCATTCCGACAGCTATCGGCACGACATAACCCAGCCCGATCCCCGCGCCGCCGACCAGTCCGACGCCGACGAGCACGCCCCAGAAGTCGGTTCCACCGGTCAGGCCTGCCAGCAGGTAGCCACCACCGAGGGTCAGTCCCGACGCAACAGCAAGTACACGCGGCCCCCATTGCTGCAACTTGTTGCCTGCAAAGACCATGATGATCGCGAAACTGGCCAGGCCGACCCCGAAAACGATCTGCGTTTCGACCTTGCTCCATCCCGCATCAAGCAATGCCGGCGTGAACACCGACCAGGCGTAGATAGCACCGAGACAAAGCTGAACAAGGATAGCGCCGAAAACGACCCACCAGCGGTTGAGAGGGGCTTTGGAAGGCATGAACCGTGACTCCGGGAACTTCAGATCGGCGGAATATAACACGCCATAGCGACAGTCATGACTGGATCGGGGTGATCAGAGTGAGCCATGCGAACAGACAAGAATTTTTTCGTGTGCTGACTTCGTGGAAAAACAGGGGACAGACCACTTATGACTTTTTACCTAGAACCGGCTTCAAAAACCTCCCCGTATGCGATCCCTTCACCTTCGCAACATCCTCCGGCGTCCCCGTCGCAATAATCTCGCCACCCTGGTTCCCGCCCTCGGGTCCGAGGTCGATGATCCAGTCCGCCGTCTTGATGACATCCAGGTTGTGCTCGATGACAACGACGGTATTGCCGTGATCGCGCAGGCGGTGCAATACCTCAAGCAGGTGGCTGACGTCGTGGAAGTGCAGGCCCGTCGTCGGCTCGTCGAGTATGTACAGGGTACTGCCGGTATCCCGCTTCGACAGCTCTTTCGACAGCTTCACGCGCTGCGCCTCGCCGCCTGACAGGGTCGTGGCGTTCTGCCCGAGCGTGATGTAGGAGAGGCCGACATCCATCAGGGTCTGCAGCTTGCGCTTGATGGCCGGCAGGGCGTCGAAAAAGGCCAGGCTTTCCTCAACGGTCATGCTCAGGATCTCGTCGATGCTCTTGCCCTTGTACTTCACCTCGAGCGTCTCGCGGTTGTAGCGCTTGCCCTTGCAGACGTCGCACTGCACGTACATGTCCGGCAGGAAATGCATCTCCACCTTGATGACACCGTCGCCGGCGCAGGCCTCGCAGCGACCGCCCTTGACGTTGAAGCTGAAGCGGCCCGGCGTGTAGCCGCGCGCGCGCGACTCGGGCGTGGCGGCGAAGAGTTCGCGGATCGGTGTGAAGATGCCGGTATAGGTGGCCGGGTTCGATCGTGGCGTGCGCCCGATCGGGCTCTGGTCGATATCGACGACCTTGTCGAAATGCTCGAAACCCTCAACCTCCTCGTAGGGCGACGGCGTCAGCGTCGTGGCATTATTGAGTCGCGTCGCGGCAATCGGGTAGAGGGTGTCGTTGATCAATGTGGACTTGCCGGAGCCCGAGACACCCGTGACGCAGGTCAGCAGGCCGACCGGGATCTCGAGCCGGACTTTCTTGAGATTGTTGCCGCTGGCTCCAGTGATTGTGAGCACACGCTCCGGGGTCATCTCTGTGCGCAGGGGCGGAACCTGAATGACACGCTTGCCCGAGAGGTACTGTCCCGTGAGGGACTCCTCGCATTGTGCGATCTGATCGGCTGTCCCCTGTGCGACGACGCGCCCGCCATGCACGCCGGCCCCCACACCGATATCCACGACATGATCGGCAGAGCGGATGGCCTCCTCGTCATGTTCGACAACGATGACAGTGTTGCCGAGGTCGCGCAGATAGGTCAGCGTTTTCAGCAACCGCTCGTTGTCGCGCTGGTGCAGGCCGATGGAGGGTTCGTCGAGCACGTACATGACACCGACAAGACCCGCGCCGATCTGGCTGGCCAGCCGGATACGCTGTGCCTCGCCGCCCGAGAGGGTCTCGGCGCTGCGTTCCAGCGACAGGTAGTTCAGCCCGACGTTGACAAGAAAACTCAGCCTCTGGTTGATTTCTTTCACGATCTTGCCGGCAATTTCGCCTTTCTTGCCGGGAAGTGAAAGCTTCTCGAAGAATGCCAGCGCCTGGTCGACCGGCATGACGGTAATATCCGGCAGCACCAGGCCACCGACGACCACGTGGCGCGCGGCCTCGTTGAGACGGCTGCCGTGGCAGTCGGGGCACGGCTGGGTCGAGATGTAGCGCGCGAGTTCCTCGCGCACGCTGTTGGAGTCGGTCTCGTGGTAGCGCCGCTTGAGATTGTTGACAACACCCTCGAACGGCATCGTTTTGGTCACGGTGCGCCCGCGCTCGTTGCGGAAGGTGATCTCGACGGGCTTGCCCTTCGTGCCGTAGAGCACGATCTCCTGCGCCGCCTTCGGCATTTCGCTCCACGGCGCTTCGAGATCGAAGTCGTGCACCTTCGCGACGGCCTTGAGGATCTGGAAGTAGTAGCTGCTGCGCTTGTCCCAGCCGCGGATGGCGCCGCCGGCAATGCTGATCTCCTCGTGTGTGATGATCTTGGCCGGGTCGAAGAACTGCTCGATGCCAAGGCCATCGCAGGTCGGACAGGCGCCAACCGGGTTGTTGAAGGAGAAGAGCCGCGGCTCCAGCTCCTCGATGCTGTAGCCACACTGCGGACAGGCGAAGTTGGCCGAGAAGACCATCTCGGGCTGCTCGCCATCCATTGCGGCAACACGCGCCACCCCGTGGGCCAGGTTCAATGCGGTCTCGAAAGACTCGGCAAGGCGCTGCTGCAGATCGCCGCGCACCTTGAAGCGGTCGACGACGACCTCGATGGTATGTTTCCTGTGCAATTCCAGTTCGGGCGGATCATCGAGTTCCACGATTTCACCATCGATTCGTGCACGCAGATACCCCTGGGCATGCAGCTCGTTGAGCAGCTTGTGGTACTCCCCCTTGCGCTCGCTGATAACCGGCGCGAGTAGCATCATGCGTGCGCCCTCGGGTAGCGCAAGCACCTGGTCGACCATCTGGCTCACGGTCTGGGCCTCGAGGGTGTCGCCGTGCACGGGGCAATGCGGCGTGCCGGCGCGCGCGAACAGCAGCCGAAGGTAGTCGTAGATCTCGGTAATGGTGCCGACTGTCGAGCGCGGGTTATGGCTCGTGGTCTTTTGCTCGATGGAAATCGCGGGCGACAGCCCCTCGATATGATCGACGTCGGGCTTCTCCATCATCGACAGGAACTGGCGCGCATAGGCCGACAGCGATTCGACATAGCGGCGCTGTCCCTCGGCATAAATGGTATCGAAGGCAAGCGAGGATTTACCGGAACCCGACAGCCCGGTGATGACAATCAGTTTGTCGCGCGGCAGCTCCAGCGAGATGTCCTTGAGGTTGTGGGTGCGCGCCCCGCGGATCGCGATGGTGTCCATGTCCCGTTTTGAGTCAAAAATATCAGGCGAATCGGGTACTATACGACCTTTTGAACAGCAGCGCCAAAAGCACCAACCTCTTTTACGGAGACCACCACATGGTCGCCTCCGTGGCCAGTTACAAAGCTTGAACACCACATGAACAGACACTCCCCGGATCGCATGTCAGCGACCGAAAAACGGGCCACCTTCTCGCTCGCGAGCATCTATGCGCTGCGCATGCTCGGGCTGTTCCTGATCATGCCGGTCTTCGCGCTTTATGCCGAACATCTCGCAGGCGTGACGCCGCTGCTGGTCGGTCTTGCCATCGGCATCTATGGCCTGACACAGGCGCTGCTGCAGATTCCCTTCGGCATGCTGTCAGACCGCATCGGCCGCAAGCCGGTCATTGTCGGAGGTCTGATACTCTTTGCGATCGGGAGCATGGTGGCAGCCATGTCGGAGAGCATTACTGGTGTCATCATCGGCCGTGCCCTGCAGGGCAGCGGTGCAATTGCTGCCGCTGTCATGGCGCTCGTCGCGGACTCCACCCGTGAATCCAGCCGTACCAAGGCCATGGCACTGATCGGCATCAGCATTGGCATGGCCTTCATGATCGCGCTGGTCGCAGGGCCAATCCTCTACAAGAGCATCAGCGTCCCCGGCATATTCTGGTTGACTGCAGCACTTGCCGTGGCCGGGATCCTCGTGATCCTTTTCGTCGTGCCGACACCGGAGCATAGCGCCATCCATCGCGACGCCGAGGTAGTCTCCGGCCAGGTCAGCCGCGTGCTCGGAAACGTCGACCTGCGAAGGCTCGATCTCGGCATCTTCGTGCTGCACCTGATCATGACGGCACTCTTTCTGGCCTACCCGTTGTTGCTGCGGGACATGGGCGGCATTGCCAGCGAGGACCACTGGACCATTTATCTCCCGGTGCTCGTGCTGTCGATCATGCTGATGGTGCCGTTCATCATCCTTGCCGAGAAGCGAGGCAAGATAAAGCAGGTGTTCCTGCTTGCGATCATGGCACTTGCGCTGGGGCTTTTTGGTATTGGCGAACTCGCATCGGGGAAATGGGGGCTTGTCGGCTGGCTGCTGCTTTTTTTCACGGCCTTCAACCTGCTTGAAGCATCGCTGCCATCACTGATCTCCAAGATCGCGCCCGCCGACGCCAAGGGGACGGCGATGGGTGTCTACTCGACCTCGCAGTTCGCAGGGGCCTTTGTCGGCGGCACCGCGGGTGGCTGGATACACCAGCAGTTCGGCGCACAGGCCGTCTTGCTGTTCGGTGCAGGCATGGCCGTTCTGTGGCTGCTGTTCGCCTCTGGCATGAAGGCGCCGGAGCCGCTCAAGCCTCGCCTGGTCAACATTCGCAACATGCCTGGCAGCAGCAGCGAAATCAGTGAATTGTTCTACAGGATTGCCGGGGTGCGGGAAGTGGTCATCGCCCCCGACGAGGGTGTGGCTTACCTGAAGGTGGATTCGAAAAAGCTCGACAAGGAAGCGCTGGAAGCAATGGAGGCTTCCGCGTAAACTGCATCAAATCATTTGGAGAAGAACATGGCAACGAGAGGCGTAAACAAGGTCATCCTGGTAGGCAACCTCGGGCAGGACCCGGAGGTACGTTACATGCCGAACGGCAACGCGGTGACCAACATTTCAGTCGCCACCAGCGAATCATGGAAGGACAAGAGCACAGGCGCCGACCAGGAACGCACAGAGTGGCATCGGGTCGTGATGTTCCGCCGCCTGGCGGAGATCGCTGGAGAGTACCTGCGCAAGGGTTCCAAGGTTTACATCGAAGGCAAGCTGCAGACACGCAAGTGGCAGGACCAGAACGGCCAGGACCGCTACACGACAGAGATCGTCGCAGACCAGATGCAGATGCTCGACAGCCGGGGTGGTGGCACAGCGCCAATGGGAGGCTCATCCGAAGGCAGGAGCTCCTATGGCGGTGGCGGAGACAACGGCTTCTCTCAGCAACCCTCGCAGCCCCCGGGTGATTTCGAGGACGATATCCCCTTCTGAAACCGGATCTCATCAGACTCCGTACACAGGAACCGGCGGTCATACCGCCGGTTTTTTATGCACTCCGGAGAAAAGATGGCTGCACCGGCGGGCGGCGGATTCGGACTAGTCGATCGGGAAAAGAATCTCGTTACGCCTCAGGAACCAGGGCTTGAAAGGTGCATCATAACGGGCCCAGACCGGCGGACCGGTCGGCTCAAGCTGCCTCGAGGCCATCCACTCCTCGAGCTGCACAAGATGCTCGCGATAGGATTTTCGGCTCCAGCCCCCTGAATAGCGAATGACGGCCATGCGCCTGGCTGGTATTTCCCGCAGATAGACCGAGGAATCCAGCGGCTCCGGCAGCGAGTCCAGGTCGTAACCGCCGGGCATCATGAAACTCACCGCCCAGCTGTCACCGACCGCTTGCTGGCTCACCGGCGCCGTCATCGCGATCTCCTGCCCCGCGGGCTCTTGTGCCACAGGAGCGGTCATCGCGATCTTCTCCTCCGGCTTGTTGTTGCCCGTGATATAGCGAAACAGCCGTCTGAACGCCCGGCTGCTCGCATCCTCGAGACTTCCCTCGACGCGGGTCTCCGCAACGACCTGTGGCGCATAGTCCCGGATCTCGAAGTCACCCTCTTTTTCGACGAGTGTGTATTTAGCCTCTTCGACAGCCATAAGATTCGGTACCGGCAGAAGGATGAGCAGCATCGTCATGATGCCGGGATAAATGATTTTCATGCTGTCAGCATAAACAGCCCCGGGGAAGGATGCCAGCATCCATGGTGAGGTGATTGCGGGGAAATTCAACATCCCTTTTCATGACACCTCCTCACCCGGAGAGTTGTCCCGCGCAGCAGTCCCCGAGTCGAGACCGCGCTGCTTCCAGAGCAGGTACATGGCAGGGATCACGAAGAGTGACAACAGCGGAGCCGTGATCATGCCGCCAATCATCGGGGCTGCGATGCGTTGCATTACCTCGGAACCTGCTCCCGTGCCGATAAAAATCGGGATCAGACCGGCGACAATAACGGCAACCGTC
>JARRMW010000031.1:0-19466 GCA_037385685.1 Gammaproteobacteria bacterium
CTCGGCATCCATGCCATGGCGATACTCTTCTGTGGCATCCTGCACCATCTGTTTCTCACGCGATCCATCGCGATGTCGGGATGGCTCTTTTTGACCGGCATCCTGATTTTCAGCGGCACTCTCTTTCTCATGGCGCTCGGCGGGCCAAGATGGCTCGGTGCTATCACGCCTGTCGGCGGAACACTCTTCCTGATTGGCTGGGGAACACTGGTTTACGGCATCGTGAAATCCCGAGCCTGATCAATGAGTTTTTTGGGACGCAAAGATCGCAAAGGTCCGCGGAGGGCGCAAAGAAATATTAATGAAAGAAAAATGCAGCGATGCACGCGGGTAGAATCGCATAGATAGTAAAACCATCCGAAAGGGTGGCTTTTAGTTACAGGATTTCCTCTGCGTCCTTTGCGCTTCTCCGGTTCCTTTGCGTCCCTTCTTTACCTGTTGTTATCCAATCACACGTGCAAGTAGGCCATGATCAGCGTCGGGAAGAAGCCCAGCGCGAGCATGGCGATGCCGTTAAGACCAAGCGCAAGCTGTGCCGCGCCACCCACCTCGACAGGTGCATCGTCGATCGGCTTGTCGAAGTACATGAATTTCACGACACGCAGGTAGTAAAAGGCACCAATGATGGAGAAGGCGACAGCGACGATCGCCAGCCAGGTCATGTCGATGGAGACGACACCGACTGTCGGCGGCACGCCAGCCATGGAAAACATGATCAGGAGCATAGTCGCAGCCAGCCAGGGGTGACGATCATTGAGCCCCTTGAGCTGATAAAGCTGGTCGACAACCGCCCCCTTGCGATCGAGTGCAACAAGAATGCCAAAGCCCCCGGCCGCCATGGCTGCATAGACAATGGCGTAGAACATGGCCGCCTTGTAACCCTCTTCGGTGCCCGAGAGGATACCGAGAAAAATGAAGCCGACATGTGAAATGGTCGAATAGGCCAGCATGCGCTTGATGTTGTCCTGCGCGATGGCAACGATGTTGCCGAGTGCCATCGAGAGCACGGAGAGGATCACGAGCATCATGGACCAGTGCTCTGCAAGGGGGCCCATGCCTTCGACGAGTATGCGCATGGCAAGTCCGAAAGCAGCGATTTTCGGCAGTGATCCAAGTAACAGCGTGACAGGCGTGGATGCGCCGTCGTAGACGTCGGGCGCCCACATGTGGAAAGGCACGGCACCGAACTTGAATGCAATGCCGATGACAACAAATACGAGACCGAAAACCAGCACGGTTTCGTCCATGTTGCCGGAGACCAGGGCAGCGGATACACCCTGGAAGTCGAGCTTTCCGGTCGCTCCGTAGATCATCGAGATCCCGTAGAGCAGCAGACCGGACGCGAGCGCACCAAGCACGAAGTACTTCATGGCCGCTTCTGCACCTCTCGCCGAATCGCGACAGAAAGCCACGAGTGCATAGAGACACAATGTCAGGAGCTCGAGACCGAGATACATGGTCAGAAAGCCGTTGGCCGAGATCATGATCATCATGCCGAGAATGGCAAACAGCGCGAGCATCAGGTACTCGGCGCGCCATTCCCCCTGCTTGCGCAATCCCTCCCTGCCATAGATGAAGACCGGAATGGCAATGATCATGAGTGCTATTTTGAGCGTATCGCTCATGGCATCGCGCACATAGGTTGCCTCGAACACGATCTGCCTGTCGGGTCCCCCCGTGTAGCCGACTGCAGCAATACCCGCAAGCAGCGTAGCAATCGTCAGTGCGTACGACCACATGCGGTCCTTGTCTCGTGGCGTAAAGAGATCGACGAGAAGAACAAGTGATGCGCCGGCAAGCAAGACGATTTCCGGCAAGACCGGGATGAGTTGTGAGTGATCGAAAGTCATGGTCGCGTCCTCACAATTTCGAGACGGTAATTTGTTCTACGAGATTCGTCACGGTCACTTCCATGACATCGATCAGCGGGGCCGGCCAGACACCGAGCAGCAGTACCATGAAAGCCAGCGTTGCAAGCACGAAGGCCTCGCGACCATTGATGTCCTGCAACCCTGCGACGCTCTCTTTCACGACATCACCGAATATCACGCGCTTGACCATCCACAGCGTGTAGGCCGCACCGACGATCAGCGTAATGGCAGCGAGCAGCGCAAACCAGAAATTGGCCCGGAAGCTTGCGAGGATGACCATGAATTCGCCGACGAAGCCGGACGTGCCCGGCAGGCCCGCGTTGGCCATGGCGAATAGCACCGTGAAGGCTGCGAACCAGGGCATGACATTGACAACACCACCATAATCACTGATTTCGCGGGAGTGAAGCCGGTCATAGAGCACACCGACGCACAGAAACATCGCGGCCGATATGAAGCCGTGCGACACCATCTGCACCATGCCGCCCTGGATACCGAGGACGGCACCGCTGGAGGCGTCAGGGTTGGCGGCAATCATGAAAACGATGAAGAAGCCCAGGGTCACGAAGCCCATGTGCGAGATCGATGAATAGGCGATGAGTTTCTTCATGTCCTGCTGGACGAGTGCAACAAAGCCGATATACACGACCGCGATGAGCGACAGCAGGATGATGAACCAGTCAAGCTCGCGGCTCGCATCGGGCGTGATCGGCATGCTGAAACGCAGGAAACCGTAGCCGCCAATCTTCAGCATGATGGCAGCCAGGATCACGGACCCGCCGGTTGGCGCTTCGACGTGTGCATCGGGCAGCCAGGTATGCACCGGCCACATCGGCACCTTGACCGCGAATGCCAGCAGGAATGCGATGAAGATGAGGATCTGTTCGGTCAGGCCCAGCTTCAGGTCATGAAAAGCGAGGATCTCCATGCTGCCTGACTGGAAGTACATGTAGATCAGCGCGACGAGCATGAACACCGAGCCGAGGAAGGTGTAGAGGAAAAACTTGATCGTCGCGTAAACACGCCGCGGTCCGCCCCAGATGCCGATGATCAGGAACATCGGCAGCAGCATGGCTTCCCAGAAAACATAGAAGAGCATGGAATCGAGCGCCGCGAAGACGCCAACCATGACACCTTCCATGACGAGAAATGCGGCCATGTAGAGCGACGGCTTGTACTGGATAACCTCCCATCCGGCGATGATGACGAGCACCGTGATGAAGGTCGTGAGGATGATAAGCGGCATGGAGATGCCGTCGATACCCAGGTAGTAATTGATATCGTAGGCAGGAATCCAGGCCGCTTTTTCGACGAACTGCATGCTGGCCGTGGTGCTGTCGAAGCCGGCCCACAGTGGCAGACTCAGCAGGAATGTCGCGATAGAGACAAACAACGCCAGCCAACGCGAAATGTTGGGCGCCCTGTCTCCACTGGCGAGCACCAGCAACCCCCCGATGATCGGCAGCCAGATGATGATGCTCAGAATTGGCCAGTCAGCAGTCATGCCTTGTCCTTTAACTCAATTGTTGTTATCGCAATGCAAACCAGTAACCCAGGGCGATGAGGCCAAGGATCATTGCGATCGCATAGTGATTGATCAATCCGGTTTGCAGATAGCGCATCACGGCAGCGAGCTTGCCGACACTGTGCGCCGATCCGTTGACGGCTACGCCATCGATCAGGAACTGGTCACCGGCCTTCCACAGCACCTTGCCGAGCAGTCGGCTGCCGCCGGCAAACACGAATTGAACGATTTCGTCCATGTAGTATTTCTTGTCCAGCAGTCTATGCAGCCAGTCGAAGCGCATCCTGACCTCGAACGCCCAGTTCTTCTTGACCATGTAGAAGACGAACGCCGTGACGAGGCCAAGCATGGACAGGATGAACGGCAGCCCTGTGATCCCGTGGGTCACAAAAGACATGGGGCCATGGAAATGCGCGCCGAGCTCAGCCAGCACATCATTCTCCGGGGCCACGTGGAGCACGCCCTTGAAGAAATCACCGAAAAGCATCGGGCCGATGGTGAACCAGCCGATCGCGACGGACGGGATCGCCAGCAAGATCAGCGGTATGGTGACCACCCAGGGGGATTCGTGCGGTCTCGGTTCATCATGGACGTAGTGATGTTCCTGCGCTTCAGCATCGCCATGATCGTCCAGCACATCATGATGCGGTTCGAAATGACGCGGACCCTCGCCATGGAAGACAAGGAAAAACATGCGGAAGCTGTAGAGTGCAGTCACGAAGACGCCGGCGACGAGCAGCCAGTGAGCATAGGTCGATCCGAAACGCTCGGCATGACCGACTGCCTCGATAATGGCATCCTTCGAGAAGAAGCCCGACAGGAAGGGGAAGCCGATCAGCGCCAGTGAGCCAAGCAGCGAGGTGATCCAGGTGATCGGCATGTACTTGCGCAGGCCGCCCATGTTGCGAATATCCTGGTCGTGGTGCATGCCGATGATGACCGAGCCAGCGGCAAGGAAGAGCAGTGCCTTGAAGAAAGCGTGTGTCATGAGATGGAAGACGCCGGCCGCGTAGGCGGATGCACCGAGTGCGGTGATCATGTAGCCCAGCTGTGACAGCGTCGAGTAGGCGACCACGCGCTTGATGTCGTTCTGCACGATACCGATAAGTCCTGTGAAAAAGGCCGTCGTTGCGCCAATCACAAGCACGAAACTCAATGCTGTCTCACTGAATTCGTAGAGCGGCGACATGCGCGCCACCATGAAGATACCGGCAGTGACCATGGTCGCGGCATGAATCAGTGCAGAGATGGGTGTCGGACCCTCCATGGAATCAGGCAACCAGATGTGTAGCGGCACCTGCGCTGATTTCCCCATGGCACCGATGAACAGCAGGATGCAGATGACCGTCATCAGCGACCAGCTCTCATCGCCCATGATATGAATCTGCGTATCGGCAAGATTGCCGGCTTGCGAGAAGACCTCGGCATAGTCAAGGCTGTTGAAATACATGGCAACAGCCGCGATACCCAGTACGAAACCGAAATCGCCAACGCGATTGACGAGGAAGGCCTTGAGGTTGGCGAAGATTGCCGACTCCTTCTTGAAATAGAAGCCGATCAGTAGATAGGAGACCAGCCCGACCGCTTCCCAGCCGAAGAAAAGCTGCAGGAAGTTGTTCGACATGACCAACATCAGCATCGAGAAGGTGAAGAGCGCGATGTAGCTGAAGAAGCGCTGATAGCCTTCCTCGTGGGCCATGTAGCCGATGGTATAGATATGTACCATCAGCGAGACAAAGGTTACGACCGCCATCATCATGGCCGTGAGATTGTCGATCAGGAAGCCGATCTCGAAGCGCAGGCCATCAGTCACCATCCAGGTGTAGACAGACTCGTTGTAGACTGGCGCACCGTCGAAAGCAAAGAGTTTCAGCACGTAGAGCGACAGCAGGCAGGAGATACCCACGCCGAGAATAGTGACGCTATGCGCGCCTTTCCGGCCAATCTGGTTGCGCAGCAGGCCCGCAATCACAGAACCGGCAAGCGGCGCAAGAACGATCGTGAGAAGTATCGCTTCCATCCCCTACCCCTTGAGCGTATCCAGATCCTGCACATTGATCGTGCGCCTGTTACGGAAGAGCACAACGAGAATGGCAAGACCGATTGCAGCTTCGGCAGCCGCAACCGTGAGAATGAAAAAGACGAACACCTGGCCGGTGATATCGCCGAGATAGGCAGAGAAGGCGACGAAATTGATATTTACAGCCAGCAGCATGAGTTCGATGCACATCAGCAGCAGAATCAGGTTCTTGCGGTTCAGGAAGATGCCGATGACACTCAGGGAAAAGAGAATGGCGGCAACGATCAGGTATTCGGTCAGCGAAATCACTCTTCTGCCTCCATCTTGACGATCTTCAGGCGGTCTTTCTTTTTCACGATCACCTGGCTCGCCGGATCCTGGTACCTGGTTTCCGGTCTGCGACGCAGCGTCAGGCTGATGGCGGCGACGATGGCGACCAGCAGGATCACGGCGGCGATTTCGAACGGGTAGAGATAGTTCGTGTAGAGCATCTCGCCCAGCTCCTTGGTATTGCTGTAGTCCGCAGCATGTTTTGCCGGTGCCGCGTACTTGTCGAGTCCGAAGTGCTCCGGGCCGACGACGAGGAGCAGCTCAACGATCATGAGCAGCCCGATCAGGATGCCGATCGGCATGTATTTGATAAAGCTTGCACGCAGCTCGGCGACCTCGATGTCGAGCATCATGACCACGAAGAGAAAGAGCACCATGACGGCACCGACGTAGACCAGCACGAGGGTGATGGCGAGAAACTCCGCCTCGAGCAGCATCCAGAGACCGGCAGCGTTGAAGAAAGCCAGCACGAGGAACAGCACCGAGTGGACGGGGTTGCGGCGCGTGATAACCATGGTGGCGGAAAAGACCAGCACGGCAGCGAACACATAAAAAACGAATTTCTCGAAACTCATCGGTATTGTGCCTGGGCAGCGCGATCGGCTGCGATCTGTTCTTCGAAACGGTCGCCGTTAGCGAGCAGCTCTTGCTTGGTGATGATACTGCCCTCGCGACTTTCAAAGTGGTATTCGTAATGCCTGGTTTCGACGATGGCATCGACCGGGCAGGATTCCTCGCAGAAACCGCAGAAGATGCACTTGAACAGATCGATGTCGTAGCGCGTCGTGCGCCGCGAACCGTCCTCGCGCGGTTCTGCCTCGATGGTGATGGCCAGCGCGGGACAGACCGCCTCGCAAAGTTTGCAAGCGATGCAGCGCTCCTCACCATTGGGGTAGCGGCGCTGCGCGTGCAGACCGCGAAAACGCGGGGACATGGGGGCACGCTCTTCCGGATACTGGATGGTGACCTTCTTCGCGAACAGGTAGCGTCCGGTCAGGCCAAGTCCCTTGAGCAATTCGAAAAGAAACAGGCTCTTGATGTAATTGGTCATCGTTTTCATCGATCAGCCTCCTCAGTTCCACCAGGGACCGACGTTGTAGACCACGCCGAGTGCCACGACGAGGATCCAGACAATGGTGATCGGGATAAAAACCTTCCAGCCGAGCCGCATGATCTGGTCATAGCGATAACGCGGAAAGGTTGCACGAAACCAGAGCAGTGAAAACATGAAGACAAAGGTCTTCAATAACAGCCAGATAAAGCCCGGCACCCAGGCAAACCAGGACTCTGCAAAGGTTCCCTGAAAAGGCGAAAGCCAGCCACCGAAAAACAGCAGGGCCGTCAGCGCCGAGATCAGGATCATGTTGGCATACTCGGCCAGGAAGAACGCAGCAAAGGCCATGCCGGAATACTCGACGTGAAAGCCGGCGACGATTTCAGACTCACCCTCGGCCACGTCGAACGGGGCGCGGTTGGTCTCGGCAACACCCGAGATCAGGTAAATCATGAAGAGCGGGAATAGTGGCAGCCAGTACCAGTGCAGGATGCTGCCATTCTGAGCTGTCACAATCTCGCCGAGATTCAGGCTGCCAGCGGCAACAAGCACGCCAACCAGTGCGAAACCCATCGCGATTTCGTAGGCGACAATCTGCGCCGCAGAGCGCAGTGAACCGAGAAAGGCATACTTGGAGTTGGACGCCCAGCCGGCGATGATTACCCCGTAGACACCGAGCGAGGTCAGCGCGAGGATATAGAGCAGGCCTGCATTGATATCTGCAAGGACGACCCCTTCGTTGAAAGGAAAAACGGCCCAGGCCGCGAGCGCAGGCCCGAGAGTCAGCATCGGTGCAAGCAGAAAGAGGAACTTGTTCGCTTTCGTGGGCAGAACGATCTCCTTGAACATCAGCTTGAGGGCATCAGCAATCGGCTGCAGCGATCCCTTGATACCGACGCGGTTCGGACCGATCCGCACCTGCATATAGCTGATGACCTTGCGCTCGAGCAGCGTGTAGTAGGCCACCATGAGCATCAGTGGCAAAACGATCGCGACGATCTTGATAAGGATCTGGATGACCTCGGGCAGCCAGTTCCAGAGATCGATCACCCAGCTCATGATGCCTTCTCCACCGAGACAGCTCCGCAGCTTCCGCCCACTTCCTCGCTGCCCGGAACACCGCTCGGGAACCAGACGCAGTTATCAGGAACACTCTCATCAAGCACGACTGTCGATTGCGTGGCTCCATCTCCCTGCTTCAGAATAGCGCTGTCGCCATCGGAAAGATTGTGGCTGGCTGCGGTTGCCGGGTTGATGCGGATTGCCCAGGCACCATCCGCTGTCTTGTGCAGCGGCGCTGCACGACGCGTGACGCCGTCGATCATGAAAGGAGCTGGTGTCGCGATGCGCTCAAGTCCTTCTGCTGTCATCCTCTGCTCACTTGCATCGAGCGTGATGTTGTTTGCGGTCAGCTCCATGGCATTGGCCAGCACTTCGTCACGTATCTCCTCGCTGCTGCTGTATTCCATCCCCTCGACATCGAGCAGGTTGCCGAGAACGCGCAACACCTTCCAGGCAGGGCGCGCATCGCCCCGCGGCTCGACGATACCGGCAAAGCTCTGCCTGTCTCCCTGGCAGTTGATATAGGTGCCGGATGTTTCCGTGAAGTGCCCGATCGGGAGCATGACGGTCACTGTCTCCTCGAGAACAGGCGTGCGCCAGGCCGTCAGGGCTACGGCATTACTGCTGCGCGCGATGGCCTCGGCCGCCTGTTTTCCCTGGATACAATCGAATTCGGGCTCGATGCCAACCAGCAACCAGCCGCGACGTGCAACCTCGATGACTGGCGCCCGGGCATCTGCATCCACGGCACCAGCCAGCCAGGCGCCGGCAGTGTTGGCACCCGGTGTGAGGAATCCCAGTATGGATCCAGTCGCCGAGGCCAGGTCTGCGGCAGCCTTGCAGATCAGGCTGTAATCAGGGTTGGAGGCCGCTGTTTCACCAACGAGCACAACGGCAGTAGCGGCTTCCGCCAAAGCAGACTTGATGTCATCATTGTCGATCGCGTCTGCCAGGGCAGACGGCGCCGCAACAACCGAGTGCGCCAACGCATAGTTGAGGTCGAAATCGACAGGATTGACCGCCATGACGGATGCACCACGCAGCGCAGCCTTGCGAATGCGGTGGTTGACGAGGGGTTGTTCCTTGCGGACGTTGGAACCAACCAGCAGGATGGCATCAGCCTTTTCGAGATCCGGCAATGACATACCCAGCCATGGCGTCGATTGGCCATGCCGGAAATCCGCTTGCATGAGACGGTGATCAATCGCCCTGCTACCCAGGGCGCGCGTAATCTTCGCAGCAAGTGCCATCTCCTCGAGTGTCGCAGAGGGAGAGACCAGGGTTCCGAGGTTGTCCTCCCCACCGCGCGTGATTCCGATGGCATCTGCGGCCCGCCTGAGCGCCTCTTCCCAGGTCGACTCGACCCATTTGCCATTGTCCCTGACCATCGGAACGGTCAGGCGGTCGGCGTGCTCAAGTCCTGTGTAGCTGTAGCGGTCGCGATCAGAGATCCAGGTCTCATTGACTGACGCGTTCTCCTTCGGCACAACGCGCATGATCTCGTTGCGTCGCTTGTGCATGTAGATGCCGGAACCGACACAGTCATGCGGCGCAATCGTTGCATGCTGGGTCATCTCCCAGGCGCGCGCCTTGAAGCGGAAAGGCCTGGATGTCAGTGCACCGACCGGGCAGAGGTCGATGACATTACCCGAAAGTTCAGATGACATGGCATGGGCCACATAGGTTCCGATCGTGGTGTGCTCGCCGCGACCGGTCGCACCCAGTTCACGCAGGCCGGCGATCTCCTGCCCGAAACGGACACAACGCGTGCAGTGAATGCAGCGTGTCATGTCGGTGGCAACGAGCGGACCGATATCCGGGTCCGGAACGACACGTTTGCGCTCGGTGAATCGTGACACATCGCCACCGTAGCCGAGAGCGACGTCCTGGAGTTCACACTCGCCACCCTGGTCGCAGATCGGGCAGTCCAGTGGATGGTTGATCAGCAGGAACTCCATGGTGCCTTTCTGGGCTTCACGCGCCAGGGGCGATTTCGTAAAGACTTTCATGCCGTCAGTACAAGGTGTCGCACAAGCCGGCAGCGGCTTGGGTGCATTTTCCACCTCGACAAGGCACATACGGCAGTTAGCCGCAATGGAGAGATGCTTGTGATAGCAGAAACGCGGTACCGTGATGCCCGCCGTATCGGTCACTTCGATAAGCATCTGCCCGGGCCTGGCTTCAAGCGCCTGGCCGTCGACATGGATTGTGATGGTCTGTTCTTCTGACATTGTCTAAACCATGCACTTCTTGTGATCGATGTGATACTGGAACTCGTCACGAAAATGCTCGATAAAGCTTGCGACAGGCATGGCTGCAGCATCGCCAAGCGCACAGATGGTACGGCCTGCAATCTTGGCGGCAACGTCTTCGAGCAGTTCAAGATCTTCCGGCTTGCCACTGCCGGTTTCGATCCGGTGGATCACCCGGTGCATCCAGCCCGTTCCCTCGCGGCATGGCGTGCACTGTCCGCATGACTCCTCGTAGTAGAAGTAGGAGATGCGATCGAGCACCTTGACCATGCAGTTGGTGTCATCCATCACAATAACGGCTCCCGAACCGAGCATGGAACCGGCTTGCTGAATGCTGTCGTAGTCCATGTTCACATCCATCATGATGTCGCCGGGAATCACTGGCGCCGAAGATCCACCCGGAATGACGGCCTTGAGCTTTCTCCCGTCACGCATGCCACCTGCCATTTGAAGCAGTTCGCTGAAAGGCGTGCCGAGCGGCACCTCGAAGTTGCCTGGCTTGTTGACATTACCGGACACCGAGAACAGCTTGGGGCCGCCACTGTTCTCGACGCCGATGTCACGGAACCACTCCCCGCCTTCCGACAGGATCACAGGGACGGAGGCAAAAGACTCGGTGTTGTTGATGACTGTCGGCTTGCCGAACAGGCCGAACTGCGCCGGGAATGGCGGCTTGAAGCGAGGCTGACCCTTCTTGCCCTCGATCGACTCGAGCAGTGCTGTCTCCTCGCCACAGATGTAGGCACCCGCACCGAGATGCGTATGCAGATCGAAGTCCCAGCCGGAGCCGAGAATATTCTTGCCGAGATAGCCTGCCGCGCGCGCCTCCTCAAGTGCCTGCTCGAAACGCCTCGTGGGCTCGATGAACTCGCCACGAATGTAGTTGTAGCCCGCGACTCCACCGATAACGTATCCGCAGATAATCATGCCCTCTATGAGCTGGTGAGGGTTATAGCGCAGGATGTCGCGATCCTTGAAGGTACCCGGCTCACCCTCGTCCGAGTTGCAGACGACGTACTTCTCGCCCGGCGTAGTGCGGTTGATGAAGCTCCACTTGAGCCCTGTCGGGAAACCTGCGCCACCACGGCCACGCAGATTGGAAACCTTGACCTGCTCGATGATCTCGTCCGGAGGCGTCTTCTCCCTGAGAATCTTCTCGAGCATTTGGTAACCACCGAACTTGCGGTACTCGTCGATCTTCCAGGGAGCCTCGGATTGATCGAGTGTGCGAAAGCAGACTTCGTTGGCCATCAGTCGAGCTCCTCCAGGATCGAGTCCACGATCTCGGGTGTCAGGTTTTCATAGTACTTGTTGCCGATTTGCATCATGGGAGCACCTCCGCAAGCGCCGAGACACTCGACCTCCTTGATACTGAACCTGCCGTCCTCCGTGACCTGGCCGAACCCGATACCAAGCTTGTTTTTCAGGTGCTCGTAGATGGAATCGCAGTTATTGATCATGCAGGAGACATTGGTGCAGAGACAGATCTTGTGACGTCCGACCGGCTTGTGCTCGTACATCGAATAGAAGGTCGCGACCTCGTAGACAGCAATCGGCGGCATGTCGAGGTAGGCAGCGACATCATCCATCAGTTCGCGCGTCAGCCACCCGCCATTGTGGTCCTGTACGATCGTCAATGCGGGCATGCACGCAGACTGCTTCCAGTCAGCGGGATATTTGGCAATCCAGCGATCTATCTCGGCGCGGATCTCTTCGTTGAAGAGGGTGTTTTTGTCGACTGCCATGGTTACCTGTCTATTTCACCGAATACAATGTCCATGGTGCCGATAATGGCAACCACATCGGCAAGCATGTGCCCTCTCGCCATTTCGTCCATCGCTGCCAGGTGCGGAAAACCGGGGGCACGCACTTTCAGCCTGTAGGGCTTGTTGGCTCCATCGGAAACGATGTAGCAGCCGAACTCCCCCTTCGGGGCCTCGACGGCGGCGTAGACCTCGCCGGGTGGCGGACAATAGCCCTCGGTGAAAAGCTTGAAATGATGGATCAGCGCTTCCATGTCGTCTTTCATGTCGACGCGTTTCGGCGGCACAATCTTGTGATCGTCAATCATGACCGGACCCGGGTTCGCCCTGAGCCACTCCAGGCACTGCCTGATAATGCGGTTTGACTGGCGCATCTCCTCGACACGCACGAGATAGCGGTCGTAGCAATCACCATTGGTGCCGACGGGGATATCGAAATCGACCTTGTCATAGGCCGCGTAGGGCTGCTTCTTGCGCAAGTCCCAGGCAACGCCGGAACCACGCAGCATCGGCCCCGTGAAACCCAGATTTTTCGCCCGCTCGGGCGTAACCACGCCGATACCGACGGTACGCTGTTTCCAGATGCGGTTGTCGGTGAGCAGGGTCTCGTACTCGTCGACAAGCTTCGGAAAGCGGTTGGTAAAATCCTCGATGAAGTCGAGCAACGAACCCTCACGATTGGCGTTACGCCGCTTGACCTCGGCCTCGTCGACCCAGCGATTCGGCGTGTATTTCGGCATCTGCTCCGGCAGATCGCGATAGACACCGCCGGGACGGTAGTATGTCGCGTGCATGCGCGCGCCGGACACTGCCTCGTAACAGTCCATGAGATCCTCACGCTCGCGAAAGGCGTAAAGAAAGACGGTCATGGCGCCAATGTCCAGGCCATGCGTGCCAATCCACATGAGGTGGTTAAGGATACGCGTGATCTCGTCGAACATGGTACGGATATAGAGCGCGCGTTCCGGCGCCTGTATACCGAGCAACTTCTCGATTGCCAGCACGTAGCCATGTTCGTTGCACATCATGGAGACGTAATCGAGGCGGTCCATGTAGCCGATACTCTGGTTGTATGGCTTGTTCTCCGCGAGCTTCTCCGTGCCGCGATGAAGCAGCCCGACATGCGGGTCTGCGCGGTCCACGACCTCGCCGTCCATTTCAAGTACGAGACGGAGAACGCCGTGCGCGGACGGATGCTGCGGACCGAAATTGATGGTGTAGTTGCGAATCTCGGACATCAGCTGGCAGCCTCCTCTTCTTCCGCTTCCGGCTCGGCGGGTTTCCAGCCTTGCTCGTAACGGCTGTCGTCACGAATGACACGAGCAACGAGCGTGCGCGGATCGATGCTGACAGGTTCGTAGATGACACGTTTCTGTTCCGGGTCATAACGCATCTCGACAGTCCCCTCCAGCGGAAAATCCTTGCGGAACGGGTGCCCGATGAAGCCGTAATCGGTCAGGAGCCGTCGCAGATCGGGATGGCCCCTGTAGAGGATGCCGAAAAGATCGAATGACTCCCGCTCGAACCAGTTGGCCGCACTCCAGAGATCCACGACCGAATCGATGATCGGCTTGTCGGAATCGAGCAGCGTCTTGACGCGAATGCGATGGTTATGAATAGTCGAGAGCAGGTGATAGACGGACGCAAACCTGTTGTGCGGCTCCGGTGAAAAAGCGCCGCGCTGTGCCCCCCGGCTGAAACCGGAATTATCTGTTGACCATTCGGATTGTCCATAGGACGACAGATCGACACCACAGATGTCGATCAGGGTATCAAACTGGAACGGTTTGCCATTGCGCAGCAGTCGCATCACAGACATGAAGATTTCGCGCGGGACCGTCAGCGTCAATTCACCATAGGCACGATGAAAGACGACCTCTTCGATTTCATTATCCTCGAAGGCCTCTTCCAGCTCATCAACGAGATCATCCAGGCGCTCTTCCAGAGACATCTTTCGTTCCGCTCCCCTTGTTAACGCGCTATGGTGTTGGTGCGCCTGATCTTGTTCTGCAGCTGCAGAATGCCATAGAGCAGGGCCTCGGCCGTTGGCGGACATCCAGGCACGTAGACATCGACCGGTACGATACGGTCGCAGCCACGGACCACGGCATAGGAATAGTGATAGTAGCCACCGCCGTTTGCACAGGACCCCATGGAGATGACCCAGCGTGGTTCGGCCATCTGGTCATACACCTTGCGAAGAGCCGGCGCCATTTTATTAACCAGCGTGCCGGCGACAATCATGACATCTGACTGACGCGGGCTCGGGCGGAAAATGATGCCAAACCGGTCCATGTCGTAACGCGAAGCGGCAGCATGCATCATTTCCACGGCACAGCAGGCCAGGCCGAACGTCATCGGCCACATGGAACCGGTGCGTGCCCAGTTGATCAGCTTGTCAGCAGACGTCGTGACAAAGCCTTCCTTGAAAACGCCTTCTATTCCCATTCCAGTGCTCCTTTCATCCATTCGTAGATGAAGCCGACGACCAGGATGCCGAGAAAAAGCACCATTGCCCAGAAGCCGACAATGCCGATCTCGTCGAGCACGACCGCCCAGGGGAAGAGAAACGCAATCTCCAGATCGAAAATAATGAACAGAATCGCAACAAGATAGTAGCGGACATCGAACTTCATGCGCGAGTCTTCGAAGGCCTCGAATCCGCACTCATAGGGCGACACCTTCTCCTCGTCAGGACGGTGCGGACCCAGCACAAAGCCGAGTGCGATGACTACGCCGCCGATGATGAGGCCGAGCACGATAAAGACGAGTATCGGAAAGTAGGTTTCCAGCATGGTCCGGCGGTAATCTGTTGTTGACCGGCGAGATCAATGCAGTCACATCGAATCGCGGCTTTTATTGAGCGAGCCGAAAGTCTATCTGCAAGGCTCAAACCCTGTCAAGTTGGGGAATTAGTGCTTTTATTCTTTATAATCAGGTATTTATTCGATTTTTGTGGCGCTATAAAAAAACAGTATCAGTCGATTTTATAATGCACTTTAAGGAATTCAATGATTACCCCCTGCGCCCGTCCCCGAAGGGCAACCAGTCAGCCGTCCGGGGAGCCCGGGACACCAGGTGCATGCCTGCCTGCAGGTCAAAAAATAGCCCGGTTCCTGAACCGGGCTTTCGAGATGGTGCCGAAGGCCGGACTCGAACCGGCACGGCTTACGCCACTACCCCCTCAAGATAGCGTGTCTACCAATTCCACCACTTCGGCTAAAACTCTTTTCATTCTGCCTTACCGGTCGTGTTACCGGTGGCTTCTGCAGCCTCTTCGACCGCTGACTCTGCTCCATCCGCAGCGTCTTCTGGAACCGCCTGCGTTTCGGAGGCGGCAGTATCTACAACTGTTTCGCTTTTTTCAACATCTGTTTGCTCTGGCGTCCCGCTTTTTTCCTCTGCTGCCGCCGCCGGTGGAGGAACAGGGATATCATCCGGGGCGGGAGTCGCCTTTGGCACTCCAGGCACATCCGGCAAATCGGTAACGGGGGCCGGCGTTTCCGCGACTGGCGCCTCCTGTTGCGTACGGTCCATGAGGCCGGGCTCTTCCGTCCTGTTCATGGCGAAATACGCCAGTGTCAGTGCGAGTACGAACCATCCTGCGGCAAGCACTGCCGTCGTGCGGCTCAGAAAGTTGGCCGATCCCTGGGCGCCAAAAACGGTAGCGGACGCGCCGCTGCCAAATGCCGCGCCTGCATCGGCGCCCTTGCCATGCTGCATCAGGATCAGGGCGACCATCCCGATCGATGCCAGCATAAAAATGACAACCAGTATCTGTTCCATTGTCTCGTCTCTTTCAGTTCGCGGCTTTTGCGATCGCGAGAAAGTCATCAGGCTTCAATGAAGCACCACCGATCAAGCCGCCGTCAATATCAGCCTGAGCCAGCAGTTCTGATGCATTGCCCGCGTTCATGCTGCCGCCGTAAAGAATCTGTACAGTTTCCGCGACTGTGGCATCACTTTCGGCGATCCGCCCGCGGATGAATGCATGCACTTCCTGGGCCTGTTCCGGGGTGGCCGTTTTACCGGTGCCGATTGCCCAGACAGGCTCGTAGGCGATAACACCTTTCGCGAGAGCAGCAACACCGAGCTTGTTGATGACGGCATCGACCTGGCGCGCAACCACGTCATTTGTGATGCCCTGCTCGCGCTCGTCGAGTGTTTCGCCGATGCAGAAAATTGGCACGAGACCGGCATTCATGGCCGCCTCGTATTTTTCAGCAACCAGTTCGTCATTCTCGCTGTGGTAGGTGCGACGCTCCGAGTGGCCGATGATGACGTATTTACAATGGAAATCATTGAGCATGGAAGCGGCAATTTCTCCGGTGTAGGCACCGGCCTCGTGAACCGACAGATCCTCGCCACCCCAGGAAACAGCCGAACCGCTCAGCAGCTCCTCGACAAGTGGAATGTAGATAGCGGGTGCACAGACAGCAACCTCGGCACTTTTCACGTCATCCATGCCCGCCTTGACGCCATCGAGAAGAGTGCGAATGCTCTCCGTGGAGCCGTTCATTTTCCAGTTACCTGCTACCAGGACCTGTCGCATGCTTGTTCTCCCGTCTGTTGCCTGCAATCGGAAACGGATTCCGATACCTCTTTGAATCTTTGGTGCCCGGGGCCGGACTCGAACCGGCACGGCCGCAATGGCCGACGGATTTTAAGTCCGTTGCGTCTACCAATTTCGCCACCCGGGCGTGATGAATTCGGTACTGAATATGGAGGCTGAGCCCGGAATCGAACCGAGGTACACGGCTTTGCAGGCCGCTGCATAACCACTCTGCCACTCAGCCATATCTGGGTAAAACTACCGAGTGTCTTCAGGGAACTGGCCCCGCCATGTATGACAAGCCTGGCATCCCATAGTAAAAACCCCGCGCCGAGACGCGGGGTTCGTAACCTGGAGCGGGAAACGAGATTCGAACTCGCGACCCCAACCTTGGCAAGGTTGTGCTCTACCAACTGAGCTATTCCCGCTAAGGAGGGTGCAGATTCTACGTTTTCGTCTCGTCGCGAACGCAGACCTCGATATCTCCGCTGCTGGCGATAGCAACGCAGACGGTAATCGGACGGCAGCAAACCGTACAATCCTCAATATACTCCTGCTGCTCGAAACCGGGATCAATGAACAGATCAATCTGTTCTCCGCAGCAGGGACAACATACGCGCACCTCTTCGCAGCCGGTCATGGAGCCTCCTGCAGGTAACGAATGATGCGCTGCTCGAGCCATCGTGCGGGCAACAGGGTCCCGCCAATAAAGCCGACATGCCCTCCGTGACGGGACAGCTCCAGGGTCACATGCGGCGATAACTCTGGTTCCCCGGGCACGGTTTCAGGAAACATGAAGGGGTCATCCTGCGCATGCAGGATCAGTGTCGGTCTGGTGATGGTTTTCAGAAACTGGCGCGAACTGCAGCGGCGGTAGTAGTCTTCAGCGCCCGCGAAACCATGCAGCGGCGCTGTCACCCGGTCATCAAACTGCCAGAATGTATGCAGCCTGTCGACATCGACATCCAGAGGAGAGGGCCGGGTCTTGAAGCGCACCTTGTAGCCCGTGCGCATCTTTTGCATGAGGTGATTCTGGTAAATGCGCGAGAAACCCTGTTCCAGGCGTTGCCCGGCTGCATCGAGACGGAACGGGACAGAAATGGCAACTGCCCGTCCGATCGGGGCATTCTTCCCCTGTTCCCCCAGCCATTTAAGCAGTACGTTACCACCAAGTGAATAGCCGATCGCGGCATGAAGGGGTTTACCGCTGATCCTGACAGCATGCTGCAGCACGGCCATGAAATCGCCGGTTTCGCCGGAGTGGTAGGCACGGTCGAGACGATTTGGCTCTCCGCTACAGCCACGGAAATGCATGAAAAGACCGGTGAAACCCTCTTGCTCGAGAGCGCGCATCATGGCGACCGCATAATGGGATTGGATGGACCCCTCCAGCCCGTGCATGACAATCACCAGGGGACCGCCGCCGTCGAACCAGAGCAGGTCGAGAAAGTCGCCGTCAGGCAATTCGAGGCGCTCCTTGCGGCCTGCGGGCGGCTTGCGCCTTGTCCAGACGGGCCAGAGTGTCTGAAGATGAGGACTGCGCAGCAGCCAGTGGGGTTTGAAGCCGCTCTCCACGATCATGGATGCATGTTGAGAGCTATTGACTGCAGAGTCAATGACGAGACATGAACCGGTGACAATCAGATCAGCATCACATTGCCGCTCTACCGCGATGAGCCCTCGACTGCCGGATGAGTGTGTCGGGAGCCAGAGCTTATTTCACTGCGGCCCCGATACGCCGGTATTGGAGCAACCCGGCCAGCGGCAGGAGTGTTTCACCTGGCATCCATGGTGGCAGCCTGCACGTTTGACATCTCCTCTCATGGTCCCGGCCCGGCCAGGTTTTCCAGGTACTCCACGCCTCCGAGGTTTCTCATCTGTTTCAGGATCCAGCGCTGCCTGCCCCGCGTCCACCCCTCAGGATTCTCGACCCGGTAGATCTCGGGATTCGGCAGGACTGCAGCGAGCAGGGCACTCTGCTGTTGCGTGAGGGCAGCAGCAGGCCGGTTGAAATAGCGCCAGCTAGCAGCCTCGACACCATAGACACCATCACCGAACTGAGCGATATTGAGATAAACCTCGAGAATACGCTGCTTGCTCCAGATCAGCTCGATCACCAAGGCAATACCGGCCTCGATCCCCTTGCGCAGGTAACTGCGCCCGCCCCAGAGATAGAGGTTCTTGGCAACCTGCTGTGTAATCGTGCTCGCCCCTCGTGGAGGACCGCTGTCACTGTACAACGCCTTCTCGATTTCCACCATGTCCAGCCCGCTGTGTTCCGGAAAGCGCTGATCCTCTGCGGCGACGACTGCCAGGGCCATGTATGGCGAAATATGTTCCAGGCTAACCCACTGGTAATCAACATGCGTCCGGCTTTGCAGCATGAAAGAAGACGTTGGCACCGGCAGCCAGCGGAATGCCAGAACGGAGAGAAGCAGCAGTACGGCCACACCGATCAGCAACAGCAGACTGTACTTGAAGAGTCTTGCGATCATGATCCCCCGGCTGATGCGCTTGCTACCGGGGAGAGGAGATGGTGAAGAATCTGCGTCACCGCACGCTCGCCGGGCTTTCTATTCAGGTCGCATGTGCGGGAAGAGCAGGACATCACGAATTGACGGCGAATCCGTCAGCAGCATCACCAGCCGATCGATACCGATCCCCTCGCCAGCGGTCGGAGGCATGCCATATTCCAGCGCACGGATGTAGTCGGCATCATAGTGCATCGCCTCGTGATCTCCAGCTTCCTTCTCCTCGACCTGCAGCCTGAAGCGCTCGGCCTGGTCCTCGGCATCGTTGAGTTCGGAAAATCCGTTGGCGATCTCGCGACCGCCCACAAAGAACTCGAAGCGATCTGTAACAAAGGGATCAGCATCGTTACGCCGCGCCAGTGGTGAAACCTCGGTCGGATAAGCAGTGATAAAGGTCGGATCCATGAGCCGATGCTCGACTGTCTTCTCGAAAATCTCGATCTGGACCTTTCCCAGCCCGTAGGTGTCCTTGAGCGGAATCCCGAGCTGCTCCGCGATAGCGCGCG